>NZ_JALPTB010000041.1 GCF_023218075.1 Rhodococcus sp. HM1 | reverse complement strand
GTTCGACACGATGACGGTGTTCGAGTCGTATCCGGTCGATCGTGGGGGGTTGACGGCGGAGACGGACATCGCGGGGATGCGGGTGGTGGATGTCTCGGGTGCGGACGCGGCGCACTATCCGATGGGTTTGGTTGCGCACGTCGACGATCGGCTGCACCTGTCGATCAAGTACCTGCCCGAGTTGTTCGATCACCGGCAGATGGAGGAAATCCTCGACCGCGTGCTGCGCATCGTCCACACCGTCGCGACCGAACCGGACGTGTGCCTGGACCGGCTGCACCTGCTCGGCCCCGTCGAGCATGCTCAGCTCGTCCCGGTGTTCGGCGAACCCGGCGTCTCGCCGGCGACGCTGCCCGACCTTCTCGCCGCGGGAACAGGTGATCGCTCGGCGACCGCGATCGTGTGCGGAGATCGTCGCGTGACCTACGGTGAGCTCGACGACCGGTCGAACCGTCTCGCGCGCAATCTGATTGCACTGGGAGCCGGACCCGAGACCTGCGTTGCCATCGGCATGGCACGGTCGGTGGAGTCGGTGCTGGCGGTGTGGGCGGTCGCGAAGACCGGAGCCGCGTTCGTCCCCGTCGACCCCGGATACCCGGCCGGGCGGATCGAGCACATGCTCACCGACTCCGGCGCCTCGCTCGGCCTCACCACACCCGACGCGGTCGATCGCCTCCCCGATTCGGTGCCGTGGCTGCTCGCCGAAACGCCGGAAGATGCGGGAACGCCGGAAGACACTGGAGCGCCGGAAAACCCGATCGTCGACGCTGAGCGGGTCCGTCCGCTGCGGGTGGACCATCCCGCGTACGTGATCTACACGTCCGGGTCGACCGGGATCCCCAAGGGCGTGACGGTCACCCATGCGGGACTCGCGAACCTGGTGGCAGAACAGTGCGCTCGGTTCGGGCTCGGTCCGCACGCACGTGTGCTGCACGCGGCGTCGCCGAGTTTCGACGCGGCGGTGCTGGAGATGCTGTGGGCCTTCGGATCCGGTGGATGTTCGGTGATCTCCCCGCCCGGGGTATTCGGTGGTCGGGAACTGGCCGACCTGCTCGCCCGGGAACAGGTCACGCACGCGGCCTTGACCCCCGCGGCGCTGGGCACGGTGGATCCGGCCGGACTCGACCGGCTCGACACGGTGATCGTCGGTGGCGAGACCTGCCCGCCGGAACTCGTCGCCCGGTGGGCGCCGGGCCGGACCATGGTCAACACCTACGGCCCGGCGGAAACGACGATCCAGTCGAACGCGGGGCACGCACTGCAGAGCGGGGAACCCGTCACGATCGGCCGCCCCATCCGCGGATTCGCCGAACTCGTGCTCGACAACCGGCTGCGGCCGGTCCCCGTCGGGGTGGTGGGGGAGCTGTACCTGTCCGGTCCCGGCTTGGCCCGCGGCTACCGCAATCGCGCCGGACTGACCGCTTCGCGTTTCGTCGCGGGACCGAAGGGGCAGCGCATGTACCGCACCGGGGATCTGGTGCGGTGGCGCCGCCGCGACGACGGGACGCTCGAACTCGACTACGTGGGCCGTTCCGATCAGCAGGTGAAGGTCCGCGGGTTCCGCATCGAACTCGGCGAGATCGAATCCGCGCTGCGGGCGTGCGACGGTGTCCGAGAAGCCGTGGCGACGGTGCACCGGGGTGCCGGCGATCGGCTCGTCGGATACGTGGTGCCGGAACCAGCCGCGGAGCTGGATCCGGTGGCGGTGCTGGCGCAGGTGGGGACGCGGTTGGCGCCGCACATGGTGCCGTCCGTCGTGTCGGTGATCGACGCGGTGCCGGTGACGGCGAACGGGAAGGTGGATCGGGCGGCGTTGCCGGAGCCGGACTTCCGTTGCGGTGCAACCGAATTCCGGGTACCGCGCGAAGGAACGGAAACTGCGGTGGCCGAAGCGTTCTCGGCCGAACTCGCGGTGACTCGCGTCGGCGCGGACGACAACTTCTTCTCCCTCGGCGGGAACTCGTTGACCGCCACCGGTGTCGTTGCCCGCCTGCGGGAATCGACGGGAGCGGAGATTCCGGTGCAGTGGATCTTCACGCATTCGACCCCCGCTACCCTCGCCCGCCGAATCGACAGCGGCGGCGCATCGACCGACCCGGACGCGGCACGAGCGGCGGTCTCGGTCCTGTTGCCGCTGCGCCCCGGTACCGCGGAACCCCTGTTCTGCATCCACCCGGCGATCGGATTGGCCTGGTGCTTCGCCGGCCTTGCCCAGTACCTCGGCGACGACCGCCCTGTCTACGGGCTGCAGGCGCCGGCGCTCACCGAACCCGACACCAGGTTCGCGTCCCTCGAAGACCTCGCCGACCGCTACGTCCGGGAGATTCGGTCCGTGCAGTCGACGGGCCCGTACCACCTGGTCGGTTACTCGATCGGCGGGCAGATCGCGCACGAGATCGCGATGCGCCTGCGCAGCACCGGCGACGACGTGGCGACCCTCGCCATGCTGGACACCCGCGTGCTGACCGGGACGATCGCCGAGCGGCCCACGATCGGCCGGTTGCTCGAAGAGTTCGGCGACGTCGACGACCTCCCGGCCGCCGGTGCCGAGCCGACCTTCGAGACCGTCGCGGAGCTGCTGCACGCGAAGGGCGGCATCTTCGCTGCCCTGACCGCGGCCGACCTCGAAACCCTCTACCGCGTGTACGGGGAACTCGTCGACCTCGCGCTCGCACACCGCCCCGGGGTGCTCGACGGCGTCGACCTCCTGTACTTCAGCGCCGCCGCGGACAGCGGCCGGGATCTCGATCGGGACACCGGCGCCTCCGCCTGGAAGGAACACGTGACGCAAGGTGTGGTCGAGTGCCCGGTGCCGCTGTCCCACGAGCAACTCACCGGTCCTGCGGGTCTCGCGGTGATCGGCCCGATCCTCGAGCGGCATCTGTCGCGGGCGCCGAGGGGGCATGGGCAGGCTCCTATCATCGGGGCATGAGTCTCGACCGTGCCCCGGCGTTCACCATGCGACAGCTGGTCGCTTTCGTCGCGGTCGCGGAAACCGGCACGATCAGCGCCGCCGCGGACCGCCTGCTGGTGTCCCAGTCGGCTGTGTCGCTGGCCGTCACGGAGCTGGAGAAGGCGATGTCCGCCCAGCTCTGTGTGCGGCGGCGCGCCCACGGCGTGCAACTCACTCCGACCGGCGAATCGGTCCTGGTTCGGGCGCGGGCACTGCTGCAGCAGGCTGCCGATATCGAGGCCGAGACCGCGGGCGCCGGTGGTGAACTGAAGGGCCGGCTGGTCATCGGGTGTTACGCCACCGTGGCGCCTACGATTCTGCCGCCTCTGCTGTACGAGTTCCGGCGTAGCCATCCGGGCGTCACCCTGCAGTTCCGGGAAGCGATGGCCGATGAACTCGAAGCTGCGCTGGAGCGCGGAGAACTCGATGCGGTCATCGTGTACGACCTCGATATTCCCCGCCAGTGGCGAACGGCGACCCTGTGGACGCGCAATCCTGCGCTGGTGGTGTCGGCGGAACACCGTCTCGCGGACGATCCCGGGCCGGTCGATCTCGTATCCGTGGCCGACGAGCCGATGGTGTTGCTCGACGCCGCGCCGAGTTCGAACCACGCGCTGCAGGTGTGCGCCCTGGCGGGTTTCACTCCCCGGATCGGCTATCGCTCGGCGAACTACGAGACGGTGCGCGCGTTCGTCGGCCGCGGCTTGGGTTGGACCGTGATGCTGAGTCGGCCGAAGCTGGATCGCACGTACGGGGGCATGCAGATCGTTCTGCGTCCCATCGAGCGGCCGGCACTGGAACCGGTCCGCCTCGTGATCGCGTGGCGGCCCGATGTCCTGCTGAGCAGGGTCGCGCGTGCATTCCTCGCGTTCGCGACCGAGCGCGCGGCCACACTCTGACGCAATACACAGTTTTACTCATAAATATCACTCGGTTCTTGTTCTTTTCAGTGTTAGTGACGGCGGACATACTGGGTCCATCGCACCGCACCGCGGATGGGACGCACGCGCAGTCGCAGCGGATCCGACCGTCCGTTGCCATCCAGCAAGATTCGAGGAGATTTCCATGTCGTCAGACACGTCCGCTCTGCACCCCCCGGTCCTCTTCGCTCCCGAGTACGACGAATTCGCCCAATGGGTACGGGAATTCGCTGCGCCGCATGCGGACAGCTACCTCGAGCGGGCTCACAGCGAGGAATTCCCGTGGGATCTGGCCGAGAAGATGGCGGCCCAGGGCCTTCTGGGACTCGGGGTGTCCGAGGAGAACGGCGGGGTGGGGAGGATCGGCGAGAGCATGACCAAGACACACCTCGGAATCGCGCACGAGGAACTCGCGTACGCGAACTTCTACGCCTCGCAGCTCGCCTACACCAACAACCTCACCGGACCACTGCTCGAGCGCTTCCTCGCGCCCGACGTGGCGCGCGACTGGGTGCGCGGCATCGTCGAGGGCCGCCACGTCGTCGCACTCGGGTTGACGGAACCGGGATCGGGCTCCGACGCGATGGCCATGCGCGCCAAGGCCGAACGCGTGGAGGGCGGCTGGAAGCTCAACGGTGAGAAGACCTCCATCACGTTCGCGCCGCACGCCAAGGCGATGATCACGTTCGTCAAGGCGCGGGGCGAGGGGCCGGAGGACTCCGGCGTCACCGCATTCCTCGTGCCGCTCGACGCAAAGGGCGTGAGCATGCAGAAGTTCCCCGACGCCGGATGGAAGCCGCTCGGCCGCGCCGGGGTGTTCCTCGACGACGTGTTCGTTCCCGACGAGTACGTGATCGGCGGTGTCGGGAACGGATTCCGGCTTGTGATGAGCGAATTCGACTACACGCGCTCGGTCATCGGTCTCATGTCCACCGGCGTCGCGCGCAAGGCGCTCGACATCACGATCGAATATGTCAAGAGCCGCAAGGCGTTCGGGAAGCCCGTCTCGTCGTTCCAGGGGGTCTCCTTCCCCATTGCCGAGAACGCGACCAAGCTCGAGGCCGCGCGGTGGCTGACCTACCGTGCCCTGTCGCTCGCCGACGCCGGCAGGCCCTTCACGAAGGAGGCCGCGATGACCAAGCTCTATGCCACCGACGTGTCGCTGCAGACTATCCGCGATTGCGTCGTCGCCCACGGGCACTCCGGGTTCGCGGAGGAGCTTCCGCTGCAGGCCATGTTGCGCGACGTGTCCGGCCTCGAGATCGGCGAGGGTACTCCGCAGATCCAGAAGGTCGTCATCGGACGTGCCCTGCTCGGACGTGAGGCCACGCTGTGAGCCGCCGGGCCGCCGGACGGCGTGCTCTCGACGGGGTGCGGGTGATCGACCTGACCCAAGCGCTCGCCGGACCGTTCTGTACTTCGCTTCTTGCCGATCAGGGCGCCGATGTCATCAAGATCGAGCCTCCGCGTGGCGATTTCCTCCGGTACACCGGGCCGTTCGGCTCCGACGACGAGCCTCGCGACTACGGCGGGGTGTTCCAGTCCGCCAATCGCAACAAGCGCAGCGTCGTGCTCGACCTCAAGAAGCCCGAGGCCCGCAACGTTCTGCTGCGCCTGGTGAACGATGCCGACGTGCTCGTCGAGAACTTCAGTGCGGGCGTCATGGAACGCCTCGGACTCGGCTACGAGACCCTCGCGGCGCGGAATCCGAGACTGGTCTACGCCTCCATCCGCGGTTTCGGGGACAAGCCCGGCGGCGAAAGCCCGTACGCGCACTGGCCCGCATTCGACATCGTCGCACAGGCCATGGGTGGGCTGATGTCCATCACCGGCCGCGATGCCGAGCACCCCGTTCGTGTGGGTTCCGGTGTCGGTGACACCGTTCCCGGGCTGTTCGCGGCATTCGGCATCCTCGCCGCCCTGCGTGAGGCGGAACGCAGCGGTCGTGGCCAGTACGTCGACGTCGCGATGGCCGACAGCGTGCTCGCGATCTCGGAGGTCGTCGTCAACACGTACGGGCACACCGGGCAGGTGCCCACACCGATCGGCAACCAGCTGCAGGGTTTCGCTCCCTTCGACACGGTGGAGGCGTCGGACGGTGTCGTCGCACTCGGTGCTCCGCACAACCCGCAGTGGGCGAAACTCGCCGCGATCATGGGCCGGCCGGAGCTCGTGGACGATCCGCGATTCGCTACCGATCACGCTCGCTGGGAGAACCGCGACGCCGTGTACGAGGTGGTCAACGACTGGACCCGCCGGCACACGGTTGCGGAACTGATCGACCTGCTGGGCGGCAAGGTGCCGCTGGGTCCGATCTTCGACGCCGAGGACATCTTCGCCGACCCGCACTTCGCGGCCCGCGACATGCTCCCGACCGTGGAGCACCCGGTCAGCGGCCGGGAAGTCACGGTGCCGGGGATCCCCGCCAAGTTGTCCCGCACCCCCGGGGCGATCACACGTCCGGCCCCGCTGACCGGTGAACACACCACCGAGGTTCTGAGAGAACTCGGTCTCGACAGCAACGATCTCGGTGCACTGGCCGCTGCCGGCGCCACCGTCCTTCCCACACTGCAGGAGCAGACCTCATGATCATCACCAAGGTCGAACTGACCCCGGTCTCCACCCCGCTGGTCAAGCCGTTCATCATGCCGGGAACCCGGATCACACACATTCATTCGGTGGTGCTCAAGGTGTACACCGACGAGGGCATCGTCGGCTACGGCGATTCCGGGGACACCTCGACGTGGTACCGCGGTGAGACACAGGATTCGATGATCGCGATGATCGCCAAGCACATCGCGCCGCAGTTCCTCATCGGCCAGGACCCGCTCAACATCGAGAAGATCGTCGGGCAGATGGACACCTTCGTCCGCGACAACAACCAGGCCAAGGCGCTCGTCGATTTCGCGTTGCACGATCTCAAGGGCAAGGCGTTCGGCGTTCCGGTCTACCAGTTGCTGGGCGGCAAGAACATCGAGGCATCGGTGCAGGGCTGGGTGGCGTCCGCGGGGCCGACGGACCAGATCGTGGCCGAGGCGGTTGCGGCTCACGAGCAGGGGTACTCGCTGATCAAGCTCAAGTCCGACGGCAACTCCGACCACGATGTCGACAATGTCCGCGAAGTACGCGCCGCACTCGGTCCCGGTGCACGTATCGTCGTCGATGCCAACGGTTTCTGGAACTACGATCAAGCACTCAAGACGATGCGCCGTCTCGACGAGTTCCGGATGGAGTGCATCGAGCAGCCTGTTCCGCACTGGGACATCGAAGGTATGGCCCGGCTGCGCGGCCGGATCGAGACACCGGTGTTCGCCGATGAATCCGCTCAGGAGCTGTACAACATCCGCGAGATCATCGAGCGCCGCGCGGCGGACGGACTGTTCATCAAGATGCAGAAGGCCGGCGGTCTCGTCAAGGCGCAGCGCTGGCTCACGATGGCGCGCCTCGCCGACATGGCGGTCTACAGCGGCTGCATGATCGGATCGGGTCTCGAGGCCAGCCCGTCCGCCCATCTGATGATCGCGAACAACTGGGCGTCGCAGTTCACCCACGAGAATCTCGGTCCGCTGATCATCAACAACCAGTGGGAGAACGAGCAGCAGGTCATCGAGAACGACATCGCCGCGAACGTGCCGATCTTCAAGGACGGCAAGCTCTTCCCGAACGAGGGCCCGGGTTACGGGATCGAGCTCAACGAGCGGTTCATCGCGGACCACATCACCCCGGGAATGGAGATCGTCACCGTCGGGCAACTCGTCAGCGCCTGACACCCATCGGTATCGGCGCCGGCGGTCGGGGCATCCCGCCGCCGGCGTACCCAACTCGAGGAGAGCAAGTCCATGACAGAGCACCGAGCGGGCCCGCTGGCCGGCCTCAAGGTCGTCGAACTCGCGGGACTCGGGCCTGCCCCGTTCGCGGCGATGTTCCTCGCCGACCAGGGCGCCGATGTCGTCCGTGTCGAACGGGCGGGTGCGGGATTCGCCATGCCCATCGACCCGCGCTTCGACACCCTCCAGCGTGGGAAGCGGATGCTGTCCCTCGATCTGAAGAGTGCCGACGGCCTCGCCGCCGCGCTCGAACTCGTCGAACACGCCGACGTTCTCATCGAGGGATACCGGCCCGGCGTCACCGAACGTCTCGGACTCGGGCCCGACGCCTGCCTCGCTCGCAATCCCCGGCTCGTCTACGGTCGGATGACGGGATGGGGGCAGGACGGTCCGCTCGCGCAACGTGCCGGGCACGACCCGACCTATCAGGCGCTGGTCGGGTCGCTGCACGCGATCGGCCGCGCCGGGGGTCCGCCGCAGCTTCCACTGAGCCTGGTCGGTGACTTCGGCGGTGGGGCAATGTATCTGGTGTCCGGAATCCTGGCCGCGTTGTGGGAGCGTGAGCGGTCCGGGAAGGGCCAGGTCGTCGACGCCGCGATCGTCGACGGTGTGGCTCATCTGATGGCGAACCCGTTCTCGATGCTCGCCGGTGGTGCCTGGAACGACGAACGGGGCACGAACCTCATCGACTCGGGAGCGCCGTTCGTCGACGTGTACCGCACCTCCGACGACCGGTATGTGGCCGTCGCGGCCCTCGAGCCGCCGTTCTATGCCCAGCTGCTTGCCGGTCTCCGCCTCGACGGGGACGAAACGCTGCCCGGGCAGTGGGATCGGCGCCGCTGGCGCGAACTTCGCGATCGATTCGCCGCGGCATTCGCGACCCGGACCAGAGACGAATGGTCGGAGGTGTTCGCCGGTTCCGACGCGTGCGTCGCACCGGTCCTCTCCATGAGCGAGGCCCCCGCGAACGAGCACCTCGTCGCTCGCGGAACCTTCCTGGAACGTGAAGGGTGCCCGGAACCTGCACCGGCACCGCGATTCTCGCGGACGCCTTCGGGGTTTCCCGCCGCGCCTCCCGTTGCGCCCGAAGATGATCCGGCACAGATACTGAGCGCCTGGTCGGCGATGTCGCTGCCGGGTCGCTGACCCGGGCGAACCCTCACCGTCCAGCGCGGCCGAGCCGGCCGCGCTGGACGTTTTCGTGAAGGCATTCTCGAGTTTTCCTGTGCAATATCCCTAGTTGATTCTGCTATTCACAGCATGTGATGTGACCCATACTGGTGCGGCACCTTCGAGTGCCCGGACGCCGGCGTTCTGCGCGTCGCCGTTCTCTGTTCCGCCGGCAGGTCCGGCACCCGCAAAACAAGGAGTTCCTGATGGCATTTCTGGACGAATCCGCATGGCAGGGCCGGATCTTCACCGGGAGTTGGACGGCCGGCGGCGCGGGGGAGATCAAGGTCGTCGAACCCGCGACGGGTACGACTCTCGGAACCGTCGGGCTCGCGAACACCGATGATCTCGACGCAGCCGCCGCGCGAGCCGTTGCCGCACAACGAGAGTGGGCGTCCCTTCCCCACCCGGAGCGGGCCGCGGTGATGCGTCGTGCCGGCGAGTTGTGGCAGACCCACGCGGACGAGATCCAGCGTTGGATCATGCGTGAGTCCGGCTCGCTGCGGCCCAAGGCCGCGCTCGAGACCGACGTCGCCGCCCAGGAGTGCTTCGAGGGTGCAGCACTGCCGTCCCACCCGCACGGCGAGATCCTGCCGAGCGTCACTCCGCGGCTGCTGAGCACGTCCAAGCGGGTCCCGGTCGGAGTGGTCGGCGTCATCGCACCCTTCAACTTCCCGCTGATCCTGTCGATCCGATCGGTCGCCCCCGCACTCGCGACCGGCAACGCAGTCATCCTCAAGCCGGACCCGCGCACCGCCGTCTCCGGCGGCGTCGTGCTGGCCCGGATCTTCGAGGAGGCGGGGCTCCCCGCCGGCGTCCTGCAGGTTCTTCCCGGTGGCGCCGATGTGGGAGCAGCTCTCGTCGAGGATCCGCGGGTCCGCGCCATCTCCTTCACCGGCTCCACCTCCGCGGGCCGCCACGTCGGAGCCGCCGCGTCCCGCCACCTCAAGAAGGTGCACCTGGAGCTCGGGGGCAACTCGGCGATCATCGTCCTCGACGACGCCGATCTCGACGCGACGGTCTCCGCCGCCGCTGCCGGCTCCTTCCTCCACCAGGGACAGATCTGCATGGCCACCGGCCGTCACCTCGTTCACACGTCCGTGTACGAGGAGTTCGTCGCCAAGCTCGCCGAGAAGGCGGCCGCGCTTCCGGTGGGTGATCCGATGACGGAGCAGGTCGCTCTGGGACCCATCATCGACCGGGGGCAGCTCGACAAGATCCATGCGCTGGTCACCGCCTCGGTCGATGCCGGAGCCAGACTCGCCGCCGGCGGCACCTACGAAGGTCTGTACTATCGGCCCACCGTCCTCGCGGACGTGCCCCTGGACGCGCCGGCCTACGCGCAGGAGGTCTTCGGCCCCGTCGCGTCGGTCGTGGAGTTCACCACGCCGGACGAGGCTGTCGAGCTCGCCAACGACTCCGAGTACGGACTGTCCCTCGGCATCTTCACGCGCGACATCGGAAGGGGGCTCGAATTGGCGGATCGGATCCCTACCGGTATCGCCCACATCAACGACCAGACCGTGGCGGACGAGGCCAACATCCCGTTCGGCGGCTTCGGAGCTTCCGGCAACGGGGCTCGCTTCGGTGGCGCTGCGAACAGCTTCGAGGCCTTCACCGAGACACGCTGGATAACCGCGGTCCGTGAGGTCCCGTCCTATCCCTTCTGAGATCCCGCACCGAATTCCCCCGGTCGGCGCGCCTGCCCGGCCGCCCGACAGTTCCCCTCCGGACAAAGGACCATCCATGACGCTCGCAGAATCGGAGTCGTCCGCCCCCGTCGATACGATGAAACGGCGAAGCGATCTTCGTCGTGTGGTGTTCTCCAGCTACCTCGGCAGCACCATCGAGTTCTACGATTTCATCCTCTACGCGACCGCCTCGTCACTCGTCTTCGGACCGGTGTTCTTCTCGAACCTGAGTCCGGCAGCGGCGTTGATCGCGTCCTACGCGACCTTCGCGATCGGCTACATCGCGCGCCCCCTCGGCGGCATCGTATTCGGGCATTTCGGTGACCGGATCGGCCGCAAGAAGATGCTGCTGCTGTCCATGTCGATCATGGGCGCGGCCTCGTTCCTCATCGGGCTGGTGCCCGCGATCCCGACCTGGGGCGCGGTCATGCTGATCGTGCTGCGCGCCGTCCAGGGCGTCGCGATCGGTGGGGAGTGGGGAGGGGCGGCGCTGATGTCGCTCGAGCATGCCGGCGACCGCAATCGCGGATTCGCTGCCGCCTTCACCAATGCCGGAGGCCCGACCGGTGCGGTGCTCGGCACGCTTGCGCTCGCACTGGCGGCGACGCTTCCCGAGAACGACTTCCTGTCCTGGGGCTGGCGCATCCCGTTCCTGTTCTCGGCGGTGCTGCTCGCCGTCGGTCTGTTCGTCCGCGCCCGGGTCGCGGAGAGCCCGCTGTTCCGAGAGGCAATGAAGGCGGCGGCCGAGAAGAAGGACCGGGCGGCGGAGCCGATGCCTCTGCTGGCGATCCTGCGTGCCCCGCGCACCCTCGTCCTCGCCGGGCTGGTGTGCACCGCTCCGTTCGTGATCCAGGCGTTGTTCTCGACATTCGTCATCGGTTACGCGGCCGAGAACGGTGTGTCCCGGTCGGAGGGTCTGAATGCGTTCGCGATCTGCCAGTTCTTCGCGATCTTCGGCATCCTCGGCGCGGCGCGACTGTCGGACCGCTACGGGCGCAAGCCTGTCATGCTGAGCGGGTTCGTCGGCATGGTGGTGCTGGCGTGGCCGCTGTTCCAGCTCGCGTCCTCCGGCAACTTCCTGCTGGTCGTGCTGGCCTTCGTGATCAGCTGCTCGGTGCTGCAGTCGCTCACCTTCGGCCCGATGCCGGCGTTCCTGGCCGAGCAGTTCGGTACCCGGTCCCGATACACCGGGGCGTCCCTCGGCTACCAGATCGGCAGTCTCCTCGGCGCCGGGTTCACCCCCGTCATCGTCGCCTCGTTGTTCGCGAGTTCGGGAACGATCACCTCGGTCGTCGCCTACCTGGTCGCGTTGTGCGCGATGAGCGCCGTGATTCTCGCCGTCTTCGTCAGGGAGAGCAAGGACGTCGACCTGACCGCCGGCTGACGGCCCCGTGCCCGGTCCCCGCACCGCATCGTCGGTGCGGGGACGTCGGTGCGCCTACGGTGACACCATGAGCCCAGTCGATCCGGTGCCCCACTACACGCTCCGTCAGCTCGCGGCGTTCGTCGCGGTCGCCGAGTGGGGGTCGATCGCCGGTGCCGCGGACGTGCTGAGCATGTCGCAGTCGGCGGTGTCCTCGTCGATCACCGAGCTCGAACGTTCCCTCGGTGCCCGCCTGTGCATCCGCCGGCGTGCCCGCGGCGTCCAGCTCACCCCCACCGGCGAAGGCGTTCTCGAACGGGCCCGGATCCTGCTGCATCAGGCGGGGGAGTTGCAGGCCGACGCGCGCGCCGAGGCGGGCGAGGTCGTCGGGCGCGTCAAGGTCGGGTGCTATCCGTCGCTGGGACCGACCGTGCTGCCCCCGCTGCTCGAGGGGTTCATCCGCACCCACCCGCGCGTGCAGCTCGATTTCCACGAGGACGACCAGACCCAGCTCACCGCCCAGCTCGAGTCCGGGGAGGTGGACGTCGCCGTGATGTACGCCCTGGATCCGCAGCCCGGGCTGGGCACGGTCGTGATCGGGCACCGCAACCCCCGGGTGCTGCTGCCCGCGGCGCATCCCCTGGCGGTGGACGGTGGGCCCATCCGGCTGCGGGACCTCGGGGACTCGCCCATGGTGTTGCTCGATTCACCGCCGAGTTCGAGCCACGGGCTCGGGGTGTGCCGTGCGGCCGGTTTCACCCCGAACGTCGTGTACCGGACCCGCAACTTCGAGACGTCCCGGGCGTTCGTCGGGCGGGGGCTGGGCTGGACGCTGCTGCTGTCGCGGCCGCGCAGCGACATCACCTACGAGGGCCTCGAGATCGCCGTCCGCAACGTCACCGACCCCGTCCCCGAGCCGGTCGACGTGGTGGTGGCCTGGAAGGACGGGGCCTTGTTGAGCCGGGCGGCCCGGGAATTTCTCACGTTCGCCACAGGGCCGATCGTCCCGTCCGACGTGCAGAAACAGCCTTACTTCGAGAGAGTCGTGGAATAACCGGGAAATTTCGCGCTTTTCACGGGGTTGTGGGGGCGTCATCGTGGTGTCGGCGGTCACGTTTCCCGCCCTCCTCGAAAGGTCCCCATCCATGACGGTTATCGACAAGCGCGACGCGTCCGGCACTGCCGCGACCGCGCGTAAGGCCGCTGTCGGAAGTTTCGTCGGCACCGCGATCGAGTGGTACGACTTCTTCATCTACGGCACCGCCGCGGCACTCGTCCTCGGTCCCCAGTTCTTCCCCGGGTCCTCCGACCTGGCCGGCACGCTCGCGGCGTTCGCGACCCTTGCTGTCGGATTCGTCGCACGCCCCATCGGCGGCGTCGTCATGGGTCACTTCGGCGACAAGGTCGGCCGCAAGTCGATGCTGGTGATCTCGCTGCTGCTGATGGGATGCGCGACCGTCGCGATCGGCCTGCTGCCGAACTACGCGGCCATCGGTGTCGCCGCCCCGATCCTGCTCGTCGCCCTGCGTTTCGTCCAGGGACTCGGCGTCGGTGGCGAGTGGGGTGGCGCGGTGCTCGTCGCCACCGAGAACGCCCCCGCGGGCAAGCGCGGCCTGTACGGCGCCGCACCCCAGATCGGGGTGCCCGCCGGTGTCCTGCTCGCCAACCTGGTCTTCCTGCCACTGTCGGTGTTCATGGACGACGCCACGTTCGACTCGTGGGGCTGGCGTGTTCCGTTCCTGCTCTCGGCCGTTCTGGTCGGTGTCGCGATGTGGATCCGTCTCGGCCTCGAGGAGAGTGCGGAGTTCCAGACGGCGAAGGACGAGACCGTCGAGACCCACGCGAAGCTGCCGATCGTCGAGGTCCTCACCAAGCACTGGAAGACCGTGCTCCTGGCCGGCGGCACGTTCATCGCCACCAACGGCATCGCCTACGCCTACATGGTCTACGTGCTCAAGTACGGCGAGAAGGAACTCGGCTTCTCGCAGACGACGATGCTGAGCCTGCTCATCGCCTCGTGCCCGGTCTGGATGGCCGGCATGGCGTTCAGCGCCTGGCGCTCCGACCTCATCGGCCGCCGCACCGTCTACATCCGCAGCTCCGCCGCACTCGTGATCGCCGCCGCCCTGTTCTTCCCGCTCATGGACACCGCGAGCCTGCCGGTCATGTTCGTGGCGATGGCCGGACTCGGCTTCACCCTCGGCTGCTGCGCCGGACCCCAGTCGGCGCTGTTCTCCGAGCTGTTCCCGCCGGCCGTGCGCTACAGCGGCGCGTCCCTGGGCTACCAGATCGGCGCGATCCTGGGCGGCGGTCTGGCCCCGATGATCGCCACCACGCTGTTCGCGAAGACCGGCACCTCGTGGTCGATCACCGGCTACTTCGTGCTGATCGCGCTGATCAGCCTCGTGAGCATTCTCGTCCTCCGCGTGCCCTCCACGCCCGCACGTCCCGCCCGTCTCGAGAAGGAAGGGATCTGACCTCGTGTCGACCTACTACCAGCCACGCAAGTACCCCGCATCCTCGTTCGCGTCGATGGAACCCACCGACGACGCGCTGCCCGTCGTCGTCGTGGGTGCCGGCCCCGTCGGCATGGCCACGGCACTCGGCCTGGCCCAGCGCGGCATCCCGGTCACCGTCATCGAGGCCGCCGATCAGGTTTCCTTCGGCAGCCGCGCGATCTGCATCTCCCGCCACAGCCTCGAGGCCGCGGCCCGTCTCGGCTTCGGCGAGGAGCTCGAGAAGATCGTGCTGCCGTGGGTCGGCGGCCGCAGCTTCTACCGCGACCAGCAGGTCCTGCAGTTCAAGATGCCGCTGCGCGATTTCGACGTGCGCCCGCCGATGATCAACGTCTCCCAGTCGGAGTACGAGCAGATCGTCGTCGACACCATCGAGCAGAACCCGCTGATCACCCTGTACTGGTCGGCGAGCATCGCCGGCATCCTGCGCGGCGAGGACGAGGTCACCCTCGAGGTCGACACCGCCGACGGCAAGCGCCACCTGCGCGCCCGCTGGGTCGTCGCCGCGGACGGTGGACGCAGCCGCATGCGTGAACTCGCCGGGTTGCGTCTCGAGGGCACCAACTACGAGGGCCGCTACGTCATCGCGGACATCCACTGGGAGTCCGAGCTGCCCGCCGAGCGCATGGTCTGGTTCGACCCGCCGAGCAACCCCGGCTCGACGATCATCATGCACAAGCAGCCCAAGAACATCTGGCGCATCGACTACCAGCTCGACCCGTCCGAGGACGCCGAGATCGAGACCCAGGAAGACGCGATCCGGGCGCGGATCACCAAGCACCTGGACTGGCTGCAGAACGACCTGCCGTGGACGCTCGAGTGGCACGGGTTCTACAACGCCCGTGCGCTGGCCCTGCGCGACTTCACCCACGACCGCATCCTCTTCGCCGGCGACGCCGCGCACCTCGTGCCGATCTTCGGCGTGCGCGGGCTCAACTCCGGCATGGAGGACGCCGAAACCCTCGCCTGGCAGCTCGCCGCCGTGATCCACGGCAACGCCGAGCCGGCACTGCTCCGGGCGTACTCGGCCGAGCGGCACCACGCCTGGGAACAGAACGTCGCGAACGCCGGCAAGTCCACGCTCATCATGTCGCCCGGCAGTCACGGCTACCGCACGACCCGCGATGCCGTGCTGGCCCTCGCGGTGCACCGTCCCGAGTTCGGGCACCTCATCAACCCGCGGCAGTCCAGCGCGACGCACGCGCGGCTGTCCCCGCTGACCTGGCCCGTCGCCGCGGGCGTCACCGGTGTGCTGCCGGGCGACCCGGTGGACGACCGGAAGGTGCGCGTCGTCACCGCGACCGGCACGGAGGACTCGTCGCTGAACGTGGTTCGCGGTACCGGTTTCGCGGTGCTCGGTGTCGGCCTCGACGCCGACGGCAGCTCGGCCCTGGTGGCCGCAGCGGCCGAGCTCGGTGCGGCACTGTCCCCGGAGAGCGTGCGGGCCGTCCTCGTCGGCGGTGCGGTCGAGACCGCCCCGGCCGAGGCGACGGTGCTCGACGCACCGGATCTGATCGAGGCTCTCGGCGCGACCGCCGGTGAGGCGTTCGTGATCCGCCCCGACGGACTGCTGCTCTGCCGCGTCCCGGTGGCCGAGCTGTCCGGTGTCGCCGCCGCCCTGCGTTCCGGCACCGCCCCCGACGGTCCGGCCGTTCCGGCACGTCCCGCCGAGGCCGTCACCGAGGACGAGGCGCGCCGCGAGAACGTGTGGCTGGGCCTGTCCGCCGCGATCGACCAGGCCGACGAGTCCGACCGCGAAGGCTTCCTCGCCCGGCTCGCCCTGGTGCTCGGTTCGCAGGTCGGACGCCGCGAGTTCGAGGAGGCCGTGGCTGCTGCGGCGGACACCTCCCCGGTCCGGGTCGCGGAGCTCACCCCGCAGGCCTGACCGACCACACCCGAATGCCGCACCGGCCGCGCCGGTGCGGCATTCGGCTTCCAGGGATTTCCAGTGCTTTCGGGACCGTCTCAGGGGTCGAGAAAGTCCAGCACGTCGCCGGGCAGCTGCCTGATGCGCACGACACCCACGTGCCCGACCCCGGGGTAAAGCGCCAGCTGTCCGTTCGCGACGCCGTCCGCGGTCTTCGCGAAGAGATCCGGGCTGTAGAAGCCGTCGCGGTCGCCGCCGACGACCAGCACCGGGCACCGGATGTCGGCGAGCCGGTCCGACAGGTCGAAGCGGTCCTCGGCATCGATGACGATCAGCATGTCGTCGTAACTGTGTCCGTCGTGCCCGCGCCCGCGCATGGCGGGTTCGAGCAGCCAGCCGGCGATCCACAGCAGACGTCGCGACCAGCCGTGCGCGGCGGTCGCGGCGGCGAGCCCGGCCATCGCGCGGCGTGGACGACCCGCCCGTACCTCCGCGGCCGCATCCCGCTGGACCCGACGCCCGGGGCCGAGCCGATGTGCCGAGGAGATCAGGACGAGCCGGCGCACCACGTCCGGGTGGTCCGCGGCGAGCTGGAGCGCGATGCTCCCACCGGTGGAGGTGCCCATCACGTCGACGGGCACGTCGAACCTGGCACGTAGCGCGGTGGCGTAGGCACGAGCCAGGTCCGCGATCGTGGTGCCCGCGGCCAGGCCCGTCAGCCGGTTGACCCACCACACCTCCCGGTGTGCGGCGTACGGAGCCATCGCACCGAGCTGCGCCTTGCGGTCGAATCCCTCCGGCCCCCGATGATCAGAGCTCAGGCCCGGTAACAGCACCAACGGCGCACCCGACCCGAGCCGCATGCAGGCCATGCCCGAATCCCAGGTCTCATCGGATGCCTCCATCGGCCGTGCCCCCGTCGCCGTGTGTGCGGTCGCGAACTACGGGGGAATCTAGCGCCGGTGGCGCTACCGCGATCGCGGGTTCACGAATTCGTGCCGAGAGCGTCGAGGAACGCGGAGATCGGTGTCAGACCGTTGTTGAACTCGATGGTGCGGTGCACCGTCGCGGGACGGTCGAGCACCGCGGCGGCGACCGCTGCGACGTCGGCCCGGCTCACCGTGCCCCCGGCCGCGGCCGAACCCGTGTCGATCAGCCCGGTCGGCGGATCGGACGTCAGCGACCCCGGACCCAGGATGGTCCAGTCCAGGTCGGTGCCACGCAGATGGGCGTCGGCGGCCGCCTTCGCCTCCGCGTACGGGAAGAAGCTGTTGTCCTCGGCGACGCCGTGGTCCGGTCCGGCCCCGAAATAGGACACCATCACGTAGCGCCGCACACCCGCCTGCTGCGCCGCGGTCATCGAGGCGATCGCGGCATCGCGGTCCACCGCGTAGGTGCGCGCCGGGTTGCCGCCGCCCGCGCCCGCAGACCACACCACCGCATCGTGACCGCGCAGCAGATCGGCGAGCGCCGTGACGTCGAGGTGCTCCACGTCGGCGACCAGCGGGTTGCCGCCGGCTGCGCGTACATCGTCGGCGTGGTCGGGATTGCGGATGAGAGCAGTGGTCTCGTGCCCCGCCTCGGCCAGGAGCCGTTCGAGGTGCAGGGCCACCTTCCCGTGTCCGCCGACGATTGCGATGCGTGCCATGCCTATTCCTCCGGGACGTTCGAACCGAGCAGGGTGATCATCATCAGATTGTGGATGCGCGGTGCTTCCTGCTGTGCGGCGGCGGGCCCGAGGAACACGCCGAGATCGGACACCAGGTTGAGCGCCCCGTACATCAGGAACCGTGATTCGACGACGGACAGACCCGGGCGGACTTCGCGGAGGAGGGCCGCCCACTGCTCGATGTTCGAGCGTTGCCGCAGCCGCAGGTCCGCGCGGGGGCCGGGTGCGACGTGGACCAGCTCCGCAAAGTACACGGACATCAGCTCTCGTTGCGAGAACGACAGTTCCACGTACACCGCGGTCAGTGCCCGCACCGCGTCGACCGGATCGGAGGCGGTGCGCAGTTTCTCGGCGACCGCCGCTTCGAGCCCGTCGATGGCACGGTAGAACGCGGCCGCGAGAATGTCGGCCTTCGACGGGTAGTAGCGGTACACCCCGGACGCCGGCAGGCCGACCGCGGCGGCGATCTCCTCGACCCCGATCTCGGCGTACCCCCGATCGTGGAAGAGATGGACCGAGGCCCGCAGCAGATCCTCACGCATGTTGTTCACCGCGGCCGGCTCGGGGACGGCCGCGGGAACGGTCACGCTCGTGCCGGACGAGCCGGCGTCGCATTCGGCGATCGCGGTGCATGCGCCGAGCAGGAGTTGCTCGGTGCGTCGCGGGGAGAGCACGAGGCTGTGCGCAGTGATGCTCCCGATCACACTGAGCATCGCGGCGACGGTGACGAAGGCGTCCCGGTCGGACAGCTCCGGCCGGATCCGCATGACGCATTCGCGGATGACGCGGTTCACCTCCCACGATCGCGTGCGGATGGGCAGCCGGTCCTCCTTCTGCAGGTACCGGCGTTTCCACCGGTAGATGCCCGCGGTGCGGCGATGCGTGATCGTGGTGCCGATGATCGCGGACAGATGTGCGCGGAGCTGATCGTAGGCGCTGCCCGGGAGCGGATCCGACGATTGCTCGAGTGCGGCTTCGAGTGCGTCGAGGAGGATCAGGGCCGAGTTGAGGAAGAGCGCGTACTTTCCCGGAAAGTGGCGATAGAGAGCGGATTTGGTGATTCCCACTTCGGCGGCGATGTCCTCGACGCTCACCCCGTGGTAGCCGCGCTCGGCGAAGGCGATCGCGGCAGCGGTCGCAATCCGGTCGCGACGGTCCTTCGGCCGCGACCGGCGCTCGACCCGGGGGGAGGAAGTCTTGCTGACCACGCGCACCTGCCTCTGTTCGCTCGGTTTGCCCTGTCGGTGTTGCCCGGATGACGCTCGCTGGGGGTGTGTCGCTCCGTGAGAGCATATGCCAATTCCACGATTGCGAATCGCTGTCCACATATATTCGGCCTCGCCCCGTTCCCGTTACAGGGTCTTTCGGCCTGCACTGCTGTGAGCAGGAATTACTCGCGAAGAGGGATGCCCGACCAACGAACAACTCCTGCGGAATGATTGTTCACAAAAGTGGAAGTTCTGCGGCTGGGTGGTGATAGCCTCCTCCGCGTCCGTCGCATCCGGATCTGCAACGGATGCACATCCGAGGGGGTAGGGCATGGATGCGCTGCAGGGGACACCCGGCGTCCCGACCTACTGTCCGCCCATCGTTCAGGAGTCCGATCGGTGCTCGATGTCGCACGCAAAGTCCTGTCCTACGAGATGTCCGTCGCCGAGTTCATCGGTCTCGTCGTCCCGGTCGCCATTCCCTACGGCCTGATCGGTGTCGTCTGGACGCTCACCCACACCTCGCATCTCTCCGACATGGAGGGTGTCGACCTGGTGATCTCGTTCCTCGGTTCCATCGTCTGCTGGCCGGTGCTGACGTTCTCGAACGTGTGCATGACCTAGTCGCCTGTGCGACGGGCTGCCTGCGCGGTGCGGCGGGCAGTATCGGCGTTCTCCTAACCGTCCGATCGGTGCATCGTAGGCAACGTCCGCCGCTCGGCGAAAAGCGCTGACGGAAAACAGATATTCCCAGGTTGTGAGCGGTGCGGTACGTCTTGGCTTCCATGGGCACACCCGCTCCGTCCGATGAGAATCGCGGTTCACTTAGATCTTGCCCAGCGTCGGTGGGTATGTCACACTTCACCCTGAATCGACGTCTGCTTCCGTACCCGATCGACGGAGCCACCCCTGTGTGAAAACCGAAGGGATGCAGTAGATGACCTATGAATTGCCGGCTCCTCGTGGGCCGGTTCGCGACGTCGCGACCGAGGGGGGTTTCCTCATCGGATTCGCCGTGCAGTCGCTGGTCGTTCTCGCCGTCGCCGTGCTGCGACGCCGGCTGTCGCTGTACGAGACGGTGACCCAGACGCTCTTCATCGGGCGCGTGTGCACGGGACCGTCGCTGCTGCTGATGATTCCGGTCGGCGTGTTCATCGCAGTGTCGGTCGGCGAACTCGCCGGCCGGATCGGTGCCGGTGGCTACTCCGGCGCCGTCGTCGCCTTCATCATCGTCGGCCAGGCCTCCGCCCTCGTGTGCGCGCTCATGCTCGCCGGTGTGGCGGGCTCGGCGATCTGCACCGATCTCGGCTCGCGCAAGATCCGCGAGGAGATCGACGCGATGGAGGTCATGGGTCTCGACGTCCTCGAGCGCCTCGTCGCGCCCCGTCTCGTCGGTGCCGTCGTGGTCTCGCTCGCGCTGTGCTCGATCGTCACGCTCGGTGGTGTCGGCGCCTGCTGGCTCTACCACATCTACGTCCAGCATCTTCCCGCCGGTACGTTCATGGCGACCTTCGCCGAATACGGCCGTCCCGCGGATTTCGTTATGGCACTGGTCAAGTCGGCCGTGTTCGGTCTGCTCTCCGCGCTCGTCGCGACGTTCAAGGGACTGCACACCAAGGGCGGCCCGCGCGGTGTCGCCGACGCGGTCAACGAAGCGGTCGTCATCGCGTTCGCGCTCGTGTTCATCGTCAACACCGCGCTCTCGGCGCTGTACACGGTCATCGTTCCGGCGGTGGGTGAATTCCGTTGACCCTGACCGCCCGAGAACCTGTCCACACCGCGACCCGCGCGGTTCACCGCGTCGGCGACAATCTCGCCACGCTCGGCATGCACGTTTCGTTCTACTTCCGCACGATCGCGTCCATTCCGTACGCGCTCAGCAAGTTCCGCAAGCATGTGATCGCACAGATCAGCGAGGTCAGCTTCGGTACCCAGTCCTTGCTGTCCGGTGGCGGCACGATCGGCATCGTGTTCGCGATGTCGCTGGCCGCAGCCATGATGCTCGGTGTCGAAACGCAGCGCGGCCTCGAACTCGTCGGCATGACGACGATGTCGGGCATGCTGTCGGCGGTCGCGAACACCCGCGAACTCGCGCCCGTGGTCGTGGCGATCGCGTTGTCGGCGAAGGTCGGTGTCGGCTTCACCGCGCAGATCGGTGCGATGCGGATCTCCGACGAGATCGACGCACTCGACTCGATGGCCATCAAGTCGATACCGTTCCTCGCGGCCACCCGCACGCTCGCCGCGATGGTCTGCGTCATCCCGATCTACATGATCGGCCTGCTCGCCAGCTACCTGTCGACGCGCCTCGTCGTCGTCGTGTTCAACGGCGCATCAGCCGGCACGTACGACTACTTCTTTCATCTGGTCCTGACACCCCAGGACCTGCTGTACTCCGGAATCAAGGCCATGGTTTTCGCGATGGTCGTCAGCCTCGTGCACTGCGCCTACGGGTACTACGCGTCGGGTGGTCCGGCGGGTGTGGGTGCCGCGGCCGGCCGTGCCCTGCGCACCGCGATCCTGTCGATCGGTGTCCTCGACGTGTTGCTGACGTTCGCGCTGTGGGGTCTGGTTCCCGAAGTTCCCGGAATGGGGGTGTGACGTGGATCGACCCACATCACGTGAAAAGACCAGGTACGTCCTCGTCGGAGCGGTCAGCGTCTGTGCGGCGCTGGCCGTCGCGGTGGGCATGGTGCTGCGCGGAACGGGAACCTTCGAGGACACGAACGACGTCTTCGTCGAGGTGCCCGCGGCCGTCGGTCTCGTCAACGGGGGCGCACCCGTGCGGTACCACGGCGTAGAGATCGGGCGGATCGCTTCCGTCGAGGCCGGTTCGGCCGAATCCCAGGTGCGCTTGGCGATCGACTCCGCTGCTGCGGAACTCGTGCCGTCGTCGGTGCTCGCCCGGGTCGTGCCCCGCACGTTCTTCGGTGACATCTACGTCGAACTCGTCGACCCGGTCGACGATCCGGCCGGCAGCCCGGACGGCATCGAGACCACCGCGGCGTCCGGCGTCGGCACGCTCGGGCAGGTCGAGACGATCGCGGTCGATTCCGGCCCGGAAGCCGTTGCGATGTACGACGTGTTCACGAATATGGCCGGCGTGCTCGACGACATGCGCCCCGACCAGCTCTCCGTCGCTCTGAGCGCCCTGAGCAGCGCACTCGACGGCAACGGCGAGACCATCGGCCGCACGATCGACCGGTTCGCCGCGGTCAGCGATCAGATGGCCCCGGCCGCAGCCGAATTCCTCGACACCACACCGCAGTTCGTGGAGGTGATGCGGTCGCTGTCGGCCGCCACCCCGGACATCGTCGGCATGGTCGCGTCCGCGGCCGAGGTCTCCGGTGCGATCGTCGAGAACCGTGACCGGCTGGCCGATGCCTTCGGCGCGGCGACGCTGCTCGCCGCCTCGGTCGACGGATTCGCCGGTGAGCGCCGGGACGCGATGATCACCGTCACCGACTCGATCGGGACGATCCTCGCGACGACCGCCGCCAATCCGAGCGGCCTGTACGAAACCCTCGAGAACGCCGGACTGTTCGGCAACGCCGGCGCTCGGGTCTTCGCCAGCGGGCGGTTCAACATCACCGCGGTGCCGTCCTTCGCCGATCCGATGCCGTACACGTCGGCGGACTGCCCGGTATACGGTCCGCTCACCGGCCTCGAATGCAACAGTCCCGGCAACGGCACCTACGACGCGCCGAAGCGAATCGTCGGCGGCCCCGAGGAAGCCGAACCGCTGAGTCTGCTCGAGGACGCACTCGGTGTGGCCGAGGCGACTGTCCCCGCCTCACTCGACGAGGCCGGCGCAGCGCTGAACCCGGCGCTCACGTTCATCCTCGGCCCGCTCGTCCGTGGAAGCGAGGTGCAGATCCCGTGAAACTGAAGCGTTCCCAGATGGTGTCGCTCGTCGGTTACTGCGCCGTCGGTGCGATCTGCGGATCCCTGGTGTTCAACACCCTCGCGGTCCCGGTCCGCGGTTCCACCGACCACTACGTCCTCGAATTCACCGACGTCGAAGGTCTCAACGTCGGCAACCCCGTCACGTTGTCCGGTGTGCGGGTCGGCCGGGTCGACGCGGTCGACGTCGCCGACGCCGACGGTGGTGCTGCGCTCGCGCGGGTGACCGTCGAGATCGAGGGCGATCAGGTGCTCACCCGCGACGTTCAGGCCGCGGTGCGCTACGGCGACATGCTCGGCGCCCGGTACGTGGCCATCACGATGCCCGAACCGCACGTCGACGCGCCCGGCTCGTCCGAGGTGCTCGAACCCGGATCGGTGGTCCCGATTTCGCAGACGACCCCGCCGGTCGATCTGACGGCGCTGATGAACGGGTTCCGGCCGCTGTTCGAGTCGCTGCCGCCCGAGGAGGTGAACGTCCTCGCGCGCAACATCACCGACACGTTCAACGGGCGCAGCGACGCCGTCGCGCAGTTCCTGGACCGGGTCGCGACCCTGACCGGCAGCCTCGGCGACCGCGAGGGCATCCTCGGGGAGGTCGTCGACAACATGACGCGGCTGCTCGGCACGCTCGACAACCGCAGCGACGAACTCACCTCGCTCGTGAACGGGCTTGCCGTACTGGGTGATTCCGTCGTCGGTGACGGCACGCGCATCGCCGGGTTCCTCGACTCCGGAACCGCGACGGTCGACGAGCTCGCCGACATCATGGCACAGTCCGACGGCGCGTTCGCGCGCTCGCTCGCGAGCCTGGCCTCCGTCACCGACACCTGGATCGCGAACACCCCCGAGTTCGAACGCATGGTGGCGAATCTCCCGAACTTCGCACACCAGATCAACCGCACCGGTCAGTACGGCAGTTTCGTCAGCCTCTACCTGTGCAACTTCACCCTGAAAGCAGGCGACGCAGAAGTGAACATCTTCGGTCCTACCCACTCGCCGGTGTGCCGATGATCCTACTGACACGACTCATCGACCTCATCGTCCGCGGCGTCCGATCGCTCGGCGGGCACAACGGGCGGATCCTGCAGAGCTTCGCCTGGATGTTCGTCCTCGTCGTCCTCGGCGCGGGTGTCGCCCTCGTCGCGATCGGGATCACCTACATCGACGATCTCGTGGACGTGCTGGAGAACTCCGCGGCAGCCGCGGCGGGGGAGGGAACGCTGCCATGATGTTCCTGGTCAAACTCATCGACGTGTTCGTCGGCGCACTCGAATTCCTGTTCGGGTTCGGCCGCCGCCAGAACACCACGCACATGCCGCTGGTGCTCGGCACGATCGGCATCGTCGTCCTCGTCGTCGGTCTCGGCGCCGCGATCGGCATCCCTCGATTCTGGTACCACGCCCGAACCGAGCCGTACACAGCGGAATTCGCGAACGCCGCCGGTCTCGCGACCGGCGATCCCGTGTACGTCGCGGGTGTCCCGGCCGGCCGGGTCGAGGACATCGAGCTCGCCGGCGACCACGTCGACGTCGAGTTCCGCCTCGACGACAACCGCACGGTCGGCAACACCTCCACCGCGTCGGTCCGCCTCGAAACCGTCCTCGGCAAGCGTTATCTCGACGTCCGCCCCGGCGGTGTCGACAACGGCGGCGACACCATCCCGCTCGAGCGCACGACCGTTCCGTACTCGCTCGACGAGGTCGGTGCCGGTGCCGAGCGGGTCTCCCGGGAACTCGATCTCGAGGCGATGGAACAGATGATGACCACGCTGTCGCAGGTGATGCCGTCCGACAGCGGCCAGGTCGAACGCACCCTCACCGGGATCAGCGCGGCCTCCACCGCGTTCGGACGTCACAGCGAACAGTTCGACCAGCTGCTCGAGATGTCGCGCCGGCTGTCGGTGATGGCGGTCGACCAGCAGGACTCCCTCGTCGAAACCGCCGCGGACGCACGCACTCTGGTACAGACCATGTCGGTCCGTAAGGAAGCGCTGACCGGGCTCGCGAACAATCTCCGCGCCGTCATCTCGACCCTGTCGCAGACGTTCACCGAGAACCGTGAGGAGGCCGACCGGCTCGTGGCCAACCTGGTCGCCGTCACCGGCACGTTGCAGCGCAACTCGGACAACATCGCCGCGCTCATGACGCAGCTGCCGCCGGCGCTGCGCACGGTCACCGACGCCACCGGCAACGGCACCTGGGCCGACGTCACCACACCCGCTGCGGTTCTGCCCGACAACCTTCTGTGCGCGATGGGAGTGATGCAGGAATGTCGGTGATTCAGGACATGCCGGGGAGCGAACAGCCCACTCCGGCCCGCTCGTCGAACCGCAAGAAGATCGTTTCGCTCCTCGTGGTCACGCTGCTGCTGATCGTCGCGCCGATCTGGTACATCTTCGGGCGCACCGATCGGGTCACCACGGTGCACGCCGACTTCGAGTACGTCAACGGAATCTACACCGGCAGCAAGGTCGCCGTCCTCGGCGTCGGTGTCGGCACCGTCACCGACATCGAACCGCAGGGCACCTCGGTGCGGGTGACGATGACCGTGCCCGAATCGGTGAAGCTTCCCGCCGACGTGAACGCCTACGTGATGAGCCCGGCGATCATCAGCGAGCGCTACATCGAACTGGGCCCCGCCTACACCGACGGCCCCCAACTGCCCGACCAGTCCACGATCCCGGTCGAACGCACGCATTCGCCGATCGACATCGACGGCATGCTCGGCAGTCTCTCGACCCTCGTCGACTTCATGGGACCGGAGGGCGGCGACGTCGGCTCGGTGCTCGCGAGCGGCGCGCAGACGTGGGGCGGCCAGGGCGAGGCGTTCAACAACGCCGTCCGCGACCTCAGCTCCGCCACCGGTGTCATCGGGGGAACCTCCGAGGACTTCTCGGTGCTCGTCGAGAACCTGTCGACGCTCATCGAGGCGATGGATGCGCGGCAGGTGTCCCTGGACAGCATGGTCGACGACATGTCCACGCTGTCGACGGTGTGGCAGGACGCGGACCTCGACATCACCGTGCCGCTCGAGGAACTGCAGACGGTCTTCGCCGAACTCGACAGCTTCGTCACCCAGCACCAGGAGAGCTTCGGTGCGATCTCGGCGAACCTGGAGGGACTCGGCGACGCCCTGACCGGCAACCAGGCCGGACTCGCGGAGTTCATGGATCTCGTGCCGCTCATGATGCAGAACCTCGAGAAGACGGTCGGCCCCGACGGACGCAGCCGCATCCGGCTGAACGTGTCGACGAACCTGACCCAGTTCGCGGTCGCCGGCCCGCTGTGCGCCGAGCATCCGCTGCCCCTGTGCACCGGCGCCGGATTGACCAACCCCATCACGTTCCCGATCAGCGCATCCGACCCGCTGGGAATCGTCACCGCCATCACCGGAGGGAACCCGTGACCCCGACATCCACCGTTCCGTCCCGGCGAGCGGTCCGTCTCGCCGCGCTGGCGGTCGCGGTCGCCGGCACGGTCGCCGTGTCGGGCTGCGGTTACGGCATCCAGGACCTTCCGGTCGGCCGGTCCGCGGGTGCCGGTGCGTTCGACGTCGATGTGCATCTGGCGAGCGCCGACGGCATCGTCCTCGGTGCCGACGTCCGGTACGGGCAGCAGATCGTCGGCCGCGTCGCGTCCCTGAACACCACGACCAGCGGTGCCGGCCTGCAGGTGTCGCTGCAGCGCGAACTCGAAGTGCCGAGCAATGTGCTTGTCTCGGTGGAGATTCCGTCCGCGCTCGGCAGTCCGTACCTGCGGCTGATCAACCCTGTCGACGCGGCGCCGGACCGGTTGTCCGACGGAGACGTCATCGACGTGGACAACACCGATCTCGGGCCGCGTGTCGAGACGATGCTCGCCTCCCTGGGCAACGTCGTCAGCGGCAGTGGGATGGATCAGCTCGCGACCGTCGTCGACGAACTGAACGTCGCGTTCACCGGACGGTCCGACCGGGTGCAGGCACTCGCCGACACCGCGACCGACCTGATGACGCGGGCGATCGACCAGCAGACCGCGTTCGACGAGGCGATGACGCTGGCCGCCGACGTCACCCGCCGCATGGCGGACGAAGAGCAGACGATGGACGCATATCTCGCGAACACCGCCGAAGCGGTCGAAGTGCTCGTCGCACAACGTGATTCCATCTCCGCGCTGCTCGACTCGACGACCCGCCTCGCCCTCAACGTGCAGGCGCTGACCGGTGCCGTGCCGCAGGGCCCGGCAGGGTTCCTGGCCGACGCCGGGACGGTCGCGTCCACCCTGCAGGCGTTCAACGACCGCATGGGCGGCACCCTCGCCGCCATGAACGCGTTCATGGACGCGTTCGGAAAGTCCGTGCGCGGTGACTACCTGGTGTTCGACGGTGCGCTCGAGATCCCGGAGAGCATCGACACGATCCTGGCCGGCGGCTACTTCACCGGGACACCGCCGGAACCGTCACCCACGTCGCTGCAGGAGATGCTCGGAGGAGGCACCCGATGAAGAGAATCGTCCTCGTCCAGCTTGTTCTGTTCGTGCTGACCGCCCTGATCGTGGTGCCCTACGGCATCTACTACATCGTCGGCCCGCGGGGACTCGGCGACGAGATGCGGCTGTCCGCCCACGTCGACGACGCGCTCGGGGTCTCGGAAGGCACCGTCGTCACCTATCGCGGTGTCCAGGTCGGTGTCGTGTCGGCAGTGTCGGTCGACCCGCAGAGCGGTGGCGCCCGGCTCGAGTTCGAGCTCGAAGGTGGCACCGAGATCCCGACCGACTCGATCGCGAAGATCACGCAGGGAACGCTCGCCGGCATGCTCAACGTCGACATCTTCCCGCGCGTCGATCACGGTCCGTACCTCGCGGACGGTGATTCGATCGAGATGCCGGCCGAGGAGCAGCCGGTTCAGATCGCCGAAACGCTGGCGAGCACGGCGGCGCTCCTCGACACGGTCGAACCCGGCACCATCGCCACCGTCGGTGCCGAACTCGGCGCCGCGTTCCAGGGTCTGGGTCCCGATCTGGCGCGGCTCATCACCGACGCCGACGATCTGTCCGGCCGCCTCGAAACCCACGCGACCGATCTGACCCAACTGCTCAGCCGCACAGCAGGTTTGATGTCGACGATGGCGAACAACTCGGAGGAATTCGTCGACGGGATGGCCGCGGCGCGCACGATCGCGGACACGTTGTACGCCAACGAGGACCGGATCAACGAAATGATGACGACGACCCCGGACGCCATGCGCCGCGCCGACGGTGTGCTTGCCGCCAACGAGGAGTCGTTCGCGGCGGTGCTCGCCAACCTCGTCGACGTCGCACCGATCATCTCGGATCGTTCGGCCGCGCTGCAGACCGGCCTGGTCGCCCTTCCTCGTGGCCTGGCCGCGCTCGAATCCATCGTGCACGGCGACCGCGCGGACTTTGCGCTCATCGCCACCCAGGGTCCGGTGTGCGTGTACGACACGCCGCGCCGTGCGCTCGGTGACGAGTCGTCGGTCACGGTCGACCTCACGCACTACTGCCCGCCCGGCGAGGACCACGGCCAGCGCGGCGCCCAGAACGCGCCGCGGCCGAACGATCTCGGTGTGGCGAACCGGACGACGCCCGGCACGCTCATCGGACCGCCGGCCGTCGCCGATCCGATCCTCATCCCGGCAGGCGAAGAACTCGCGGCCTTCTGGCGGATGCTCCTCCAGGGCATCGGCAGTGGAGGGAACTGACAAGTGGTAAACGCACATCCCGCGCCGGTCCGGCGCACCCGTCCGAACAGAATCTGAGGAGGACCCGATGCCCGCGCATTACCTCGACGACGCCGTGGATACCGAACCCGTGCTGACCTCCGCCCGCACGCGAATCAAGATCACCAGCGGCCCGAACCGGTGGAGCCGCAAGAAGCACGCCCTGTCCGACGCTATTGACTTCTGGTCGTTCGCCGGCGCCGCCGCGAACGTCATCATGCAGCTCGGCTGGCCCGAGGTCGCATACGGCGTCATGGAGAGCAAAGTGACGTCCGGCTCGCTCGTCCACCATCCGTGGAAGCGGGCCCGCACCACGACGCAGTACCTCGCGGTCGCGATCCTGGGCACCGACGAGGAACGCCTGGCGTTCCGCGAGGCGGTCAACGGTGCGCACCGGCAGGTGCGTTCGGACGAGAACAGCCCGGTCAAGTACAACGCGTTCAACCGTGAGCTGCAGATGTGGGTCGCCGCGTGCCTCTACGTCGGCATCGAGGACAGCTACCAGCTGCTGCACGGTACCCTCGACGAGGAGCAGATCGAGGACTTCTACGCGACCGCCTCGAAACTGGGTACGACCCTGCAGGTCACCGAGGACATGTGGCCCGCTACGCGTGCCGACTTCGAGCGGTACTGGAACCGCGGCTGCGAACGGGTCGTGTTCGACGAGACCACCAAGCAGTTCCTGAACGATCTCGTCGGGTTGAAGATGATCAACTTGCCGATGCGGCTCATTTTCGGGAATCTGCTGAAGTTCCTCACGATCGGGACCCTGCCGCCGTACTTCCGTGAACAGCTCGGGTACAGCTGGAGCGAGGACGACCGCCGCCGTTTCGAGCACCTGTTCGTCTTCGTCTCGTTCGTCAACCGGTTCATCCCGAAGTTCATCCGGCACGGCGGCAGCCTGGCGCTGATGGTGGACCTCCGCCGTCGCATCCAGTCCGGCAAGAACATCATCTGAGGTCGGGAGTCCGAGCTCACGGTGGTTGCGCACTCGACCGACATCGACCCGGACGGGCTGCTGCTCCGGTATCTCGGCGATCGGCGGTTCCTGCTCGCGTTGCCGCGCGCGGTGGGGCTGCAGATGCTGCATCCGGCAATCGCCGCGGGAATGGAACATTCGCGTACCCCGCGCCGGCTGTGGCTGCACAAACGGCACACCGTTCCGCTGCTGATCCGGATGGCGTACGACGACACGGACCTGTCGTCGATCATCCGGCGCGGGCACGAACACATCAAGGGCGTCGACGATCTCGACCGCCGTTACCACAGTCTGAACCCGGACCTGTTCCAGTTCCAGCACGCCACCTACGTGGACACGCTCGTCACGATGATCGAGACGTTCGTGCGACCGCTGACAGTCGGCGAGCGGGAGGATCTGTACCGCGACTGCGGCGCGTGGTTCCGGCGGTACGGGATCAGCGACCGGGGGTTGCCGGACACGTGGGCCGAGTTCCCCGGCTGGTTCGACGACACCTGCCGCACGGTGCTGCAGCGGACCCCGCGCGGCGACTTCTACCGGGATCAGGTGATGCGTCCGCAGGACTGGGTGCAGCGCCGGGTGCCCACCCGTGCGGTGCGCGCGTTGATGCATCCGATCGCGCAGGAGATGTGGGGGATCGAGGTCACCGCGGCCGACCGGCGGGCGTTGCGCCGCTATGTGCTGAGACGCAAGGCGGTCGCCGCACTGTCTCGTCGCCGGCCCGCCGCACCCCGGCTCTGAACCGGTCTAGCGCCCGTAACATACGGCTGTCATGATGTGCCGATGACAACTGGCTTCCTGGAACTGCGGCACGTGGAATGCGAGGGTCCGGCGGACTACCTGCCGGCACTGGAGGAGTTCGGTCCGGTGCACACGGTCCGGTTGTGGCAAGAGCCGTTGCCCGAGACGGTCGACTACCGGGGCATCGTGGTCATGGGTGGCCCGATGGGCGCGAACGACGGTGCGGTCGTTCCGTGGATCGACGACGAGATCGCGTACCTGCGTTCGGCTCTCGCGTCCGATGTTCCGGTGTGGGGTGTGTGTCTGGGGGCGCAGTTGCTGGCCGCTGCGCTGGACGCGAAGGTGTACTCCGGTCCGGCGCCCGAGGTCGGGGTGTGCGACGTGGAACTGACCGCGGCGTCCGCTGCGGACCCGGTGTGGGGGGAACTGCCGGCGAGTTTCCCGACCCTGCAGTGGCACGGCGACACGTTCGATCTGCCGCGCGGGGCGACGCTGCTCGCGTCGTCGCCGGCGTATCCGAACCAGTTGTTCCGGCACGGCCGCAGTTACGGCGTGCAGTTCCACCTCGAGGCCGGTCCCGATGTCGCCGCGGAGTGGCTCGCGATCGACGAATACCGTCGCGCACTCGAGGAGACCCTCGGCGCCGGCGCCGCCGAGTCGGTGCTCGCCGAACTCCGGTCGGTGCATGCGCAGTCGTCCGCGCAGGCACACGCGGTCATGACGCGGTGGCTCGAATCGATCGCCTGAGCGTCGAGCGTCCGATCAGCGACCGACCCGCTCCAGCGCGGCGTCGACGAGATACTCGGCGATCGCCATCGACGACGTCGCGCCGGGGGAGGGCGCGTTGCGCAGGTGAACGAGCCGTCCGTGCCCGGTGACCACGAAGTCGTCCTCGAGGCTGCCGTCGGCGTTCATGGCCTGGGCGCGGATTCCTCGTGGTCCGCGCACCACGTCGGCGACGGTGAGGCCGGGAACGTATTTCGCTGCCTCGACGACGAATTCGCGGGTGCTCACCGCGGTCCGCAGTTCGCGTAGCGCGGCGGGGACGTTGCGGACGGCGAATCGTGCGAAGCCGGGGAAGGCGAGTGCCTCCCACAGGTCCCGCGCGGACCCGGATCGCCGGTCGTAGGCCTCCCGTCCGGGGGAGAGGAATGCGTTGGGGCCCAGCATGATCGAACCGTCGATGCGTTTGGTCAGGTGCACGCCGAGGAACGGATAGCGCGGGTCCGGCACGGGGTAGATCAGCCCGCGCACGGTCGTCGAGAGTTCGGGTCGCAGCAGGTAGTAGTCGCCGAAGAACGGCACGATCCGTGGGGTCGCTGCATCACCGGCGGCGCGGGCGAGCCGGTCCGATTGCAGCCCTGCGCAGGTGATCACGAGATCGAAGGCGTCGGTGCCGGATCGGGTTCCGACGAGGACCTCGTCGCCGCGCGTAATCAGTTCGGTGACCTCGGTGCCCGTGCGGATGGTGCCGCCCGCCGCGGTGACGTCACCCGCGAGAGCGGTGGTGATCGCGACGTAGTCGACGATCGCGGTGTGAGGGGAGTGCAGCGCGGCGATGCCGCGGGCGCGCGGTTCGATCGCCTCGATCTCGTTCGGCCCGATCCTCCGGATGCCGGGCACCCCGTTCTCGGTGGCCCGGGCGGTGATCGCGTCGAGGCGGCCGAGTTCGGAGTCGTGGAGTGCGACGACGAGTTTGCCGCACTCCTCGTAGGGCAGATTCCGCTCGGCCGTGTAGTCGCGCAGCAACTCCACGCCGCGGCGGCACAGTCGTGCCTTGAGGCTGCCCGGCGTGTAGTACAGCCCGGCGTGGACCACGCCGCTGTTGTGCCCGGTCTGGTGCGCGGCGAGGTCGCGTTCCTTCTCGAACACGGTCACGGTGGCACCGCACTCGGTGAGCCGGCGTGCCGTTGCGGCACCGATGATTCCGCCGCCGACGACCGCGGCCCGTAGCGCACTCATGCGCGCAATGGTAGGTGCCCGCCCCGAAAAGAGAATGTCAGTTGTACGGAAAAGTGTTACGGTCGGGCATGGGTTACAAGTACGAGAACGTTGCCACCGACCTGAAGCACCGGCTGGCGTGGAAGGAATGGGCCGTCGGGGACCAGCTTCCCGGCGTGCACGAACTCGCCGCCCACTACGGGGTCTCGCCGTCCGTCGTGAAGGACGCGCAGGACGTGCTGCGGATGGAAGGACTGATCGAGACGCGCCGCGGAAGCGGGTCCTATGTCCTGGCGATCCCGGAACCGGGGGACATGACGCTCGGGATGCACCGGCAGCTCGCGGCTCTGCGCGAAGACCTGGCCACCGCCCGGGAAGCGCTGGCGAGCGCCGAGCGCCGCCTCGCGTCACTCATGGGCGGGGAGTGACGCGAGGCGGCGCTCGACGACAGGATCAGCGGTTGCGGTCCGAGCTGTAGCCCCACAGCCAGTCGGTGTACTTGTAGCTGGACGTGTCGCGCGTGCGGAACAGCTCGTTGCGGGCTTCGCGGCCGGCTCCGTCGAGGTGCCACAGGTCGCCCCACATGCGGCCGGTCGTCAGGATGCGGTTGCAGCGCGGTGCGCGTTCGGCGTTGACGTCCCGGAGGATCTTCGGCCAGTTCTTCGTGTCGCCCTGCAGATCCTCGGCCGCGTAGTCGGCGAGGCACTTGGCGTCCTCGAGCGCCATGACGGCGCCGGACGCGAGGTACTGCAGCGGCGGGTGCGCGGCGTCGCCGAGCAGGATCATGCGGCCGTCGACCCAGTTGTCGATGGGGTTGCGGTCGAACATCGGCCACCAGCGGTCGGTCCACAGGTACTTCAGTGCGGTCTGCACGCTCTCGTGGCAGTGGTCGTAGGCGTGGGCGAGTTCCTCGGGGCTGCCCCACATCTCCTCGCCGCGCAGGAACGCGGGCGACTGGAACACCGCGACCTGGTTGAGCATCTCGCCCTGACGCAGCGGGTACTGGATGAAGTGGCAGCGCGGGCCGATGTAGCCCACGACGTCCTCGATCTCCTCGTCGAGCGGCACCTCGTGCATCGGGAAGGTGCCGCGGAAGGCGACGTACCCGGAGCCGACCGGCTTGTCGTCGGAGAGCTTCGGACGCAGCCGCGAGTGCAGACCGTCCATGCCGAGCGCGACGTCGCCGACGTGTTCCTCGCCGTTCTCGAGGATGACGCGCACGGTGTCGCCCTCGGTGACGACGTCCTGCACCGCCGAGTCGACGCGCAGGTCGGCACCGGCCTTGCGGGCAGCGTCGACGAGGACCGAGTGCAGATCGGAGCGGTGCACCACGAAGTACACGCCGCCGTAGTGCTGCTGGTAGTCGCGGCCGAGGTCGACCTTGGTGAGGATCTCCGCGGTGACGGCGTCCCGGAACACGAGGTTCTTGGGGAGCACGCCCTTGGCGATGACCTCGTCGTACACCCCGAGCGACTGCAGGATGCGGGAGCCGTGCGGGCCGATCTGAAGGCCGGCGCCCACCTCGCCGAACTCGGGAGCACGCTCGAACAGGGTGACCTGAGCACCCTTCTGGGCAAGGGCCAGGGCGTTGGCGACACCGCCGATGCCGCCACCGGCAATGAGAACTCGTGCGTCCTTCAGATCGGACATGACGCTCCTTCGGTCGTGAAAGCGGGGATGGGGAGTCCGGGATCGCGGCGCGATCGGGGACTTGGGATCGCGGCGCGATCGGTGACTCGGGATCGCGGCGCGATCGGTGACTCGGGATCGCGGCGCGATCGGTGATCAGTGGGTCAGGATCGGACCGCGCAACGTCCGATCGCTGGCGGGGAACTTCTTCCAGATCACGGTCAACAGCAGCGACGAGATCAGTGCGCTGATGCCGAAGAGGACGAAGTTCGAGTCGGCGCCGAGTCCGGCGGCGAGCAGCCAGCCACCCAGCTGCGGGGCCGCGACGGCGCCGATGCGTCCGACGCCGAGTGCCCAGCCGAGCGCGGTGCCACGGAGATGGTCCGGGTAGTAGGAGGCGACCGCCGCGATGATCAGCGCCTGCGTGCCGTGCGTACCGACACCGGCGAGAACGAAGATCAGGTAGACCACGGCGACCGGCGGGTCGAGCAGCAACGTCAGCAGGGCGGCACCGGCGACGAGCGCCGCGACGATGCTGGTCGGCACGGATCCGAAGCGCACCCCGCCCCAGGCGGTGATGAACGAGCCCGCGACCGCCCCGAGGTTCAGGGCCAGCGAGAACGTGAGCGCGTTGCCGAGATCGGTGCCTTCACCCTGCATGAGCTTGGGCAGCCACGTGCCGAGGCCGTACCACGCCAGCAGCGTCACGACGGTGACGGCCGCGAACATGATGCTGATCGTGCGGAACCGCGCGCCGAGGAGTGCCTTGAACCCGCCCTCGGAACTGTCGGGATGGGCCTCGAGCAGCGAATGATTCGGCAGCACCTTCACCGCGAGCGGAACGAGGATCACCAGGGGAACCAGGGCGAACGCGAACATCGGGCGCCAGCCCCAGTGGGGGATCACCGGGATACCGATCAGGGCCGCGATCGAACCGCCGATCGGGACGCCCGACATCATCATGGTGGCGACGGCGGCGCGCCACTTGTCCGGTACGAGTTCGGCGGCCAGTGCGTTCGACGTGGGCACGAGACCGCCCAGGCCGATACCGGCGATCAGCCGCAGCAGGCCGAAGACGATCGGTCCCGGTGCCATCGCGCAGAGCGTGGTGAAGACCGACAGGACGACCACGCAGCCGATGACCGCCTGCTTTCGTCCGATCGCATCCGACAGTCGGCCGGCGAGGACCGCGCCGATCATCATGCCGACGAACGCGAGGCTTCCGAGGGTGCCGGCGGTCGAAGCGCTGATGCCCCATTCGGCCTGCAGGCTCGAGATCACGTTGCCGTAGACGATGAGGTCGTATCCGTCGAAGACGACGAAGAGCCAGCAGACGATCACCGCGATCACGTGGGCGCGGGGCAGGGTGATGTTGCCGGTGGCCCGCGCCGGTGAAGCCTCGTTGGGGGAAAGCATTCCTCAACGGTGGGTGCGCGCCACCCTTCCGTGCAATAAAGTTCTGCTATGCAGAACAAGCCGATGGACACGATCCGGAAGCCGACGTACATGCTCGAGTCGGTCGACAACGCCTTACGCCTGCTCCAGTTGCTCCGCGACGCCGGGGCGCTCCGGCTGAAGGACGCGGCCCAGGAACTCGGTACGGCCCCGTCGACCGCGCACCGTCTGCTCGCGATGCTCGTGTACCGGGGGTTCGCTGTGCAGGACGAGAAACGGATGTACCACCCGGGGCCGGCACTGGGGGTCGGTCCCGCCCGGCAGGGATGGACGCGCGACTTCACCGACATGTGCCGGCCCCACATGGAGGCACTCGCGGCACTCACCGGCGAGACGATCAACCTCGTGATCCGCGTGGGATCCCAGGCCCGGTTCCTGTGGACCGCCGAGACCGAATCGATCCTGCGTGTGGGCGATCGCCGAGGTCAGGTTCTACCTGCGGAGCTGACCGCCGGCGGGCGCATCCTCCTGGCGGAACTCCCGCGTTCGGTCCTCGAGCAGCTGTATCTGCGTCCCGCGGACGAGCCCAGGATCAGCCAGGGGCCGACGCCCGCGTACGAGACCGACCGCCGGATGGCCATCGGCGAGTTCGAGGAGTTCGTGCACGAACTCGAGGCCGCGCGCCACGTCGGGTTCGCGGTCAACGTGGAGCAGACGGAGGCCGGCGTCGCGGCGTTCGGAGTGGCAATCCGCAACGCGCGCGGCACGGCCATCGGGGCCGTCACGGCCGCGGTGCCGATCACCCGGTACCGGCAGCATCTGCGCGGAAAGCTCGTCGCTCAGATGCAGGCGGCGGTCCGGGGAATCGAGGTCGACATCGCCGATATCGAGGGAACGGACGCCCAGTATTCTGCACAGCAGAAATAGTTGGCTTGTCGTGATTCGACCCACCTAGGTTGGGAACAACGCCGGACAACGAGATGCACCGTTGCCGAGAGGAGAATTCATGACTGCCACCGAGCCTGTCGATCCCGAGCTTCTGAAGCTGTACGACGACTTCGAGACGGAACACCTGAATCCGTTGTGGACCCAGCTCGGCGATCTGATGCCGATGGTCCCGACCTCCAAGGCCGTGCCCTTCGTCTGGAAGTGGTCGACGCTCTACCCGCTGGCGCAGCGCGCCGGCGACCTCGTGCCGGTCGGGCGCGGTGGTGAGCGTCGTGCGATCGCGCTGGCCAACCCCGGTCTCGGCGGCGTCCCGTACGTCACCCCGACGCTGTGGGCGGCGATCCAGTACCTGGGCCCGAAGGAAACCGCGCCGGAGCATCGTCATTCGCAGAACGCCTTCCGCTTCGTCGTCGAAGGCGAAGGCGTGTGGACCGTGGTCAACGGCGACCCGGTCGCCATGCGCCGCGGCGACTTCCTGCTCACGCCGGGCTGGAACTTCCACGGCCACCACAACGAGACCGACAAGCCGATGGCTTGGATCGACGGCCTCGACATCCCCTTCGTGAACTACACCGACACCGGATTCTTCGAATTCGGCTCCGAAGGCGTGACCGACGAGGGCACCCCGGACATCTCCCGCTCGGAGCGGCTGTGGGTGCACCCGGGTCTGCGTCCGCTCGTCGGCGTCGACCGCAAGACCAGCTCGCCGATCGCGTGCTACCGCTGGGTGTACACCGACCGCGCGCTCAACGAGCAGCTCGCCCTCGAGGACGAGGGTTACGCGGCCACCCCGGAGCCGGGCCACGCCGCGATCCGCTACACCAATCCCACCACCGGTGGCGACGTCATGCCGACGATCCGCGCCGAGTTCCACCGCCTGCGGGCGGGGGCGCAGACCCGCGCCCGCCGCGACGTCGGCTCGGTGGTCTTCCAGGTCTTCGAGGGACAGGGCTGTTTCCACCTCGCCGACAAGAGCCACGACGTCACCAAGGGCGACATGATCGTGGTGCCGTCCTGGACCGAGTGGTCGCTCGAAACCGACAACGGCATCGACCTGTTCGCCTTCTCCGACGCGCCGATCGTGGAGCGTCTGCATTTCAACCGCACCATCATCTCCGAAGGAGCCTGACCCCCATGCGACTCGCCACCCTCCGTCTCGACGGCGGCACCGCCGCAGTCCGCGTCGACAGCGATTCCAGCGCCACCGTGATCGACGGCTACGCCGATCTGTCGGCCCTGCTCGCCGACGCCGACTGGAAGTCCGTGGCCGAGCAGGCGTCGGGCAAGACCGTCGACCTCGCCGCCGCCGACTACGCGCCGGTCGTTCCCGCACCCGGCAAGATCGTGTGCGTCGGACTGAACTACGCGACCCACATCAAGGAGATGGGCCGCGACCTGCCGGAGTACCCGACCCTGTTCTCGAAGTTCAAGGAAGCCCTCACCGGCCCCTACGACGACGTAGTCGTCCCCGCCTACGCCGCGTCGCAGCTCGACTGGGAGGCCGAGCTCGCCGTCGTCATCGGCAAGCAGGCCTACCAGGTCGACGAGGCCGACGCCGCCGACTACATCGCCGGCTACTCGGTCATCAACGACTACACGATGCGCGACTACCAGTACCGCACGCTGCAGTGGGATCAGGGCAAGACCTTCGAGAAGACCAGCGGTTTCGGTCCGTTCCTGGATACCGACTACCAGCTCGGCACCGCCATCGAGACCCGTCTCGAGGGTGAGGTCATGCAGTCGTCGAACACCAACGATCTGGTGTTCACCCCGGCCAAGCTCGTCGACTACATCTCCCACATCGTGACCCTGCAGCCGGGTGACGTGATCATCACCGGCACGACCGGTGGTGTCGGCCACGCCCGCAAGCCCGCCCGCTACATCCAGGACGGCGAGGTGTGCGAGGTGACCATCGAGGGCCTCGGCACCGTCAAGAACAAGACCGTGATCAAGTAGGACGTCGTGGGATTCAACGATCTCGAACTGTCCGAGCGGCTGCTCATCGCACGTCGCGGAACCGCCTACCTGTCGCAGCGTCTCGCGGAACTGACCGACGACGAGCTCGACGGCCCCACTCTGCTCGAAGGGTGGACCCGCCGTCACCTCGTCGCGCACCTGGGCTACAACGCCGCCGCGTTGTGCCGGCTGATGGATTGGGCCGCAACGGGTGTCGAGACGCCGATGTACGAGTCGACCGAGCAGCGCGCACAGGAGATCGCCGAGGGCGCGACTCTCAACCCGGCGGCGCTGCGAAACCTGTTCGCGCACACCGTTGCCCGGTTGGACGAGAAGTGGCGGAACCTTCCGGAGTCGGCGTGGCAGGCGCAGGTCCGTACCGCGCAGGGCCGGACGGTGCCGGCCGAGGAAACCGCGTGGATGCGCACCCGTGAGGTGTGGATCCACGCCGTCGACCTCGGCAACGGTGGCCGCTTCGGTGATTTCCCTGCGGTGGTTCTCGATTCGCTGCTCGACGACATCGTCGGTATGTGGCGGAAGAAGGACCTCGGTGTGGGTCTCGTCCTCGAGGTCGACGGCCGCGAACCGCTGCGCGTGATCGAGGACGCTCCCGTCGAGCACACCGTGCGCGGTACGCTCGCCGGCGTCGTGCGCTGGGCCGCCGGCCGCGGCGCCGTCGGTGTCACCGGTGGAGAGGCCACTCCTCCCCGCTGGCTCTGACGCCCGCCCCCACTCCCGGTGATGGGACCGTTCACCTGCTCAGACCGGGTGAACGGTCCCGTCATCGGTTTCGGGCGGAGTCGTCGGCAACTTCATCAGGTCGACGATGTCGTCGTCGATCCCGAGTTGCAGCGACGTGAACATGCGGGCCAGCGTGTCGTAGCTGCCGATGGTGAAGATCAGATCGAGGATCTGCTGCACATCCAGGTGCTCTGCCAAAGTCTGCCAAGTGGATTCGCCGATTCCACCGTCGAGGACGAACTCGTCGACGATGCCGAGATCATCGGAACCGTGTACTTCGCCGCGCTGCAGGGGATCGCGGTGATGGCGAACAACAGAACGATCGACCCGCTGCGTGACGAGTTGATCGTCGAGGTCGTCGATTCCCTGCTGCACGGCTTGGCTCCTCGCACGCGCTGAGGGGCAGTTCCCCGGAGATCCGGGAAACTGCCCCTCGTTACGAGTGCGGTGTCGGAGCCGTCAGCGCGGATCCTTCTCGCAGGCGATGCCGTCGCTGTCGCCGTCGAGCTTCGGCGCGTAGCCGGATTCCCCGCGGTAGAGCGGGGCGACACCGGCGTTCCACGCCTCGGTGCAGTTCTTGTAGCCGGTGCTCGGGGCGGGCCTCGGCGCGGGCTGGGCCGGTGCCTGAGCTGCAGGAGGTGCCGGGGGAGCGAGCGGTGCCGGAGCCGGGGCCGGAGCCGGCGGCGGAGGCGGAGGCGGTGCGAACAGACCGGCGGATCCGCTCGGGAAGATGTCGGCGACACCCTTCGGCAGCAGATCCGTGAGGCTGAACGCGTTCGCGGTCGTGGGGGCGACCACGGTGAGCGAAACGCAGCCGAGCGCGGCAACCGCGATACGGCGGAACTTCATTCGTGCTGTTCCTTTCGGGAAACGGTTCGGTCGGCCGATCGGCCGACCGAACCGGACTATCGCGGCATCCGGGACTGTCGTTACGAAGTCCCGGATGCCGTGCGCGGCTCCCGAATTCCGCGCGTGTCGCGTATCAGGCCGGCGCGACGACCGCCGGATCGATACGCATGACCGAGAATCCCGCGACCGCTCCAGCACCGAAGCCGGGCGCGAATACTCGGACGGGCTCCGTGATCACACCGTCGCGGACGGCGTCGGCGACCGCGAGCGGGATGCTCGCCGACGACGCGTTGCCGACCTTGTCGATGTTGAAGTACAGCCGGTCGGCTGCCAGGCCGGACGCGGCGGCCAGTTCGAGCACCATCGTCTTGTTGGCCTGATGCGGAACGACCACGTCGATGTTGTCGAGCAGGGTGCCCTGCCGTCCGTCGGGCGCGGGGAGTTCCTTCAGCTCGTCGAGCATCTGCCCGAGGTACCGGCCGGCCAGCGACTTCACCTCGGGTCCGTAGACCGTGATGGCGTTGTCGAAGTCCGGGTTCGGCCAGATGATCGAGTTGATCTCGCTGGCCGGACCTCCGGCGAAGGTCTGCAGGTACTCGATGTCGCCTTCGGTACCCTCCGGCGCGACACCGAGGACGATCGCAGCCGCGCCGTCACCGAAGATCATCCGCGACGGTCGGACGTTGCCGACCTTGTCGGAGAACTTCTCGACACACACCACGAGCACCGGTCGCTGGACCTGCTGCAGAATGCGGGTCGCCTCGGAGAGGCCGTACGGCAGGCCCGCGCACGCCGCGACCAGGTCGTACGCCGCGTGCGTCTGGCCGATACCCAGTTCGCCGCAGAGCCAGGTGGCCAGCGACGGAATGGGCCGGGAGCTGGTGCACGTGCACACGAGGACGCCGCCGATTTCCTCGGGGCCCCGATTTGCATGGGCGAGAGCCGATTTCGCGGCCTTCAGTGCGAGCTCCTCGAAACTGCCCGAGGTGTAGCGGCGCTGTTCGATCCCCGTCTTCGCGGTGATCTCGTCCGCCGTCATCGGCGACCAGCTGTAGGCCGAGTTGCGGATCAGGTCCTCGTTCGTGCAGACGGTGTCGCCGTGCACCGCCGACAACGCCTCGATCCGCGGCTGGACGGCGAAGTCGCGCCGCACGTCGATCGGCGGGAACGGACGCACCGGTTCGACCGGCTCCTGCGCCGAGTACGGGGACACCGGTGCGAGCAGCGTGCCGGACGCAGGCTCGGCCAGTGCCTTGGCGATGAAGCGCTGGACATGACGATCACGCGGATGCAGGACCACCACGTAGTCGTCGTCCTTCAGGTCCTCGACCGCAACGAGCTCGGCCTGGGTGCGATCCCACGGCTGCTGGTTGTGCAGCACCATCGCCCAGCGGTGCAGGGCCTCCAGCTCCGCGACGTCCTCGCTGACGTCGAGGATCTCGTCGTAGCTGTAGCGACGGAAGTCGGGGTCGTAGTCGCCGAGCCGCAACGTCATGTTGCTCGGATCGGCAAGCAGTTGCGCGACGGTGGGCTTGACCGTCGGAAGGTCGGACGCGATGTTCTTGCGCGCGGCGAACACGTCGAAGAGGACGTCGAAGATGTGCTCCTCGGCGGTGGCGTCAGGCCCGGAGGGAAGTGCGCGGAACGCGTCCTCGATCTCCGCGGCGCGGGCTTCGCTGCCGGGCCACGGGGTCATCACCGGCATGTAGACATCGTCGCGGGTGCGCGGGACGTCCGCCCAGCGCATCGGACGCTTCTCGAACATGGTGATGACGAAACGATTCGCCCAGTACACGTTCAGTGCCATGTCGCGCATGAGGTCGGTCTTCGACCGGTAGGCACCTCGTTCGTTGCGCGCGATCATCTCCGAGACCGTCGGCGCCTTCGTGTCGAAGTCACGCCGGATGATCGAGTCGAGCTGCTCGAGACTTGTGATCGTCGAGAAGTCGAGATCGGGAAAGAAGTTGCACGGAAATACGATTCGACCGTGTCGATTCACTTCGAATTGCTGCATGTGGACGATTCGCCGTTCGGGATAGTTGTGGAACTGGAGATGATCACATGTCGAGGCCGCCGTTGACGCCCCACACCTGGCCGGTGATGTAAGAGGAGGCGTCGGCGGCGAGGAAATGCACGACTCGTGCGATCTCGTCGGGATGGGCGAGGCGCTTGACCGGGATGCTCTCCTTGATCTGGTCGAGCACCTTGTCCGGGATGGCGTCGACCATTTCGGTGGCGACGAAGCCGGGGGTGACGGTGTTGATGGTCAGGCCGATGCCACCGTCGTTGAGCTTGCCGGCGCGGGCGAGGTGGAACGCCGCCTCGCGGGCGAGGGTCTTGGTGAGGCCGAAGAGCCCGGCCTTGGACGCCGCGTAGTTCGCCTGGCCGATGTTGCCGGTCTCGCCGATGACGGACGAGACGTTGACGATGCGCCCGGTGCCGCGGGGGAGCATGTGCTTCATCGCGGCCTGCGCGAGGTAGAAGGCCCCGGACAGGTTCACGGAGATGACGGTGTTCCAGTCGTCGTCGGTCATCTTCGGGACGGTGCGGTCGATCGTGATGCCGGCGTTGTTGATCAGGATGTCGAGACGGCCGTGGCGCTCGATCACCTCGTCGATGGTACGGCGGCACTCGGCGGGGTCGGACACGTCGCCCTGGTGCACGCTCATGCCGGCACCTTCCCCGGCCTCACCGTTGAGAACGTCGAGGAACTGCGCTGCCTGTTCGGTGTTGCGGCCGTAACCCGCGGCCACGGTTGCACCCTGGGCGGCGAGGCTGCGGCTGATGGCCGCACCGATCCCGCGGGTTCCGCCTGTCACGAATGCGACGCGTCCGCGGAGCTTGTTACCGGGTGCGGTGGCAGTGGTGGTCGACGGTTCGAGGGTGCTGGTCATTTCGTATTCTCCTGCTCTGGTCGTCCTCGACGCGAGGTGGTGTGTCGATGCGAGCGCGAACCGTCGTCGGGTTCGGCCGGCACCCCGGCCCCTCTCCTCGGATGCCCCTGCTGCTTTCCGAGGTTGCGGCGAAAACCGCTGTGGGCCGAAAGGATCGAAATCTCAATCGCGGGGGTGGTTGCTGACAACAACGATCCTGCAGCATCCCCCGTGGTTTGTCATGTCTGTCTCGCGGTCAGGACTTTGGGCCCCACCGAAGCGGTCCGAAATTCGAAAAATGCGGGTGCAGAAGAGATTTGGACGTTCGATGGGCCCGTCTCGGGCATCGAACTGGTCATACGTCCAGCATGTACCGATGGGTACGTGCCAACGGCATGTTCGGGTGGACTTCACCAATTGTTTACCTGCCGAGGGGAACTGGCGTACGTGAGTTTCGAGGTTGAAGTATCAAGATAATGAGCAACATTCGGTCGGTATGTTTTGAAAATCGTTGGTACAAGCGAAAGTACGACGTGCGAGTGCATCGGTGGCGGGTAAGGCTGCCGACCGCGTGTGGAATGCACTGAGTGCAGCAATAGTTCGAGGTCACGGACCGGAAACATTTGTCCGTGTTGACTCCTCAAGAAGTGACCCGTCCGATGTGAACATGGTCACATTGGGGTTTGACTGGCGCTCGGTGCCACACCGATCCGAGGTATCCGTCCGATTTGACACGCCGTGCCGGAGAGGGGGCCATCGGGTGCACCCACAAGGGCCCACTAGGGTGACGGACATGGGTGACAACCAGACGGTCCGATTCGGCGACGTCCGGATGGAGGTGCTCGTCGACGGCGCCGGTCCCACCGTCGTCCTGCTGCCGTCCCTCGGACGCGATTCCCTCGACTTCGATCCTGTCGCACACGATCTCGCCGCAGCCGGTTTTCGGGTGCTGCGTCCCCAGCCGCGTGGCATCGGCGCGAGCACGGGCCCGATGGACGGTCTGGACCTCCACGATCTCGCTCGGGACGTCGCGGAGGTGCTCGAGCGCCTCGATGCGGCACCGGCCGTGGTGGCCGGTCATGCCTTCGGCCACTACGTCGCCCGCGTGCTGGCGGCGGACCGGCCCGACCTGGTGCGCGGCGTCGCCGTCCTCGCCGCCGGCGCCCGACGTTTCCCCGGTTCGCTGACCGCACGCGTCGCCCGGTGCTCGGATCTGACCCTGCCGGACGAGGAACGCCTGGAAGAACTCGCCGCGGTGTTCTTCGCGCCCGGTCACGACCCGTCCGAGTGGCTGGGAGGCTGGTGGCCCGAAGCGATCATCGCCCAGCGTGCCGCGATGGCGGCGACCGACAAGGAATCGTGGTGGACGGTCGCGCCGTCGCCGCTGCTGGACGTACAGGCCGGTGAGGACGTCTTCCGTCCGGCCGAGACCCGCAGCGAGCTCGTCGACGAATTCGGCGCCGACAAGGTCACCACGGCCCTGATTCCGGGCTGCGGGCACGCGCTGATCCCCGAGGCTCCCCACGACGTCGCGCGAGTGGTCGCGGACTGGATCCGCACCCTCGACTGACCCCGGTTCTCCCGAGCGAACCTGCCGCCCTTCCGAGCGAACCCCGCCCCCTTCCGAGCGAGTGGCACATTCGGTCGGTCTGAGGAGACGAGCGGTACTTTCGCTCGGAAAACCGCGGGCCACAACCACACCCACGACCCACAGCACGAGACGCCGAAGGGCCCCGCACCTTGCATAGGTGCGGGGCCCTTCGGCTACTGCCGTGTTACGCGAGGGTCTTGGCGATGCCTCGTTCGATGGCGGCGATGATCTGCGGACGCAGTTCGGCTGCCGGCACGATCCGGTGCACCGAACCGACCTCCTGGGCGCGCTGGATGTTGTGGATCGCCTCGAATTCGGCGGCCACCTCACCGAGCTTCTCCGACCGCACCGCGGTGCGCAGCGTCGCGAGTTCGACACCGAGGCGGGCCTTCTCGCCGTCCTCGGCGGCGGCGAGCTGAGCCTCGAGTTCGACGACACGGGGGTCCGACGCGGTGCGCTTGTTCACGTCGCGGGTGAACACGACCGCCGCGGCGGGTGCGCCACCGAGCACCGACGCGAACGAGCCCTCGACCGCGAGCACTTCCATGTTCTCGTTCAGTGCGCCGGAGAACACCACGAACGCGCCACCGTGGTAGCGGGAGACCACGACGAACACGATCGGGCCGTCGAAGTTGACGATGGCTCGGCCGATTTCGGCGCCGTTCTCCAGCTGCAGGTTGCGCAGCGACTCGGGGGAACCGTCGAAGCCCGACAGGTTCGCGAGCACGACCAGCGGCCGGTTACCGCTCGCCGCGTTGATCGCGCGGGCCGTCTTCTTCGACGACTTCGGGAACAGCGTGCCCGACGTCCACTGGTCCGGTCCGTCGGTCGGGAACCAGCCCTTGCGGGCGATCGCGCGGGACTCGATGCCGACGACCGTGACCGCGTGGCCACCGAGGTGGGCGTCGAACACCACGGAGGTGTCGGCGTCGGCCATGTCGGCCCAGCGCTCGAGCACCGCGTGGTCCTGGTCGACGACGGCGCGCATCACCGTGCGGATGTCGAACGGCTTCTTGCGATCCGGGTTCGTCTCCGAGGAGAAGATGTCCCCGACGGTCGTGAAGTCGCTGGACGGGTGCACGTGCGGGTACACCCGGACGTCGCGGTCGATCGGGTCGTTCGACTCGGCCTTGCGCGGGAAGCGTTCTCCCGGTGCGAGGTACGCGTGCTCGTAGTGCCCGAACAGGATCTCGACGGCGGCCGAGACGTTCGGTGCCCAGTACTGCGCCTGCCCGTTCGGGCCCATGACGCGGTCGTATCCACCGATACCGAAGTTGTCCTCGGCCGAGACACCACCGGAGTAGTCGAGCGACTGCTTACCGGTGAGCACCATCGCGCTGTCGGGGGTCATCACGAGGATGCCCTTGGTGTGCATGAGCATCGTCGCTTCGGCGTTCCAGTACGGCTGCGCGCCGACGTTGATGCCGGTGACGACGACGTTGATCTCGCCGCCGTTCTGCGTGAACGTGATGATGCGGCGCAGGCCACGCGACACCCAGTCCATGTTCTCGGTGCCGGAGTCCATCGAGATGGTCGCGCCGGAGGAGAGGGCGAACCATTCGACCGGGGCGCCGAGCTTCTCGGCGAGGTCGATCGCGGCGACCATGCGGGAGCACTCGGCCTCGGCGACCGTGCCGAGCGCCTTGGTCGGGTCGCCGAACAGCGCGACACGGGTCATGCCCTCGGGGTACCGCGCGGTCTTGGTGGTGACGACGCCGACGATCAGGCCCGCGGTGTTGCGGCCGTACGGGCGGTCCACCGGTACGAGCTCGCCGGAGGCGTCGAAGTCGTATTCGACGAAGCTGCCGTTGCCCTTGGTGAGCAGCGGAACCAGCTCGTACGGGTACACCGTGCCGCGCGCCCGGGAGCGCTGGACCTTCTGGGTGTACTCGTCGAGCGGCTTCAGCGGCTCCTTCGGCGGCTCGGTCACCCGGGCGACGACGCCGGCGCCGGAGCGGTACGAGAACCGCAGCGCCACTTCGCGTGCCGGGGATTCCGGGTTGTCGCGCAGCCAGCCGATGACGGTGATCTCCTCGAGCCCGGCACCGACGGTGATCGGCGCCGCACCCTGCCCGACGCGCTTGAGCTCGTCGAGGGTCAGTTCGACGACCGGCCACACGAACAGCACCACGCGGTTCGAGTCGAGGCGGCGGTTGCCGCGGGCGGCCTGCGCCCGGCGCATGCCGTCGAGGCAGCTGGCCAGCGCCCGCTCGAACGCGGGCAGCGCCACGATCGCACCGGTCTCGTCACGCTGCGGCGCGATGTCGCGGACCTCGGCGAGCGCGATGAACCGCTCGTCGGACGGATTCTCGTTGGCGACAAGGTGGTACAGGTACGTGTCCGGGTTCGCGGGCAGGCGGGTGCCGACGAAGTTCTTCAGCCGCCACAGATCCAGTCGCTGACCGGTCAGCGGGTGGATGTCGCGGATGTTGTGCTCTTCGGCGTATCCGCTGGCGAACGGGCGGAACGTGAAGACGTGCTCCTCGGCGGTGTCGGTGTGGCACACCGTGACCGTGACGCGGCGAGCCGTGGCGGTGACCGGGCGGGCGAGCAGCTCGGTGCGCAGCGCCTCGGCCTGGGCGTCGGCGTCGGCCGGGGCGTCGTTCCACGCCACGTACAGGTCGACGACGAGGTTCTCGATGCTCGGCAGCGGCTTCGCAGCGGCCTCGACCGAGTCGAGCGCGGCCGACAGCTCGGCATGCCGTGCCTCGGCGGAGATGAGGTACAGGCGGGTGCCGCGCAGGTCGAAGTTTCCGGTGACGAACTGGCGGCCGTCGACCGTGTAGGACTGCACGTCCTCGAGGGTGCGGATCTTGTAGGCGCGGCGGGTGATCACCTCGAGCAGCGGTCCCGGCACCGATTCCGGGCGGGTGATCTGCTGCGCGAGCAGGTCGATCAGCGGCTCGGGCGTCGCGACGAGGGTCTCGATGCGCTGCGCGTAGTCGGCGGCCTGAGGGTTGTCGGCGAGGTACGCGAGGCTGCCGCGCACCCCGTCGTACACCTGCTCGCGGGCCTTGCGGATGACCGGCTCCTCGAAGAACCGGAACCGCAGGTTGCGGGCGGCGTCACCGATGAGCGGGTAGCGCACCTGGGTGGCGACGATCAGCCGGTCCAGGACCTCGTTGAGTTCGTGCGACAGGCGCCGCGGGGTCTCGACGTTCGCGAGCCACCGCTCGAGCAGCGCCGACACCACCGGCACCGCGGTCTCGATGCGCTGCTGCGCCAGGAACAGCCGGTAGACGGCTTCCTCGAGTTCGCCGGTGCGGTCGAGCGAATCGACGTCGTAGTGACGCAGTGCGCGCGACAGGCGGGTGCGGAAGCTGTCCGGCAGGCCGCCGACCTCGACGTCGAGGGACTGCAGGTAGCCGTGGAAGTACTCGCGGGGGCTGTGCACCCGGTTGTCGCCCGACTCCTCGTCCTGCGTGGGCCTGTTGCGCGAGAGCTCGCACACGTCCGCGAACGTGGTGAGCAGCGACAGCTCGGCGCGGACCAGATCGCACTGCTTGCCGGCCTCGCTGCGCAGGCGGTCGTACTCGCTCAGCAGGGTCGCGGTGCGCTTGGCGGACACGTCGTAGCCGGTGATCAGCGCTTCGAGGGCGTCGATGCGCGCGAGGGCGTCGGCACCGGCGTCACCGGTGATCGCGGGCGCGGGGGCCGGGAACTGGACGCGTTCGACGACCGCGGTGACGGTCTCCTCGGCGACCTGGTCGACGCGCAGCAGCGGAGCGCCCGCGTCGACCTGCGAGTTCACGACCGCGAGGACTTCGCGGACCTTGCCGGCGAAGGGTGCGCGGACGGCGGTTTCCATCTTCATGGACTCGAGCACCACGAGCGTCTGGCCGGCCTCGACCTCGTCGCCGACGGCGACAGGCACGGCGACGACGACGGCGGGTGCGGGCGTGCGCACGACACCGGCCTCGTCCTGGCTGATCTGGTGGCTGACACCGTCGACCTCGACGAGGAAGTGCGCGGGTCCGGCGATGGAGACGACATGGTGGCGATGTCCGGCGACCGTCACGCGCGATTCGTACTCGCCGAGACGATCGACGTCGACATCCAGTTCGCCGCTGCCGGTTTCGACGCGGTAGCGGTGCGGGCCGACCTGGCCGACGAACAGCTCGTAGGCCTGACCCTGGTAGCTCAGCTCGATCTTGCGGCCGACGGTGTGGCCGGCGCGGGGGCGGCCGCCACGCGCGGAGGTGAGGAACGCGGCGCGCTCGCGGGCCTCGTCGGCGTCGTACACGTCGATGGCGGTGGAGATCAGCGCGACGTCCGCGACCCGGCTGGGGCCGGTGGCGGTGCCGGCGCCGGTGCGGTCGAGCCAGCCGGTGTCGGCGGAGGCGTCGATGACCTCGGTGCGGTCGAGCAGTTCGAGCAGGAACGACTTGGTGGTGGTGCCACCGTCGAGGACGACGGTGGTCTCGCGGAGCGCGGTGCGCAGACGGGCCAGGGCCTCGTCGCGGTCACGGCCCCACGCGATGATCTTGGCGACCATCGAGTCGTAGTCGGGCGGGATGACGTCGCCCTGGGCGATACCGGTGTCGACGCGCAGACCGGAGCCGAGCGGGAACTTCAGCAGCTGCACGGTGCCGGGCGCCGGAGCGAAGCCGTTGTCGGCGTCCTCGGCGTTGAGGCGGGCCTCGACGGCGTGCCCGAACTCGGTGGGGCAGTCGCCGGGCAGGGCCTCGCCGGCGGCGACGAGGATCTGCAGCTTCACCAGGTCGATGCCGGTGGTGGCCTCGGTGATGGGGTGCTCGACCTGCAGGCGGGTGTTGACCTCGAGGAACGTGAAGATCTTCAGGTCGGGCTGGTACAGGTACTCGACGGTGCCGGCGCCGCTGTATCCGGCGGCACGCACCAGGTCCGCGGACACCTTGCGCAGGTGATCGGACTGCTCCTTGGTGAGCAGCGGCGACGCGGATTCCTCGATGACCTTCTGGTTCTTGCGCTGGATGGAGCAGTCGCGCACACCGGGTGCCCACACGTTGCCGTGGTTGTCGGCGATGACCTGCACCTCGACGTGGCGGGCGTCGGTGACGAGACGCTCGATGAACACGACGGGGTCGCCGAAGGAACGCTCGGCCTCACCCTGGGTGCGTTCGAGGGCGAGTTCGAGCTCGTCCTCCGCGTACACCTTGCGGATGCCGCGACCGCCACCGCCGGAGCGGGCCTTGATGATCAGCGGGTAGCCGATGGCCTGGGCGTGGCGGCGGGCGTCGGCGCGGTTCTCGACCGGACCGCCGGACCACGGCGCGACGGGCACGCCGACCTTCTCGGCGAGGATCTTGGCTTCGACCTTGTCGCCGAGCAGGCGCATGGCTTCGGCGGACGGGCCGATGAAGGTGATGCCCAGCTTGGCGCACAGGTCCGCGAACGCGGGGTCCTCGGCGACGAAGCCCCAGCCGACCCACACGGCGTCGGCCTTCGCTTCGATGAGGGCGCGCTCGAGCTCGGCGTGGTCGAGGTAGGACGTCGCGGCCGTGGTGGACGGCCGGAGGGTGACGCCTTCGTCGGCCTGGCGGACGAACATGGCCCGCCGTTCGGCGTCGGTGTGCAGCGCGATCGTCTTGATGTCGTAGTTGTGCTCGGAGTTGAGCTCCCGGACTGCGCGGATGAGACGGACTGCCGCCTCACCCCTGTTGACCACTGCGATCCGCTTGAACATACTCGTTGCCACCGTTCTCCAAGGTTGTGCGCGCTCGTAGCGACGCTCGTCGAAACTCCGCCCCGATGAGGAAGACAAATTAACCGATCAGAACGCCGACAATGTCACGAATTGACAACGCGGACGTGTGCATGTGATCGATCGACTCCTCATGATGGGCAAGGCAGGTCATGGGTCCGAAGTGCCAGGACGACCCCGGCCCGGCGGACGGCTCTGCGGCAGGTTTCCCGCCACATTCGGCCATCGTCGTCGATGACCGCCCCTGCACGGGTAATCCTTCCGGTAACAAGCATGGACCAAACATGAGGGTTTGTCACGTTTTGGATGTCGACACCCTGGGGGTCTTGCGCATCCACCCTTCGTGTGGTGGAAAGCGTTGCGCAGAGCGCGAATTGGACTTTCGATGAAGGGTCAACCATGCGGAGTGTGGCGAGCGTCACGCACGTACTCCGGGGTAACACCGACGGGTAACCACGCGGCCGGTGCCGATCGGGAGGTTACCCGCCGGTATCGCCGTCACATGCCGTCGGCAACTTGACAAATTCATCCATCTGTCAAGAAAGAGCACGACAAATCGGGCGGAATCCGCGACTTCTGTGACCCATCTCACGCAATCCGACCCGGCGGTCTGCAAAACGACGGCACGTCGACGGGCCGCTTTCGGTGCCTCGCGGGCGGTGTCCGTGTCGCACCGTCACGGATTCTGGAACAGTGGAAGGGTCCGGACACCGCGAGGAGGCCCTGAATGATGTCCGACGAGCACACGTTCGACTCGCCCGCGCTGCGCCGCGAGCGCATCGACCGCCAGGTGCGGCAGTGGTGCGATCGCGCCCGCATCGACGGCCGGCACGCGCCGCTGAGCGACGCCGCAGCCCTGTGCCTGGCCGCCGGGCACCTCGACGAGGAAACCCGCGAGATCCTCGCGGTCCGACGCCGCACGGGCCGGCCCCTGCCCACCCTCGACGGCTTCGGAGACCTGCGCCGGCTCACCGACGAACACGCGCGCATCGCGTCGCGCGCTGCGGAACTGCGCCCCGGCGCGACACGGCTCGTGTTCGAGTACCGCGCACTCGAACTCGACAAGCGCCTGCGCGCCGCACACCGCGCGTTCGTGCACTCCCCGGCGCACTATGCGCAGGGCGTCCGGGCCGTGCGCCGCGACCGCCGCGACGGCGTGCACCTCGATCCGGCGCAGCGCGACGCGCTGTTCGCCGCGCTGCAGCGCACCCCCGTACCGGTGTCGGTGCCGGTCACCGCCCAGGCGCGCGGCGCCGTGCTCGGCGTCGCCGTCGAGCGGGTCGCCCGCTGGTCCGAAGGCACCCCCGCCGAAGCTGTGGGTCGCCGGGCCGCCGACGCGTTGTCCCGCCGGGTTCCCGAGGACGACGATCGATTCGTCGACCGTTACGACACACTTCTCTTTCTCGCGGGCAGCCTCTACGACCGCATCGAAATGTCTGCTGCGTGGAACTCCGAGCAACTCGTCGTCCAACGCGCACAACTGGATCTGGCCGACGAACTCACCCAGATCGCCGTCGACACCGTCGCCCTGCGCGGGCTGCTCGCGGAACTCGCCGACGCGGCACGTAGCGCGCCGGCCGCGCGCGCCGGGCTCGAGGCGAGGGCGACAGCGCTGGAGGCGGTGTGGGATCAGCTCGTCGACCGCGTCGCGGCGCTCGCGCGCATCGGTGATCTGCTCACCACGGCGGAGGAGCAGTTGCGTCACGACCGGATCGCCGAACGTACCGCCAGCCTGGACGAGCGCATCGACCGCCTCATCGGACGTTCGGGAGCTCGTGAATTGTCCGCGGAGAACACGCATTTCGTGGGGGATCAGGTCGACGCCGCGGCCGGCTCCATCCGGTCCCTGCAGGCAGCCCTGCGTGGCGACATCGCAGTGCTCACCGCGAGGGAGCGGCCTCCGGTCTGACCGCCCGTGGATTTGCTCCGGTCCGGGTGATAGCTTTCTCGCCGTCGTGGTGGGGGGCGAGTGACAGGAGTTACCGGAGTGGCGTCGTGCTGGGCGCGGAAGCTGACGATTCTGGGGCTGGCTGCCGCGGTGGCGGCGACGGGAGCGGCCTGCGGCGGCGGTCCGAACACCGTCGAGATCGTGGAGGACCCGGTCCTCGAAACCGCCTTCGAAAAGGTTCTGGCGGACGGAGAATCCCGCACACTCGGTGAGGTCGCCGAAGCCGCGGGCATCAGCGGATGGGACCGCATGTACTACTTCCGTGTGCCGCTGCTGATGAGCGAGGTGAACCGCAGCATCGGCACCGAGAGCACGCTCTGGGAGAACCTGCCCACCGCCGGCGCGGACGGCGTCATCATCTTCCTGTCCGGAAACTCCGTCGTGCGAGCGGTCCTCGACCATGCCCCGAGCCTCGACCTGCACGGCTACGCCACCGCCGATTCGGCCGTGACCGCTGCGCCCGGTGGGGCGCGCGGCACGATCGCTGTCGAAGCCAAGGGCAGATAGCGCGGTCAGAAGACGCGCAGGCCCAGGCGCCGACGGGTGCGCATGTCCACGAGGTAGGCCTTCCACAGCAGCGGCCACACGTGCGGGGTCACCCGGTGGAGTCGGCGGACCGCCCGGAGGTAGCGGTCGAATCGCCGCTGGTCGTCGGCGGTCCAGGGGTAGTGCATGACGTCGCGGAACTCCGGCGGCAGCGCGCCGCGTGTGACCAGTTCGAACGGCGTCCCGAGCGTGCGGTGGATCGCGCGACCCACCCGGCCGAGGCGCACCTGGAGAACAGCGAGATTGCACAGTGCGGTGAGGTATTCGCGCACTTCGTCGTTCATCGAGATCTCCGCGACCCCCTCCTTCCAGAGCCTCTCGTACTCGGTGCGGGTGGTCGGCCAGGCCTCGGGGCGCACGTTCAGCGTCGTCCCGAGGGTGCTGCCGTCGAGCAGGATCCGGTGATATTCCTCCTCGGTGAGCGGGCCGTAGAGCAGTTCGTGCTGGTCGATGAAGTACTTGAGCAGGCACAGCGCCACCCACCGCTGCAGCGCGGGGGAGTTGGCGCTGTACCGCACGACGGAATCGGGCTCGGAGGTGACACGCGCGTGGATCTTCTTCACGGATTCACGGATGAAGTCGCGGTCGTCCTCGGTGCCGAACACGGCGACGGCCAGGTAGGTGCCGGTGGTGCGGGCACGTTTGACGGGGTGCAGGTCGGCCCGGCCGGAGTCGACCTTGCTGTCGACCACGCCCTGCCCGACACCGGGATGAGCGAGTTGCATGATCACGTTGGCGGCGTTGATCGAGCCGCCGAGTGGAGAGACGAGATCTCCGAGTGTGTCGATGGTGCGCATACGCCCCCTCCATCTGATTACGACCGTAGTCAGTTGCTTTCCACTGTAGTCCTACAGCGGGGTGGAGGGAATCGGCCAGAGTCCGGCGACTCTTGCCGCGGGGACCGTCGATGTAGTACTAGCGTGAGCGTGTCCGACGACACCGAACGGAAGGCGCCACGCCGTGAAAGCTGCTGTGTTCGAAGGAAACGCACCGACCCTCGTCGTCGAGGACATCCCACGCCCGGCCCCGCGCCGCGGCGAGGTTCTGGTGAAGGTCTCCGCGTGCGGGGTGTGCCACACCGACCTGCACGTACTCCGGTCGGAGGTCGCGTTCCCGGTGCCCGCGGTCCTCGGGCACGAGGTCTCGGGCACCGTCGCCGAACTCGGTGACGACGTCGAGGGACTCGCGGTCGGCGACCCGGTCGTGTGCAGCTTCATCATGCCGTGCGGCACCTGCCGTCACTGCGTGCGCGGCGCCGAGGACCTGTGCGAGAAGTTCTTCGCGTACAACCGGCTCGGCGGCACCCTCTACGACGGCGAGACGCGGCTGTCCCGCGCCGACGGCACTCCGCTGGCCATGTACTCGATGGGCGGACTCGCCGAATACTGCGTCGTTCCCGCCACCGACGTGTTCCGAGTCCCCGACGGTGTGGGCCTCGGTGAGGTGTCGATCCTCGGGTGCAGTTCGTTCACCGCGTACGGCGCGGTCGCGAACGTCGCGCAGGTTGTCGTCGGCGACCGCGTCGCGGTGATCGCGGCCGGCGGGGTCGGCTCCAGCATCGTCCAGTTCGCGAAGGCCGCCGGTGCGACGCAGATCATCGCCGTCGACGTCAGCGACGACAAACTCGACGCCGTCACGAAACTCGGAGCGACGCACACCGTGAACTCCTCGGTCACCGATCCCGTCGAGGCGATTCGCGAACTGACCGGCGGCACCGGTGTCCGCGTCGCCTTCGAAGCGCTCGGCCGCGCCGACACGTTCGCGACCGCCCTCAACGTCCTCGACGACGGCGGACGTGCCGTCGTGGTGGGTATCGCCCCGGCCGGGTCGACCGGCGAGATCGACCTCGCTCGGCTGGTGCGGCGCAAGCTCGAGATTCGCGGCTCCTACGGCGCCCGCGCCCGCACCGACATGCCGGCCCTGCTCGCGATGGTCGCCGCCGGGACGGTCCGTCCCGAGAGCGTGATCACCCGCCGCTACGGGATCGACGACGTCGACGAGGCATACCGGGCCCTCGGACGCGGGGAGATCGTGGGTCGCGCGATCATCGAGTTCCCCTGACCTGCTCGGAAGCCGCACACCCGCACCGACGTATAGTTGCCCGCGCAACGAGAGGTTCTTGCGGAGGGAGCGGGTGGTGGCGCGGGTTATCGCGACGATCAACCTGAAGGGCGGCGTCGGGAAAACCACGACGACCGCGGCACTGGCGGAGTTCATGGCCGCCGACTTCGGGCAGCGGGTGCTGCTCATCGACCTCGATCCGCAGACCAACCTGACCACCATGATGGTCGGCGAGGAACGCTGGCAGGAACTCAACGAACTCGGCTGGACCCTCGCGACACTGTTCCGCAAGGCCGTCGATCCGTCGGCGCCCGACTTCGACATCGAGAAGGCGCTGCAGCGCAACGTCTCGTCCGTCAAGACGGTCAAGGGCGTGGACCTGCTCGCATCGTCGCTCGATCTCATGGACATCCAGGAGGGACTGAGCCACCAGCAGTACGCCGATCCGGTCTCGACCCGCCCGATCGAAGTGCTGTCCTCCGCGATCGCCCCGATCGCCGACGGCTACGACTACATCCTCGTGGACTGCCCGCCGAACCTCGGCATGCTCACCCTCAACGGCCTGCGGCTCGCCGACGGATACATCATCCCGACGATCCCGGACATCTTGTCCACCTACGGAATTCCGCAACTCCAGTCCCGCGTGAAGAAGTTCGCCGAGCGGGTCGGTCATCCGATCAAGGAGATCGGGCTGGTCATCACCAAGTACCGCAGCGCGTCGAATCTGCACCGCAGCACGATCGAGCGACTGCAGCGCGACGAGAAGACCGCCAATGTCGCACCGTCGTGGATCCCGGAGGCCACGCAGATCGCGCAGTCCGCGGACTTCGTGCCGTACGGCACGCTCAAGCGCAAGTACGGCAACAGCGGACAGTACGACGCACTGCGTATGCTCACCGAGGACGTGCTCATGAATGCGCAGGTAATGCTGTGACCGACATCGACCGAAACGAGGCCCGACTACGCCTGCAACTCGGGGAGGCCGGTGCGGCCCTGCTGCGCCTGAGCGAGAGCACACCGGCCGTGGCGACCGCGTTGATCAAGCTCGTCCAGGTCGTCGCCGACGAGGCCTCGCGCACACCGAGATTCGCGAAGGCACTCTCCGGTGTCCTTGCGGCAGCGGCAGAACCGGCGAGCCCCCAGCCGGCGCCGGTCGCGGCGACGCCGGTCGACAAGCAACCGGCCGAGAGGAAACCGGTTGCGCGGCGCGGCAAGCGGTCCCCGGGCCCGTTCGACCCGTTCGCGGTGTACCGCACCGACGGTGAGGACGGACTGCGCGCGCGGCTGGCTCCTCTGGAACTCGAGCAGCTCAAGGACATCGTGGCCGAACACAACATGGACTACGACCGGCTCGCGATGCGGTGGCGCACAGCGTCGAAGCTGCACGACCGGATCGTCGAACGCGTCAAGGCTGCGTGGACAAAGGGCGACGCGTTCCGCTGAACGGCTGACTCACCGCGAGCCGCGTTTGCGCCACTCGATCGCCGGGCACGTATCCATGACCATCGGGACACCCGCCGCGATCGTCCGGTCGAACGCGTCCTCGTCCACGACGCCGAGCTGGAACCACACGGCCTTCGCGCCGACGTCCACCGCCTGGTCCGCGAACTCGCCGGCAGCCTCCGAACGCCGGAACACGTCGACGACGTCGATCGGGAACGGGACGTCCGCGAGGGTCGCGTAGCCCTGCTCGCCGAGGACCGTCGGCGCCGACGGGTGAATCGGCACGATTCGCTTACCGCGCGACTGCAACAACTCCGCGATCTCGTACGCGGTCCGGCTCGGATCACCCGACAACCCGACGACGGCCCACGTGTCGCACTCGTCGAGCATGAACTCGACGGCATCGGGGTCCTGCCACGAACTGGTCATGGCGGCAAAAATACTAGGGACTCGCCACCGCTGTCCCCGGTATGCACAGCGGCGGCGCGATCGGAATGCAGAACGGATCCGAAGGCGATGGGTTGGCCGGACCGTCGGTGAATGCGGCGGTCACGTCGGACGAAAGCTGCTCGGCCGAACCGTAGGTCGACGCGGCGACCACGAAATCCGGTCCGAACGACGCCGACGCGTGCGCGGAACTGCGATCGTCCGTCCACCCCCACTTGGTGCCGACCACTCCCGGCAACCGCGCGGTACCGAAGTTCTGGGCGGTTCCGTCCGCCGCCCGATCATTGGCCGACGACATCGCCGCGAGCACCGGTGATCCGGGGTCGGTCCGAATCTTCGTATCCAGATAGGTGACCATGTCGTAGGTCGAGGTCGTCGCGGTTCCCCAGTATCCGGAGGCGTAGGAGTCGACGAGCCCGAACTCGGCGATCGTCGCCGCGATCGCGCCCGGGTACTTCGAGGCCAGTCGCTCGGCGATCCCGTCGTGGGACGATCGGATCATCTCGACCGCGGCGTCACGATCCGCGGGATCACCGTGCCGGACCACGTACTCGGCGAGGTAGAGCTTGATGATCGACATCGCCGTGCGGGATTCGTGTTCGTTCGCCGTTCCGGTGCGGGCGCCGGACAGGGGAGCGAACGAGATCTGCGTGCGCGCGGGGGCGCTCACCGTCCCGTCGGGGGTCGGGACCGGTATCGGTGCTGCCCATGCGGACTGGGGTCCCACCATGATCGTCGTCAGTGCCGCAGCCGTCGCGAACATCTTCGCCGTCCTGCGCATACAACCGAACACTAGTCCTTCGGGCGTCCCGACGGGAGCCTACGGGTAGGTTGGGCCGAACCCAGAAGGCTCGAACCCTCTGAAAGGATGGGCGCCCGTGTCCGAGACCGGTACCGAGGAATCCGTTGTAGTCGAGCGCGACGGAGCCGTCGCGATCGTGCGTCTGAACCGCCCCGATCGGCTCAACGCATTCACCACCGAGATGTGCGACCGGCTCCTCGCGGCCTTCGACGAGATCGACGCCGACGACGACGTGCGCGCGATCGTGCTCACCGGAACCGGTCGTGCCTTCTGCGCCGGCGCGGACCTCGGGGCGGGTGGCGACACGTTCGTCCTCGACGACGATCCCGACACCGGTGGCGCACCCGCCGACACGGGCGGTCTGGTCTCGCTGCGGATCTTCCGCTCCACCAAGCCGGTGATCGCCGCGATCAACGGTCCCGCCGCGGGGGTCGGCGTCACCATGACGCTGCCCGCCGACATCCGGATCGCTTCGGACACAGCTAAATTCGGATTCGTGTTCGCACGCCGCGGGCTGGTACCGGAGGCCTGCTCCACGTGGTTCCTGCCCCGCGTCGTGGGGATCTCCACCGCCGTCGAGTGGACGGCCGGCGGCAAGATGGTGCCCGTGGACGAAGCGCTCGCGCGTGGCCTCGTGCGCGAAATCGTCCCGGCCGAGCGCGTTCTCGACCGTGCCCTCGAGGTCGCCCGCGAACTGGTGACCGGGACCGCGCCGGTCTCGGTGGCCCTGACCCGGCAACTGATGTGGCGGATGCTCGGTGCGTCGAGCCCGGAGGTCGCGCACCGGGCGGAGTCCATCGGCATCTACGTCCGCGGCACCTCCGACGACGTGCGCGAAGGTGTCGAGGCGTTCCTCGAGAAGCGGGAACCTCAGTTCCCGAACCGCATCTCCGACGGGCTGCCGGATCTGTTCGGCTAGAGGCCGGCCTGATCGACTCCGTATTCGGCCTGTGCTCTGGTGTACCCCTCGAACATCAACTGGTCGATCAGGCCTTGCCGCGAAAAGGCGGAGTAGTCGAGGTAGATTTCCGCGGATTTCGCTGCTTGCTCGTTCCAATCGGGCGAAATGTAGTCCACGGCGAAAGTCGCGTCCTCGGTGGAGTAGTCCTCGAACTCCAGCTGCTCGATCAGACCCTGGCGCGAGAATGCGGTGTAGTCGAGATAGTCGCTCGCCGATCGTACGGCGTTCCTTTGTCCTGCCGTCAATCCGGCCTGTGTGCTTGCCGGCGCCCTGGTGGCCGATTCGACCGTTACGGTAGCTGTCTGCGTCACCGTTTCGACGGGAGCCGCCTGCGTCTGCGTGCGTGTCGGGGCGACAGTCGTGGTTGTTGCCGTTGTTGTGGAGGAGGCTGTGGTCGAGGTCGTCGGTTTCGTGGTGGTCGGGGTCGTTTGTGTTGCGCTGGGTTGCGTCGTTTCCGCCTGAGCGCTCGATGCCTCGTCAGAGGACTTGTCGAGGGAACCGAACGCGCCGGCAATGACGACGAGTGCCGCTGCCGCCCCCGCGATCCACGGCCACTTCTTACGGTTCGTCTTGCCGGACTCCGGAGCCGCATGCAACTCCGGCATGGGTTCGGGCTGCGTCGGGCTCGCCGGGTACGGCTGAACCGCCGACGTCCACTGTTGGCCGTCCCACCACCGCAGTTGTCCGGAGCCTTCGGGGTCGGGATGCCATCCAGCAGGTGTCGTCATGATTGTTCTTTACCTAGCGAATGATTCTCTGTTACGGCATGTGTCGACCGTCACATGACTGTCGCGGCGGAGTCGAATTCGTTTCGGGCGGTCCAGGATTTCGTTCGGTCGGACGATATTCCCGTGCCCGATCGCCTGACACCATCACCGGATGACCAACCCGGGCCCAGGGCGTAACGGATCGGGACGAGGAGCCTTGCTGATCGCAGCCCTCGCGGGAGCATTGGTGGCGACGCTCGTACTGTCGGTGCTCTACCTGCTCGTTCTCCGGGAGGAACCGGAAGCGCCGGAAACCGTGGCCGCACCGCCGTCGACCGTGACGGTCACGGCTCCCGCCCCGACGGTGACCGTCACCGCCCCCACCTCGCCGGTGCGGGTTGCCGCTCCGCCCACGAGTACCCCGACGACCACACCGGTGACAGCGACAGCTGCCCCCGGACCTCCGGCGATCGAGCAGGTCCGGGTGTTCACCGAGCGGGGCGGGCGCGGGCATCTGGTCGGACCGGACATGTACCAGGCGACCACCTACGGCACCGCGGGCGTGGTGTTCCGATGGCGATCCATCGACGAGTCCGGAGCCGAAATATGGAACGAGACCTGCCAGGTCGTGTCCACGGTGACCGGCCCCGGCGACTACAGCCACACCGACCGGAGTGCCGCGTGCTCGGGTCGCGTCCGCGCACACGAACTGGTCCTCGACGCACCGGGTGACTACACGATCACGACGACGGTGATCGGCGCCGACGGCGCCACCACCGTCGGTACCGCCGGCTTCCAGGTGATCCCCGAGTGAGGGTCGCGATCGATCAGATCAGGTAGAGCACCAGCACCGTCGCGATCAGCGTGACGAGCCAGCCGTCGGTCGCCCACTGCAACCAGCGCGGGGCCCCGCGAACCTCCATGAACGTCCGGATGATCAGGCGGCACTTCACGGCGGCCAGGGCGAGGACGAGCACGGTGATCGGTGCGCTGGCACCGACCGCGGTCGGCGAATGGCCGGGTGCCAGCCACCACGAGGCGATCGTGACGGCCGTGAGCACGAGCCACGTGACGGTGATCGTGCGCGTCGACGTTCCGGGTCGAGTGGTTGTTGTGGTCACCGGTCACCTCATGACGTAGAGCAGAGCGAAGATGACCACCCAGAGCAGGTCCACCATGTGCCAGTAGACCGCTCCGGATTCGACCATCGACACCCTGCGCCGGGCGGGATTGCGCAGTTCGCGCGCGACGACCCCGAGGACGACGAGGCCGATCAGCACGTGCAGCAGGTGGACGCCGGTGAGCACGTAGTAGAACGAGTAGAACATCTCGGAGTTGGTCTGCCCGCCGGTGATCTTGGTGCACCACTCGTAGAGCTTCAGCGCCGTGAACAGCACGCCGCACGCGCCCGCGGCGTACACCAGCCGGATCCCGTGTTCGTGCCGGCCGTTCCGGACCGCGGGGACGCTGAGTGCGACGAACCACGAACTAGTCAGCAGCACAACGGTATTGATCACCCCGATATCCACGTCGAGATGCTGCTGGGCTTCGAGGAAGGCTTCCGGCGTCATCGATCGGTAGATCATGAAGATGACGAAGTAGCCACCGAAGATGAGCATGTCGCCGAGCACCATGACCCACATGTCGCGATCGCCCGGCAGGTGCCGGCTCGGTGCGGCGGTGCGGGCGGTGACCGGGATGGCGGTCTGTGCCGGTACGGGTATCGAACTCGGACGGTTCATGACGCGGTTTCCTCGGTCCGACCCGGCGAGTAGGCGGGTTCACGTGCGGTCGCCTGTTTCAGCAGAACCATCAGCGCTCCCAGCCACACGCAGAACACGACGACGGCAAGCCAGAAGGCGATCGAGCCGTTCCAGGCGAACGGCCCCGACGCGAAGGCGAACATCTGGGTCGCGATCACCTCGGTGACGATCTGCCAGATGCTCACGTACGCAAATCATTTCGGGAAGATGTTGTTCCGGTCGTAGAGGATCGCGATCGCCAGGACCAGATATGCGGCGGAGAAGCAGCCGAGCGAACCGTTGTAGGACAGCATGCCCAGGTCGTAGAGCAGGCCGACGAGTTCGGGGTCGCGGTCGGGCCGGAAGGTCGCGGTGAGGAAGCACGCGGCGACGAGCAGGAAGCCGGGCAGCGCGCCGACCGCCATGCCGCCGATGTAGCCGTAGGCGAAGACGGAACCGACCGACATGCGTGTCATGTGGTAGGCGACCAGTCCGTTGGTGATCGCGGCGCCGCCGAGCAGCACGAGCAGCAGGCAGAATCCGATCTGGATCGTGGTGTGATGCTGCGCGAAGAACTCGACCTTCTGCGCGGTCGACACGTCCGGCCGCGGCGGTGGCGTCACCCGCGTCAGCAGGCAGATGATCACGCCGAACGCCGCGTAGAAGCCCGGGAAGATCCAGTAGACGAACCGGACGTCGGGCCTGCCGCCGCGTGCCGGCCGTGGGGTGACGTCGCGGTCCGGGATCAGGGTGCTCATCGGATCAGGCCTTCGGAGAGGGCCTGCCGGCGCAGCGTCCGGCGCAGCACGAAGAACATCACGATCATGAACAGGGCGAAGGCGCCGTTGCGCAACCAGAACGAGAGCAGTCCGTCCCACGCCAGCGGGCCGGTCTGCACGACCGCGGCACCGGCGGCCGGGATCATCGCGACCGCGGTCGCCAGCGAGTAGTGCCCCACCCAGCGCGGGAACACCGGGTCGGGTCCGTGGTCGAAGTAGATCGCGGCCGCCAGCAGCAGGAACTGGCTGACCACCATGCCGATCGGGGCGATGAACACGATCCACGCGAGGTCGTTGAGGAGCATCACCAGTTCGGGGTCGCGTTCCGGGCGGAACGCGGCGACGAGGAAGAAGATGTTCGACAGCGCGAAGATCGTTGCGCCGCTGACGATCGCGGTGAGGTAGCAGTAGGCGAACACGTGACTCTGCCGCATGCGTTTCATCTGGACCACGATCACCGTGAACAGCGGCAGGATCATGATTCCGCAGAGGTTGAACGTGACCATGCTGAACCGGATCCACGCGGTGTTCTCCCGGTAGAACGCGGCGACCTCGTCGGTGGGCAGGGTGGGGGGCAT
>NZ_JALPTB010000040.1 GCF_023218075.1 Rhodococcus sp. HM1 | reverse complement strand
GAGGCGGGGCGCGCTTTCGCATTCTGGCAGGGCCTCACCGCCCGGGACCGTCGGTGGCTGCAACTGGCTGCACGTGTTGCGTCAAGGGGTAGCCGATTCGGTGCTCCGCTTCCTCCCGATGAGGCGGAGCACTGCCAGCGCAGGGGCATAAGTGAATGGGTCCAGCGACTTCCGAGCATCCCCTGTCTGCTCGGACGTGCTGGACCTGCGTCCAATGATTACAGGATTTTCCGCGATCGCGGTAGACCCTCGAGATAGAAGCAGGCCCCGTCGGCGGATGCGGGGGGTGCCGACGGGGCCTGGATCGCCGCGCAGGGGATGGGCGGCGACAGTGTGGATTCAATCACGTCGCGGAGGGGGTCCGGAAATTGCTTTTGCCTAACGAAACTCCCGATTTCACCCCCATACCGCTGAATGCTGCGATGGCCATGTAGGTGCGTCCCGTCCGTTCGGATGGAACCGCCTGGCCCGCGATTTCGTCCAATCGGGTATGGATGAGCGGCAGCAACAGGCGTGGTATCTGCTTCGCGCGATGGGAATACTCGAGCATGCCGAGATGCTGGATGCGGGCCGGTGCTTCCCGAGCTCGCGGCTCCACCGGCCCGCGGATCAAACCCTACCGATCGTCGAACATCTGTGCGAATCTATCGGCATGAAGTCCGTCGAGCGCAGCCCGCGCACCTGCCCGAACGGGCACCCGCTCGGTGCGCACCGGGTGCTTGTCGGATGGGTGCCATGCGACTGCACAACCGGTGCCGGCGGACACCGAACATACGAGTGTCGGAGGTGCGGCGTCACGATCGTCCGGCCGCCGCACATCGGCCCGCCGCGGCCCGGCGTGAAGTGGTCGTGACGGCGAAGAGCGCCCCTCCGGTGGGGGCGGGTTTAAACGGCGACTGCGTTCAGTCCCTGGTTCGGCGGAGGTCGGTACAGGCACGGGCGTTCGATCGCATGATTGCAGAGATCGAGCGCCAATCGTTCCCGAACCCTCCGGGTGTGGCTCTTGGAAGAACCCTCCGGGAACCAAACCGACACATGCGTTGTGGGCAAAATGGCCCCGGCATCCCCACCGGGGATCGGCAGTCCCCCGTCGTGGAAGGCGGGCAATCCGAGATTGTGACACTCACCCACCGACACGCCCCATGTCCCGATCGCCTGTCGACCACAGGCGATGTAGTCCTCGTATGCCTGCTGGGGGCTCTTCTGTCCCTCGTGGGTGGACATAGAGCCATCGCTCCCGGGCATGAAGGAACTGCGAGCCGGAACGACATCCGGCTTGAACGCTTCTCGGGTGGGAACGCCGTCTTTATCCTTACCGAAGGGGACGACTCGGCGCAGGACTTCCGTGTGGTTGGTCAGCTTCCGACCTTGGTAAGACTCCAATGTCACCTGTCACTAAGGGATCCATACAGAAAGAACTTCACGAGCCGACTCTGATCATAGTGGTCGAGTTCGGTATCCTCGTCATCCTCCGCATTCGGAGCGAGGTCGCACATATAGAGGGAGTCTGGACCAATCTCGGCCGAATATGCGTGGCCTCTGGACTCCCACTCAAGGCGAACAAAACCTTCGTCGGTGAGTATCGGTTGAGCGTCCTTTGCTCGCGCTCGACTGATCACCTGGAGGAAGTCGCGGAAGTGTTCAGCAGCCAGCTCGTCTAATGGCTGACTCCCAGGGCCGCTCCAGCCTGGCGGCAGTTTCTGTAGGGCATGGAGACGAGACATGAGCTCCACCTCCCACTCGTTCACTACCGGATTGCCAGTACCTGTCGTCGGGCTCGCGCTTACATGCGTTGAGCCAGTGGCCTGCTTGGGGGAAACCGCGACGTAGTGCCTCGGCGCACTCTTTATTTCGGGGTGCAGAGATACCGGAGAGGCGGATACAGCGGGCGCAAATACCAGAGTACTTGCAGCCACTACCGAGATGAATACTCCACTATTCGGCATTGGGGAGAAGTCCCAGGTGGGCGCCCAGTACCTGCCACAGCTCCACGGCCTTCGCCCGCGAAACGTAGTAGGACCCGCGCGGCTGCACGGGGATCGTTCCACCCGTGCGGGCAATCTGCTGGAGGGCCTGCTCGTTTCCGGCCCAAATGGGAGCGCCTACATGCCCTACGAGCAGGTACAACCCCGCGTTTTCCGGCCCAGAAGGATCTGCACCGTCAGTAATGATGAAGAACTGATTCGCCAGTTGAGCCTGATCGGTAACGCCGTCTGGCCAGGCTGTTTGCACCTGAATGCGGCCTTCATCGAGGTAGTCATGCTCGGCAGGGCTCATCTCGCTCACAGCGACATCCTGGCATACGACGTTCGGCGAGGAGGAGGTACCTCCCAGTATTGGCCCGAAGTCGTGGGTGCCGGAAGGCCTTCGGAGTCCTCGACCCCGAAGTTCAATCTCGCCCACATGCGGATCGGACTGGTTCATTTCGTTAGCGTCAGCATCGATGTTGGCCGCACGACAGTGAATCCCCCGCCTCCTCGTGAGGTGGGGGCTCTCGTCGTCTCTTAGCTAGTCCTCGTCGTCAGCGAGCATGATCGGGCCGGTGGCGCGGAACTCGGCAACCCCGTCGGGAAAGGGGAAGGAGCGGGGCCGTTACTTTATGCGCGTGCTTAACAAGATCGAGACCGTCACTGTCATGGTTTCGGCACATCGCGACGACTCGTAGCGGAAGGTCGAACAGTGTGCGCGACGGCAGTGGGCAGACGTGCTCGCCGAACGGGGTAGCCAGTGGAGTGATGCCGGCCTCCAACTCGTCGACCGCCAACCGGACACCGACATCGTCGGCCGCCTTGTCTACCGGTTCGAAGGGGCGATCGTCGAGTACGCCGGTCGCGTCAGCGAGTAGAAGGCCCAAATCTGCCCGCGAAGAAGTGGACTTACTGCGTACATCCGGTGAAGGCCAGTGAACTTCTGCCGGGTGGAGTTGCGCCGTCCTCGTTATCCCAATCCGGATTTGTTCTGCATATCCACGTGAGGATCGGGGGTCATTCATCGCGTCCAGGCATGAAGTGGTCGTAGCGAACGCCCCTGTAGGAGGCGGGGGCGTTCGCTCGCGACCTTACGCGACGCTCGCCGCCAGCCAGCGACGCACCGTCGCTTCCGAGCGCCCGATCTGGTCCGCGATCGCGTAGTTGCTCAATCCCGCCTCGTGGAGCTGACGCGCGCGATGACGCAGTGCGTCACGTTCATCGGCCGGTGCGTCATCGACGTCGGCACCGGCCGCCGGCTCCGGCGCCGGAACGACCGTGAGCTGCGCTGACGCGGGCAGCGCAGGTGTGTCGCAGTCTGCGTCGGCCGCCACCTCCACGCTCGCCGAGTCAGCGCCCGCGCGTGCGCGCGCCCGAACGATCGCCAGGTGCGTCAACGCGAGCGCCGCGACCGGCGGTACGACCGCGACGGCTGCGGCAACCCCAGGATGTACCGGCCCTGGCGGCAGCAGCAGGTGTGCAACGTTCCCGGCGATCGATACCCCGACCGCCGCCCACAGCAGGAACCAGGCGTACCGCCGTGCCGGCCCCGCGTCGAGCGTCACTGCTGCCCGCGTCGCCGCGATGATCAGCCCGTCGACGACGAGCGGCCACACCGCGGCCTGCCAGTCGCCGAGCCCGGCCCGCGCCGCGATGTCCGCGAGCGCCGAGTAGGACAGGCACAGTGCCGCGGCGCCGAGCGCATAGATGAGTGCTGCGTCGTCGCGGGACACCCGAACCTTCTTCACGAGACCCCCTCCAGTTGATCGAATCCAAGGCCCTCGCAGGGTAGGTCGGGAATCGGACAGATTCCGGACAGTCGCAGAGGGGGAAACCGATGGAACCGGATAGTTGCCGTCATATGAGGACATATCGAGTTCCCAGGCCACCCCGGGTGCGACTCACCTACCTGCGAGAACCGCTGGGGCACGAGTGGTTTCGAAACCCTCCGCGCCCACCATGTAATTGGCGGTGAAAGTCCTGGTCAGGGCTTTCTTGATTGCCGGCCGATGCACGCTGTGCCCACATTTTGCCCACACTCGCTTTCGCTCGGGCTTCCGACGGGACGCTCGCTACCGTCCGGTCGGCGGACCGAGACAGGCTATTCGTCACTGGTGGACGTCCTATTCTTGGACGTGGGGGTCCGGATTCTCGGATCGGTGGTGCTGGATGGCAGCGGAACTGTCGTGTGGATCGTGCGGCGCCGAACTGCCGACCAGTTCGAAATTCTGCAGCGAGTGCGGTGCGGCAGTTGTGACTGCCACGACACCTGCGGAGTACAAGCAGGTGACGGTGCTGTTCGCCGATGTGGTGCGGTCGATGGGCATCGCCGCCTCGTTGGATATGGAGCGGTTGCGCGAGATCATCACCGATCTGGTGGAGCGCTCGGCAGCGGTGGTGCGCCGCTACGGCGGGACCGTGGAGTTCACCGGAGACGGCGTGATGGCGACCTTCGGCGCTCCGGTTGCGTTGGAGGATCACGCCTTTCGGGCATGCCTTGCGGCGCTCGCCATCCAGGAGGAAGCGAACCGGTTGGCCTCGGAGGTGCTGCGTCGCGATGAGGTGGACCTGCAGCTGAGGGTCGGGCTGAACTCCGGTCGAGTGATTGCCGGCGAGATCGGCTCGGGCGCGTTGGGGTATGCGGCGATAGGTGAGCAGGTGGGGATGGCTCAACGCATGGAATCGGTGGCGCCGCCGGGCGGGGTGATGCTCTCGGAGGCGACCGCGCGGCTGGTCGAGCAGGCCGCGGTGCTGGGAGACATCGAGCTGATGTCGATCAAGGGGAAGACCGAACCTGTGCCGGTGCGCCGGCTGGTGGGGATCGGCCCGCGGCGGGCCCTGGTCGGACGCGCGGAGGCCGGCCTGGTCGGTCGGTGCCGGGAGATGGCGGCGGTCGAGGAGATCGTGGACCGCGCCATCGGTGGCCGGGGTGGTGTGGTGAATGTGGTGGGAGCGCCGGGCATCGGCAAGTCGCGGATGGCGCGGGAGGCGACCGCGATCGCGGCCGCTCGGGGGGTCGAGGTGATATGGACGTTCTGCGAATCCCACGCCCGTGACATTCCGTTCCATGCGGTGACCGCCATGCTGCGTGAAGGTCTCGGCGTTGCCGACCTGGACGCGCCCCTGGCCCGCGCGCGGGTGAGGGAACGAGTGCCCGACGGCGACCAGCAGGATCTGCTGCTGCTCGATGATCTACTCGGCATCGCCGACCCCGAGGTGTCGCTGCCCCGATTCGACCCGGAGGCGCGGCGTCGGCGGGTGATCACGCTGATCAACGCCGTGTCGCTGGCCCGTACCGAACCGGTGCTGTTCGTCGTCGAGGATGCCCAGTGGATCGACGAGGTGAGTGAATCCATGCTGGCCGACTTGCTCGAAATCATCCCGCAAACCCTGTCGGTGGTGCTGATCACCGCCCGCCCCGAATATCGGGGAGCGTTGACGCAGGTGCCCGGCGTTCGGACGATAGCGCTTGCCCCGCTGAGTGATTCGGAGACCATGGAGCTCCTGAACGAGCTTCTGGGAACCGACGGCTCAATCGCGCCGGTCGGGACCCTCATCGCCGAGCGAGCCGCCGGGAACCCGTTTTTCGCCGAGGAAATGGTGCGCGAGTTGGCCGAGCGCGGCGTGCTGGTCGGCCGGCGCGGCAGCTATGTGTGTGGCGCCGATGTCGCCGATGTCGCCGATGTCTCGGTGCCCGCCACGGTGCAGGCCGCCATCGAGGCACGTCTCGACCGGCTGAGCCCACAGGCGAAGCAGACGATAAGCGCAGCGTCGGTGATCGGCGCCCGCTTCGACGCCGGGCTGCTGGCCGCGCTGGGCATCGATGCGCTGCCCGACGAGTTGCTGGGCGCGGAGCTGATCGACCAGGTGCGTTTCAGCCCCGATGCCGAATACGCCTTCCGCCACCCGCTGATCCGGTCGGTGGCCTACGAATCACAGCTCAAGTCCGACCGCGCCCGATGGCACCGGCTCCTGGCCACCGCGATCGAGTCGGGCAACCCGGACTCGGCCGACCAGAATGCCGGGTTGATCGCCGAACACCTCGACGCAGCAGGCGAACTGCACGCCGCGTATGGCTGGCACATGCGGGCCGCCGATTGGGCGACGACCCGCGATGTCTTCGCTGCACGGTTCAGTTGGGAACGTGCCCGAAAAGTCGCCGACGCTCTGCCCGGCGACGACCCCGGCCGATTGTCGATGCGCACCGCCCCCGCACCATGCTGTGCGCCACCGACACTTACAGCCCCGCACTCCAGGAATCTCGCGACCGCTTCGCGGAGCTGCGGGAGCTGTGCGAGGCGTCCGGGGACAAGCTCTCGCTGGCCATCGGCATGAGCGCGCCGGCAGTCGAGCTTTTGTACGCCGGGCGGGTGCGAGAGGGCTCGCGGCTGGTATCCGAACAGACGGAGTTGCTCGAATCGATCGGCGATCCCACCGCGACTGTGGGATTGGCGACCGTCGCGTTCGCCAACTGGTTGGAGGCCGGCGAATTCGGCAAGATCTTGCGTTGGTCGCAAACCGTCATCGACCTGGCCGCCGGCGAGCCCGCCATGGGCGCCGGCTTCGGCTTCGGATCACCACTCGCGGTCGCGGTGGCATTCCGTGGCACTGCTCGGTGGTGGCTGGGTCTTCCCGGGTGGCGTCAAGACCTGGACGACGCCGTCGCGATGGCCCGACACAGCACTCCGACAGCTCATTGCGTTGTCGTCATGTGGACCTACGGCTTCGCGTTCCTCTTCGGGGTGTTGCGGGCCGACGACACCGTGATGCGCGTGATCGAAGAGGCGGTGCAGACCGGCGAAAGCGATGGCAACGACGTCGTGAGCCTGGCCGAGTTCGCGCTGGGTGTCGGGCTGCTGAGCCGGGACACCGCGAGCGACCGCCGCCGGGGGCTGGAGGCGATGATGCAGGCCCGTGACGTATGGCGGCGCAGGCAGGTTGCTCGTCAAATGGCCCCGCTCGTCGAGATCCTGGCGGCCGGTGAGAGTGCCGGGCGCGGTGACCGCGATGCTGCGATACCGGTGCTGCGCCGAACTGTGAACGAGATGTTCGAGGCAGGACGGCCCTTCGTCGGCCTCGTCGGCACCGGCGTTCTGGTGGAGACGTTGCTCGAGCGAGGCACCGAGGACGACCTGGCCGAAGCCCGAGCCGCGATCGCCCGGTTGTCGAAGGTGCCGGCAACAGAACGCTGGGCGATCCGCGAGATCACCCAATTGCGGCTGCGTGCACTGCTGGCCCGGGCCCAGGGCGACGACGCCTACCGAGACCTGGTCGGCCGGTATCGCGCGCTCGCGGAATCACTCGGCTTCGAAGGACACCTCGCGTGGGCCCGGGCGATGTAGGCCCGACTCTGCCGGCCCGCAGCACCTCGACCGTCTCCCCGACGGTCCCCTCACAGCACTGGCTGTGGCGGATACATGCTGCGGTCACAGCCGATACATCTCGCGTGCCATGGCGGAGTGCTCTTCTGCGTCGGTCAGCAGCGGTGGATAGTGACGCCGTGCGGGCCGTGCATCCGTGGACGAACTCACGAAGATTGCGCGCAGAGCGCCGATCATCCTGCCGATCGGATTCGTATGTGGGAACGCCAGAGCCGACGGATCGGCGGATGCGGCCACGAATTCAGACATTGTGCGCCTCCTGTCTCCCACGCTGTGATCGATCGTCACTCCCGAGCGCTGGACAGAGCGCAGTAGCGAGCCACTGCAATTTCACGTGGTCCGGGCGGGGCACTACTCGACCGGCGGCGCCGTACTCTCCACCCTCAGGGGGCGGTGTTCACTTGGTTCGCGCCCTTCGGCGCGGCAACAGGGCGGCGAGTTCGTCGCGGCTGGTGGTTCCGGTCTTCGTCATGGCCCGGTAGATGTGGCTCTCGACAGTGCGTACGGAGAGGGTCAGTCGACCGGCGATTGCTCGATTCGACAATCCCTCACCGATCAGCATCACGATCTCTCGTTCGCGATCGGTCAGCGGCAACGACGTGGTGGCCAGACGGAGGGCCGGGGTATCGGCGCCGCCACATTGTTCGGCGAGGGCATCTGCGCGCGCCGAGCATCCCAAGGCCGATCCACGTCGTTCTTGGATGCGGTACGCGAGGGCGGCATGGGCGGCCGCATCGACAGCGGCAACCATATCGCCCATGTGCTCGAAGTCCGTTGACACCGACTCCAATTCAGCACCGTCGCCGCGCCGGAGGGCGGACGCGAACCGGGCTGCCAGACCGACACGTGGACCCTCGACGATCGACTCCAGTCTGTGCAATCGGGGTGCCCCGGTGTGGTCCCCGAACTGGACGGCCGTCTGCAGACAGATCACTTCGGCCCCGAATTGTCCTTTGGCTGCCGCAGTTTCGGCCGCCGACAACAAGACGGTGATCGCCTCGCTGACGGCGCCCTGGCATGCGGTTGCCCACGCCCGGGCAAGGCTGCGCTCGTAGTCCAGAGTCCGAAAGGAACGTCGTAGTTTGTCGAGCGCGGTGAGCGCCTCGCTCGACGAACCGCGCATCGCGAGTGCAGTTGCGAGCGGGACCCGATAGCGGTACCCCCAGCCGATGGCATGGCCCGAGGCGGACAACGATACGGCTGTCGGGTCCAGCGTCGAACATGCGGTGTCGAGGTGACCCGCCCCGAGGGCTGCCCTCGCCGCGATCGCAGCGCCGAGTAGATGAGCCGCCCCCGGAAGATCGGCCGCTTGTCTGCGTACCCGCTCGGCCACCTCGACGGCTTCGCTCACTCGGCCGGATAGCAGCAAGGCGCTGACGTGTGCGTCGGCGATGTTGAATCGCATATGCGGAGCGTCGAAAGAGCGAGCCGCAACGTCGTAGCCGTCCTCTGCGACCGCCACGGCGTCGCCGGTGCGCCCGGCGTCGGCATATATGGAAGCAAGCACCCAGGCAACCTCGGCGCCGACGACCGGAGGCAGGTCGTCCGGCGCCAGCCTCTCCGCAGCTTGCATTGCCCTGTCCGGCTGGTCCATCGCAAACCGGTACACCGTGAGGAACGCGTCGATGAAGTGGCGGGCCTGCGGTGGTGTCGTGCACGACGCATCGTCGATGACTTGCTTCGCGCGCGCCGGGTCGCCGAGCGTCCACAGAAGGTTGCTCGCCCGCAGGAATGCGAATCTGGCCTTCTCGCTGTCCGTCAACCGGCCGGTGTGAATTGCGGTGAGTACGGAATCGGCTTCCTCGCCGCGACCCGACCAGGAAAGTGCATGCGCCCGGACGAAGGCGGGTTCCGGTCCGGCCCCGGCACGAATCGCTGCCTCCGCGAGTCGATCGGCGAGGGGCAGGTCTCCCAACCAGACAGCGCCCCGGGCGGCCCTGACGAGCAGTTCGGCGTCCGATGCGACGTCGGAGTCGAGGCTCAATGTGCCGCGGCGCACAACCACTCGCATGTCGTCCCGGTCATCGGATTCGGCGAGTTCTGCGGCGACCAGTCCGCGTAGCCGTCGAAGCCGAGTGGGTGCCGTGCGCCTGCGCCGTACCTCGGCGTAAAGCGGGTGCGCCACCCGTACCGCCATACCACCACCGACGGGTTCGAGTGTGATGAGACCGCGGGTGTCGGCCTCCTCGACCGCCGCTGGGTCGGCGATCCGGTTCAGGGCCGCCAGTTCGATCGGCTCCCCGACAGCCAGCGCGTCGATCACGTCGCCAACCTTCGCGGGAAGGGTGCCGATCCGGGTTTCGATCAGCTGGATCAGGCCCGACGGCATGGTCGGTTCGCCGATCCACCGCCAGCATCCGTGTTGCTGCACAATTCGGTGGTCGGCGACCTCCTGCTCGACGATGTTACGTAGATACAGAACGTTGCCACGAGTAAGGTTCCACAGCCGTCGGACCGCATCCGGATCCACCGATCCGTCGAGGGCAGCCGACAGCAGCGTGCCGGTCTCGTCGAGTGTCAGCGGCTGCAGGTCGAGGTGGTCGAACCGGCCGACCTTCCATATGTCCTGTGCCGCGGCAGGAATCGGTTCACCGTCGAGAACGGTGAGCAATACTTTCGCTGCACCGCGGTGCACGATCTGATGTATCACGAATGTCGACAGATCGTCGAGAAGTTGCACATCGTCGACGGCCACTACCACCGTGGCGCCGAACGATGTGGCGGTCAGCGCTTCGATGACCCCCCGGAGCAACTGAACGGTGTCGGTGACGCCCGACTGCGCCCACGCCGTGACTGCGCCCAGCGGAATTGCCCGCCCCGAAGACGTGCCGACCACCAGACGGCTGATGCAACCCTTCGACTCAGCAGCCGACAAGGCTTCGCGGGCGAGCCGACTCTTGCCCACACCGGCCCCACCGTGGACGACGATCCCGGAAACATCCGACGCCTCGATGACGGCCTCGATGGTTCGCATCTGCTCCGAGCGGCCGATCAACGGCCACGACGCACGCACCCGAGAAGCCTATCCCGACCTCTGGCTTTCACGTCCGGAAACCTCCTCGATGATCCAGGGTGGCGAGACGGTGGCGTGGTCGGCAGGTGCGGATGAGGTCCCGACGGGGTGGAGGGTCCGCGGCTCAGCTCAGGGTGACGGTGCACCCGGGCTGCAGGGTGACGACCGTATCGCGGCACATGATCTCGATCGATTCCTGATTCCCGGGCTCGGCAGCGACTTCGACCGTGCGTCCGCTGACCGTCAACCACAGCTTGCGGCCGCGGTAGTAGATCGGAAACTCGAGGGCGCCCAGGGTATCCGGCCATTGCGGACCGAGGACGAGACGGTCGCCGCGGACTTCGAGTCCGGTGAAGCACCGCTGCAGCAGGTCGATGCTGCCGGCCATGGCCGCGAGGTGGATGCCTTCCGACGTCGTCCCGCCCTGGATGTCGGTGATGTCGGAGGCGAGGACCTGCTCGAAGTACTCCAACGCCCGCTCGCGGTGGCTACGGGCGAGCACCCACGAATGCACCACGGCGCTCAGCGTCGAACCGTGGGAGGTCCGGGCCAGGTAGTAGTCGATCGTTCGGTGGATGGTTTCGGATTCGAGGCGATACCCGAGTTGTTCGAACAGTTCCCGTAGTTCGTCGGCGGAGAGGAGATAGAACAGCATCACGACGTCGGCCTGTTTCGACGCCTGGTAGCGGTTGACGTCGTCGCCTTCCGCTTCGAGGATCCGGTCGAGGCGCCGGATGTCCGGGTACTTCGCGCGGTACCGGTCCCAGTCGAGTTCGGCCAGTTCGCCGTAGCCTTCGAACTGGCTGATGACCTCGTCGTGGAACGGCACGAACATGCGGTGCCCGAGATCCGACCACAGCGTCATCTCCTGGGCGTCCAGGTGGAGACGATCGACGAGTTCGGCGCGATTGTGCTGGGGGATGGCGGCGAGCGCCTCGATGGCCCGCCGGATCACCCAGACGGCCATGACGTTGGTGTACGCGTTGTTGTCGATGCCCGAGTACGGCGCGTCGGGGTAGCCGGAATGGAACTCGTCCGGTCCCATCGCCCCGCGGATCACGTAGCGGGACTTCGCCCGGTCGTACGACGCCAGACTGGCGAAGAACCGCGCGATCTCCACCAGCATCTCCGCTCCGAAATCGCCGAGGAACTCCACGTCCCCGGTGACCTGGTAGTACTGCCACACGTTGTAGGCGATGGCGATGCCGATGTGGTACTGGCGCCAACTCGGATCGGGCAGCCATCTTCCGGAATCCGGGTTCAGGTGCAGTTGCTGGCTCTCCTCGCGGCCGTCGCTGCCGGACTGCCACGGGAACATCGCGCCCCGGTATCCGGCGGCGGTCGCGGCGCGGCGCGCCTCGGGGAGGCGACGGTATCGGTACTGCAGCAGCGACCGGGTCAGGGCCGGTTCGCGCAGGTTCAGCACCGGGAAGACGAACACCTCGTCCCAGAAGATGTGGCCGCGGTAGGCCTCTCCGTGGAGTCCGCGCGCCGGAACCCCTACGTCGAGGTCGGCGGTGTTGCGCGAGACGGTCTGCAGCAGGTGCAGCAGGTGGAAACGCACGATCCGGGACGCTTCCTCGTGACCGGCGAGGTCGATGCCGACCCGGTCCCACAGGTGTTCCCACGCCAGGACGTGGCCGTCCAGGATCTCGTCGAATCGCCCGAGCCCCTCGAGCAGCCGGGTTGCCGCCTCGGCGGGGCCGGAGACCGCGTGGTCTCGGCCGGTGAACACGGTCACCGCCTTCTCCGCCGTGACCGAGGAGCCTGCCTCCACATCGACGGTGAGATGATGGCCGACGCTGCCGTCCTCGTCGAAGAATCGGTAGCTGCAGGTGTTGCGGTTCCCGTCGGACCAGACGGTGGTCCGGGCCGCCACCGAGACCGGGATGCGCGACTGGTTCGTCTGCACCGTCAGAACCACCGAGTCGTGTGCCGCCTCCCGCGCCTCGACGAGTTCGAGGTGGTCACTGGCCAGATCGCGATACCGCTCGACGAGCGTGTTGCGGACCGCGCCGTCGATCGCCGTGCGGAACTCCACGCTGCCGCTCCAGTCGTGGGCCACGATCGTGGTCTGCAGCGCCCCCACGTGGGGCAGGTGCATCGCGACGAACCGGCGCTGGATCACGGTCGTCGTCCGGCCCTGCGGGTCGCGGTACCGCACCCGACGGGTGAGAACGGCGCGGCGCAGATTCAGGTACTGGCGGTAGTCCATCAGTTCGACGGAGTCGATGTCGAACCAGGGCCCGCCGTCGATGCGGAAGGTCATCGGCAGCCAGTTCGGGGCGTTCACCAGGCTTTCGTTCGTGATCGCCGTACCCGCGCGGTCGTCGTGCAGCCGGTTGTACAGACCCGCGATGTAGGTGCCGGGGTAGTGCCACCGTCCGGCCACGGATTCCGGTGAGCACCCACGGGTGGCGAAGAATCCGTTGCCCACCGTGCACAGTGCCTCGCGCAGCTTTTCGCTCGGCGGATCGTAATCGTCGTAGTACAGCATCCATCCACCCGCGCGGGACGGGCTCGCGGGGTCGCGGTCGACCAGATCGGCCAGGCGCTGGAGCAATTCGCGAACCTGCACCGGATCGTTCACGGCGAACCGCGCGGCCGACCGGCGATTACCGGGCTCCTCGCTGCGGACCACGATCCCGATCCCCTCGGGAGACAACGCGTCGAACGCGTCCTCGTCCGAGGGATCGTCGCCGATGTACAGCGGCAGCAGCCCTTCCGCGCCGGTGACACGCCCGAGCACCCATCGCAGAGCCTCACCCTTGCCCCAGTCCGCGATGGGAAGAACCTCGAGCACCTTCCGGCCGCCGATGATCCGGAGAGAATCCTCGGCACCCGCGATCTCGTGCACGACGGCCGCGACCTCGTCGACGCGGTCGGCAGGCACGGCGCGATGGTGCACGGCGACCGAGAATCGTTTCCGTTCGATCACCACGCCCGGCACGGTGCGCAGACGCTCTTCGAGCAGCCCGGACACCCGGTCGAGGGCCGATCCGGCGGCCGGAGGCTCCGAATGCTCGTAGTGTCCGCCCGCCGGTCCGGCGACTTCGAATCCGTGGCTGCCCACATACCAGATACCCGGTATCCCGACCCGCGCCTGCAGGTCCGGCAGGTCGCGCCCGCTGACCACGACGACCGGGCATGCGTCCGCGAGCCGGCGGAGAACCTCGGCGGTGCCGTCGGTGAGCACCGCCGCTGCGGGGTCCGGCTCGAGGTCCGCCAGCGTGCCGTCGAAGTCGAGGAACAGCACCGGTGTGCGCACCCGCAGCAGCGTCGCCAGTTCGTGCCGGGAGGTCAGTGCATCGGGTATCTCCGAGAGCCGGTGGTCGCCCGCCCGGATGTCGATCTCGCCCGGATTCCGGATCACCAGGGCGAACCCGGCGCGCTGCGCCGCGGCCGCGATGTCCTCGTCGGCGGTGATCACCACGGTCGCCGTGAGCGGTGACCGGAGCCGGGCGGCGACCTCCGAGGGGGTGGTGTCGGTGGCCACGATCGGAAGCGAATCGTCGTCTCCTACTGTGTCGCCGGCCGCTGTGTCGACTCCTGCTGTGTCGAGCACCGACCGGGCGTCCCCGGTGGACGAGAACACCGCGACGTCGACGCCGAGATCGCGCAACCGGTGCAGCAGCGCAACCGTCGAGTCGACGGACCGGCCGTCTTTCAACACGCCCACGTCGACGACGACGGCGGCGTGATGGCGCAGGTCGATCAGGGGCAGGGGGCCGGTCTCCTGTTCCGACTGCACAGCGCCTCCCGGACGAACGAGCTCTACCCCTGGTGTTCTGATCATGGCACCGGAGAAGCCCGAAGAGTGGATACTTCGCGCAACACCGGCCTTCTGAGCAGCAGATCTCCGATCCGGGCCCTGTGGCGCGCCAATTCGGTTTACCGTGCACAGGGGGTGAGCCGTTCGCGGGGAACACCGTTCGCGGGGAGCACAGGGAGCCACCGATGGGTGAACACAAGGTCTGGGTACGACCGATCGAATCGGTGAGCGCGGACGACGCGCCCACCGTCGGCGGAAAATCCGCCAACCTGGGCGAGCTCACGCGGGCGGGTTTTCCGGTTCCCGCCGCGTTCGCCGTCACCACCGACGCCTACCTCGACGCGATGCAGGCGGCCGGTGTGCGCGAAAGGCTGGCGGCCGAGGCGGTCCCGCCCCCCGACATCGACGACGCCACGCTCATCCGCACCTCCGCCGAACTCGCCGCGCTGGTGACCGAGTCGACGATCCCGGACGAGATGCGCGCGGATATCGTCTCGTCGTACGAGGCCCTCGGAACGAACATGCCGGTGGCCGTGCGATCGTCGGCGCCTGCCGAGGACGCGGCAGACACCTCGTTCGCCGGCATCCACGAGTCCTACACCAACATCATCGGCGCCGACGCGCTGGTGCGCGCAGTGCAGGCGTGCTGGGCGTCGTTGTGGTCCGAGCGGGCTCGCACCTACCGCGGGCTGCGCGGGGTGGCCGACGAGCCGTCCATCGCCGTCGTCGTGCAGGTGATGGTCAAATCCGAGTCGTCCGGGGTGGCATTCACCGCCGACCCCCGCACCGGCGAACGCGATCGCATCGTGATCGAGGCGGCGCTCGGCCTCGGCGAGGTCGTCGTCGGCGGGCAGGTCGAGCCGGACACCTACGTCGTCGCCAAGGACAGCTTCGAGGTGCTCGACGTCCACCTCGGGCATCAGGAGTTCCGGATCGCCTCGACCGACACCGGCGACAGCCGGGTCGCGGTCGATCCGGCCCGCGGCACCCGCGTGCTCGACGAGGACCAACTCGAGCGGGTCGCGCGTCTCGCCGCCGGTGTTGAGCAGCACTACGGTTCCCCGCAGGATCTCGAGTTCGCGTTCGCGGACAACGAATTGTGGATCGTGCAGACTCGCCCGATCACCACGCTCGACACGTTCTCGTCCGGTGGGCCGTCCGGAAACGGTGACGCGACACCGTTGTTGACCGGCCTCGGTGCCGGCCCCGGCGTGGCCACCGGGCGGGTGCGGGTGCTCCACGAACTGGTCGACGGCAAACGCCTGACCGACGGCGAGATCATCGTCGCACCCATGACCCGGCCGGACTGGCTGCCCATCCTGCGCCGCGCGGGCGGCATCGTCACCGACGGTGGCGGCATCACCTGCCATGCCGCGATCGTCGGGCGGGAACTCGGCAAACCGGTGGTGGTCGGGGCCCGCACCGCGACCACGGACCTGCGCGACGGGCAGCTGATCACCGTCGACGGCGATGCGGGCGCAGTGTTCGACGGGAAGGTCCAACCCGAGACCCGTCCGGCCGCGGCGGCGCCGGCGGTCCCGACGGCCATGGGTGCCGCGCCGACCGTCACCGCGACCTCGGTGTACGTCAATCTCGCGACGCCGGATGCCGCGGAGGCGGTCGCTGCCACCGACGTCGACGGGGTCGGATTGCTGCGGGCCGAGTTCATGATCACCGAGGCCCTCGCGGGGGAGCATCCGGCGCGCTTGATCGGGCAGGGGCGGCGCGACGAGTACGTGGCGAAGATGTCCGAGGGGGTCGCTCGGATCGCGGCGGCGTTCGCGCCGCGGCCGGTCGTGTACCGGGCGATCGACTTGCGCAGCAACGAATTCGCGGATCTCGAGGGCGGCGAGATCGAGCCGGACGAGGAAAACCCGATGATCGGCTATCGCGGCTGCTTCCGCTACGTCCGCGATCCGGAGCTGTTCTCATTGGATCTCGATGTGCTGCACCGGGTTCGGGAACAGCATCCCAACGTGCACCTGATGATTCCGTTCGTGCGCACCCGGTGGGAGCTGAAGGAGTGCCTGGCGCAGCTCGATGCGCATCCGCTCGGCTCGGATCGCCGGATGCTGCGCTGGATCATGGCCGAGGTGCCGTCGGTGGTGTACTGGCTGCCCGAATACGCGAAGCTCGGCATCGACGGGGTGTCGATCGGCACCAACGACCTGACCCAGCTGATGCTCGGCGTGGATCGCGACTCGGAGGTGTGCCGCGACCTGTTCGACACCATGGATCCGGCCGTCCTCGACGCGATCGACCACATCATCGAGCGGGCTTCGGCGGCGGGGCTGACCACCTCGCTGTGCGGCCAGGCCGTGTCGACGAGCACCGCACTCGCCGAGCACCTGGTCCGGCGCGGCATCACCTCGGTGTCGGTGACGCCCGACGCGGCGCCGCAGACCAGGCGGACGGTGGCGCAGGCCGAACAGCGGATCCTGCTCGACCGCGCCCGCGGAGCCGGAGCGTGACGTCGTGACCGGCACCGCCCCGGCGGATCTGCTCGATACTCACCTGCCGGTGTACGACGTCGCCCTCACCGAACAACTGGTGGTGGATGCGGAGGTTCCCGCCGTCTTCCGCGCTGCGCACGATCTCGACTTCCTCACCGTGCGAACACCTTTGCTGACCGCGGCGTTCTTCGTGCGTGGCCTGCCGGCACGCCTGTCCGGCAAACCGTCTCCGGAACTGCCCGCACTGCGACTGTTCGCCGATCCGGCGTCGAGTGGTCTGCCGGGCTGGCTGGTACTCGGGGAGGTACCCGATCGAGAGATCGCCTTCGGTGCGGTCGGCAAGTTCTGGAAGCCCGACATCGAATGGCGTGATGTTCCGCTCGACCGTTTCCGCGGGTTCGACGAGCCCGGCTGGGGGAAGATCGGATGTCACTTCTCGGTTCGAGCGAACGGGCCGGGGCGCAGCGTCGTCTGCTACGAATGCCGGACGCAGACCACCGATCCGGATTCGCGGAAGAAGATGATGCGCTACTGGTGGATCATCCGGCCGTTCGTCGGGCACATCATGCGCGCGACGTTGCGCACCATCGCAGCCGACGCGTATTGACGTGAGTGACTGCACTTCACGGAGCCGACGAGAGAACCCGAGAACGCAATGGGGACACCAGCAGAGGGGACACCGGCGGAGTCCATGCCGGACCGTCGCACCCTCGAGTCCGCGGTCGCGCTGGCCTGCCGCGCACCGTCGCTCCACAACAGTCAGCCCTGGCGGTGGGTTCTCGGCGCGCACGCGCTGACGCTCTACAGCGACAACGACCGCATCCTGCCGGCCACGGACCCCTCCGGTCGTCAGATGGTGCTTTCGTGTGGGACTGCGTTGGACCACCTGCGGACCGCGCTCGCCGCGCAGCGGTGGTCCTCGGCGATCGAGCGGATGCCGCGCTCGCCGGACCGGCAGTGCCTCGCGGCACTGCGGTTCCGTCGGCTGGACGAATCGTCCGACGCAGAATCGTCCGACACCGGGGCCCGCCTGGCGGCGGCGATCGCCCTTCGACGCACCGAGCGGTTGCCGATGGCCGCACCGCCGGAGTGGCCCTCCGCCGTCACGCTCCTGCAGGAACTCGCCGAGGACGCCGGTGTGCACCTCGACGTGATCGGCGAGGACGAAAGAGCCGCCCTCGACGACGTGTCCCGCCGAATCAGCGGGGAGAAGCGCGCCGACCCCGCCTACCTGTCGGAACTGAACTGGTGGACCGGGCACGCGATGTTCCCCGAGGGCGTTCCCGCCGACACCCTGCCGGCCGCCGGGAGCGCGGTGGCGGTCGAGCGGGAGTTCCCGCCCGGTCGCGCGACGAGCGAGACCTCCGGCGAACAGGACCACGCGGCGATCCTGCTGCTCTCCACCGCCACGGACCGGCGGCTCGACTGGCTGCGGTGCGGCGAGGCCCTGTCGGCTGTGCTCCTCGCCTGCACCGACCGCGGACTGGCGACCTGCACGGTCACCCACCTGACCGAGTCCGAGGATTCGCGGGCGTTCCTCCGGGGGCTGACCGGGGACGGCGTCCCCCAGGTGCTGATCAGGGCCGGCGTCCGCACGCCACCCGGTCCGGAGACCCCGACGCCGCGCCGACCGCTCTCCGAGGTTCTGTTCCGGGAACACCCGAAAGCGGACTCGCGATAGCGGCGGCAGGGGTGGGCTACCGGCGATCGAAGCTCGCGTGCATCTCCCAGATCAGGATCTCGGCGTCGGTGACCGCAGTGACCCGCGGGCCGCCGGATCCGGTCAGCCGCAGCGCATCTCCGTGCTCGCGTGGTCCCGAGCCTTCGACGTCGACGGTGCCGCGTGCGACGAACAGGTGTCCGAACGGCGCGTCGGGGATCGTCACCGTCTGCCCCGGCTGCAATCGGGCGGCGTGCAGACCGGCGTACCTGTTGTGCAATCCGACGGCGGCGTCGTTGCGGTGGCGGGGCAGGCCGGACGCGACGACGACGAGTGCGCCCGCGTCGAGTTCGGCATCGATGGGCAGTTCCTGGTAGCTCGGCTCGATGCCGGGTTCGTCCGGCGGAATCCACATCTGGATCACGTGGACGGGTTCGGTGACCGACGATCCGTCCGCGCGGCTGTGGTCGTTGCGTTCGGAGTGCAGGATGCCGCGGCCCGCGCTCATCCGCGAGTCCCGTCAGCGACGGTGCGCCCGCTTCTTCTTCCTCTTGTTCTTCTTCCGGGTGCGGGATTTCGGCTCGGGCGGTGGTGTCGACACCGCCGCTTCCGCGGACGCCGCGGGCTCGGAGTCCGCGGAGTCGTCACCCGGCGCCGGCGGGGACAGCGACCGGGCGGCCTCCCGGCGCAGGCTGTCCATGAGTTCGGGGGAGCGCAGCAGGAACGTCGCCTCCCGCAACGCGGTGTACCGGGCCAGCGAGATCAGCACCGCATTGCCCTGGTCACCCACGATCTCGACTGCGACCGTGTCACGGTTGACCTCGCGGACCAGGCTTTTCAGATTCTTGCGTGCGGATTTCACCGTGGTAGCCGGCACCGGCATCGACTCCCTTCGCTTCGTGTCCGAATTCGCATCCTCGCATCGACGGGTCCGTTTCGGGCGGGGACACGACAATCGGATCAGGAGTCGGTGGTCCAGTTGACCCCGGTGCGCTCGATGTAGGCGGCGACAGCCTCCTCGACCGTGCCGAAGAAGTGCGCCGGTTCGATGGCCTCGGCCAGGCCGTAGCGGTCGATCTTCATCCGGACCGGGTGCTTGAGCTCGGCGAACACCAGTGACGTGCCCTGGGCGTCGAGCTCCCGATCGAGTTCGAACAGCACGTCCGCCGCGGTGGTGTCGACGTCCGTGATCGGTTCGGCGGCGATGAGGATCCACCGCGGTTTCGGGTCGCTGCGGGCCAGGCGTCGCACGTTGTCGCGGAACGTCTTGACGTTGGCGAAGAACAGGGGCGCGTCGAACCGGTAGATCTCGAGGCCGGAGAGGTGCCGGGCGCCGGGATGCACGGTGACGTCGTGGAATCCCTCGAGGCCGGGCACGCGGCCTAGGACCGTCTGATACGGCCACCATGCCCGCCGGAAGATGTTGAAGACCGACAGCAGCACCGCGACCGCGATGCCCGGCAGCACGCCCAGAATCGCGACACCCAGAAACGCGACGATCGACAAGGTGAACTCGGTCCGGCGCTGATGCCACAACCGGACGGTCCCGGGAATGTCGGCGAGCGACAACGAGGCGGTGATGACGATCGCGGCCAACGCCGGCTGGGGGAGATTGCGGAACAGGCCGGGCAGCAACACGATCATCACGAGGATCAGCACCGCACCGGTGACGCCGGTGAGCTGCGTCTTCGACCCCGAACGTTCGGCGACCGCGGTCCGGGAACCGCTCGTACTCACCGGGAAGCCCTGGAACAGCCCGGCGGCCACGTTCGCGGCACCGATCCCGATCATCTCCTGGTTGCCGCGGATCTCCTGTCCGGTGCGCGCCGCGAACGACGACGCGGTGGAGATCGTGTCGGTCAGCGACACCAGCGCGATCCCCACCGCACCGGCGAACAGCAACGCCAGGTCGTCCACTTCCACGTGCGGAATCGTCAGCGGCGGGAAACCCTGCGGCAGTTCCCCGACGAGCGACACGCCGCGGTCGGCCAGCCCGAATGCCGAGGCCGCCGCGATCGCCAACACCACCATCACCAGCACCGCCGGGATCTTCGGAACCCACCGCTGCATCGCGAGGATCAGGGCGATCCCGCCGATCCCCACCGCGACCGCCGCTCCGTTGGTCTCCCCGTTCGCCACACCCCGCACGAATCCGGTGACGTCCCCGAAGAAGTTCTCCGAGTCCACCGAGAACCCGAACAGCTTCGGCAACTGGCCGACCAGAATGGTCAGGGCCAGGCCGTTCATGTAGCCGATCATGGTGGGCTTCGAGATCAGGTCGGCGATGAAACCGAGCTTGGCGATCGACGCGAGGATCATGACGACACCCACCATGATCGCGAGCATCGACGCGAGCGCGACCGCCCGCGCCGGGTCGCCTCCGGCCGCGACGAGCGGCAGGATGGTCGCCGCGATCATCGGGCCCAGCGACGAATCCGGGCCGAGCACGAGAATGCGGGACGGGCCGAACACCGCGTACCCGAGCAGGCACAGGATGCTCGTGTAGAGGCCGGTGATCGGGGGCAGCCCGGCCAGTTCGGCGTACGCCATGCCCTGCGGGACGAGCAGAGTCGACAGCACGATGCCGGCGACGATGTCCTTCGCGAGCCAGTTCCTGCGGTAGGTTGCAACGGCCTCGAGTCCGGGCATCACACCGAACAGGGACGTCGCCGTACGCCGGTGCGTCATCGCTACATTGTGCGGTCGGCTGGGCGACAACTCATGCCGAATCGCCCGTACCGCCTTCGAACTGCTCGACCACCCACGAAGACGCTGCGCGCCCGTCGGATTCGAAAACGATTTGACGGCCGTCTCCGAACGGCAGGAGACTGGCACCTTCCGAATCGGCGGCGACAGTGGCGGTCGACCAACCATCCAGAAAGTTCCTCGACATGCAGACATCACAGGCGCAAGAGCACCTGGACGCCGACGCCGAGGAAAGGATGGCACCCGGAAGCGGACTGCTGATCGGTGTGCTGGTCGTCGCGACGTTCGTGATGATCCTCAACGAGACGATCATGAGCGTCGCCCTGCCGCGGCTCATGGTGGACCTCGACATCTCCGCGAGCACCGCCCAGTGGCTCACCACCGGGTTCCTGCTGACGATGGCCGTCGTCATCCCGACCACCGGCTATCTGTTCCAGCGCTTCCCGCTGCGGCCGATGTTCATGGCCTCGATGGGTGTGTTCAGCCTGGGCACGCTGTTCGCGGCGTCCGCGCCCGGATTCGGGCTGCTGCTGGCGGGCCGGATCACCCAGGCGGTGGGCACGGCCATCATGCTGCCGCTGCTGATGACCACCGTGCTGCGTGTCGTTCCGGCCGCCCGGCGCGGACGCATGATGGGCATCATCTCCATCGTCATCGCGGTCGCACCCGCGATCGGCCCCACCATTTCCGGCATCGTCCTCGACGCGTTCGACTGGCGCTGGATGTTCTGGATCGTCCTGCCGATCTCGCTCGTCGCGTTCGTCGCCGGATCGGTCCTGGTCAAGAATGTCACCACCACCGGCAAGGCGCCGCTCGACGTGATCTCGGTCGTGTTGTCGGCACTCGCGTTCGGCGGCATCGTGTACGGGCTGAGCAGCATCGGCCACTCCGCGGAGGACTCGCAGGTCCCGGCGTGGGTGCCGCTCGCCGTCGGCGTCGTCGCGCTGGCCGTGTTCGTGCTGCGGCAGATCTCCCGGCAATCCGACGGCCGCGCCCTGCTCGACCTGCGCCCGTTCTCGACGCCGGCGTTCAGCCTCGGTCTCGGCATGCTCGTGATCAGCATGATGGCGCTGTTCGGCGCCCTGATCCTGCTGCCGCTCTACCTGCAGAACGTCCGCGGCATCGACATCCTCACCACGGGTCTGCTGTTGCTGCCCGGTGGCCTCGTCATGGGCGTGCTGTCGCCGTTCGTCGGCCGGATCTACGACCGCACCGGCCCGCGCGTGCTCGTCATCTCGGGCGCAGCCGTCGTCGCCGCGGCGCTGTGGCTGATGGCGATGCTCGACACCGAGTCACCACTGCCGATGGTCGTGCTGATCCACTCGCTGCTGATGGGTGGACTCGCGTCGGTCATGACACCGCTGATGACCTCGTCGCTGGGGGCGCTTCCGGACGAGCTGTACTCGCACGGAAGTGCGATCTTCAGCACGATCCAGCAGCTGGCCGGCGCCGCCGGCACGGCACTGTTCGTCACGGTCATGACCTACACGGCGACGTCCCGCCTCGCCGAGGGGGCCACCGGGATCGACGCCGCCCAGGCCGGTATCCACACCGCGTTCCTGTACGGCGGGGTCGTCTCGCTCCTCGCGCTGGCCGTGTCGTTCTTCATCGGGCGGCCGGATCGCAGCCGGCCGGAGCGCAGCTAAGGGGACCGCACACACGAGCGAACCCGGCGCCGCCGCGTCAGCGGATAGCACGCGAAACCGATCAGGACGGCGCTGAAATGCCCGACATCGGTGAATGTCAGAGCCCCGAACAACGGGATCGCGTACACGATCACGACAACACCGGCATAGGCAAACCGCCACGGTGCCGGGATCCGGTACACCAGCACCGCGACGACCCCCGCCAACGCATAACTGACGCCCACATCGAGGGTGTTCACGGCGGAGGCGGGAGCGTCGCCGTGCCGGATCGCCAGATAGAGAAGGCCCTCGCTCAGATACGTCGCTCCGACGTGGGCGAGTACGCACACGCCCAGCCAGCGCGCGGTGCCGAGCCACCGTTCGGCCGCCACGTGGAAGAGGTTGTAGAGCGCGAAATACCAGATCCAGCTGCCTCCGGCGAGCCACAAGGCGCTGACGATCAGCACCCGGATCGGGTCCTCGGCCAGGTGATGCAGGTTCGTGGACCGGTCGCCGAGCACCTCCGTCAGCGCGGCCGGCGACAGCTGCCGCGCGATCGTGGAGGTGACGAGCAGGATCCCGAGCCACACGAACGTTCCCGGCGCGCGGCGAACGTATCGCCAGGCGCGGACACCGAACCCGGACAGGGCCCGGGAACCGATCTCGGGCACCTGATCATTGTGCCGGACGCGGTGGTGCGGCCGTGCCGACCGCGGGTGGGACGGAGCCGGCGGCGATCAGTCGCCGTCGGTGCCGGCGGTCTTGTACGCCTCGGCCAGCAGCGTCGCGACGTGGTCGTCGAGTTGGTCCGGCGAGGTGATGCTCAGCCGGTGGGTGGTCACCGTGTCCGTCGTCGGGAATGCCTCCCGCAGTTGCGGGTGATGGATGCGCCGCTGCAGATCGATCGCGACCTCGAGTCGCGTCGAGTACACGAACGCCGCCGCGAACACCCGGTCGCGGGCCCACGCGACATCCGACCGGCGCACGCGCTCGTCGACATCGGCGCCGAGTGCCAGCACCATGTCCCGGAACCGGAGGAACCCCTCGACGCCGGCGGGGTCCTTGTCGGCCAGATAGTCGTCGACGGACGCGTACATCGGATGCTCCTCGGGCGTTTCGCGGTTGTCGTGCGGTGCGCTCACCGCGACCGGCCGTAGCGGTCGGCCAGTTTCTCTTCTGTGGTGCGCGGCGCCGGCGGGGTCTCCGGGTCCGGTACCTCGGCGGTCTGCGCCTTCTCCTTGCGTCGTTCGCGCAGCTCCGCCCACACGACGTAGCCGAGCCCCAGCGGCGCCATGATGCCGAACGCCAGCCACTGCAGGCCGTACGACAGGTACGGTCCGGCGTCGAGCTGCGGCAGCGGGATGGTGCCGAGACCCCCGGGCTGCCCCTCGGCGAGCTGCAGGTAGCCGCCGGCCAGGTCGAGGCCCGTGGCCGCCGCGACCTGCGGGGTGTCGATGTAGTACACCTGCAGGAACCCGGCGTCCCGGAACGGTTCCTTGCCGGGCACGGTGCCTTCTGACATGCGGATGCGCGCCTCGAGGGTCACCTGCCCGGTCGGGGCCGGCTCGATCGCCGGAACCTCGGTGCCGAGTGCGGGACGGACGTAGCCGCGGTTGACCAGCACCGCGCGCCCGTCGTCCAGGGTGAACGGGGTGAGCACCTCGTACGCGGGCTGGGACTCGACGCTGCGCAACCGGACCAGCACGTCGGAGTCCGGAAGGTAGCTGCCGGTCGCGGTGACCCGTCGCCACTCGTCGTCCTGCGCGGGTTCCCCGTCGCCGACCAGCTCACCGACGGGAACCGGATCCTGCGAGAGCGATTCGGCGATCCGGTCGTTGCGTTCACTCGTGCTGGTGTTCTTGCCGAGCTGCCACGGCGCGAGGACCGTGAAGCATGCGTAGGCGAAGCCGACGACCACCACGGCCAGCAAGAACCAGCTCGGGCGCAGCAGAAACTTCAGACGTCGCACGTGTCCACGGTAGCCCGTGAGCTGTGCCTCACCGTTCCCGCACCCATGCGAGCAGCCCCGGAATCGCCGCCTCGATCTGCTCGCGCACCAGCTCGAACTCCGGCAGACCGCCGTAGTAGGGGTCCGGTACCGAATCGGTGTCGGCGTCCGGATCGAAGCTGCGGAGCAGGGCACGGCGCTCGGTGGGCACCCCCAGATGCGCGAGTGCGCGGTCGTGCCCGGTGGCCAGGGCCACCACGAGGTCGGCTTCGAGATGCTCGGCGCCGAGCTGCGCAGCCTGGTGACCCGTCGGGTAGCCGTGGCGTTGCAGCACCGCGTTGGTGCGCGGATCGGCCTCGGCGCCGATGTGCCAGCCGTGCGTGCCGGCGCTGCTCACCCGCACCCGTCCGTCGAGCCCCTCCTTCTGCAGATGGTGGGCGAAGATCTTCTCGGCCATCGGGGACCGGCAGATGTTGCCGGTGCACACGAACGTCACATGCAGAGCGTCAGCACTCACCGGTGAGGATCCTCCCCAGTTCGGCGACGCTGCCGACGGCCGTGTGCGCTTGTTCGGATTCGTCGGCGGCGCCGTAGCCGTACTCGACGAACACCGTCGGGATCCCGAACCGGCCGGCGCCGTGCACGTCGTGTTCGCGGTCGCCGACCATCACGACCCCGGCGGTGCCGCCGGCGTGGGCCTCGACCGGTTCGATGCCCAGTGCGGCGAGACTGTGCGCGACCACGTCGTCCTTTGCGCGGCGGCTGCCGTCGGGGCTGGCCCCGCCGATGAACTCGAACGCGTCCGCCACCCCGAAGTGCCGCAGGATCCGCTCGGCGAACACCTCGTTCTTCGACGTCGCGATCGCGAGCCGGCTCCCGGCGCCGCGCACCGCGTTCAGCATCGTCTCGACCCCGTCGAACAGGGCGTTCTCCGCCCAGCCGGTTGCCGCGTAGTACTCGCGGTAGGCGGCGGTGCCCCGATCCACCTGGTCGTCGTCGAGACCGAGCGCGCGCAGCGAATCGGTCATCGGCGGACCCAGCAGCCGCACGAGATTGCCGGTCGGTACCTCGACGCCGAGGGTCGCCAGCGCGTGCCGGAACCCGTTGATCACACCGGTCGCGGAATCGGTGAGGGTGCCGTCGAGATCGAACAGCACCACCGGCGACGGCAGCACCGGAGGGCGGGTGTCGACGAGGAGAGTCACCGGCCCATTGTCGCTGCTGCCCGCCGCGGGCGCCGCGTAGGGTCGTCTCGGAACGACGGACGACGGGCGAGGAGGGCACGTGTCGGCGGCGACTTTGCGTGAGGTGCGGCTGCGTGAGGTGATCGGGGTGCTGGAGGCGGCCTACCCGCCGTCGCTGGCCGAGTCGTGGGATTCGGTCGGCCTCGTCGCCGGTGACCCCGACGAACCGGCGAGCAAGGTGCTGCTGGCCGTCGACGCGACCGCCGCGGTCGTCGACGAAGCCCTCGCGTGGGGAGCGCAGCTGCTGCTTGTGCACCATCCGCTGCTGCTGCGCGGTGTCGACACCGTCGGTGCCCACACCCCGAAGGGCGCACTGATCCACAAGCTGATCCGCGGCGGCTGCGCCCTGTTCACCGCCCACACCAACGCGGACCGTGCCGACCCCGGCGTGTCCGACGCGCTCGCGCAGGCGCTCGGCCTGACCGGGCTGCGACCCCTGGAACCGAAGCCGGAACCGGCCACCGACAAGTGGGTGGTGATGGTTCCGTCCGAGGCCGCCGACACCGTGCGCGACGCCCTGTTCGCCGCGGGGGCGGGAGCGATCGGCAACTACCGGGAATGCTGCTGGACCGCCTCGGGCACCGGACAGTTCCGGCCGCTCACCGGCGCGGACCCGGCGATCGGCAGCGTCGGCGAACTCGAACGGGTCGCCGAGGATCGCATCGAGGTGATCGCGCCGCGCCGCGCCCGCTCGGCGGTCCTCGCCGCCCTGCGCTCGGCGCACCCCTACGAGGAACCCGCCTTCGACGTGTTCGAACTGGCCGAACTGCCCAGCTCCCGGGGCCTCGGCCGCGTCGGCGAACTATCCGAACCGCAGACCTTCCGCGCATTCACCGAGACGGTCGCGGCCGCGCTGCCCACCACCGAATGGGGTGTGCGCGGCGCCGGCGACCCGGACCGGCAGATCCGCACCGTGGCCGTGTGCGGCGGATCCGGCGACTCGTTCCTCGGGACCGTCGCGAAACTCGGCGTCGACGCCTACGTCACCGCCGATCTGCGGCACCACCCCGCCGACGAGCACCTGCGCGCCGGCGGCCCGGCGCTGGTCGACGTCGCGCACTGGGCCAGCGAATACCCGTGGTGCGAGCAGGCCCGCGGTGTACTCGATGCCGCGTTCGGGGATCGCCCGGGGTGGGCCGCGCGGGTCAGTGAGCTGCGCACCGACCCGTGGACGACCGCCGCCCGGTGACGCACCCGCGCGCGGTACCGTAATCAGCTACGACCGTCCCCTCCGAAGCCCCTACTCCGAGTTCTCGAAAGCAGGAACCACCCGCGTGAACGTCGAACCCGCCGTGCAGTCCAAGCTTCTGTCCCTCGCCGCCGTGGACGCCGAGCTGAACCGTCTCGCACACCGGCGTCGCACCCTGCCCGAGCAGCAGGAGGTCGAACGTCTCGAAGCCGAGCGCACCAGCCGCAAGGACGCGGCCGTCGCCGTCGAGATCGTCCTCGACGACCTCGACCGGGACATCCGTAAACTCGAGACCGAGGTCGATGCGGTCCGCCAGCGTGGTGATCGCGACCGCAAGCTCCTCGAGAGCGGAACGGTCGGCGCGAAGCAGCTCACCGAACTGCAGCACGAGCTGAGCAGCCTCGAACGTCGTCAGGCGGCACTCGAGGACGAACTCCTCGAGGTCATGGAACGGCGCGAGGCCACCAAGGCCGATCACGATCACGCGGGCGCGCAGGTCTCGAAGATCGACGAGGAGATCGCCGCGGCCGAGAGGCTGCGCGACGAAGCGCTCGCCGACATCGAGGTCGCCGAGCAGCGCTGCCGCACCGACCGTGCCACCCTCGTCGACTCGTTCCCCGCCGACCTCGTCGCCGCCTACGACAAGCAGCGCGAACGCGCCGGCATCGGCGCAGCGCTGCTGCAGGGCCGCCGCTGCGGCGCGTGCCGCCTCGAACTGGACCGCGGCGAGATCGCCCGGATCACCGCCGCGGCACCCGACGTGCTGGTGCGCTGCCCAGAATGCAACGCGATCCTGGTCCGCAAGGAAGCCGGGCAGTGACGACCGTCGTCGTCGAAGCCGACGGCGGCTCGCGCGGTAATCCGGGTCCGGCCGGCTACGGCGCGGTCGTGTTCGACGCCGACCGCCGCACGGTGCTGGCCGAACGCAGCGAGAGCATCGGCATCGCCACCAACAACGTCGCCGAGTACCGGGGACTGATCGCCGGTCTGACCGCGGCCCGTGAACTCGGCGCCGACGCCGTCGACGTGCGCATGGATTCGAAGCTCGTCGTCGAACAGATGTCGGGACGCTGGAAGATCAAGCACCCGGACATGATTCCGCTCGCTGCGCGGGCCCGGGAGCTCGCGGCCGGCTTCGACCGCGTCGACTTCACGTGGATCCCGCGCATGCAGAACGCGTACGCGGACCGGCTCGCCAACGAGGCGATGGACGCCGCGGCCGCCGGGGTGGTCGGAGCGGTCGACCCGGTGACGGTGGAGGCTCCCACGGCCGCACCGGCCGCGAACACCGCACCGGCCGAGAACACCGCACCCGGCTGGACCGGAGCGGTCGGCTCACCCACCCGGTTCCTGCTGCTGCGGCACGGCCAGACCCCGCTGTCGGTCGAACGGCGCTATTCCGGGCGGGGCAACCCGCAGCTCACCGATCTCGGTCGTGCGCAGGCCGAGGCTGCGGCGACCCGGATCGGGAAGCGGGGCGGCGTCGCGGCGATCGTCTCGTCGCCGCTGGACCGGGCACGCGCCACCGCCGCGGCGGCAGGCCGGGCCCTGGACCTGCCCGTGGCAGTGCACGACGGTCTCACCGAAACCGATTTCGGCGCCTGGGAGGGCCTGACGTTCCGCGAAGCCGCCGACCGGGACCCGGACCTGCACCGCGCGTGGCTCGGCGACACCTCCGTGCGGCCACCGCAGGGGGAGAGCTTCGACGAGGTCAACGCGCGCATCGCGAAGGTCCGCGACGAGCTGATCCGGGAATATCCGGGACAGACCGTGCTGCTGGTCTCGCACGTCACGCCGATCAAGACGATGCTGCAGTTCGCGCTCGACGCCGGGCCCTCGCTGCTCTACCGGCTGCACCTGGATCTGGCGTCGCTGTCGATCGCAGAGTTCTTCGCCGACGGCGGATCCTCGGTGCGGCTGGTCAACGACACCTCGCACCTGTGACGGTGCGGAGGTGACGTCGAACCGGTGGTGACGGGCGACTGAGACTCAGGCGCCGCAGTTGTTGCCGGTCGGTCCGCCGGCGAACTGCGCGTCGAGCCACTCCAGGCCTTGCGCGGCCGCGGGCAGCAACCCGACCCCGTGCCCGACGACGGTCTTCTCCAGGACCGGGGGTATGGGATACCGCTGATAGTCGACGGATACCCCTGCGGCGCACCATTTCCCGACCATCGTGTCGACGCCTGTCACGAGCACGAGATCGTCGGCGGCGTTCTGCCCGACGAACATCGGGACCGACGGAGGGGTGTTGCCCAGTTCCTGCCGTTTCACCGCGCTCGCCCACGGCTCCGCCGACAGATAGTCGGCGATGGGCCGCCCGTCGAGCGTGTACCGGGTGGTGGGCGCCAACGGATTCATCAGCGGGAAGTCGTACACGCAGGAGTCCGCGGCCCGGTCCAGGACCGCGCGACCCTCGGGATTGAACACCGCGAGCATCTCCTCGGCGTCGTCCGGGTAGGCCGCGACGAAGCCGTTGACGACCCAGCCGATCCCACCGGACAGGATGGAGCCGTCGCCGGCGACGGCGAGATCGGCCAGGGACGCGGGCGGGGATCCGGCGACCGCCCCGACCACCGGCAACTCGGGTGCGTAGCTGTCCTTCAATTCCGCGGCGGCCGCCGAGCTCATTCCGCCCTGCGAATATCCCCAGAACGCGAACCGGGTGTCCTCGGCGATGCCCAGCTCGGTCAGCGACCGTGCGGCCCGCGCCAGATCGAGCATCGCGTGACCCTGCGATTCCCGATTCAGGTACGGATGGATCCCCGGCGTGCCCAGACCCTCGTAGTCGGTGACGGCCACGGCGTAGCCGCGCGCGAGCAGCGGCGCGATCTGCAGGTACTCGTACTCCTGGCCGAAGACCATGAGCTTCGACGGCGCGCACTGGTCGCCCATGCCCTGCGTGCCCGGGCCGACGATCACCGTCGGGCGCGGTCCGGTCCCGGCCCACGGCAGGGTGGGGACCAGCACGGTGCCGGTGACCGCCACGGGGTCCCCGGCCGCGCCCACGCTCCGGTACATCACCCGGGTGACGGTGGCATCGATCGCGAGTGGGGTGCCGGGCACGATCGCCGCCACCGACGGCTCGACGCGCAGCACGTCCCCCGGGGAGCCCGCAGGCAGCGGATCGGGCGGCAGGTAGAAGTCGGTGTACTCGCCGGAGCGACCGGCCGGGTCGGCGGCGGCCACCGGCGCGGCGAGCGGCGCCGCGACGGTGATTCCCGCGACCGCGATCATCGCGAGATTCCTGAGCTTGCGGGGCATTCGGGTTCCTGTCTGTCTTCAGCGGTGCTGCCTCAGCGGCCGGAGACCGCGGGATGTGCCTGGTGCACGGACACGTCGACACGGTCCTGGTAGAACGCGACGTGCCCGCGCAGACGAGCGACCTGCTCGTACGGATCGTCGTAACTCCAGCACAGCGGTTCCCCGCCGTCGCCCTCGACGCTCCAGTAGGTGGCTTCCCCCTTGTACGGGCAGCGGGTCGACGGGGCGTCGGACGTTGCGAGATCGACGAGGACGTCGGCGCGGGGGAAGTAGAAGACCAGCCCGTGGTCCTGTTCGTCGACGAGCAGCGACCCGCTCGTCTCCGCGAGGCGCACGCCGTTCAGGGTTGCGCGCACCACGTTGCGGCGCGCGTGGATGTCGACGCGGTAGTCGGGCCGGGCCGCGAAGCCGGGGGAACGGGTGCTGTCGGTTCCTGTGCTCATGGGTGTCCTCGTTCGGATCGGTCGGGCACGGTTCGGGGTGTGCTCACAGCCGTGACGCGGCCGGAATCACCGCGTCCTCGGGCCGGATCGGCCGGATCATCGCCTCCTGCGTGAACGACGCGAGCAGGTCACCGGACTCGGTGTGCACCTGACCGCGCACGTACGACATGCCGGAGCCGACCTGCGTGCTCTCGTGCGAGTACAGCAGCCATCCGTCCCAGCGGACCGGTTCGTGGAAGGCGACCGTGACCGTCACGACCCCGGTCGAGATCGTCCGGTGCGCCTGGCTCGTGCCCACCCCCGCGTGCGCGCGCAGCGTCGCCGACACCGACAGGTGGTTCGTGAAGTGCGCGAGCAGCGCCTTGGCGAGGTCAGCGCGCTCGGGGACGGGGTCGTAGCGCAACCACGCGTGCAGTTCCGGGGGCCCGACCTCCTCCGGGCTGCGGACGTCCACCACGTCGACGACCCGCAGATCGCGGCCGGTCATGGGCATGTGTACCGGATGAGCGGTTTCGGGACCGGCGACCTGCGGCCGGGGAGCGTGGTGTCGGACGACGTCGCCGGTGGGCACGTCGGCGAGCACCGAGACCATCGCGTGCCGGCGGCCGTTCTGGCAGACGGCGACCTCCGCGTCGGCCATCGTGCGGCCCTCGTGCAGCACCTCGACCTCGAAGTCGACCGGAATCTCCGAGTCGACGGCGCGCACGAACACTGCCCGCGCGGACCGGATCTCCTTGTCGGGGAAACGCTTCGCGGTTGCGACGATCGCCTGGGCGAGCAACTGGGTTGCATCGGCGACGCGCCGGCCGCCGCCGTCGCTCTCACCGGTGAACCGATTCTCGCCGCTGGGTGTGACGTCGAAGATGCGGAGCATGCGCTCCACCGACGATCCCTCGACGGTCCTCACCGAATCCGGAGGTGTCGTCACGCCCGCCCCTTCGCCGAACCTCGTGAGAGCAGAGTTCTCCGAGGGCAGGAGCCGGATTACCCCTGCAACTTGCGGATCGTACGCATGTTCCGGGTCGTAGTCACGGACTTGTACCGGGCACGGCCCGCGACCTTCCCGAACGCACTGCTGAGTGTCGACCCCTTGACGACATGCCAGTAGACGACGCCCTCACCCGGCGCGACCTGCTCGATCTGCGGGTCCACGGCAATACCGAGCAATTCCTCGCGCACGACCGGGTCGGCCACGAAGACGACGTAGGTGTGCCAGCCGTCCCGGTTCTCCTCGAACGGGCAGGCATCGGCGAGACCGGCGAATCGGGCCTGCTCGAGCACGAACACGAACGCCTCGTAACCGAAGCGGGCACCCAGAGTCGCCTCGATCTCCGCCTTCAACGAGGCCGGGTCGGTCTTCTCCGAGCCGAACACGACGTTGCCGGAGGCGAGCACCGTACGCACGTCGCCGTAGCCGAGTCGGGTGAACACATCCTTCAGGTCGGCCATCTTGATGGTGATGCCGCCGACATTGATCCCTCGCAGCAGAGCCACGTAACGCGTCATGGACGGCACCGTAGTTCGCGTCACCGACAGGCGGGGCAGTATGGTGGTCGACGCGGACGAGTTGGCCGGGCGGCCGCGGATCGAGGAACCGGCACCGAATGGTGTCAGGCCCCGAGCCGAGGAAAGTCCGGACTCCACAGAGCAGGGCGGTTGCTAACGGCAACCCGAGGTGACTCGCGGGACAGTGCCACAGAAAACAGACCGCCTGCCCTTCGGGGCAGGTGAGGGTGAAACGGTGCGGTAAGAGCGCACCAGCACCCCGGGTGACCGGGGTGGCTCGGTAAACCCCGCCCGGAGCAAGGTCGAAGGCCGCACCACCACCCCCTCGGGGCGGCGGTGCGGCTGCGCAGGTGTTCGAGGGCTGCTCGCCCGAGCCTGCGGGTGGACCGCTCGAGGTACCCGGTGACGGTGTGCCCAGATGGATGGTCGCCACCCCGCCTCGGCGGGGGACAGGATCCGGCTTACAGGCCGACTCGTCCGCCCTTCACGGGCACCGCCGGGTGACCGGAGCGGGTCCGGTCAGAGCGGGCCGACCACCAGCAGCTGCGCCCAGTAGGTAGCCGCGTCGGCACCCAGGTAGGGCAGCAGGTTGTCGAAGATCAGGTAGGACATGTGGTTCTCCTCGGCTCTCGTATCGGGTTCGGGGGACCGGACGCGACGGTACCAGCCACGCCCGACCGGCGGGTTCGGCCCGTTCTCGCCCACCGTTGCGGCAGACTGTCGATATGAGTGACGACGGTTGGTACTACGACGTGAGCACCGGCAAGGTCTCCCAGGGCAAGGATCCCAACGCACTGAATCGGATGGGTCCCTATCCGGACCGAGCCACCGCCGAGCGCGCGCTCGAGATCGCGGCCGAACGCAACAAGGCCGCGGACGCCGCCGACGAAGAGTGGAACAACTGAGGAGCCTCACGCGCCCGTGGTGAACACACGCATTGTCGTCGCGCCCGCGATCGACTTCGGTGCCGTCCGCGCCGAATTCGCGCTCGACGACCGCTACCCCGCGTCCGCGATCGCGGAAGCGGAGAAGACCGTCGACCGTTTCGCGGCCGAGCGCGAGGACCGCACGGACCTGCCGCTCGTGACGATCGATCCGCCCGGGTCGATGGACCTCGATCAGGCGCTGCATCTCGAACGCACCGCCGACGGCGGGTTCGTCCTGCACTACGCGATCGCCGATGTGCACGCCGTCGTCGAACCGGGTGGTGCGATCGACAAGGAGAGCCACAAACGCGGCCAGACCTACTACCTGCCGGACGGTTCGGTCCCGCTGCATCCGCGGGAGCTGGCGGAGGGCTCGGCGAGTCTGCTGCCCGGTGAGATCCGGCCCGCGGCGCTGTGGCGGATGGAACTCGACGCGGCCGCCGAACCCGTCTCCGTGACGGTGAGGCGGGCGCTGGTGCGTTCGGCGGCGCGGTTGGACTACGCCGGGGTGCAGGCCGACGCGGTGGCCGGGACGCTGCATCCGTCGATCGCGGCGCTGCCCGAGTTCGGTCGCCTGCGTCAGGCCGCGGCGCGGGCGCGCGGCGCGATCGAGTTGCGGTTGCCGGAGCAGGACGTCGTCGCCGACGGTAAGGGCTGGACGCTGCAGATCGAACCGCGCACCGCGGCCGACGACTGGAACTCTCAGGTGTCGCTGCTGACCGGCATGTGCGCGGCGTCGATGATGATCGAGGCGAAGGTCGGGCTGCTGCGCACGCTGCCGCCCGCCGACCCGGAAGCGGTTGCCGCGTTGCGGCACACCGCCGCCGCGCTGAACGTTCCGTGGCCGGCGGAGGTGTCCGTCGGCAACTTCCTGGCGGGCCTGGACGCGAACCTGCCCACCACGCTGGTGCTCATGAGCGAGGCACCGGCACTGCTGCGCGGCGCATCGTATCGACCGCTCGACGGGTCGCTGCCGGATCTTCTCGTGCACGGCGCGATCGGCGCACCCTACGCGCACGTCACCGCGCCGCTGCGCCGGTTGTCGGACCGCTACGCCACCGAGGTGTGCCTGGCCGTCAGCGCGGGCGAGCCGGTGCCGCAGCAAATCCGGGACGAGCTGGCCGCGATGCCCGACATCATGTCGGCGTCGGATTCGATCGCCGGGAAGATCGCCCGCACCTGCATCGACCTGACCGAGGCGACGGTGCTGGCGCCGCGGGTGGGCGAACAGTTCGACGCGACCGTCATCCGGGGCGCGAACGGCCGGCGCGACGCGCAGGTGTTCGTCCCGTCCGAGACCGTCATCGCCCCGTGCAGCGGCGAGCCGGACGACGGCACCCACGTGCGGGTCACGCTCGACGTGGCCGACCCGGTGACGCGGAAGGTGCAGTTCGCGTACTCGAGGTGACGGTACCGTCGACGGCGTGACCGACACCCGATCCGACACCCCGACCGGTTCCGGCCGATCCCGGAACCGCCGTCTCGCCGCCGTTTTCGTCGCCGTCGTCGCGGTGCTCGCGGCCGCGGCCGGGTTCGTGCTGTGGCTCGCGCCGAGCCGCTATCTGCCGTGGGACACCGAACCGTTCCCGAAGATCGACACGACCGCGTTGTCGCCGCAGCAGGCCCGCGTCGTCGAGCTGCTCGAGCAGGAACACGACGCGCAGCGGCCCGGCACCTTCTATTCCGAGGGCGTGAAGGAACCGTGGTGCGCCGACTTCGTCAGCTGGATCATGCGCGAAGCCGGAATGCCGCTGTCCAACCCGAATTCGGGGCACTGGCGGATCCCCGGCGTGTACACGCTGCAGGAGTACTACGAGCAGGAGGGCCGATTCGTGCCCGCCGGCTCCGGCCGTGGTCCCGAGGTCGGTGACGTGGTGCTCTACGACAACACCAGCTGGGTCGGTCAGCACACCAACATCGTCGTCGCGGTCGACGGCACCACCGCGATCACGGTCGGCGGCAACGAGATGGGCCGGATCCGGGTGCACAGCCTGGACTGGGCATCGGACCCGGCCGTCGTCGGATTCGGTCTCCTCGCCGGCTGAGGAGACCGAACGGGGCTCACCGGAACCGGTCGGTGGCCTCGACGAGGTGGTGGGTGATGCCGGGCTCGTTCGCGGCGTGTCCGGCGTCGTCGACGATCTGCAGCGTCGACTCCGGCCACGCCCGGTGCAGTGCCCACGCGCTCGTCGCCGGGCACACCACGTCGTAGCGTCCCTGCACGATGACCCCGGGAATGCCGTTCAGCAGGTGCGCATCCCGCAGCAACTGACCCTCGTCGAGGAATCCGCGATGGTGGAAGTAGTGGTTCTCGATGCGGGCGAACGCCAACGCGAAACGCGGCTCCCCGGTTTCGGCGACGTGTTCCGGCCGCGGCAGCAGCGAACTCGTCGCGCCCTCCCAGGTCGACCACGCGACCGCCGCCTCGAGCGCGACCTCGGGATCGGGGGAGTGCAGCAGCCGATGGTAGGTGTCGACCGGATGCTCGCCGGGCTCCGCACCCGCCAGCGGGGCGCAGAACTTCTCCCACAGGTCCGGGAAGATCTGCCCGGCCCCGCCGTTGTAGTACCAGTCGATCTCGCTGCGCCGCAGCAGGAACACCCCGCGCAGGACGAGTTCGGTGACCCGGTCGGGATGTTTCTGCGCGTACGCCAGCGCGAGCGTCGATCCCCACGATCCGCCGAAGACCTGCCAGCGATCGATCCCGAGCCGGGTGCGCAGCAGTTCGATGTCCCCCAACAGATGGCCGGTGGTGTTCGTCGAGAGGTCCGCGCCGTCCGCCACGTGCGGAAGAGACCGGCCGCAGCCCCGCTGGTCGAACAGCACGATGCGGTATGCGCCGGGATCGAAGAACTGCCGATGCAGCGGGGACGTGCCGCCACCCGGGCCGCCGTGCAGGAACACCACGGGCTTGCCGTCCGGGTTTCCGCTGATCTCCCAGTACACCTGCTGGCCGTCGCCGACGTCGAGCATGCCCTGCTCGTACGGCTCGATCGGCGGATAGGGCTTGCGCAACTCGGTCATCAGTAACCCACGAGCGCCGACGCGAAGTCGGGGATCTCGAGCGCCCTCAGCGCCTCGTCGCGAACGTCCGGGCACTGCGCGGTGGTGATCTCGTCGATGCGGGCGCGGTCCCCGGCCAGGGCGATCAGATCGATGCCGTTGTTGGCGGCCCACTCGCCGACGAGCAGGTTCAGGCCGGGCTTGCTCATCGACGGGGTGTAGGTGCGCCAGCTCTGCAGCTCCCCCTCCATCCGGGTGCACAGATCCGCCGCCTGCGTCTCGGTGACCCCACCCGGCAGCGCCGCCGGGGCAGTGGTCTCGGCGGTCGGCGGCGCGGGGTTGGTCGAACCACTCGGCGCGGGTTCGGATCCCGGGGCGCAGGCACCGAGCACGGTGATCGTGGCAGCAGCGACGACGGCCGCGGTCAGCGTGCGTCGGAGTCCGGTCATGGAGTCACCTCGGAGGTCGAGCGGTCGATGTCGACACCGAGTCTGCCACCCGCGGACCGCACGACGGCGGTGCCGTTCGTCACCACTGCGATGGTGCCGTCCGTCACCCGTCAGCCGCGCTCGGCGATGATCCGCGCGATGTTGCGTTCGGCGAGCGCGGCGATCGTCAGCGACGGATTCACCGTGCCGGTGCTGCCCGGGATCAGAGCGCCGTCGACGACGTACAGGCCCGGATGACCGTGCACGCGACCGTAGCCGTCGGTGACCTCGCCGAGGACGGCACCGCCCAGCGGATGGGCGGTGAAGGACGCATTGACATCCGGAGCCATCGGCCGCGCGCCCGGCACGGTGCCGCCGGCCTCGGCCATCGCGTCGTGGACGGCGCGCAGGGCTTCCACGCTCTCCCGTTCCCCGCCCGCCGGCCAGTTCACGACGGCGCGGCCGGCGCCGGCGTCGTAGGTGACCTCGGCGCGGCGCGGGTCGAGGGTCATGCCGAGCGAGGCCAGCATGCCCACGTCCTTCGCGGTGCCCGCGACGAACCAGTTCTCGAGGCTCAGCGGCATGCCCGACTCGTCGACGATCCGGGAGGCGGACGGGGCGCCCTGGTCGCCGGCGAATCCGTCGGTGAGCGCGAAGGAGCGGACCAGCACGGCGTCGCCGTTGGTGCCCCAGCCACGACCGACGCGGTCGTCGAGGTTCGCCAGTGCGCCGGTGTGGCGGGCGCGCAGCAGCAGTTCGGTGGTGCCGATCGAGCCGGCGCCGAGCACCAGCCTGTCGCAGGTCAGCGTCCGCGTCCGCAGCACGGTGCCGAAGGGGTCGACGATCTCGACGTCGACGCGGTAGCGGCCGTCGGGTTCCTGACCGACGGCGAGCACGCGATGCGCGTGGCACACGAGTGCGCGCCCGGTGGCCTCGGCGGCCGGAATGTAGTTCTGTGTGAGGTCGAACTTGGCGCCGTTGGAATTGCCGAGGTTGCTCTCGCCGGCGATCGCCGAGCGCCGCACCCGCCCGGCGAGTTCGTCGCGCACGACGTCCCAGTTCCAGATCCCGTCGATGCGATGCGGGGTGTAGCCGGCCGCGCGGGCGTCCGCGTCCCACCGGCGCGAGTGCGTGAACTCGGGGGCGCCGTAGATGTCGTCGGGCATCGCATCGAGGCGCAGCATGGAGCGCACCTTCGGATACCAGGTGGAGGTCATCTCCCGGTAGTCGAGCCGCGAGCCGAACACGTGCTCGAAGAAGCGCTGCTCGGGCGCGATCATCACGCCGGTGAACACGACGGAGCCGCCGCCGACCGCGGCGCCGCGCCACACCGACAGGTTGGGGTAGTCGACCACGTCGAGGACCCCGGCGAAGTCGTCGCAGGTCACCGGGACACCGGTGGGGCCGATGAACGCCACACGGTGATACAGGCCGCGGCCGTCGGCGAGCAGGTCGGTGGTGAAGATCTCCCGCTGCGGATCGCGCGGCCAGCGCAGGCCGCGCTCGAGGACGGTGACGCGGCTGCCGGACTCGGCCAGGCGCAGCGCCGCGGCGCTGGCCCCGAAACCGGATCCGACGACGATGACCTCGGAGTGGTCGGGTGCGGTCGGGGGAGCGGCGAACAGTTCGGGCACCAGGCGCAGGTAGGTGTCGGTCCCCACGGGCAGCGCGGACGCGGACCGCGATCCTGCGAGCCCCGGCCCGAACGCGACGGCAGCAGCCGCCAGGGTCGATGCCTGCAGGAAACGACGCCGCTTCATCCCAGAGCCCCCAAGGATGTCCGTGATACCCCCCGGACGTGACCGACCGGCCCGCCCGCTACCGGCGGTTACTGTAACCGGAGGACGCGTCCGGAGGCCATCCCGGGTGAATTGCCGGCCCCGAATGCCGACGACGGGTGCCACGGCATGGCCGTGACACCCGTCGGACCGGGATCAGGGAAGTGGGATCAGAAGGAGTGCTCGGGGCCCGGGAAGGTACCCGCGGCAACCTCGGCGGCGTAGTCGGCCGCGGCGCGGCGCAGTTCGTCGCCGACGTTGCCGAACTTCTTGACGAACTTGGCGGTCTTGCCGCTGGTGTAGCCGGCCATGTCCTGCCACACGAGCACCTGCGCGTCGCACTCGTTGCCCGCGCCGATGCCGACGGTGGGGATGGTCAGCTTGCGGGTGACCTGACCGGCCAGCTCGGCCGGAACCATCTCCATCACGACGGAGAACGCACCGGCTTCCTGGACCGCGATCGCGTCGAGGATCAGCTGCTCGGCGCCGTCGCCACGGCCCTGCACCCGGAACCCGCCGAGGGTGTTGACGGACTGCGGGGTGAAGCCGATGTGGGCCTGCACCGGGATGCCGGCCGCAGTGATCGCCGCGATCTGCGGGGCGACCCGTTCGCCACCCTCGAGCTTCACCGCGTGGGCGCCGCCCTCCTTCATGAACCGGATCGCGGTCGCGAGCGCCTGCTCGGGGGACGCCTCGTACGTGCCGAACGGCAGGTCGGCGATCACCAGCGCGTGCGGTGCGCCACGGACGACGCCGCGTACCAGCGGCAGCATCTCGTCGACGGTGACCGGGACGGTGGTGTCGTAGCCGTAGACGACGTTCGCGGCGGAATCGCCGACGAGCAGCACCGGAATGCCCGCATCCTCGAAGATGCGTGCGGACGAGTAGTCGTAGGCGGTCAGCTCGGCCCAGCGTCGGCCCTCGGCCTTCATCGCCTGCAGGTGATGCACGCGAGTCTTGCGCTTGGGGGCATCGGACGCGGCAGCGCCGCCGTACACGGAAGTCATGTTGTCGGACATCGCTGTCCCTTTCTGCCTCGAGGCCCGTGCGGGGTCCCCGGGTTGGTGATGACGATCTCGAGTCTGCCACCGCACGCTCCGCGCGTGTACCGGGCGCGTCGTGCGATTGGTCACATTCCCGCTCGTCGCAGCCGCCCGGCCGCGGTCGCTCGCGGCGGCGCCGGACCGCGCGTCGCTAGCATCGCTGGAGTGCCGATCCTCACCCCCGGACTGCGATCCCGTGTCCTCACCGGCCTGGCAGTCGCCGGTCTCGCGCTGGCCACCGCCTGCGGCTCCCCGTCGGACACCACGAGGGCGGTCCCGGCCGAACCGGTCGGAGTTCCGGACGGATTGGAGCAGTTCTACACCCAGCCCGTGACCTGGGAGTCCTGCGCGGGCTACGGCACGGACGGTCCCCGCCTCGGGCGCGAGGGCGCGGAATGTGCCCGCATCACCGTTCCCCTCGACTACGACGACCCGGACGTTGCGACCGCGAAGATCGCGATCTCGCGTGTGCGCGCGGGCGGGGACAGGATCGGATCCCTGCTGGTCAACCCGGGCGGACCGGGGGCATCCGGTCTGGGCATGGCCACCGTCGCCGCGTCCACCGAACTCGCGGAACGATTCGACGTCGTCGGTTTCGATCCGCGCGGGGTCGGTGCGTCCGAGCCCGCGGTGCGCTGCCTGACCGACGCGGAGGCCGACGCGGAACGGGCCCGCGACGACGGCGACATGTCCCCCGAGGGCATCGCCGCGAGCGAGAAACACAGCCAGGAGTACGCGGACGCGTGCGTCGAGCGGTCCGGACTCGATCTGCTCGCCCACGTCGGTACCCGCGAGGTGGTCCGCGACATGGACGTCATCCGCGGCGTGCTCCGCGACGAGAAGCTCAACTACCTGGGTTTCTCGTACGGAACCCGGCTCGGCACGGTCTACGCCGAGACGTTCCCCGACCGGGTCCGCGCCCTCGTCCTCGACGGCGCGCTCGACCCCGAGCAGGAACCCGTCGAGGAGGTGGTGCTACAGGCCGCCGGTTTCCAGCGGGCGTTCGATGCGTTCGCCGCGGACTGTGCCCGCTACGACACCTGCGCGCTCGGCACCGATCCGACGCAGGCCGTCGCGCGGTTCCGGGCGCTGGTCGACCCGCTGATCACCGCCCCGGCCCGGACCACCGACCCGCGCGGACTCAGCCACCGCGACGCGATCACCGGTGTGCAGCAGGCCCTGTACTCGCCGAGTCTGTGGGGGTCGCTGCGCGGCGGCCTGCGGTCGCTGGCCGACGGCAACGGCGACACGCTGCTGTTGCTGGCGGATATGTACGAGGGGCGGGGCGAGGACGGCACCTACAACAACGTCAACGACGCGTTCAACGCGATCCGGTGCGTCGACGACCCGCGGATCACCGACCGGGCCCTGGCCGGCGAGGCCGACACCCGGTTCCGGGAGGCGGCGCCGTTCCTCGACGACGGCCGCGGAACCGGGCAGGCCCCGCTGGATCTGTGTGCGTTCTGGCCGGTGCCGAACACCGGCGAGCCGCACACTCCGGAGGTTCCGGGATTGCCTCCGGTGCTGGTGGTCTCGACCACCGAGGATCCCGCGACCCCCTATCAGGCCGGCGTGGATCTGGCCCGTCAGCTCGGCGGCGCGCTCATCAGTTTCACCGGGACCCAGCACACCGTGGTGCTCGACGGGCAGCGGTGCGTCGACGACCCGGTGATCCGGTATCTGGTGTCCCTCGAGGTGCCGGAATCCGACCCGCACTGCTGACCCGTAGCGGTTGTGAGCGACACGCCGCATCGATAACTCACCGATGTAACACGGAGTTAACTCCCAGTGCCTAGTCTCGCCACTATGGATCGCCAGAAGGAGTTCGTGCTCCGCACCCTCGAAGAGCGCGACATTCGGTTCGTGCGCCTGTGGTTCACCGATGTCGTCGGGACGCTCAAATCCGTGGCGATCGCCCCGGCCGAACTCGAAGGAGCCTTCGAGGAGGGCATCGGTTTCGACGGCTCGGCCATCGAGGGTTTCTCCCGCATCTCCGAGGCCGACATGGTCGCGCGGCCGGACGCCACGACCTTCCAGGTGCTGCCGTGGATGGACGATCGCGGACACCAGTACTCGGCGCGGATGTTCTGCGACATCACCATGCCGGACGGCACCCCCAGCTGGGCGGACCCGCGGCACGTGCTGCGCCGCCAGCTGAACAAGGCGTCGGATCTGGGTTTCAGCTGCTACGTGCACCCCGAGATCGAGTTCTTCCTCGTCGAGAACGGTGAGCCCGGCCAGCCCCCGGTCCCGGCCGACGACGGTGGCTACTTCGACCAGTCCGTGCACCGCTCGGCCCCGAACTTCCGCCGGCACGCGATCGACGCGCTCGAGTCGATGGGTATCTCGGTCGAGTTCAGCCATCACGAGACCGCCCCCGGCCAGCAGGAGATCGATCTGCGCTACGCCGACGCGCTGTCGATGGCCGACAACGTGATGACCTTCCGCTACGTGGTCAAGGAGATCGCGATGGCGGAGGGTGTGCGCGCGACCTTCATGCCCAAGCCGTTCCGTGAGCACGCCGGTTCGGCGATGCACACGCACATGAGCCTGTTCGAGGGCGAGAACAACGCCTTCCACGATCCGGACGATCCGCTGCAGCTCTCCGCGACCGGCAAGGCGTTCATCGCCGGCATCCTCGAGCACGCCAACGAGATCAGCGCCGTCACCAACCAGTGGGTGAACTCCTACAAGCGCATCGTGCACGGCGGAGAAGCCCCCACGGCCGCGTGCTGGGGTCCGTCGAACCGTTCGGCGCTCGTGCGCGTGCCGATGTACACGCCGAACAAGGCGTCGTCGCGCCGCGTGGAGATCCGCACCCCGGACTCGGCGTGCAACCCCTACCTGACGTTCGCGGTGCTGCTGGCCGCCGGTCTGCGCGGCATCGAGAAGGGCTACGAGCTCGCCCCCGAGGCCGAGGACGACGTGTGGTCGCTGACCTCCGCCGAGCGGCGCGCGATGGGCTACCGCGAGCTGCCCACCGATCTCGACATCGCGCTGCGCGAGATGGAGAAGTCCGAGCTGGTCGCCGAGGCGCTCGGCGAGCACGTGTTCGACTACTTCCTGCGCAACAAGTGGCGTGAATGGGAGAACTACCGCAGCCAGGTCACCCCGTACGAGCTGGAGCAGTACCTGGGTCTGTAGTCGGCGATAGGGTGAATGGCGTGCGGACGCGGACAGAGGAGATCGCGGCAGATCCGACCGGCGTGGGACCGGGGGTGGGTGCGTGGTGAAACCGCCACCCGCCCGGTCCGCGATTCCCGGACCGGGCCGGCTCGGGCTCGTCGAGCCCACGGCCGCAGCCCACCTCGAACAGCTCGCCTGGAACGACACCGACAGCATCGAACTGCTGTGGTCGTTGTCGCGCGCCCCGAACGCCGATCTGGCGTTGCGGAACCTGGTTCGGCTGCAGGAGGCACTCGACGAGGCCGGGTGGGCCGAACTCGACGGCGCGCTGCGTTTCGACAAGGGACTGCGGGGACGGCTGTTCGGGTTGTTCGGGGCCTCCGCGGCGTTCGGCGACCATGTCGTCGCCCACCCGGACCGCTGGCGCATGCTCGCCGGGAAACTCGAGCTGCCGGACCGGCACACGTTCACCGCGCGCATGCTCGACTGCGTCGGAGCGGTCGCCGAGCCGGGGGGCCGCACCGACACGCTCGTCTACCGGGCGCAGCTCACCGGCCCCGCGGCGATACCGGCGCTGCGCACCTCCTATCGCGATCAGCTGATGCTCATCGCCGCCGTGGATCTCGCGGCGACCGTCGAGAACGAGCCGGTGCTGCCGTACATCGAGGTGGGACACAAGCTCGCGGATCTCGCCGACGCGGCCTTGACCGCCGCGCTGGCCGTCGCGGTCGCGACGATCGTCCCCGAGGGACCGTGCCCCGTCGATCTCGCGGTCATCGCGATGGGCAAATGCGGTGCGCGCGAACTGAACTACGTCAGCGACGTCGACGTCGTGTTCGTGGCGGAGCCCGCCGACGCGCGCGCGAGCCGCATCGCCGGGGAGATGATGCGAATCGGCACGTCGGCGTTCTTCGACGTCGATGCCGCGCTGCGTCCGGAAGGTAAACGCGGCGAACTGGTCCGAACCCTCGACTCGCACATCGCCTACTACACCCGGTGGGCCAAGACGTGGGAGTTCCAGGCGCTGCTCAAGGCCCGGCCGATGGCCGGCGATCTCGAACTGGGCCGCCGCTACATCGAGGCGTTGAGCCCGATGGTGTGGACCGCGTCCGAGCGTGAGGCGTTCGTTCCGGAAGTGCAGGCGATGCGCCGGCGCGTCGAGGAACTCGTCCCCGCGGAATTGCGCGAACGCGAACTGAAACTCGGACGCGGGAGCCTGCGCGACGTCGAATTCGCGGTCCAGCTGCTGCAACTCGTGCACGGCCGCGCCGACGAATCGCTGCGGGTACCCAACACGGTGGAAGCGTTGTCGGCGCTCGCGGAAGGCGGGTATGTCGGCCGCGACGACGCCGCGAACCTGCGGGCGTCGTACGAGTTCCTGCGATTGCTCGAACACCGGCTGCAACTGCAGAAGCTCAAACGCACCCATACCCTGCCGCCCGCCGAGGACCGGGAGGCACTGCGCTGGCTGGCCCGTGCCGCGCACATGCGGCCGGACGGCCGCAACGACGCGCTCGGGGTGCTCGAGGCCGAGATCAAGCGGAACTCGGCCCGGGTCCGCAAGCTGCACGCCAAGCTGTTCTACCGTCCGCTGCTCGAATCGGTGGCCCGCCTCGACGCGGAGGCGGTGCGGCTGTCCCCGGAAGGTGCGGTGCGTCAGCTCGCGGCGCTCGGCTACAGCGCACCGGAACACGCGCTCGGACACCTGACCGCGCTGTCCGGTGGTGCCTCGCGCAAGGCGCGGATCCAGGCACTGATTCTTCCGCAGCTGCTCGAATCGCTGAGCGACACAGTCGATCCCGACGCGGGCCTGCTGGCGTACCGGCGGCTGTCCGACGCGATGTACAACGCGGTGTGGTTCCTGCGGACACTGCGCGACGAACCCTCGGTCGCCGAACGGCTGATGACGGTGCTCGGATCGTCGGCGTTCGTGCCGGACCTGCTCATCAACGCCCCCGACGTGGTGCGCCTGTTCGCGGACGGCCCCAACGGTCCGCGCCTGCTCGAACCGCAACCCGAGGAGGTCGCGAAGGCGATCGTCACGTCGTCGGCGCGGTACGACGATCCGGTGCGCGCGATCGGGGCGGCCCGATCGCTGCGGCGCGCCGAACTCGCCCGTGTCGCCAGCGCCGACATCCTCGGCATGCTCGACGTGCCCCAGGTGTGCCGGGCCCTGTCGAGCGTGTGGTCCGCGGTGCTCGAGGCGGCGCTGGGCGCCGTGATCCGCGCATCCGAACAGAAGCAGGGCCCTGCGCCGGCGCGCATCGCGGTGATCGGCATGGGCAGGCTCGGCGGCGCCGAACTGGGCTACGGGTCCGATGCCGACGTGCTGTTCGTGTGCGAGCCGCTACCGGACGCCGACGAAACGGTGGCCGTCAAGTGGGCCAACCAGATCGCCGAACAGGTCCGCAAGCTGCTCGGCGCGCCGAGCACCGATCCGCCGCTGGAGGTGGACGCGGGTCTGCGGCCCGAGGGTCGCAGTGGGCCGTTGGTGCGCACACTCGCCTCGTACCAGGCGTACTACGCGCAGTGGGCGCAGGCGTGGGAGGTGCAGGCGCTGCTGCGTGCGCACCCCGCCGCCGGCGACCCCGATCTCGCTGAACGGTTCCTGCGCATGATCGACGCGGTCCGTTACCCGGAGGGTGGGGTGTCGCAGGAGGCGGTGCGCGAGATCCGGCGGATCAAGGCGCGCGTCGACTCGGAGCGGCTGCCGCGCGGTGCGGATCCGGCGACCCACACCAAGCTCGGCCGCGGTGGCCTGGCAGACATCGAATGGACCGTGCAGTTGCTGCAATTGCAGCACGCCCACCGGATTCCGGCGCTGCACAACACCTCGACGCTCGAGGCGCTCGATGCGATCGGTGCCGCGGAACTGGTCAGCCAGGAGGATGTCGCGCTGCTGCGGGAGTCCTGGCTCCTGGCGACGCGGGCCCGCAACGCGCTCGTGCTGGTGCGGGGCAAACCGACCGATCAGCTGCCCGGGCCGGGTAAGACGCTGACCGCCGTCGCGCGGGTCGCGGGATGGGAGGGGGACGCCTCCGAGTTCCTGGACCACTACCTGCGGGTCACGCGGCGAGCCCGGGCCGTCGTCGAGCGGGTCTTCGGGGGAACCGACAACGGTTACGGAAGCGCGCACGGATACGACGGGCACGGGTAGTGGCCACGGGGTAAGGCGACCCCGGTAGGGGAGCGGTCAGCTCTGCGCGAAGAGGCGGATGCGTTGTTCGCGGCTGCGCTCGAGATGTGTGCGCATGTGCTCGCGGGCGGCGCTTTCGTCGCGGGCCCGCAGGGCGGCCAGGATCTGCTCGTGCTCGGCGTTGAGGAGGTCGGGTTCGCCGTAGTTGGACGGCGGCCCCGAGTCGTAGATGCGCAGCTGGGTGGTAAGGCGCACCAGCAGCGCGGTGATGGTCGAGTTGTGCGCGGCCTGCCACAGGGCCTCGTGGAACCGGAAGTTTCCGCTGCGTACCTCGGCGTCATCGGTTGCGGCGCAACAGAATCCGTGGAGCTGTTCGAGGCGTGCCATGTCGAGTTCGGTGTGCCGGACGGCGGCGGCCCCGGCGGCTTCGGATTCGAGCGCGACACGTGCCGCGTAGATCTCGATGACGTCCTCGGCGGTGCCCGAGCGCACCCGGAAGCCGCGGGTGGCGCGTTCGAGCAGCCCGTCGTGGGCGAGCCAGTTGAGCGCTTCGCGGATCGGGGTGCGGGAGGCCCCGTAGGTCTCGCTGAGCTGAGTCTCGTGCAGGGCGGCGCCGCGGGGGAACTTGCCGGCGAGGATGTCCGCGCGCAGACGCAGGTACTGCTTCGACGTCTGGTCGTCGCGTCCGGTCGGGGGCTCGGAGAGCAGGGAACCGGTCAGGTCCGCGGTGGTGTCGCCGTGGGTCATGGGTCAGATTATGCCATCGACGACATCCGGATACTTGCGTATACGTTATTCGTCGTTTAGCGTCGCTGCGGTGAGCGACGACAGGCGAGACGTACTGATCAGGGCCGAGGACCTGGCCCGGAATCCGGGTACCTACACGATCCTCGACGCGACCGTCTCGTTCCCCAAGCCCCGCTTCGACGGCGACTACCGGCCCGAATCCGGTCTCGCCGATTGGGAGCGCGCCCACATTCCCGGCTCGCTGCACGCGAACCTGCTCGGCGATTTCAGTGCCGTCGACGCGAACCTGCACTTCACCCGTCCGGCACCCGCCCGGCTCGCGCACGCTCTCGGGAACCTCGGTATCGCACCCGACGCCGAGATCGTGGTGTACGACCAGGGCACGAACACCTGGTCCGCGAGACTGTGGTGGATGCTGCGCAACATCGGGATCGCCGCGCGGGTCCTCGACGGCGGACTCGCCCGCTGGACTGCACTCGGACTGCCCGTCGAGACCGGTGCGGCGGAGCCGCGCCCGGCGACCGAACGGTGGGCACAGCCGACCGATCACGGCCTGTGGCGCGACCGCGACGCCGTACTGTCCATCAGCGCGGGCGATGCCCCCGGCACGCTGGTCTGCGCGCTCGACCCGGAACAGTTCGCGGGCACCGCGACGACTCGCTACTCGCGGCGCGGCCACATCCCGCGCAGTCTCAACCTGCCGGCGAAGGGTCTGCTCGACGACGGGCTGCTGCGGCCGGACGAGGAGGTGTCCGCGGAGGCCGAGGCGGTGCTCGCCGATTCCGAGCGCCCGGTGGTCCTCTACTGCGGCGGCGGTGTCTCGGCCTGCCTGGTCGCCCTCGCGCTGGTGCGCGTGGGGTTCGACGACCTGGCCGTGTACGACGGATCGCTCGAGGAATGGACGGCGGATCCCGCACTGCCCATGGTCACGGCCGCGCCTTCCGAGGACCGGGAGGGTGACACATGACGCGATGTCGCCGCTCCTGATCGTCCCGAAACCGACTTCCCCTCTCCGACAGGAACTTCTGTGACTACCACGACGAACGCCCCCACCGTCGACGATGTGGCCGCCGCGCTCGAGGCGCTGCGTGCCCAGGTGCCGCTGGTGCAGTCGCTGACGAACATCGTCTCCGCCAACTTCCTGACCAACGTGCTGCTCGCGGCCGGTGCCAGCAACGCCCACATCGACAATGCCCACGAGGCCGGTGGATTCGCCCGGATCGCCGGCGGTGTGCTGGTCAATCTCGGCACCCCGGACGACGGCACCGCCGCCGCGTTCACCGAGGCCGCCGGTGCCGCCCGCGAGGCCGGAACCCCGTGGGTCCTCGACCCGGTCGGCGTCGGCGGGTTGCCGTGGCGCACCGGTCTGGCCGCCGATCTGCTTGCCCTGCACCCGACTGCGATCCGGGGCAACGCCTCGGAGATCATCGCGCTCGCCGGGTTGGGCGGCGACACCCGCGGCGTCGACAGCGCCGACGAGGCTGCCGCCGCGGTCCCAGCGGCGCTGGCGCTGCTCGAGCACGCCGACGCCGTCTCGGCCTCCGGACCCGTCGACTACCTGGTCGGACGTGACCGCGAGGGTGGGATCACCGGGGTGCGCATCGCCGGAGGCAGCGCGATGCTTCCGCGCGTGACCTCCACCGGCTGCTCGCTCGGCGGCCTGGTCGCGGCCTACCTGGCGGTGGCGCCGACCCCGTTGATCGGTCTGGCCGCCGCGCACGCCCATGTCGCGGTCGCCGCCGAGATCGCCGAGGAGAACTCCACGGGCCCGGGATCGTTCGCCGTTGCCTATCTCGACGCGCTGTACGCGGTCGATGCCGACACGCTGCGGGCCCGCGCCCGCATCGAGGCGCTCGAACTTTCGAACTGAGGACGAAAACCGATGGGCATCAAGACTTTCTGGTATCTCACCCAGGCCGACGGGGACTACCCGTGGAGCCCGGGCGGGCTGTATCCGGTCGACGGGCAGCGGCAGATCGAACTGGCGAAGACGATCGACAACGGCGGGTTCGACGGCGCGCTCGTCGCGACGTGGCCGAACGATCCGTTCATCTCGGCGACCTGGGCGGCCGCGCACACCACGCGCATGAAGTTCCTCGTCGCGATCTACGCGAACATGACGCCGGCGCGTCTGCTCGCGGAGAAGGCGCTGACGTTCGACGCGTTCAGCGGTGGCCGCCTGATGATCAACTCCGTCAACGGCCGCGAGAACATCCTCACCAAGTACGACATGAACGTCGAGCACGACCGGCGGTACGAACTGGGGGAGAAGTACTGGGCGGACTTCCGGCGGATCTACGCCGAGGGCACCGAGTCGAACTTCCCGAACACGCCGCTGCGGATCGACGCGCCGAGCGAGGACCACAGCGTTCCGCTGTGGGGGACCGGGGATTCGCCTGCGGGACTGCAGAATTCCGGCAAGGTGCTCGACGCGTACCTGGTCATGCTGCGTGAGACGGCGTTCGTCGAGTCCAAGTTCACCGCGGCACGAGAGTCCGCGGCCGCCGAGGGGAGGGAGTTCACCGACTTCGGTGCCCTCTCCGGCGTCATCGTCCGGCCGACGCAGGCCGAGGCCCTGGACCGGTTCCGGTCCCTGTTCGAGAAGGCCGGGATCGATCGGATCACCGACGTCCTGGACAAGGCGGTACGCCGTCGCACGGGCGGCAAGCAGGACCTCAAGACGTTCACCGCGCGCGACGCGCAGCGGCAGGGCTGGGTCGACACCATCAACGCCGGCCGCCTGCCCGAGCCGAAGGACCTGTATCTCGGTGACGGCCTGTACGCCGGCATCACGGCGTGGTCGCCGCTCGACATCTTCGCGACCGGGTCGTCGGCGGTGTACTACGCCGGAACGCCGGACGAGATCACGGGGCACGTGCGGGCGCTGCACGACCGAACGGGTCTGACGACGCTGATCCTCGCCGGCTGGCCTCTGATCGACGAGGCGAAGAACGTTGCCGAGCATCTGATTCCGCGCTTCCGCGAACTCTGAGTCGCGCTGCGACGAGGCCACCACGGCTGGGACCCCGGTCCCGGTAGTGGTGGCCTTTTGGGTTGCGGAAATTCGGACTGGTCAGTAATTGATTGTTAATGTAGGTTGCCCAAAGTAAGGTAAGCCAGACCTCAGTCCGAATCAGAGAAGAGTGACATTCAGTTGACGCGCACCGTTCGGCGCTCTCACGCCTTACCCCTCGTTCTTGCGCCCGCGCTCCTCGTGGCCGCCTGCGGCTCCGGCGACACCACGGACGCCGCGTCCGGTCCGGCAACCGCGGACTCGCTCACCGTCGCCGTCGCCAAGGACAGCGGTCCGCTGAACATCTTCGTCGGCCAGACCGACCAGATGACCGAGCTGGTCTACGACAAGCTCCTCTCGCCGTCGCCGTACGTCGCGGAACCGCAGCCGTGGCTCGCCACCGACGTGCGCCAAGTGAACCCCACGACTTGGGACGTCGACCTGCGCGACGACGTGACCTGGCACGACGGTGAGGCGTTCACACCCGACGACGTCGTGTTCAGCTTCCACTTCATGCACGCCGCGCCCACCGGGCGGTTCACCCACCACGTCAACGATGTTCCGTCGATCTCGACGATCGACGTCACCGGAGAGCACTCGGTGCGGTTCGTCTGCGACTACTCGTGCCCGGAACTCGGCACCGTGACGCTCGCCGACCTGCCGATCCTGCCCGAACATGTGTGGGCGAACGTCGACCCGGCCAAGGTCAAGGAAGTCACCGATCTGCCGGTCGGCACGGGCCCCTTCAAGCTCGTCGACTACAACCCCACGACCGGATACCGCTTCGAGGCGAACGCCGACTACTTCGCGGGCGCACCGACCGTCGACGAACTGATCATGCCGGTGATCGCCGACTCCTCCGCCGCATTCACCGCGCTTCGCTCCGGGCAGGTCGACGCCGTCGACCGGGCGCTGCCTCCCGAGCTGGTCGATCAGTTCAGCGCGTCGAACGACATCGGCACCATCGACGTGGATCCGCTGGGTTTCACCGAGTTGCGAATCAACTTCACCCGTGAACCCTTCGCCCAGGCCGATTTCCGCACGGCTCTGAGCTTCGCGTTCGACCGCGACAAGATGCTCGACATCGTCGCGCTGGGGAAGGGGCGACCCAGCACCCAGGGCTACGTGCACCCGGATGCACCGTTCGCCGATCCCGACGCCGACACCCCGTACGACCCTGCGCAGGCCGCCGCCTTGATCGACTCCCTCGGATGGAAGGACGTCGACGGAGACGGCCTCCGCGAGAACCCGGCCGGTGAGAAGCCTGCTCCGTTCAAGTTGGTCGTCAACGGCGGCAATCCGCAGCATGTCCGTGCCGCCGAACTGTTCGTCGAGGACTTCGGCGAGGCCGGATTCGCCGTCGTCGTCGAGCCCCTCGAGGCGGGTTCGCTGTCGAGTGCGTCGTCCAACAAGGAATACGACTTCCTGATCAACGACATCGTCCCGCACGGGACCGCCGACCCGACGCAGCTGATCATGTCGCACCGCTCCGGCTACCTGTGGGATTCCCCGAAGATCGCCTACCCGGAATACGACGCTCTGTACGAGAAGTGGCGTGCCACCGACAACTACGACGACCGTGTTGTGGTCCTGAAGGAGATCCAGAAGCTGATCAACAGTCAGCCCACGACCCTTCCCCTGTACTACGCAGAGGAGACCTGGGCCTACGACGCCGAAAGCTTCTCGGGCTGGGTCGAGACCCCCGGTTACGGCATCGTCCACAAGTGGTCGTTCCTGCCGGCGGACGTCGTCGCCGCCGCGAACGCGGAAGCGCCGCAGGACTGATCGATGGTTATTCTGCGCCGAGCAGGGCAGTACGCCCTCGTGCTGTGGGCGGCGGTGACGCTGAACTTCGCACTGCCGCACCTCGCACCGGGTGATCCGGTCGGCTACCTCTACGTCGGCGAACTGCAGGGCCTCGGCGAGAAGTACCTCGCGGAACTCCGCGCCGGCTACGGCCTGGACAGGCCGATCCTCGAGCAGTACCTCTCGTTCTGGTCGGGGCTGCTGCGGGGAGATCTCGGGATGTCCGTGCAGTACAACAGGCCTGTTCTCGACGTGTTGGGGGAGAAGCTGTCCTGGACGGTCGCGTTGGTCGGCATCTCGATGGTGCTGGCCTTCGTGATCGGCACCCTGCTCGGCGCGTGGGCCGCGTGGCGACGCGGCACCGCGAAGGAGACCGGCACGGTTGTCGGTGTCCTCGTGGTGGATTCGATGCCCGCATTCTGGGTGGGCATGATCCTCATCGCCGTGTTCTCGGTGACGCTCGGCTGGTTCCCGTCCTACGGGGCCGCGACGATCACCGCGACCGGCGGGCAATGGCTCGCAGAAGTCGCCTCGCGGATGGTCCTTCCCGTCGCGACGCTGACCATCGCGAACATCGGCGGATTCTTCCTCATGACCCGGGCCTCGATGATCGGCGTGCTCGACGAACCGTTCATCCGGCTCGCCCGGGCCAAGGGACTCAGGGAGTTCCGGGTGGCGATCCGGCACGCGCTGCGCAACGCGGTGCTGCCCGTCTACACGACCCTGACCCTGACGGTCGGTGTGCTGCTGTCCGGCGCGGTCGTCGTCGAGTCGGTGTTCGCGTATCCGGGGCTGGGCAAACTCACCTACGACGCGGTGACCGCCCGCGATTATCCGTTGCTGCAGGGTGCGTTCCTGCTCGCGACCGTCGGCATCGTCGCGGCGAACCTGCTGGCCGATCTGACCTATCCGCTGCTCGATCCGCGGGTGCGCCGCGACCGGACCGCGGCCGAAGGACGCACCGAGGTAGCCGTATGAACGTCAACCGCTTGACCATCGTCGGAACCCGAACCCGGTCCCAGCGCCTCGCGCTCGTCGGCGCGGTACTGCTCGGTGCGCTGCTGCTGTGCGCGATTTCCGCACCGTGGCTCGCGCCGTTCGACCCCACCGAACGGGTGACGCGCCCGTTCGCGGCGCCGTCCGCCGAGCACTGGCTCGGCGCCGACGACGTCGGCCACGACCTGCTGTCGATGCTGATCCACGGCGCCCGCATCTCGCTGTTCGTCGGGATCGTCGCGGCCGTGATCGCCACCGCCGTCGGCACGATCGTCGGGGTCGTCGCAGGATATGCGCGCGGCGTCGTCGACACCGTGCTGATGCGCATCGTCGACGTCGTGCTGGCGCTGCCGGTGCTGCCGCTGACCATCGTCATCGGCGTCTTCGCCGGACCCGGTCTGCGCACTCAGATCATGGTCATCTCGGCGGTGTTGTGGGCGGGTTTGGCCCGCGAATTGCGCGCACAGGTCCTCACACTGCGCGAACGCGATCACATCCAGGCCGAACGCGCCATGGGCGCCGGTCCCGGGTACGTGCTGTGGCGTCATATCGCCCCGTCGGTCGTGCCGCTGGTGGTCCCGCAGTTCGTGCTCACCATCAAGACTGCGGTGCTGCTCGAAGCATCGCTCGCGTTCCTGGGACTCGGCGACATCTCCGCCGCGAGCTGGGGATCGATGCTGTCGATGGCGCACGCGCGCAGTGCCTTCCTGACCGACGCCTGGATCTGGTGGGTGATCCCGCCGGGTGTGGCCATCGCCGTCACCGTGCTCGCATTCGCGTTGCTCGGCAATGCCATCGAGGAGCGATCCCACCCGATCCTCCTGCCGGCGAAGCGATCCCGGAAGAAGGCCGCCACCGCACCGGCTCCGGTCGATCCGGATGTCGATGCGGGAGCACCGCTGGTGATCGACGACCTCACCGTCGTCTACGGCGAGGACGGGCGCGGCGCCACGGGAGTCGGATTCACCGTCGGCGCAGGAGAACTCGTCGCCCTCGTCGGGGAATCCGGCAGCGGCAAGTCGACGGTCGCGGCGGCCACGATGGGGTTGCTGCCCCCGGCCGCGCAGATCGTTTCCGGGGCGGTGCGGGTCGACGGCCGCGACGTGGCCGGGATGAGCCCCGCGGAACTCCGGGGCCTGCGCGGCAACCGCATCGCCCTGATTCCGCAGGAGGCGCTGAGCGCCCTCGACCCCGTCTACACGATCGGCTCCCAGATCGACGAAGCCGTCCTCGCCCACCGCTCGTGCACGAGAGCCCAGGCGCGGGAACGCACCCTCGAGCTCCTGGCCGACGTGGGTCTCGAGGCCGACAGGGTCGACGCCTACCCGCACCAGCTCTCAGGCGGTATGCGTCAGCGCGTCGTGATCGCGATGGCGCTCGCCAACGAACCGGACGTGCTCGTGGCCGACGAACCGACCAGCGGACTGGACGTGCTGCGCGAGGCCGAGGTTCTTGCGCTGCTCGACGAGCTGCGGGTGCGCCGATCCCTCGCGTTGCTGATCGTCACCCACAATCTGCCGGTTGTCGAGCGAATCGCCGACCGTATCGCGGTGATGAAGGACGGCGAACTCGTCGAGATCGGTACCGCCGAGCAGGTCGTCGGGTCGCCCACGCACCCGTACACCCGCAAACTCGTCGAATCGGCGCCCCGGCTGCGTCCGTCACTTCAGGAGGTCTTCTCGTGAGTGGACTGCTCGACATCGCATCGCTTTCGGTCGCATTCGACGGCAAGCCCGCGATCACGGACGTGACCCTGCAGGTCGCCGCCGGTGATTCCGTCGCGCTGGTGGGTGGCTCCGGAGCCGGGAAATCCACCGTCGCACGGGCGGTCGCCGGCCTGGTGACCCCGACCGCGGGACGGATCGTCTTCGACGGAGTCGACCTGACCGCGGTGCCGCAGCGCCGGCGCCGCGCGGCGCGCAAGGGGATGCACCTGGTTTTCCAGGACCCGTACGCGTCGCTGCCGCCGACCCTGCGGGTGGGGGACATCGTCGCCGAGCCGATGGTGATCCACCGTATCGGTGACCGGGACAGCCGCCGGCAGGCCGCGGTCGCGGCGCTCGAATCCGTGCACCTGCGTCCCGCCGAGAGCTTCCTGCAGCGCTACCCGCACGAGCTGTCCGGTGGGCAGCGTCAGCGGGTGGCGTTCGCACGGGCGCTGGTGACCAGGCCGAAACTGCTGCTCGCCGACGAACCGACCAGTGGTCTCGACGCGTCGCTGCGACTCGAGATCGTCGACCTCATGGGCGAACTCGCCGTCTCCGAGAACATGGCCGTCGTCCACATCACCCACGATCTGGCGCTGGCCGCCCGTAGTTGCCGCGACATCGTCGTGATGCAGGGCGGGCGCATCGTCGAAGCCGGCCGCGCCGACACCGTTCTCGCCGACCCGGCACACGAATACACCGCCGCCCTCGTCGGTGCCGTGTCCGGTGTCTGAACCCGATTCCGCTGCAACCCGACTCACACCAGGAGATGTCCCGATGTCCGAAACCATCGCCGTCGCCGAGAACGGCACCGTCATCGATTTCACCGTCGACGACGTCATGAAGTACCACGGCCCGGGATTCCCGGGCGGAGTTGCACACGCGGTGAAAGTCCTCGAACGCGCGCTGCCGGTGCTGAGTCCCGACGCGCCCGCGGAGCGCCGCGAGATCAGCGTCGCCACCGCGCACCGCGGTCCCGGCGTGCGCGACACGTTCGAGGCGGTGACCCGGGCTGTGACCGACGGGCGGTTCACCGTCGACGCGGAACTCGAGCGCCGCGATCGCGGGCAGACGCTGGAGCGGTACGTGTTCGTGCTGACCTACCGCGACCGGACCGTGCGGCTCGAGATCCGCGACGGCTTCGTCACCGACGAGTTCATCACCCTCGGGCGCAAGGCCGACCGCACCGACGACGAGGAAGCACGCCTGACGGTGCTCAAGCAGGAGATGGCCGATCGGCTGCTCGCTGCACCCGCGGACGAGGTCTACGACATCGTGAACTGACGTGCACCGCGGTGGATTTCACCGATCGGGCCGACGATGTCCGACGGTCCCGTTAATCTTCGCCCATGACCGAGAAGGCGAAAGGCCCGGAGTCGTACTTTCCGTCGATCGAGAAGAAATACGGTCGCCCGATCGAGGAGTGGAAGACGATGATCCGCGAGTCGGATCTGACCAAGCACATGGAATTGGTGAACTGGCTCAAGGTCGACCACGGCATGGGCCACGGACACGCCAACGCCCTCGTCGCCCACACCCTGAAAGAGAACGCGGGCTGAACCGACCGGGCCCGCCACCGCAGTGCGGTGGCGGGCCCGATCGTGCGCGGAGCGTCAGGTGTTGTCGACCCAGCGCAACAGCGAGTACAGGAACCGCGTCGCGCCCGGCATGAAGTTGCTGCCGTGGTGGTACGTCGGATCGAGGGTCGTGACGATGAGACGGCCCGCAGTCGAAGTGGTGTCCTCGTAGAGCATCATGCCCGCGTCGTGCGGATTGCCCTCGGCATCGGGTTCCTCGGAGACCACGAGCGGGACCACGTCCGCTTCGGTGCGGAGCAACCCGTGGTGATGCCAGATGACGGATTTGGTGCTCAGGTACGCCCATGCCCCGTGGTCGTGGCTGCGGGTGCGGATCAGCGGGTCCTCACCGTGGAGCCACCACCAGAAGTTCGTCGGCCGCGGTTCCCATTCCACGCCGGGAAGCCAGGTGTGGACGCCGTTCTCGCCGAGGACGACGAGCGTGTCGCCGCGCTCGGCGACCGCGCGGAACCGATCGGCGTGGCGGGCGACGAGTCCGGGATGCAACCGGTCGGCGACGATCACCGTCGAGTAGCCGTCGAGATCGCCGTCGGCGAGGTCGGCCAGGTAGTGGAAGTCCGGCTGGTAGGCAAGCACCGCCGGGTCCTTCATCGTCTGCAGATGGGGGTAGGACCCGCCGTGGACGATGGCCAGGCGCCGGCTCCGCAGGGGTGCGATGTCGGTGCGGGAGAAGGGTTCGGCGGTGGTCATCGCTGCGTCAGCCAATCGATCAGTTGCGGTGTCATCCGCGCGGACGTGTTCGGGTCGTTCTTCCAGCCGGTCAGGTCGTTCCCGCCGTGGACGAGCACCTGGCCGTCGCCGAGCGGGTAGACGAAGTCGAGGGGCAGCGCGTGTCGGCCGATGCGGGTCGTGACGATCGCATCGTCGGGGATCTTGTCGACGTAGCCGCGCGCGTAGAAGCCGGTGACGCCCTTGCGAAAACTCAGGTCGGCAGGGTCGACACCGTCCCACACCGGGTGCGGATCGCCGAGCGTGATCGCGAGGTCCTTCGGGCCGGTGTAGGCGAGCTTGCGCCACACCCCGAGGCCGGGAAGGAAATCCGTCAACGCGTGACCCATGACGGCGACGCGGCCGCCGCGGGTGACGAATCCGGTGAGCAGATCTCGGTTGCGCTCGAGGAAGATCTGGTCGACACCGCCGCCGATGATCAGGCCCCGCACTGTCGTGAGGTCGACGTAGGGGAGGTTGTAGACGTCGACCTGACCGACGCGGGGTCCGGTTCCGGGTTCGCCGGCGAGGTTTTCGGTGCCCATCGTCACGTGCAGGACAGCGGCGATCGCGGTGGGCTCGTCGGTGCTGGAGGGCGGCCGGTTCGATTGGGGCACTGTTGCTTCCTGGTGTTGGCTTCCGGGGCACGGGTCCGGTCTCCGCGACGGTGTCGCGGGCCGGGCTCGCCGGGTTCGTCCGAATAAGGTGAACCTTAAGTAGTAAAGGTAAACCTAACCCGCTCACCCAGGCAAGCTGCCCACGCCGAAAGGCGCCGGCAGCCGTGTGCTGCCGACGCTGCAAACGTGGCGTGCGCCCGTCAGTTACAGACGACGGTGAGACCGAGACCCCGCCAGATCTTGTACTCGACGTAGTCCCATTCCTGGTCCGTCGAATCCCATTCGGGACGGATCTCGGTGTAAAACCCCTTGTCCCGCTGCTCGGTGACGTTGCACACGGTCAGCGCGCTGCCGGACTTGTTGGTGATGGTGTACGGGATGTCCTGTGATTCGAGGGTGGCGACGGCGTCCTGCTCGCTCATGCCTACGACGTTGGGGATTCCGACGACGAGGATGTCCTCGTACAACCACTCGGCGGATGCAACTCCGGTGCCGAGGGTGAGTGCGGCGGTGGCCGCGAGAACCGCGGCGGTCAGGGTTCTGCGCATGACAACGTCCTTCCGGAGACGATGCCGGTTCGAAATGCGGACCCGGCAAGGAAAGCCGGGCGACGGGGCGGGTCGCCGCAGTGCCCCGCGCTGTGCGGCGAACCGGATGCGCACCGAAGGATCGGGTCACGCCTGTCGACGTGGCCGCCGAGGTGTGGACGCGATCCGGTGCTCATCGGGGTGTATTCGTCGCGGGCCGTTGCGACGAATGTGCGTTACGTCACAAATCGTACCTCCGGGTCTGTGGAGGTGGCGGGGACTTCGGCAACTTGTTATTGACAGCACCCTGTCTAATTGACAGGATGCTGACATATCGATGAACGACATCGGAGGTTGCCATGACACCCACGCTCGGCACAGTGTTCCTCGCCGTCTACGACACCCTGGCCGACTGGGAACCCGGCCATGCCGTCGCTCACCTGGCCCGGGCCGGCTACACGATCCGGGCCGTCGGGCCGAGTCGTGAGCCGGTCACGACCATGGCCGGCATCCGCATCGTCCCGGATCTGGCCCTCGACGAGGTCAGCCCCGACGCCGCCGCCCTGCTCGTGCTTCCCGGCGCCGACCTGTGGGATACCGGCGACGAACTGGCCCCGTACGCACGCCTCGCCCGCGAATTCCTCGACACCGGCGTGCCCGTCGCGGCGATCTGCGGCGCCACCGCCGGACTCGCCCGCGAAGGCCTGCTCGACGACCGCGATCACACCAGCAACGTGTCCTTCTACCTCGCCGCCACCGGCTACGGGGGCGCGGGTCGCTATGTCGAGGCCGATGCCGTCACCGACGGCATCCTCGTCACCGCCGGTGGGACCGAACCGGTGGCGTTCGCCCGCGAGATCTTCGGCCTTCTCGGCGTGTACGAGGGTGAGGTCCTCGACGCGTGGTACCGCCTGTTCCACGACTCCGACGCGTCCGCCTTCCCGATCCTCGAGGCGGCCGAAGAGGCGGCGGGCGGCGACCGGTGAGCCGTGCCGAACAGGATCTGCTCAGCCGGGCCGCGCTGAGCGTCTTCCGTCTCAACGGCCAGTTCCTCTCGGCCGCCGAGGAACTCGCGAAACCGGCCGGTTTGACCGCGGCCCGCTGGCAGGTGCTCGGCGCCGTCCTGCACGAGCCGCTTCCGGTCGCCGGAATCGCTCGCGCGATGGGCATCACGCGGCAGTCGGTACAGCGCATCGCGGATCTGCTCGTCGATCAGGGGCTCGCGGAGTACACCCCGAACCCGGCGCACCGCCGGGCCAAGCTGGTCGCACCCACGGCGGCGGGCCGCGCGGCGATCGAACGTATCGGTCCGGCACACGCCGAACTCGCCGCGCGGCTGGCCGGCGCGCTCGGTGCCGAGGGCTTCGCCGAGACGGTGCGAGTCCTCGAACGGCTCTCCTCGACACTCGACGCGATCGGCGTCGCCCGGTAGTGCTCTGAGCACCGTGACCACCACGGGGGTGTGGTACGCGTCACAATCGATCAAAATGCTCAGTTGTTCTCGATGCTGTTGACGGATTGAATCAGGAATGGAGATTATTGCTGCACCAATTGATGTGACTCGAGCGACACTGCACAACGGATGTCGCAAAGGAACGGTGGTGTGCGATGACCGAGATCGCGGTCCGTGAAAGCGACAGCCTTCCCTATGATCTGAACGACCGATACCGCTCCGGCTCCGGAACGGTCCTGCTCACGGGTGTGCAGGCCATTGCCCGGCAGCTCGTCGAACAGCACGTGCGGGACATCCGCGAGGGCCGTCGCGTGGCGACCTTCGTCTCCGGGTATCCCGGAAGCCCGCTCGGCGGCCTGGACAAGTTGCTGCACGGCATGCCGAAGGTGCTCGCCGAACACGACATCACGTTCACCCCGGGGTTCAACGAGGAACTCGCCGCGACGGCGGTGTGGGGCAGCCAGGCGGACCTCGGAGCGGGCACGCCGACGCACGACGGCGTCGTCGGCGTCTGGTACGGCAAGGGCCCCGGCCTCGACCGCGCCACCGACGCGCTGCGGCACGCCAACATGTACGGCGTCTCACCGACCGGCGGTGTGCTGCTGATGGTCGGTGACGACCCCGCGTCCAAGTCCTCGACCGTGCCCGCCGTCAGCGAGCGGTCCCTGGCCGCCCTCGGCATCCCGGTGCTCTTCCCGCGCAACGCCGCCGAGATCGTCACGATGGGCCTGCACGGCGTCGCCCTCTCGCGGGCCTCGGGGTGCGTCGTCGCACTCAAGATCGTCGCGGATGTCGCCGACGGCGCCTGGAGCGTCGACGGGTCGGTCGCGGACACCGAGATCACCGTTCCCGAAATCTCCTGGGAAGGGAAGCCGTTCGTCTACAAGCAGCGCCCGATGGCCGCGCCGGTCGACAGTGTGATCGCCGAAGCCGACCTGTACGGGCCGCGCTGGGCGATGGTCCAGGCCTACGGCAAGGCCAACGCGCTCGACGTCATCGAGGTCGATCCCGCCCATGCCCGCATCGGCCTCGTCGCGACCGGCACCACCTTCGACGCGCTGCGGCAGGCCCTGCTCGACCTGTCCGTCACCGACGCCGACCTGCACAAAGCCGGCATCCGGCTGATGCGCATCGGCATGCCGTACCCGATCGGACCCGACATGGTCCGTGAGTTCGCCGACGGGCTCGAGCGCATCGTCGTCGTCGAGGACAAGACCGCCTTCGTCGAAACCCAGATCCGCGAGATCCTCTACGGAACCGAATCGGCGCCGGTCATCGTCGGCAAGAAGGACGCCGACGGACGGCGACTCGTCCCGGTGGACGGCGAACTCACCGCCGGCCGGATCCGCGGGCCGCTGCGCCGCGTCCTGAAGGGGCATGTGGACCTCGGCCCCGCGCCGCTGCCGCAGCTCCCGCTCGAGGTGCTCTCGGCCACCCGCACTCCCTACTTCTGCAGCGGCTGCCCGCACAACCGTTCCACCGCGCTGCCGGAAGGATCGATCGGCGGCGGCGGCATCGGCTGCCACGCGCTCGTCACGATGTCCGGCCGCGCCGACAGTGCGGTCACCGGGCTGACCCAGATGGGCGGTGAGGGCACCCAGTGGATCGGTCAGGCCCCGTTCACCGACGTCGGTCACATGTTCCAGAACCTCGGTGACGGAACGTATTTCCACTCCGGTCAGCTCGCCGTCCAGGCGTGCGTCGCGGCCGGCGTGAACATCACCTTCAAGCTGCTCTACAACGACGTCGTCGCCATGACCGGCGCGCAGGACGCCGAGGGTGCGCTGACCATTCCCGCGCTCACCCACAAGCTCACCACCGAGGGCGTCAAGCAGATCATCATCTGCTCCGACGAACCGAAGCGGCATCGCAAGCGCAAGCTCGCCCGCGGCGTCACGGTCTGGCACCGCGACCGCCTCGACGAAGCACAGCGCGTGCTGCGCGAGGTTGCTGGCGTCACCGTGCTCATCTACGACCAGCACTGCGCCGCCGACGCGCGACGTCAGCGCAAGCGCGGCACCCTGCCGACCCGCACGACCCGCGTCGTGATCAACGAGGCGGTGTGCGAGGGCTGCGGCGACTGCGGCGTCAAGAGCAACTGCCTGTCGGTGCAGCCCGTCGACACCGAGTTCGGTTCGAAGACCCGCATCGACCAGACCTCCTGCAACACCGACTACTCGTGCCTCGACGGCGACTGCCCGTCGTTCGTCACCGTCGAGATCGACCCCACCCGCAAGACCGAGAAGCGCACCGCACCGACACCGCCCGCCGTGCCCGACGTCGAGACGGCGGTCGCCGGCACCCGCAACGTGTTTCTCGCCGGAATCGGCGGAACCGGCATCGTCACCGTCAACCAGGTTCTCGCGACCGCGGCGATGCGTGCCGGCTTCGAGGTCGAATCCCTCGACCAGATCGGTATGAGCCAGAAGGCCGGACCGGTGGTCTCGCACCTGCGGTTCGCCCCCGACGAGCTCGAACCGGGCAACCGCGTCGGCACCGGCGGTGCGTCCTGCCTGCTGGCCCTCGACCTGCTCACCGCGGCCGATGCGAAGAACCTCGCCTACGCCGATGCGGCCACCACCGTCGCGGTCGCGTCGACGAGCCGCACCCCCACCGGGGACATGGTGTACGACCGGTCGATCCGCCACCCCGACGAGGAGCAGCTGCTGTCGCGGCTCGAGGCCGCCACCGCCCGGCTCGCCTCGTTCGACGCCCTCGCCGCCGCACAGGCCCTGTTCGGGAACACTGCCGCCGCGAACTTCCTCGTCGTCGGTGCCGCGCATCAGCTCGGCGGCCTGCCGATCCCCGCGGAGGCCATCGAGGAGGCCATCGAGCTCAACGGTGTCGCGGTCGCGGCGAACATCGCGGCGTTCCGCTGGGGACGCGCGGCGGTTGCCGATCCCGACGCGTTCGCCGCGGCGACCGAGCCGGTCCGCGCGCAGCGTTCCGGGACCGTCGTCCCGGAGGAGCTGCTGGCCGGCACCACGTTCGACGGTGAGGTGCTGCGCCTGGTCCGGATCCGTGCCGCCGCGCTGATCGACTACCAGGGCCGCCGCCTGGCCGCCCGGTACATCGAGCAGGTGCAGTCCGTCTGGGAAGCCGAGCGTCGCGTCACCGACCGCACCGAGTTCTCCGAGGCGGTCGCCCGCGGGCTGTTCAAGTTCACCGCCTACAAGGACGAATACGAGGTCGCGCGGATGCTCGTCGATCCGGCCTTCCTCGACGAGGTGAACGCGCAGGTGCCCGACGGAGCGGACCTGACCTACCGCCTGCACCCGCCGGTCCTCCGGGCACTCGGCCGCAAGAAGAAGGTCGGTTTCGGACCCAGAACCCATGTGGCACTGCGTCTCCTGGCGAAGGGCAAGAGGCTGCGCGGAACCCGGCTCGATCCCTTCGGCTACGCCCACGTGCGCAAGGTCGAACGCGAGCTGCTCGCGCACTACACCGACACCGTCCTGGGTCTCGCCGCAGACCTGAACGAGGACACCTACGACCGCGCGGTCCGCATCGCGGACCTGGCCGACACCGTCCGCGGCTACGAGGACGTCAAGCTGCGCTCGATCGAGCGCTACCGCGCCCAGCTCGCCGAACTCGGCATCGACGCCCCGTCGGCACAGACCCCCGAAACCTCCCAGATCCCCAC
>NZ_JALPTB010000003.1 GCF_023218075.1 Rhodococcus sp. HM1 | reverse complement strand
CCCGACCATGGGCACCGACTTCAGCTGGGAGGACGGCAACGGTCTCCAACATGGTTGGGCGGGCAGATCACGCCGGTGAACCAGGGCGACACACCGAGGGCTGTACACACATTTTGGCCTATAACCCTCGGAAAAAGCGGGGGAAGCAGGCAAAAGGAAAGGCCGGCATCCGAATTCGGATGCCGGCCTTTCGGTGGTAGCGGGGACAGGATTTGAACCTGCGACCTCTGGGTTATGAGCCCAGCGAGCTACCGAGCTGCTCCACCCCGCGTTGCAGAAACGAAGTTACACGAGCGTTCGAACCGAAGGCAAATCGCCTGCACGGCCACCTCCAGGGGACGACACCCGTCGGCCCGCCGAATCGAAAATCGGCGTCCGCCACCCGAGACAACAGGTGGAAAAGGGTGACCCGGACCACATTCCGCCCATGATTCATTTCACATAACGGGCGTGTAACAGAACGGGTGGTTGACCGTTATTTTCGACCGCCGACCTGGGGGAATGCCGTTCGACGGTCTCACCAGTTGGACACGCGTCCGCCGAATCGGGTGGGTATACGCCGACGCGACGGCTCTGTACGGTCGGTCCCGGCCCGAAACCACCGGGCCAACACCGGACTGCCGCTGCTGACACCCTGCCCCGCAGGATCCGGTGCCTACGAATCCTTCGAGGGGCAGGGACGCGGCCACGACACGCGCCCACTCCCGATCGACGCCGAATCCGGTGTGACGAGGACGCCAGGGCCCGCCGCCGTCAGCGAGCGCGGAGAGGATCCACCCGCATGACCACTCTGTTCAGCAAGCGCGGCCTGGGCATGGCCGTCGTCACCGGCGCCCTCGTCGCCCTCCCCGTCGGCCTGGCCACCGGCACCGCCTCCGCAGCCACCCACAACTGGGACGGCGTCGCGCAGTGCGAGAGCGGCGGAAACTGGTCCATCAACACCGGTAACGGCTACTACGGCGGCCTCCAGTTCTCGCAGAGCACCTGGACCGCCAACGGCGGCACCGGCAGCCCGCACACCGCGTCGAAGGAAGAGCAGATCCGCGTCGCCGAGAACACCCTGCAGTCCCAGGGTCCCGGTGCGTGGCCGGTGTGCGGTCAGTACCTGACCACCGAGTCCGCTCCCGCGCCCGCGCCCGCTCCGGCGGCACCCGCCCCGGCGCCGGCCCCGGCTGCTCCGGTCGCGCCCGAGGCCCCCGTGCCCGGCGACCAGGTGCAGCAGGCCATCGACGCCGCACACGTCCTCGCCGAGCAGAACGGTCTCGGCGCCCAGTTCCAGCAGCTGATCGACGTCGCCGGCCGCTGACCGAACGCAACGAAGCCGGGCCCCGCACTGAGTGCGGGGCCCGGCTTCGTGGTCGAACCTACCGATCAGCCGCCGGTCGCCTGGTAGGCGTCGACCGCCCTCTGGACCCGTTCCAGGGCCCGGCCGTAGGCCGCGAAGTCACCGCTGCGCTGCGCGTTGCTCAGCTCGGTCAGCGCGGCGTCGAGTTCGTTCACGGCGGCGGCCCGGTCCGCGGGCACCGGAGCCGGCGCCGCCGGCTGCGGTGCGGGCTGCGGCACGGACCCTTGCGCCTGTTCACCGTTCGCGCCCGGCTCCGCCGGTGCGGTCGGTGCCGATTCGCCGCCCGGCGCGGTGGCCGCATTGCCGACGCCACTGCCGAACACCTGATCCAGCGCGCCTGCCAGCGTCGGAGCGTAGCCGATGCGCACGCCGCCGCCCTGTCCCGGTTCGCGGTAGCTCACCAGCACCCGCGACAGTTGCGGGAACGTGGACGTACTGCCTCCGGTCGAGTTGCGTTCGGTGTACATCGGCTGGACGTACAGGATGCCGCCCTCCGCGATCGGTAGGGTGAGCAGGTTGCCGTAGTGGATGCGGTTCGACCGCTCGAGCAACGTCCGTTCCGACGCCACCCGGGTATCGGAGATCATCGCGTTCTGCGTCTGCTCGGGACCGAACGTCTGGGTGTCCGTCGGCAACTGCAGGATCGTGAACTTCCCGTAGTCCTTCGGGTCGGCGTCCACCGAGATGTACGCCGACAGGAACTGCCGGTTGTAGCCGACCATCGCCGAGGTCAGCCGGAACGACGGCGCAGCCGTCTCCTCGTCGCCGACGAGCACGTAGTACGGCGGCTGGTTGGCGTTCGTCTCGACGGTGGGATCCGACGGCACCGACCAGAACGCGTTGTTCGTGAAGAACTCACGCGGGTCGTCCACGTGGTACTTCGCGAGCATCTCGCGCTGCACCTTGAACAGGTCCTCCGGGTACCGGAAGTGCGAACGCAACTCGTCGGTGATCGCCTCCTGCGGGGTCACCGCATTCGGGAACACACCCATCCACGCCTTCAGGACCGGGTCCTGATCGTCGACCTGGTACAGGGTGACCGTTCCGTCGTACGCGTCGACGGTCGCCTTCACCGAGTTGCGGATGTACGAGACCTCCTTGCGGGGCAGCAACCGGCCGGTGTTCTGGTCGATGCTGTCCTCGACGAGACCCTCGAGGGAACTGCGCTGCGCGTACGGATAGTTGTCGAGCGTGGTGTACGCGTCGACGATCCACACGATCCGGCCGTTCACCGCTGCCGGGTAGGCGTCGCCGTCGGCGGTCAGCCACGGCGCGACCTTGGTGACGCGGTCGCGGGGGTCGCGGTTGAACAGGATCTTCGAATCCTCGCCGATCGCGCCGGAGAACAGGATGTTGCGCTCGGCGTACTTCGCGGCGAACGCGAGCCGGTTGAACCAGTTCCCGATCGAGACACCACCGGAACCGTCGTAGGTGTACTTGTCGGTGTCGGTGTCGTACTCGCGCGGCCCGGAGTCGCCGGCGGCACCGACGATCGCATAGTCCGGATTCGCCTGCGCAATGACCTCACCGAAGTAGATCCGCGGCTGCTCGACCGGGATCACCTGGCTGTCGGCCTTGAGCGAGGCGAGGTCGCTGACCATGTACACGGGGTATCCACTGTTGCTGTTGGCGGCTTCCTCCGCCGATTCGCTGGCGGCCGCGTTGACCCGGTTCGCCGGCGCGGCGACCAGGCCGTTGCCGTGCGTGTAGACGGTGTGGCGGTTGATCCAGTCGGTCTGGTTGCCGGTCAGGCTCGACGGGGACAGCTCGCGGGCGGCGACGATGTAGTCCTCGACCTTCCCGTCCACGCTGTACCGGTCGATGTCGAGCGACTGCGGGAACCCGTAGAAGTTCTTGAGCTGCTGCTGCTGGGTGAACGTGCGCGGCAGCACGTTCGGGTCGAGCAGGCGCGTGTTCGCGATGGTCGTCAGGTCCGCGGGCACACCGCTCGGCGACGCGGTGCCGACCCCCGGATAGTCCCGGTACTCCACCTTGTCGTCGGTGATGCCGTACGCCTCGCGGGTCGCGGCGATGTTCCGTTCGATGAACGGGGATTCCTTGTCCGCGGCGTTCGGGCGCACCGAGAACTGTTCGACGACCAGCGGATACACCGCGCCGACGAGGATCGACGAGAGCACCAGCAACGCGGTGGCCAGCGCCGGGATCCGCAGATCCCGCAGCACGATCGCGGCGAAGAACGCGATCGCACAGATCACCGCGATGGCCAGCAGGATGAGCTTCGCCGGCAGCACCGCGTGGATGTCGGTGTAGCCGGGGCCGGTGAACGTGGGTTCCTTGCGGCCGCTCCACAGCAGCGTGTACCGGTCGAGCCAGTAGGCGATCGCCTTGAGCGCGACGAACACACCGGCGAGAACCGCGAGCTGGATCCGCGCGGCACGGCTGACGTTGCCGCCGCGGCCGGCGAGCCGGATACCGCCGAAGATGTAGTGGGTGACCAAGTTCGCGATGAGCGCAAGGATCACCGCGACGAACATCCAGTTCAGCAGGAACCGGTAGAACGGCAGGTCGAACGCGTAGAACCCGACATCGAGCCCGAACTGCGGATCCACGGTGCCGAACGAGCCGCCGTTGAAGAACATCTGCACGGTGACCCAGCTGGCCTGCGCGACCAGACCCGACAGCAGACCCAGCACGATCGGGATGCCGAGCCCGAACACGCGCATGCGGGTCATCACCGTGGTGCGGTATCGCGCGACCGGGTCGTTGGGACCGGCCGTGGGCACGAACACCGGCCGCGATCGATAGGCCAGCAGCATCGCCAGCCACACGACGGCGCCGACGAAGAGCGCGGTGACCACGAACAGGACGATGCGGGTCACCAGCACCTTGACGTACACGTCGCGGTACTCCACCTCACCGAACCACAGCCAGTTGGTGTATGCGTCGACGAGCCGGGGACCGAGCAACAACAAGGCCGCCACCACCAGCGCGAGGATCAGCAGAACCTTGCTGCGTTTGGACAGGGTGGGTACCCCTGATGGGGGCCTCATTCCCACGTGTCACACTCCCAACTCTTCGGCGGCGCCGGATCACGCCGCAGTTGCTCGCCCCCGTGCATCGCGCGCCGCGCGCGTACACCGGTGACCGTTTCGCCCCAACTCTACGGAACGAATCGCTCCTGCCGCCGAATCGGCGGACTCACGGAACCGGTCCCGTGAGCCGCGGTGATTCACCGCCGGCTCACGGTGCAAGGATAGGACGGTGAGTGAGCATCTTCCCGTCCCCTCCGAAGAAGGCCTGCGCCGCTGCGTCGGCGAGATCGTCGACTTCGTCGACGCCGACGGCTGGGGCCGTCCGCCGGTGATGTTCGCGCTGGTCCCGACCGCGCTGCTGGCTGCGGAGGAACCATCGCTCGGTGACCGGCTCGACGAGGGCAGCGAATACACCCCGATCGAACAGGACGCCTTCCCCGAGGACGTCGAGGGTGGCAGTCCCGCGCTCGACGAATTCCTGGCGACGACCAGCTGGCCGTCGTCGGTGGCCGGGTGTGTGCTGGTCCAGGAGATCGTGGTGTTGCCGCCCAGCGCAGAGTCCGATCTCGACGACGCGCTCGCGCCGCGGCTGGCCGACGCGCACGCCGCGGACGAGGCGGCGCGGCTCGCGGCGCACAGTCATCCCGAGCGGCGTGAGGCGCGCCTGATCGCGGGGGTGCTGCGCGACGGGCCGTCGCTGTGCCTGCTGCAGCTGCGCCCCACCGAGGACGAGGATCCGTTCGCGGGCATCGAACTGCGCACCTACGAGAACCTGGCGCCGAACCTGGTCGCCGCGCTCTACGCGACGCTCGAACCCGACGAGGACTGACGTCCCGCGGTCACGCGCAGGTGGGTGCGTCGCCACCGGCGGCGACGGTCGCGAGGGCGTCGATCGCGTCGTCGAGCGACTCGACCCGGATCAGCTGCAGCCCGTCGGGGACGTCGGTGAGGGCCTCGGCGCAGTTGTCCGCGGGCACCAGGAAGTAGGTCGCGCCGTCGTCGACCGCGCCGTCGAGCTTGTGGGTGATGCCGCCGATCGGTCCGACCTTGCCGTCCGAATCGATGGTGCCGGTGCCCGCGACGGCGAGCCCGCCGTTGAGCGGGCCGGGGCTGAGCTTGTCGACGACGGCGAGGCTGAACATCAGGCCGGCCGAGGGGCCGCCGATGTCGGCGAGGTTGAAGGTGACGGTGAACGGCACCTCGGGCACCTCTTCGGTGGTGATCCCGAGGTAGCCCTTCTCCGGGTCACCCGGACGCGCCGCGACGGTGACCTGCACGTCCTCGTCCATGCCGTCGCGGCGGACCTGGACGGCCAGTTCCGTACCCGGTGCGGCCGCCCCGACGGCGCGCTGCACGCTTCCGGCCGTGGTCACCGGCTCCCCCGCGACCGCGACGATCTGGTCTCCCTCGCGGAACACGCCGGTCGCGGGCGCGTCCTCGCCGACCTGCGCGACCCGCACCGTCACCGGCAGACCGAGGTGGTGCAGCGCGGCGAGTTCGGCGCTGCGTTCGGACTGGGTGAACAGCGCCTGGTCGGCGGCACGGACGTCGTCCTTGCTGACATTCGGCGGATACACGGTCTCGCGCGGGGCGAGCGCGTACCGGTCGCTGATCCACACCGTCAGTGCCTGCGCGAGAGTCAGCTGGTCGTTGACGCCGACAGTGGTCATCCGCAGCTGACCGGTGGTCGTGTCGGGTTCGATGCCGTCGATCTGTACGACGGGCTTGCCGTCCGCCTCGCCGAGTGTGTCGAACGTCGGCCCCGGGCCGAGCGCCACGTACGGAACCTTCACGTTGGTGGCGATACCCGCCAGAGCCAGAAGGGGGACCAGCACCGCGAGCGGCGTCACGAACCGTCGATTCACCCGGTCCAGGGTAGCGGCAGCCGATGTTCGCGATCAGCGTGACCACGCAGGACCGATCGCCGTCGGACGCCTTGTACCGTTGGATACATGGACGCCTTGTACCGTTGGATACATGAGCGACACGCCTTTCGGCTTCTCGAACTCCGACGACGACCCGGACCGGAAGAAAGACGACAGCTCCGGCACCGGCGGGTCCGGATCCGAGGGCGGTGCGTCCGGCGGCTTCCCGTTCGGCTTCGGGCTGCCGGGCGGTGCGAACCCGTTCGGTGGTGGTGACCCCGGCGCCAACCCGTTCGGCGCCCAGGGCTTCGACCCCGCCCAGCTCGGCCAGATGCTCTCCCAGTTCGGCCAGATGCTCAGCGGGATGGGCAACGCGATGGGCACCGGCGGCACCGGGCCGGTGAACTACGAGGTCGCCATGAAACTGGCCCGGCAGCAGGTCGGGTCCTTCACGCCGGTCTCCTCCGGGGAAGCCGATGCGATCCGCGACGCGGCGCACCTCACGGAACTGTGGCTCGACGGTGCGACAACGCTCCCGGCGGGCGCGACCCGCACGGTCGCGTGGACGCCGGTCGAGTGGCTCGAGAACACTCTCGACACCTGGAAGCGGCTGTGCGATCCGGTGGCCGAGCAGATCAACGGCATGTGGATCCAGGGCCTGCCCGAGGAAGCCCGGCAGATGGCCGGCCCCATGCTCGGCATGTTCGGGCAGATGGGCGGGCTCGCGTTCGGTTCCCAGCTCGGTCAGGCGCTCGGCCAGCTGTCGAAGGAGGTGCTGACCTCCACCGACATCGGCCTGCCGCTCGGCCCGGCCGGAACCGCGGCGCTGCTGCCCGAAGCGATCGACAAGTTCGGTGACGGCCTCGAACAGCCCGCGCAGGAGGTGCTGGTGTTCCTGGCCGCCCGCGAGGCGGCGCACCAGCGTCTGTACAGCCACGTGCCGTGGCTGCGGCAGCGGCTGCTCTCGACCGTCGAGGACTACGCCCGCAACATCCGCATGGATTTCTCCGCCATCGAGGATCTCGCGCAGGGCCTCGACCCGTCCGCGCTGACCGATCCGTCGAAGCTCGAGGAGATTCTCAAGCAGGGCGCCCTCGAACCGCAGACCACCCCGGAACAGAAGCAGGCGCTCGAACGGCTCGAAACACTGCTCGCGCTCGTCGAGGGCTGGGTGGAGACCGTCGTGTCCGACGCGCTCGGCGACCGGATCCCCGGGACGTCGGCGCTGAGCGAGACCCTGCGTCGCCGGCGTGCGTCGGGCGGTCCCGCCGAGCAGACCTTCGCGACGCTGGTCGGCCTCGAACTGCGGCCGCGCAAGCTGCGGGAGGCCGCGGCGCTGTGGCGGACCCTCACCGAGCAGGCCGGTACGGACGCGCGGGACAAGGTGTGGGCCCATCCGGACCTGCTTCCCGAGTCGTCCGACCTGGACAGCCCGGCCGGATTCGTCGACCGGGTTCTCGGCGGCGACACCGGGGCGTTCGACGATCCGATCGCCCAGTTGCGGGCCGTCGAGGAACGCGAGCGCGCGGAGAAGGAGAAGGGCAACGGCGAGCAGGGCGGCGAGGCCGGTCCCGACGAATCGGCCTGACGCCCTGTTTCCGCAGGCAGCAACCGGTTTCTGCCTGTGGATAACCCGCTGATCGGGGGGCGTTGCCGGACCAGGCGGCTGTCAGACTCGACGTCATGACGTCGTCACCTGCGCACCCGTCCGGCCCCGCCCTGGACCCCTGCCTCGAACTGCTGCGCCGCCCGGACGGCACCGTCCAGCTCGGCTGGGGACCCGAGACGGGTGCCCTGCTGGCCCCACCGGAGGGCATCGACACGTTCGATCTGCTCACCGTGCTGCGGATGCTCGACGGTCGCCACCCGCGTGAGACGGTGCTCGCCCACGTCGCGGATCGCGGCATGGACGCGGCCGCGGTCGACGCGATCCTCGACGATCTCGTCGCGTGCGGGGCGCTGTGGGACCCCGCGGCACACACCGGTCCGGCCACCACGACGGAACCGCGCGTGCGGATCCACGGAGACGGTCCGATCGCCGATGCGGTCGCCGCGCACCTGACGGTGTCGTCGGTGCGGGTGTCGCGGTCCGGTTCGTATCCGCAGACCAGCGACGTCACGACCTGGAACGTGCACTGCGTACTGCTCACCGACGATCTGACGCCGGATCCGAATCTCGTCCTGGATCTCATGCGGCACCGGATCCCGCACCTTCCGGTCCGGCTCCGGGACGGACGCGGTGTCGTCGGCCCGTTCGTGGTCCCCGGCCGGACCAGTTGCCTGCGCTGCGCGGACCTCGCTCGCACCGATCTGGATCCCGCGTGGCCGCACCTGGCGACCCAGCTGTGGGGCCGGGTCGGACGCGCCGACCCTGCCGTGGTCCTCGCGACCGCGGCGGTCGCGGTCGGGCAGATCGACGCCCTCGCGGCCGGCCGGCCGGAGAACGCGCCGATCCTGATCGACCGCACCCTCGAGGTGGACCTCGGCGCGCACCGGTTCACGACACGCCGTTGGTTCCGGCATCCGCGATGCACGTGCGGACCGATGACGGAGCCCGGTCGTGCATGATGGTGGGCGTGGCCGAGATTCCCCGTAAGAGCTCTTCCCGCACCGCCAAGCTGGCGAGCATCCCGCTCGGGATCGCCGGACGCGCCGCGGTCGGTTTCGGACGCCGACTCGCCGGCGGCGACCGCGACGAGATCGACGCCGAGCTGGCCGCGAAGGCGGCCGAGCAGTTGTTCTCCGTCCTCGGCGAGCTCAAGGGCGGCGCCATGAAATTCGGGCAGGCACTGAGCGTCATGGAGGCCGCCGTCCCGGAGGAGTTCGCCGAGCCGTATCGCGAGGCACTGACCAAGCTGCAGTCCGAGGCTCCGCCGCTGCCCGCGAAGGCCGTGCACCGGGTACTCGATCAGCAGCTGGGAACCCGCTGGCGCGAGCGTTTCTCCTCGTTCGACGACGTGCCGACGGCGTCGGCGAGCATCGGGCAGGTGCACCGGGCGGTGTGGTCCGACGGTCGCGACGTCGCGGTGAAGGTGCAGTATCCGGGTGCCGACGAGGCGTTGCGCGCGGATCTGCGCACGCTGCAACGATTCGCGGGTCTGTTCGGGACGGTCATGCCGGGGACCGATGTTCGTCCGGTCCTCGACGAGTTGACCGCCCGCACGGAGGAGGAACTCGACTACCGCATCGAGGCGGACAACCAGCGGGCCTTCGCCCGGGCGTTCGACGGCGACCCCCGCTTCCTGGTGCCGCACGTCGTCGCGAGCGCACCGAAAGTGGTCGTGACCGAATGGCTTTCGGCAACACCGCTGTCGGCGATCATCCAGAACGGCACCCGCGAGCAGCGCAACCGCGCGGGGGCGCTGCTCGCCGAGTTCCATTTCGCCTCGCCCGCCGTGGTCGGGCTGTTGCACAGCGATCCGCATCCCGGGAACTTCATGCTGCTCGACGACGGCCGCCTGGGCATCATCGATTTCGGAGCGACCGCGGCGATGCCCGACGGGCTGCCGCCGGTGCTGGGCCGGATGGTGCGCCTGGCCGTGGAGGAGCGGTTCGACGAGCTGACCGAACTGCTGTACTCGCATCGGTTCGTGTTGCCCGGCAAGGAGGTGACGGACCGCGAGATCGCGGACTACCTCCGGCCGTTCACCGATCCGATCCGCACCGAATCGTTCCACTTCACGCGGGCGTGGCTGCAGAAGGCCGCCGGCACGGCCACCGATTTCTCGAGCCCGCAGTTCCGCACCGCGCGGACGCTGAACCTGCCGCCGGAGTACGTGAGTGTGTTCCGGGTGCTGCTGGGCTCGGTGGGAATCTGCGCGCAGCTCGACGCGTACGCACCGTACATGCGCATCCTGTCGGAATGGTTGCCCGGTTTCACGGACGACCGGTCCGAGGTCCTCGAGTGATCCCCTGATCCCGAGGGCCCCGGACCGGGTCCGGAGTGGTCACGAATTCACGCGCACACCAACTGTTTCCGGGGGCGACCCCGGGGACGCTTGCGTGCGACGACGGTTCCGCGATCGAAGATCTCGCCGCCCCACACACCCCACGGCTCCGCGCGATCGAGTGCCGCCGCGAGGCAGCGCGTGCGGATGGGGCAGCCGGTGCACAGCGCCTTGGCCTGCTCGAGCTCGGCCGGGGTCTCGGCGAACCACAGGTCCGGGTTGTCCTGTCGGCACGGGAGTTCACGCACACGTGCCGCCCCGGTCCGGTCGATCGCGACGACGATCTCGGTCACGGTCACGGTCGTCGTGGTGGGCACAGTTGCGGTCGGCACAAGGGCCTCCTTCTGGCTGGTTCGGATGATGTGAGCGAACCGGTGGCCGGAAAGAAGAACGGCCACGGTCCGCTGAGCGGGGTCCGTGGCCGAAACGATGGGGCTGGTTACCGGGGAATCTCCCGGAACCGGCTTCGGGCCACGGACGAGGCGGCGGCGGCGCGGGGGCGATGCGCCTGCCGTGCGGCAGCGAGCGGCGCCACGACGCGCGCGGCGGCCAGTGCTGCTGCAGCTGCCTTGAAGCCGATCATCGTGGCCACCTCCTCACATCGTTCGCGCACGAGCTCTTCCCGTGACAACATCGTCCAGCCTAGATTCGATGCCGTCGATCGCACAAGTTATTTTCTACCTGCGGTTTTGCAGTCATAGGGTTTTGCGGTCAGAGGGTTTTGCGGTCAGAGGTCGAGAGTGTCCGCGGTGCGTTCGCCGCGCACGAGGGCCAGCACGTCCTCGCCGTACTGCTCGAGCTTCTTCGCACCGATCCCCGGGATCGCCACCAGTGATCGGGTGTCGCCCGGCCGCTGCTCGGCGATCGCGACGAGCGTGTTGTCGCTGAACACGACGTAGGCCGGCACCTTCTGCTCCTTCGAGCGTTCCCGCCGCCAGTTCTTCAAGGCCACCAGCAGGTCCTCGTCGAGGTTCGACGGGCAGGTCTCGCACCGGCCGAGCATCGTCGACGTCGACCCCATCAGCGGCTTGCCGCACACCCGGCACTGCGGCCGCTTCTTCTTCGAGGGCGGGGGTGTCGCGATGCGGGAGGCCGGCGAGTCCTCCGGGATGAGCCCGTGCAGGAACCGGGACCGGCGCCGCGTCCGGCGACCGCCCTCGCTGCGCGACAGCGCCCACGACAGGTGCAGGTGGACGCGGGCGCGGGTCACCCCGACGTACAGCAGGCGGCGTTCCTCCTCGATGCCCGCCTCGTCCGGCGGGGTGTTGCTGTCGCCGGTGACATGGCTGATGGGGAGCATGCCGTCCGTGAGTCCGACGAGGAACACGGCGTCCCATTCGAGGCCCTTGGCGGCGTGCAGCGATGCGAGGGTCACGCCCTGCACGGTCGGTGGCTGCCGAGCTTCGGCGCGTGCCGCGAGGTCGCGCAGCAATTCGTCGAGGGTGAGTTCGGGCTGGTGCTCGAGCAGTTCCTCGGTGAGCTGCACGAGCGCGGTCAGCGACGCCCAGCGTTCGCGGGCCTGCGCACCCGCCGGTTCGGTGTCGGTGAGGCCTAGCGGCACCAGGACCGCGCGGACGAGGGTGAGGAGCCCGGTGCCCCGGCCCGATTCCTCGGGCAGGTCGTCGCGATTGTGCACCTGCCGCAGCGCGTTGACGGCCTGCCGCACCTCGTCGCGCTGGAAGAACCCTTCACCGCCGCGCACCTGATACGGGATCCCGGCCTCGGTGAACGCCTGCTCGTACACCTCCGACTGCGCGTTGATCCGGTACAGCACCGCGATCTCCGCGGCGTCGACCCCGTCGCGCAGCAGCTTGGCGATCGCCTTCGCGACGGCGGTGGCCTCGGCCGGTTCGTCGTCGTACTCGGCGAAGTGCGGCTCGGGGCCGGGCGGGCGCTGCCCGATCAGCTGCAGCCGGGTGCCGGCGATGCGGCCGCGGGCCGCGCCGATCACCCGGTTGGCGAGGTCGACGACCTGCGGGGTGGAGCGGTAGTCGCGTTCGAGGCGCACGATCGTCGCATCGGGGAAGCGCCGGGTGAAGTCGAGCAGGTACTTCGGGGTGGCGCCGGTGAACGAGTAGATGGTCTGGTTGGCGTCGCCGACGACGGTGAGGTCGTCGCGGTCGCCGAGCCACGCGTCGAGGACGCGCTGCTGCAGCGGGGTGACGTCCTGGTATTCGTCCACGACGAAGCAGCGGTACCGATCGCGGAACTCCTCGGCGACGGCGCTGTTCTCCTCGAGCGCGCTCGCGGTGTGCAGCAGCAGGTCGTCGAAGTCGAGGTACATCCCCTCCTCGCGGACCTTGAGTTTCTCGTAGATCTCGTAGACCGCTGCAACCCGGGAAGCCTCGGCAGGGGGTTCGCGGCGGACCCGCGCGACCGCGGCCGGATAGTCCTCGGGCGCGATGAGCGAGCCCTTCGCCCATTCGATCTCCGAGAGCAGGTCGCGCACCGTGTCCGTGTCGGTCGCGAACTTGGCGCGGTGCGCGGCCTGGGACACGACCGCGAACTTGCGGTCGAGCAGCTGCCACGGGATGTCTCCGACGACCTGCGGCCAGAAGTAGCGCAGTTGCCGCAACGCGGCCGCGTGGAAGGTGCGGGCCTGCACCTGGGGGCCGGATCCGCCGACTCCCAGTGCACGCAGGCGGGACCGCATCTCCCCCGCCGCGCGGGCGGTGAAGGTCACCGCGAGGACTTGGCCGGCGGAGACGTGACCGGCGGACACGAGGTGCGCGATGCGCCGGGTGATGGTGCGGGTCTTGCCGGTGCCGGCGCCGGCGAGTACACATACCGGGCCTCGCGGGGCGAGTACCGCCGCCGCCTGCTCCGGGTCCAGCCCGTCCACCGCCGCATCCACTCGCATGGCCTCCATCATGGCAGTGCGTCCCGACAGCCGGTTGCCGCGACTCCCTCGACGCCTGTGGCGCAGAACACATTCGGCACCCCGTCGGGAACAGATCCGCCTCGATGTGGTGTTCTCGCCAGCATGACGATCGAAACCCCCGCCCTCACGATGTACTCGACCACCTGGTGTGGCTACTGCCGCCGTCTGAAGACGCAGCTCGATGCGAACGGCATTGCGTACACCGAGATCGACATCGAGGCCGATCCGGCCGCCGCGGAGTTCGTCGGCAGCGTCAACGGGGGCAACCACGTCGTCCCGACCGTGAAGTATGCGGACGGCAGCACCGCCACCAACCCGTCGCTGGTCGAGGTCAAGGCCGTGCTCGGCCTGTAGCTTCTGTTCGTATCCGCTCGGTCGCCAGTCATCCGCCGACGCAATCGTCAGAGTGGACGACTGACGGCCGAGCGGATCCTGTAGGTCGGCGAACTCAGGCGTTCGCCCAGCCTTCGAGCATGCCGCGCGCGATCGAGATCGACCCGGGCAGCAGCAGCGGCGCGTCCTCGGGCGACGCCCAATCCCCGACCTCGAGGGCCGCGTGGACCTGTTCGCGGGTGAACCAGAACGCCTCGGCGATCTCCCCGTCCTGGAACTCGAACGGCTGGTCCGGGTCGGCGACCGCGGCGAACCCGAGCATCACCGACCGCGGGAACGGCCACGGCTGGCTGCCCAGGTAGCGGACGTCACGCACGTCGAGTCCGACCTCTTCTCGGATCTCCCGGACCACGCAGGATTCGAGGGATTCGCCGGCCTCTACGAATCCGGCGAGCACCGAGAAGCGTCGCTCCGGCCAGGTCGGTTGCCGGGCGAGGAGCACGCGGTCGCCGTCGTCGTGCACGAGACAGATGATTGCGGGGTCGGTGCGCGGGAACTCCTCGTGACCGGTGACGGTGCTGATGCGCGACCATCCCGACATCGTCGGTTCGGTCACGGATCCGTCGATCGCGCTGTACCCGGCCTGGTCGTGCCAGTTGAGCAGCGCGACTGCGCTGACCATCAGGTCCGCGTCGGCACTGTCGAGACGCTCCCCCAGCCGACGCAGGTCGGCGACCTTCCCGGTCTGCGCGAGCACGCGGACGGCCCAGATATGCCGGTCCTCGCGCACCCCCAGGAACACCGCGCCCGGTTGCGGTTCGGGCCCGAGTTCGACGGCCTTGCCGAACACGATCTGGTCGCCGTCCACCGGCACCTGACCACGACGGTCGACGCGCAGCAGCCGGGCCTGCGCCCAGCCCGCGCGCAACGCCTCGACGTCGGAGCGCAATTCCTCGGCACGGTCGACGACGGTGCGGGAGAGCAACGGGGTGCCGGACAGTTCGAAACGGGTCACGCCCTGCACCTTATCCGCGCCTCGCGCCGGCGGATCAGCCAGACACCCGGCGGATGTAGAGCAGTTTGTCGTTCGCCTCGACCGCATCGACCTCCGGGGCACCGATGCGCAGCAGGCGCCCGTCGCGGACGACGCCGAGCACGATGTCGGACAGGTGCCGCGGCGATCCGCCGACCTCGCCCGGTTCGACGTCGCGCTCGGCGATCGCGAACCCGGCCTCCGGGGTCAGCAGATCCTCGATCATCTCCACGACATTCGGGGTGGTCGTCGCGATGCCGAGCAACCGTCCCGCGGTTTCCGACGAGATGACCACCGAGTCCGCGCCGGACTGGCGCAGCAGATGGGTGTTCTCGGATTCGCGGATCGCGGCGACGATCTTCGCCTTCGGCGCGATCTCGCGGGCGCTGAGTGTCACCAGCACGGCGGTGTCGTCGCGGTTCGCGGCGACGATGACCGCCGACGCGTGCTGCACCCCGGCCAGGCGCAGCACATCCGACTTCGTCGCCGACCCCTGCACCGTCACCAGCCCCTGCCCGGCCGCCGTCTCCAGCACCACCGGGTCCATGTCGACGACCACGATGTCCGACGGTGAAATGCCGTCACCGAGCATGGCGTCGACAGCAGTACGGCCCTTGGTGCCGTAGCCGATGACGACGGTGTGATTACGCACTTTGCGCCTCCAACGCTGAATCTTGAATGCCTGGCGGGAATTCTCGGTGAGCGCCGACAGGGTCGTACCGACCAGGACGATGAGGAAGAAGATCCGCAGCGGGGTGATCACCAGGACGTTGATCAGCCGCGCTTCCGGTGTGAACGGGGTGACGTCGCCGTATCCGGTCGTGGAGAGCGAGACCGTCGCGTAGTAGATGCAGTCGAGCAGGGACATCTCGTTGTCCTGCACGTCGCGGTACCCGTCGCGGTCGATGTAGACGACGAGAACCGCCAGCGCCAGTGCGGCGAGCGCGTACCCGATCCTCCGGGCGATCGCCACGCCGGGGCTCTGCTGTTCCTGCGGCACACGCAGGACGCCCACCAGCGCGAAATCCGGGCGCTCGGTGAGCTGATCGGAGCGGCTGAACCGCGCGCGCAACCTGCCGGGCATTGCGTGGACTCCACCTCTTCGTCGTCGGTTGCCCGCACCGGAACGTGCAGACATCGCGTCGCAGCCTACGCTCAGAGGGCTACCGTGGCTCACATGTCCACGCAACCGGCCCGCGCGCCCGCCCTGCGGCTCGCCGCGCTGCTGCTCGGCTCCGGAACACTGCACTTCGTTCGCCCGCAACCGTTCGATCGGATCGTGCCCAGGGCGTTGCCGGGCGACGCCCGTGCCTACACCTACGCGTCGGGTGCGGCGGAACTGACCGTCGGTACCGCACTGGTCGTTCCGCGCACGCGCCGGCTCGGGGGTGCCCTCGCCGCGGTGCTGTTCGTCGCGGTGTTTCCCGCCAACATTCAGATGGCCGTGTCGTGGCTGCGCAGCGACCGACTCTTGCCCGCGGCAAAGGCAGCCGCGGTCGCGCGACTGCCCTTGCAGATTCCGTTGGTCACCGAGGCCGTGAAGGTGTGGCGACGCTCGCCCCGCACTCAGACGCGGGGCCGGCGGTAAGCGGCCCGCGCCCACAGCCAGCCGGCGAGGGTCAGGCCCACACACCACGCGACGGCGATCCCGGCGGTCGCCGCCTCCGGGCCGGTGCCGGCGAGGAGTCCACGGACGGTCTCGATGATCGGTGTGAAGGGCTGGTATTCGGCGAACACGCGCACCGCGGTGGGCATGGTCTCGACCGGCACGAACCCACTACCCAGGAACGGCAGGAGCAGCAGGATCATCGGGGTGTTCGACGCCGACTCGACGCTGCGCGCGGCCACGCCCATCGCGACCGACAGCGAGGTGAGCGCGAGCGCGACCAGAGCCAGGAAACCCACCAGCGCAAGCCATTCGGCAGCATCTGCGCCCGGGCGGAATCCCAGGGCGACGGCCACACCGAGCACCGCCGCGATGGCCGCCATGGTTTGCACGACGGCCGCCCCGGCATGGCCGCCGAGTACCGACACGGGTGCGACGGGCATGGTGCGCAACCGCGTGACGATGCCCCCGGTCATGTCCATCGCGACGCCGATCGCGGTGGACTGTGCGACGGCCGCCGCGGTCATCACGAGCATGGTCGGCGTGAGGTACTCGAGGTAGGCGGCGCGACCCCCGGCTCCCGGTGAAACACCTTCGGCGACACCGGCTCCGAAGGCGCCACCGAAGACGTACACGAACAGCAGCAACAGCACGACCGGCATTCCGACGACGGTCACGGTCAGCGACGGGTAGCGGACCATGCGCAGCAGGCCGCGCCTGATCATCGTCACCAGATCGCGGGTGGCGCGGGTCAGGCCGGACGGGCCCGCCGGAACGAGCGCGGGAGCGAATGCGGTGGCGTCGGCGGCGGTCATCACGCCACCTCCTTCGTGTCGGTCGGTGCAGTCAGGGTGAGGAAGACGTCGTCGAGCGAACCGGCGTCGTGAGCGGCCTTGAGTCCGGCCGGGGTGTCGTGGGCGACGAGGCGGCCGCCGTGCAGGACGGCGACGCGGTCGGCGAGATGGTCCGCCTCGTCGAGATATTGGGTGGTCAGCAGTACACTCGTGCCGCCGTCGACCAGGGTCCGCACCTGATCCCAGAGGTCGCGGCGGGCCCGCGGATCCAGGCCCGTGGTGGGTTCGTCGAGGAAGACCACCTGCGGATCGCCGACAAGGGTCATGGCCAGGTCGAGCTTGCGCTGCATGCCGCCGGACAACTGCTGCGCCTGCTTGCGCGCAGCCTCGGCGAGGCCGAATCGGTCGAGCAGATCCGCGATGCGGCTGCGGCTTTCGGATCGGGGCAGGTGGAACAGATCGGCCATGAGCCGCAGATTCTCGGTGGCGGTCAACAGCGGATCGACCGCCGACAGCTGACCGGTCACCCCGATCAGCCTCCGCACGATGTCCGGTTCACGGGCGACGTCGTGGCCCAGAACCCGCGCGGTGCCGCCGTCGGTGGGAAGCAGCGTGGACAGGATCGAGACGGTCGTGGTCTTGCCGGCGCCGTTGGGCCCGAGCAGCGCCGTGACGGTACCGGCCGGCACCGTCAGGTCGAGGCCGTCGAGCACGGTCCGGTCGCCGTACTGTTTGCGGAGCCCGGCGATCTCGATCGCCGGGGCAGGGTGGGTGGACATGAACACTCCTCGCGGTGGGACCGGGTGCCCCCGGCACCGCCGGGAGCGTCAGATGTCGAGGTCCTCGACCTCGGGTTCGGTGGCATTGACCTCCACCAGAGCGGCCAGCTCGGCGGGGACCTCCGCCCGCAGGTCCTCGAAGGTGTCGTAGACCTCGAGGATCGCGGCCGCGGGGGTTTCCCCCCACTGCTGGTCGGTCGCGAAATGCTTGCGCCAGCCGGTCAGCTGGCCGTCCTTGCCGGCGGTGTGCACGAAGCCCTTCGGCCGGGAGACGTGGACGGCGAGTTTGCCGGTGCGCGTTCGATACACGCGGTAGTGCTCGGTCCCGGTGGCGGTGGATCGGTTCCAGTCGGCCAGCAGTACCCCCTGGAACCGCTGCAGTTTCCCGGCGCCGACACCGACCCGGACGGTGATCTCCTCGAAGCCTTCCAGGCGCCCTTCCTCGACCTCGACGAGGCGGTGCAGAGCCTTGGAGATCGCCGCGGAGAGATTGCCCCCGGCGAGTTCCTGGGCGCGCTGGAACACCGGCAGGTCGGCATCGGAGACGTAGATCGTCTTGTTCGGCATGAGGCCATCGTAGCCATGGCACGAGTATACGTATATGTCTACGTATAGCAATACCGCCGGTTTCGGCACATTCACGTCCGACGGAATCGCCGGCCGTCGGTCACCATTCACGTGTGGATCCCGTTTTCGAACGTGCCGACTTCGACGATTCGAGCCTGGCGCTCTTCCTACAGGCGCACTTGGACGACATCGCCCCCACCGCACCGGCGGAAAGTCGGCACGCCCTCGATCTGTCGGAGCTCCGGAACCCGGCCGCATGCGCACCGCTCCCCACCTACGAGGACGAGGAATTGCACGCGCCCTGCTCGAGCACCTGATTCAGGAGGCCGAAGGCCGAGGGGTTACACGGCTCTCGTTGGAGACCGCCTCGATGGAATTCTTCGCACCGGCGCGTCGTCTGTATGCCGGAGCCGGTTTCGTCGAGTGTCCACCGTTCGGCGACTACCTCGACGATCCGAACAGCATCTTCATGACGCTGTCGCTCGCCCGACAATGCCGGCCGGCACGGGCGGAAGCGGACCCTGCTACGAAAGCTCTTGCGGTACTTCGTCTTCGAGTGGCGGATCCGGTTCACCGACCGCCCCGGCCGAGCGGATCAGCTGCTCGAGCTCCCCGGCGCCCGGCAGATCGGCCGGCGCGACCGTGCGGCCGGTGCGCACGTAGTGGAACGCGGCCCGCACCCGCTCGAGCGGCAGCTCGGCGGGCCGGCCGGTGTGCCGCGCGGTACGGGCGGCCATGAGCTGCGCCCACGCGAGCCGGTAGGCGGCGAGCTGCATCGCCACCGACTTCAGCTTCTCGTCGGTCGGCTCGGCACCGGTCTTCCAGTCGATGACGGTCCAGCCGCCGTCGGGATCCTCGAACACCGCGTCGATGCGGCCGCGGATCACGGTGCCGCCGATCGACGTCTCGAACGGCACCTCCACCTCGACCGGGCTGCGCTGCGCCCACGGCGACCGCAGGAACGCCTCCTGCAACCGGTCGAAGTCGGTTTCGTCGCCGTCCTCGTCGTCGGCGCCGGGCAGTTCGTCGAGATCGAGCAACCGCGTCGCGCCGTACCGACGCTCGAGCCACGCGTGGAAGGCGGTGCCGCGGCGGGCCAGCGGGTTGGGACGGAACGGCAGCGGCCGCCGCAGCCGGGCCGCGAGGGCGTCCGGGTCGGTGGCGAGGTCGACGAGCTGACTGACCGACATCTGCGCGGGCAGCACCACCTCGGCGGCGCTCTCGGCGCGGCGTTCCCGTTCGGCGAGCAACGCGTCGACGTCGGCGGCCCACTCGTCGGGATCGTCCTCGAAGCTCGCCGGGGGTGGCGGTTCGGGTGCGTCGAGCGCCGCGAGGACCAGCGCCGCCCCGCGTTCGACGTCGGCCCGGCGGGCACCGAGCGGGTCGCGCGGCCACGGTGCCGTGCGCGGGGTCGCGGTCAGCGGGTTCTCGGTGCCGGCTTCCGGTGCGGGCGCCCAGGTCTCGATCACCCCGAGGTCCGGCTGCGCCTCCACGAGGTCGTGGAGTTCGGTCAGGAACGGCGACGGGCCCTTCGGTTCGCTTCCGGACTCGGCCCAGTGGTGGCCCGAGACGAACAGGGCCCGTTCGGTGCGGGTCAGCGCGACATAGAACAGGCGGCGGTCCTCGTCGAGCTTGCGCTGCTTGAGCGCGTCCTTGTGCGCGGAGATCGTGTTCTCGAGGACCTTGCGGTCGTAGACCTCGTCGAGGTGGAGTTGCGGGACCCCCTCCGTCGCAGTGCCGTCCGCGAAGATCTCGGAGCGGTCGCCGCGCAACTGCGGCGGTAGTTCCGTGACCGAGCCGAGCCACGTCGCCGCCGCGGTCGACGACGGGAAGACCCCGGCGCTGACGTGCGGCACGGCGACGACCTCCCATTCGAGGCCCTTGGCCGAATGCACCGTGAGAACCTGCACGCAGTTCGGGTCGACCTCCACCTCACCGGGTGCGAGGCCCTGCTCGATCTGTTCGGCGGCGGCGAGATAGGCGAGCAGCCCGGGAAGCGTGGCGTTGCCACGTCCGGCGTATCCGGCGACGACGTCGGCGAACGCGTCGAGGTGCTCGCGCCCGGTGACGCTGCCGCGGGTGTCGACACGGGCCTGCGCTTCGATACCGATGCCCAATACCCGTTCGACCTCGGCGACCAGTTCGGTCAGCGGCTGCCCGAGCCGTTCGCGCAGCGACGCCAGTTCCTTCGCGAGCGCGGTGATGCGGGCATACCCGAACTCCGAATAGTTCTGCGCTGCACCGGGATCGGAGATCGCGTCGGCGAGCCCGGCCTGTTCGGCCTGCTCGCCGGGAAGAGCGGCGTCGAGTGCGTCGTCGAGGGCCGCGGTGTCGTCGACCGCCCCGGTCACCGCGTACCGACCGCCGATCGCCAGCTCTCGGGCCCGCTGCCACAGCGCCGTCAGGTCGGCGGCACCGAGCTGCCAGCGGGCACCGGTCAGCACCCGCACCGCGGAGCTGCCGGCCATCGGGTCGGCCGCCAGCCGCAGCATCGCGATGACGTCGGCGACCTCCGGGGTGTGCAGCAGACCCCCGAGGCCGACGACCTCGACGGGAAGCCCCCGGGCCCGCAGCGCCTCCGCGATGGGCGCGGCATCGGCGTTGCGACGGACCAGCACGGCAGCGGTCGGCGGCTTGTCGCGACCGTCCGCGGTGTATTCGGCGGCGATCCGGTCGGCGATCCAGTTCCGTTCGGTCTCGATGTCGGGATGCAGCGCCAGCCGCACGTCACCGGGGTCGGCGCCCGGCCGCGGGCGCAGCGTGCTGACCTCGACGCCGCCGTATCGCAGCGGTTCGGTCACGTGGTTGGCCAGGGCCAGCGCTTCCGCGGGATTGCGCCAGCTGGTGAGCAGTTCGAGGATCGGCGCGGGCCGTCCCTGCACCGGGAAGTCGGCGGTGAACCGCGGCAGGTTGGCGGCGGAGGCACCGCGCCAACCGTAGATGGACTGCATGGGATCGCCGACCGCGGTCACGGCGAGATCCGGATCCTGGCCGCCACCGAACAACGACGACAACAGGATTCGCTGGGCGTGCCCGGTGTCCTGGTACTCGTCGAGCAGCACCACCCGGAATCGTTCGCGTTCGGTGCGGCCCACCTCCGGGTGGTCCTGCGCGACCCTCGCCGCGAGCGACATCTGGCTGCCGAAATCGAGTGCGCCCTCACGCCGCAGCGTCTCCGCAAGCCGCTGCACCAGGGGCAGCAACGCGATCCGGTCGTGCTGGGTCTCGAGGTAGCCGAGCAACGCCTTCGACGGTCCACCGCGCTGCCCCGGCCCCGCCGGCAACGTGTGGATCAGCTTGTCGAGCTCGGTGTGGGCCTCACGCAGGTCGTCGGGTTCGACGAGGTGCTCGGCGAGCTGACCGGACAGCGCGAGCACGGCCTCGGTGACGGCCGCGGGGTTGCGGTCGGTGTCGAGGTCACCGTCCCACGCGCTGACGACCCGATACGCCATCTGCCACAGCTCGGTTTCCGACAGAAGCGTCGCCGACGGCTCGATCGGCAACAGCAACCCGTGCTCCCCGAGCAGGCGTCCCGCGTACGCGTGGTAGGTGCTCACCTCCGGTTCGCTACCGAGAATGCGGCTGCGCAGCTCACCGCTGGGGTCCAGGTCGCGCACCAGCCGCGAGCCGGCGAGTTTCGCGAGGCGCGTGCGGATGCGGGTGGTCAGCTGCTGGGCCGCCTTGCGGGTGAACGTCAGTCCCAGCACCTGTTCGGGGGCGACGAATCCGTTCGCGACCAGCCACACCACGCGCGCAGCCATCGTTTCGGTCTTGCCGGCACCGGCTCCCGCGACCACGAGGGTCGGCCCGCGGTGCGCTTCGATGACCGCGACCTGCTCGTCGGTGGGCGGGAACTTCTGCCCCACCGCGGCGGCCAGTTCGACCGCCCCGACGGTGCGCCCCCGCAGATCCCGAGGCGTGCTCATCCGCCGGTCACCTGCCTGCCTTCGTCGTGCGCGGGGCAGCTCGACATCACCGGGCAGTGCCGGCATCCCTCGTTGACCTGCGCGAGGAACTGCGGGCCGCGGGTGGCCGCCGCGGCCTCGTGGATCACCGTTCGCCAGCGCTCGAGCCCCTCCGCGTCCAGCGGTGGCTGCACCCGCTGGGTGGCCCCCTCCTTGTTGTGCGGCTTGGCCACGAACACCAGCCGCGCGCCGCCGGGTTCGGACGCCGGCTGCCCCTCGATCGCCCCGGCCGCGGCCGCGACCTGATAGGCGGCGAGCTGCGCGTGGTCGCGGGCGGCGTCCTTGGTCACCGGGTTCTTGGCGGTCTTGACGTCGACGACGACGGGCCGTCCGTCCGGGTCGCGTTCGAGGCGGTCGATGCGGCCGCGGAGCCGGACCCGGGGTAGGTCGTCGGACGGCGGTTCGAGGATGCCGTCGACCCCGACCTCGACGCCGACCTCGGTCAGCTCGTCGCGGGTGCCGCGCAGCCACGTCGTGAACGTGTCGAGCATCGTGCGGGTCCGCTCCAGCTCGCGGCGTGCGTACCACTGGGAACCGAGATCGACCGAGTCCCAGGCACGTTCGAGGGCGCGGTCCACCTGGTCGGGTGGGATCCGTCCGGCGAGCGCCTGCACCAGGGTGTGCACGAGCGTTCCCGCGACCGCGTGGCTGTTCTGGCCGTCGGTGCCGCCGTGCCGTTCGAACATCCACCGCAGCGGACACGTCGTGAGCTGCTCGATCGTGGACGGGGACAGCGGAACCGCCTCGGTTTCGGGATCCCACAGCGGCCGGTCGGTACTGGGGTCGGCGGTGCCGTACCAACGATCCGGATGCGCGCCGCGCACCCCCGCCCGGGCGAGCCGGGCCAGTTGTGCCGCGGCCCGTCGTTGCCGTTCCGGGTCGTGCGCGGCGACCACCGGATCGCACACCACGCTGCGCAGTTCGGCGACGAGCGCCGGCAACGCGAGCACCCGGATCCGGGCCTCGTCGGGCAGACCGTCCGGTTCGAGCGCCTCGTCGTCGGTGTCCGTGTCGTCACCGTCCCGGCCGAGCAGTTCGTCGACGAACCGCGACCGCACCAGGTCCGTATCCGCGGACGTCGCGTCGACGGCGGTGACAAGCAGCTGACGGCGGGCGCGGCTGCACGCGACGAGGAACAACCGGCGCTCGTCGGCGAGCAGCGGCGCGGTCCGCGACAGCCGGGTAGTGCCGTCGGCTCCCCCGTCGACCCCGGAGACCGCGTCGAGGAGCGCCTCGATCCCGAGCAGGGTGCCGCGCGCACGCAGGCTCGGCCACAGGCCTTCCTGGACTCCGGCGACCGCGACGACGTCCCATTCGCGGCCGACCGCGGAGTGCGCGCTGACCACCGTGACCGCTTCGGATTCGGCGGTGGCGCGGTTGCGGACCGTGCCCGGGATCTCCTGCTCGCTGAGGTAGTCGACGAAACCGGCGATGTGGGCGCGCGGCAGCCGGTCGACGTAGTCGGCGGCGGCGTCGAACAGCGCGACGATCCCGTCGAGATCCCGGTCGGCCTGCGCCCCGGCCGGTCCACCGCGCGCGGACGCCGCCGCCCAACGGCGTTCGAGGCCGGTGGCCTGCCACGCCTCCCAGAGAACGTCCTCGACACCGCCACCACGATTCATCGCGGCGCGGGCCTTGCCGAGCACCGCGAGCGCGCCCTTCAGCGGCGCCGCTTCGACGTCGGTGAGACCGCGCATCAGGTGCGCGGTGGTCTCGGCGTCCTCCCCGTCGACGAGCAGCGCGCGCAGCAGTTCCGCGGAGTCGCGGTCTCCCCCGGCGGCGAGCTCGACGCGCCGCAGACCCCGGCGCAGTCGCCGCAGGGTCACCGGTTCGGCACCGCCGACGGGACCGGACAGCAACGCCAGTGCTTCCTCGCCGCCGAACCGCCGGCCCGACAGCGCCCGCAGCACCAGCAGCAGGCCGGCGACGCTGTGCTGACGGGCCAGCGGCAGTTCGGAGGCCGCGGTCGTCATGGGGACGCCCGCCGCGAGCAGGGCGCGGCGCAGCGGCGCGAGGACCCGCGGCACCGAGCGCACCACGATGGCCATGCGCGACCAGGGCACCTCGTCGATGAGGTGTGCGCGGCGCAGGGTGTCGGCGATCAGGGCCGCCTCCTTCGCCTGCGTCGACAACACCCGCACCCGGACCCGACCGGCTTCGGCTTCACCGGCGACCGCGGCGGCCCCGCGATGCGGCTGCAGGCCCGGCAGCCGCCGCGCGATCGAATCGCTGACCGCAGCGATGTCGGCGGCCGCGCGATGGTTGGTGGCGAGGACGATGCGCCGCTCGGGATCCGCCTCGGCGAGTTCGGTGAGGAACCTGCTGTCCGCGCCGCGGAAGGTGAACACCATCTGGTCGGGATCGCCCGCCACGGTGGCGGTGCGGGTGCCGACGCCGATGGCCTTGATCAACTGTGCCGACTGCGGATCCAGGTGCTGGGCGTCGTCGACGAGCAGGTGCCGGATGCGGCTGCGCTCGGACGCCAGCAGATCCGGATCGGTGGCGAACGCGGCGAGGGCGGCGCCGACGAGTTCGGCGGCGTCGAGGGCCGGTGCGGTGGCCTCGGGGGCTTCGAGACCGACCGCGCCGCGCAGCAGCATCACCTGCTCGTAGCGTGCCGCGAACAGGCCCGCCGCGACCCATTCGGGCCGGTCGCGTTCCTCGCCGAGCGCGACGAGGTCCTCCGGTCCGAGACCGCGTTCGTTGGCACGCAGCATCAGGTCGCGCAGCTCGACCGCGAAGCCGGTCATCCCGAGCGCGGGCCGCAGCCGCTCGGGCCACATGCCGGCGCCGTCGTCGATGTCGCCGCGCAGCAGCTCGCGCAGCACCGCGTCCTGCTCGGCACCGGTGATCAGCCGTGGCGGCGGATTGCCGTGCCGCGACGCCTGCAGCCGCAGCACCGCGAAGGCGTAGGAGTGCACGGTCCGGACAAGCGGCTCCCGGGTGGCGCGGGCACCGGTGACGGTCCCCTCGCGCAGCAGGCCCGCGGTGATCTCCTCGCGCACCGCGGTCGCGGCGCGGCGCGAATGGGTGAGCACCAGCACCGATTCCGGTTCGGCCCCGGCCGCGATCCGGGAGACCGCCAGGTCGACGAGCAGCGACGTCTTGCCGGTGCCGGGGCCGCCGAGAATCTGCCAGGGGCGCCAGCGCGGCAACGGCGGGGCATCCGCGAACACCTTCCGCACGTCCTCGGGCCATTCGCGGCGCGGGGGCGCCGTGTCCGGTCGCTGCACCAGCCGCGCGGCCGGACGGCGCGGCCGGTCGAGCGTACGGGTGTCGGCGTCGGTCATGTCCGATATCCCATCAGAAGGGTCCGACACGGAACCCGCACGACCCCGGCCCGGCACTCGGACAGCCTCTCGGACAGCACGGCCACGAGCGGACTGCGATAGTGATCGGCGTGAACACGCCTCCGTCACCTCTGCACACCCACCTGTTCGGACCTGCGGACGGCCCGCAGATCCTGGCCCTGCACGGGTTGACCGGGCACGGCCGCCGGTGGGAGAACATCGCAACCCGGTATCTACCGGAGGCCCGGTTCGCCGCGCCGGATCTGCGCGGGCACGGCCGGTCGCCGTGGACGCCGCCGTGGAACTTCGAGACGCACGTACAGGACCTGCTCGGGGTGCTCGACGCGCACACCACCGGACCGGTGCTCGTCGTCGGGCATTCGTTCGGCGGGGCCCTCGCGGTGCATCTCGCGGCCACCGCGCCCGAGCGGGTGCGCGGGCTGCTGCTGCTGGATCCGGCGATCGGCCTGCCGCCCGACCGCATGCAGGAGATCGCGGATCTCACGGTCCGGTACCCCGACTACACCGACGCCGCGGAAGCCCGTTCCGAGAAGGTGCACGGCTCGTGGGGTGACGTCGCCGAGGAACTGCTCGACGCCGAGATCGCGGAACATCTCGTCGAGCTGGAGTCCGGGCGGGTGAACTGGCGCCTGTTCGTGCCGGCGCTGGTGACGTCCTGGAGCGAACTGGCCCGCGACTTCGTGCTCCCGCCCGCGCACCTCCCGACGACCGTGGTGCGTGCGGCGAAGGTCCAGCCGCCGTACGTCACCGACGAATTCCGCGCCGCGCTCGCCGAGCGTCTCGGCGCGAATCTCACCGAACTCGAGATGGACTGCGACCACATGATCGACCAGGCACGGCCCGAGGAGACCGCGGCCCTGATGCGCAGGATGCTGTAGATGGCCGCGACCACCGACGCCCAGATCGAACGGGTCCGGGAACTGGTCGCGTCAATTCCCGCGGGCCGGGTCGCGACGTACGGCGACATCGCCGACGCCGCGGGCCTGTCGAGCCCGCGCACCGTGGGGTGGATCATGCGCACCGACAGCGCCGACCTGCCGTGGCACCGGGTGCTGCCGGCGTCCGGGAAACCCGCCCAGCACCTGGCTCACCGTCAACTCGCGCGGCTCGCCCTCGAAGGCACACCGATCCGCGGGGACCGGGTCGATCTCGCGGCGGCCCGGCACCGGTTCTGAGCCCGTTCACCCATCGGTGCTGCGACTCCGCGCCCGTCGGCGCCGCACCCGTCGGACGACGAGGACGGCGACCGCGACGACGGCCACCACGATCACGATGCGCTGGAAGCCCGCCGCGTACGGCTGGATCCGCGACCAGTTCTGTCCCAGTTCAAACCCGGCCAGCACGAACACCGCGTTCCAGATCGCGCTGCCGGCGGTGGTGAGGACCGCGAACCGCCACACCGGCATCCGGGTGACCCCGGCGGGAATCGACACGAGGCTGCGGAACAGCGGGATCATGCGCCCGAAGAACACCGACTTGCCGCCGTGCCGGTGGAACCAGTCCACCGTCCGGTCGAGATCGGCGACGTCGACCAGCGGCATCCGGTCCACCATCCGGCGGATCCGCTCCTCCCCGACCACGCGTCCAAGCGCGTAGAGGCCCAGCGCGCCGAGCAGGGACCCGAGGGTCGTCCAGATCAGCGCCGACGCCAGCGTGAAACTGCCGAGTCCGGCCGCGAATCCCGCGAGCGGCAGGATCACCTCACTGGGCAGCGGCGGGAAGAAGTTCTCGAGCGCGATCGCCAGGCCTGCGCCGAGACCGCCGAGCCGATCCATCAGCGACAACACCCATCCTGCAAGCCCGTCGGTGGGAACGTTCGGTCCGGGCGGTACGGCGGCGATGACGATCGGGCTCACCACTCCACCCTAGGCAGGCCGGTCAGTCCGGCTCGGCTGCCAGTTCCCGCAGCAGGTCCCGGGTGCGCCGCAACGACGCGCGCGGATCGTCCCCGACCGGGAACGGCGCCGCCCACACGTCGGTCACGCCGGCGGCGACCAGCGACCGCAACTGAGCCCGCACCGACATCTCGTCCCCGACGACCGCGACATCGGCAGGCTGCGATGCGCCTGCGGCCTCGAGGACGCGGCGGTAGGCGGGCACCGCGGCGTAGGAACCGGCGGTCCCGGCGCAGGCGATCCGGGCCTGCGCCACGTCGTCGTGGACCGCGACCGGCAATCCGGCGACGACACGCGGCGCGGGCCGTCCCGCCTGCTGCGCCGCGGCGTGCAGGGCGGGCACGATCCGGGACTCGATCACCGGCGCCGACGCCATCCACAGGATCGTGCCGTCGGCGTGGCTGCCCGCGACCCGCAGCATGCGTGGCGACATGGCCGACAGCAGCACAGGCACCGGATGCGCGACCGGGGTCATGCGCCCAGCGCTGCGCGTCGTCCACTCGGTGCCCCGCACGTCGACGTCGTCACCGCGGAGCAGGGCCGTGACGATGCCCACGTACTCCTCGATGTTCGTGCCGGGCCGGTCGTAGGACAGGCCGTAGACGTCGCGGACCGAGGATTCGTGCGACGGGCCGAGCCCGAGGGTGAGGCCGGGGCGTCCCATCGCCTCGGCGGTCGCGGCCACCCGATTGGCCTGCAGCAGCGGGTGGCACGGGTAGGTCTGCAGCACTGCCGTACCCAGTTCGATGGCGGTCGTGGCCCGCCCCGCGACCGCCATCGCGGCCAGCGGATCGCCGAGCACACCACTGGCGAACCACAGCGACGCGAATCCGTCCGCTTCCGCCTGCTGCGCCTGCCGGACCACCTTGTCGGTCGACGTGGCGCCGCCTGTCAATCCGATTCGCATGCAATTCCTTTCGCCGACTTCGAGGAATACACGAAAATCCCCGCGGACGGCACCCGTTCTCACCCGCACGCACCAGTGGCCGCCGACACACCGGTCGCCCGCACCGGTCCCGGCGCGGTGCGGCAGCATGGTCGTCATGACCACGTTGAGCGGTTCCGAAGCCGTCGTCGTCGCGGGCGGACGAGCGACCCGGATGGGTGGCGTCGACAAACCGGCACTGGTCGTGCACGGCCGGCGCATGCTCGACAGCGCCCTCACCGCGGTCTCGGCCTGCCGGCGCGTCACCGTCGTCGGGCCGCACCGCGACGACCTCGCCCCCGCGATCGGCCAAGTCCAGGAGACCCCCGCCGGCGGCGGTCCGGTGGCCGCGATCGCCGCCGCCCCGATCCCCCGCGACGCACCCGTCCTGACGCTCGCGTCCGATCTGCCGTTCGTCACCGCGGACACGCTGATCGCCTTGCTCGACGCGCTGAGCGCCGATCCGGACGCGGACGCCGCGTTCGCCGTCGACGGGGACGGCCGCATCCAGTTCCTGCTCGCGGCCTGGCGCGGCGCCGCGCTCGCCACGCGCCTCGACGACCTCGGCGGGGAGGTCGCGAACCAGCCGATGAAGGCGCTGCTGCCGGACCGGTACGTGACGGTCCCCGTGTCCGGCACCGCGGACTGCGACACTCCCGAGGATCTGCACCGCGCCCGCTCCGGCCGGCCCGGAACCGTCGCCGCGAACCCGGACCGTGCACGCGAGCTCGTGCGAAATGTCATGCAGCCGTTGCCCGTTCGAAAACTGCCGGTACGCGAGTCGCTCGGCGCGACCCTCTCGGCACCGCTGGTCGCGGCGGAGGCCCTGCCGCCCGTGGCGGTGTCCGCGATGGACGGATACGCGGTCGCGGGCGACGAACCGTGGACGCTGCGCAGCGAGATCCGGCGCGCGGGCTCGGACAGCGGGTTCACCCTCACCGCCGGGCAGGCCGCGCGCATCGCGACCGGTGCGCATCTGCCGCCCGGCGCGACCGCGGTCGTGCGCGACGAACACGTCGACGTCGGCGAAGGCGGGATGCTCCGCCGCCGCCCGGATGCCCCCGTCCGCGACGACACCCGCCGGCGCGGCGAGGACTGGCAGCCCGGATTCGCTCTCGCGCAACCGGGTACGGGGATCGATCCGGCGGTCGTGTCGGCCGCACTGAGCGGCGAGGTCACCGACGTCGAGGCACGCGGACCGGTGCGGGTGCACGTCGTCGTCAGCGGCGACGAGATCCGGCGCGACGGTCCGCTGCGCGCGGGCCAGACCCGCGACTCGCTCGGGCCGGTCCTCGCGCAGTTCGTCCGGTGGTGCGGCGCCGACGCGGTGAGCGAGGCGCACCTGCGCGACACCGAGGACGGGTTCGACCGGTTGCTGCACGAAACCACGGACGTCGACGCGATCGTCGTGGTCGGCGCCACCGGCGGGGGCGCCGCCGATCAGTTACGCGGTGCGCTGACCCGCGCCGGCGCACACATCGCCGTCGAACGTGTCCGGTGCAAGCCGGGCGGTTCCCAGGTCGCTGCGGCGCTGCCGGACGGCCGAGCGGTGCTGGGCCTGCCCGGCAACCCGGTCGCGGCGATCGCCACGTTGCTGGTCATGCTGCCCGCGGTGATCGACGGTCGCACCTGCCGGACCCCGGCCGTGCCGTGGACGGCCCCACTGGCGAACGCCTCGGAGGTGGTCGGAGACGTGACCCGACTGCTGCCCGCGCGCCGACTTCCCGACGGAACATGGCTGTGCGACAACGCGATCCGGACAGCGCACCTCGCCGGGTTGATCGACCGGCAGGCGATCGCGCTGGTTCCACCGGGCGCGGCCGACGGCGATCTCGTCGAGATCGTGCCGCTGCCCCGGTGATTGCCGGTGTGCACTAGTGGCGGTTGGGACCGCCATAAAGAGACACCGGGGCCGCAGGCCCACCGACGAGCCGCGCGCCCTCGTGGTAGCGCTGCGCGAGGAGATCGACGATCGAATCGGTGACGCCGAGCGGCGCGGCGACCCCGTCGGCACCCGCGTCGGCGAGCCGGGAATGGAACAGACCGGGCGCGAGCAGATACGAGGCGATGAACACCCTGCGCGCCCCCTGCGCGCGCAGGGTGTCGACCACCTCGGGGACCCGGGGTGAACCGGTGGCGACATATGCGATGCGCACGGTGGTGCGGACCAGCGAGGACAGCATGCGGGCGGCGCTGCGCACGTCGCGCAGCGCACGCGGATCGGACGATCCGGCGGCGGCGAGGACCACTGCGTCCCCGGGGCGCCATCCGGCGGCCTCGAGCCGCTGCACGAGCACCTGAGCAAGGATCGGGTCGGGGCCGAGGGCTCCGGTCACCGACACCGCGGTGTGCCCGCTCGCCGCGACCTCCTGCGGCACGTCGCTGTGCACGTGGTAGCCGGACGCGAGGAACGCCGGCACCAGCACCGTGGGGCGGGACGAGTCGCGCAGGACCTCCGCCGGCGACGGACCGAGCACGTCCACGAACGCGACGCGGGTGGAGCCGACCCGCCCGGCGACGGCGTCGGCGAGCGAGGCGATCATGTCGACACCGCGCGGATTGCGGGTGCCGTGGGCGACGAGCAGCAACTGGGGTCGAGTCATCAGCGCATATCCTCCGGGTCGACGGCGAGGCGGTAACCCCGCTTGACGACGGTCTGCACGATCGCAGGCGCGCCGAGCGACGACCGCAGTCGTGCCACGGCGGTCTCGACCGCGTGGGTGTCTCCCCCACCGCCGGGAAGAGCGGCGAGCAGCTCCTCGCGCGCGACGACCCGTCCGGGACGGGACGCGAGCGTGCGGAGCAGGGCCATTCCGGCCGGGGCGAGGCAGCGCTTCTCCTCGTCGACGATGACGCAGCGTCCGCGCATACCCAGGACGTGCCCGCCGGCTTCGATGCGGACCGCCCGGCGGGGTAGTTCTTCGGCGAGGTGCCGGGCCAGGGAACCGAGCCGGGCCCGGGCCGGCATGGTGACCGGCACGTCGAGTGCGGCGAGCGGCGCGGCCGTGACGGGGCCGACGCACACGGCGGTGACGCCGCTGCGCATCGCGCGCAGCACCAGTTCGAGCATCCCGGTCTGCTTGGCCCGCATCAGCAGGGACGCCACAGCCGGTGCGCTGGTGAAGCTGACCGCGTCGAGCCCGTAGTCGGCGATCTGTTCGATGAGCCGGTCCAGCGCGGTCGGATCCTCCGGCGGGGTCCACCGGTAGACCGGGACGGCGACGACCTCGGCACCGGCCGCGCGCAGTTCCTCGCACAGGTCGGCGCCGGGTTCCCATTCGGTGCGCTCGCCGTGCAGCTGCACCGCGATGCGCTGCCCCTCGACGCCCTCGGCGAGCAGGTGGGCGAGCACCTCGGCCGACGATTCCGATGCCGGGGACCACTCCTCCCGCAGCTCGGCGGCGCGGATCGCGCCGGTCACCTTCGGGCCGCGCGCCAGAATCCGGCTGCCGCCGAGGGCCTCGGTGAGATCCTCGGACAGGCCCCAGCCCTCCGCCGCACCGATCCAGCCCCGGAATCCGATCGCCGTGGTGGCGACCGTGATGTCCGGCGGGTTCGCGATGATGTCGCGGGTGACCCGTTCGAGCTCGGTGTCGTCGGACAGCGGGATGATGCGGATCGCCGGGGCGAGGACGACCTCCGCGCCGCGGCGGGTGAGCAGCGTCGTGAACTCCTCCGCGCGGCGCGACGCGGTCACCCCGATGGTGAATCCCCGCAACGGCTCGGTGCCGTCGCTCACGAAAGCTCGCCGGCGTCGGCGGCGCCCGTCATCCGCTTGCTGTGGATCTGCACCACGCCGGCCCAGACGCGCACGTCGTACACCGGCAGCGACACCTCGGGGTCGTCGAGGCAGCGACCGTCGTTGAGCGAGAACACCTGCTTGAGCAGCGGGGAGGCCACGGTCGGCTCGCCCGCCCGGTCCCCGACGAGTCCGCGCGACATCACCGCGGCGCGGGCGTACGGATCGATGTTGCCGACGGCACGCAGCGTGCCGTCGTCGAGCAGGAACAGCGCCACCTGCTCGCCCCCGCGCAGCAGTACCGCGACTCCACAGCCGGGTACCAGCCGGCTGAGCGGGCACGCAGACGTCCATTCCAAGCGGCCGTCGAACACGCTCTGGCGCGTCGTTCCCGCTGCGCCATGCATCTCGATGACGGTCATAGGTCCTCCCTCGAAAGTACTGACGAAATCATCCGGGTCCGGTGTTTCGGGCGAGTTACCCGGAGATTCCCGGCCGGTAAGCGGGCATCCCGACCAGGACGGGAACCTTCCGCTTCCCGGTCTCGTCGAATTGAACGGTCGGGTCGGCCTCGTCGGGTGCGTTGACGAACGAGACGAACCGGGCGAGCTTCTCCGGGTCCTCGAGCACGCCGGCCCACTCGTCGCGGTAGCCCTCGACGTGCTTGGCCATCGCGGCCTCGAGTTCGGCGGCGATACCGAGGCTGTCCTCGCACACGACCTCACGGAGGTGGTCGAGACCGCCCTCCATCGCCTCCAGCCACGGCGCGGTGCGCTGCAGCCGGTCCGCGGTGCGGATGTAGAACATCAGGAACCGGTCGATGTACTTGACGAGGGTGTCGTCGTCGAGACCCCCGGCGAGCAACTGCGCGTGCTTGGGCGACTGGCCGCCGTTGCCGCACACGTACAGGTTCCAGCCGCTCTCGGTGGCGATGACACCGACGTCCTTGCCGCGGGCCTCCGCGCATTCGCGGGCGCACCCGGAGACACCGAACTTGAGCTTGTGCGGTGAACGCAGACCGCGGTAGCGCAGCTCCAGGTCGACGGCCATCCCGACGGAGTCCTGCACGCCGTACCGGCACCACGTCGAACCGACGCAGCTCTTCACGGTCCGCAGCGACTTGCCGTAGGCCTGACCCGACTCCATGCCGGCGTCGACGAGCCGCTTCCAGATCAGCGGCAGCTGCTCGACGCGCGCACCGAACAGGTCGATCCGCTGGCCGCCGGTCATCTTCACGTAGAGCCCGAAGTCGCGGGCCACCTCGCCGATCACGATCAGCTGTTCCGGGGTGCACTCGCCGCCCGGCATGCGCGGCACCACCGAGTAGGTGCCGTTCTTCTGGATGTTCGCGAGGAAGTGGTCGTTGGTGTCCTGCAGACCGGCCTGCTTCGGGTGCAGAATGTGGTCCGAGTCGGTGGAGGCGAGGATCGAGGCGACCACCGGCTTGCAGATGTCGCACCCGGAGCCCTTGCCGTACCTGGCGATCAGCGCGGAGAACGTGCGGATTCCGGTGGCCTGGACGATCTCGAACAGCTCGGCGCGGGACTGCTCGAAGTGTTCGCACAGCGCCTTGCTGAGCTCCACCCCGGACGACGCGAGCAGCTGCTTGATGGTCGGCAGGCAGCCACCGCAGGTGGTACCGGCGTTCGTGCACGCCTTGACCTGCGCGATGTCGCAGGCGCCCTCCGAGATCGCGCCGCAGATCGTGCCCTTCGTGACGCCGTTGCACGAGCAGACCTCGGCGTCGTCCGGCAACGAGCCGGCGCCGGGCTTCTCACCGGCCGGGGAGATCAGGGCCGCGGGGTCGCCGGGCAGCTCCCGCCCGACGAGCGGCCGCAGCGACCCGTACGCCGAGGCGTCGCCGACGAGGATGCCCCCGAGCAGGATCTTCGCGTCGTCCGAGACGACGAGCTTGGCGTAGGTGCCCTTCGCGGCGTCGGACAGCACCACCTCGAGCGCACCCGGGGTGGTCGCGTGGGCGTCGCCGAAGCTGGCGACATCGACGCCGAGCAGCTTGAGCTTCGTGGACAGGTCGGCGCCGGGGAACTCGGCGTCGCCGCCGAGCAGACGGTCGGCGACGACCTCGGCGGTGCTGTAGCCGGGGGCGACGAGGCCGTAGCAGGTGCCTTCGACGGCCGCGCACTCGCCGACCGCGTACACCGACTCGTCGGTGACGCTGCGGCAGCCGATGTCGGTGAGGATGCCGCCGCGTGCGCCGACCTCGAGGCCGGTGTCGCGGGCGAGCGCATCCTGCGGGCGGACACCGGCCGAGAACACCAGCACCGAAGCGTCGATGACGGAACCGTCGGACAGTTCGACCTTCAGCCCTGCGGGACCTTCGGTGATCGCCGAGGTACCGACCCCGGTGTGCACGGTCAGGCCCAGGTCGGTCACGAGCCGGGCCAGCACGTTGCCGCCGCCCTCGTCGACCTGCAGCGGCATCAGCCGGGGCGCGAACTCGACGACGTGCGGCGTCATGCCCATCAGCTTCAGGGCGTTGGCGGCCTCGAGGCCGAGCAGGCCACCGCCGACCACCACACCCACGGCACCGGGTCCGGCGGCGTCGGCCGCGGCCCGGATGCCGTCGAGGTCGTCGAGGGTGCGGTAGACGAACGTGCCGGGCAGGTCCTTGCCGGGGATCGGCGGCACGAACGGATACGAACCGGTGGCCATGACCAGCGCGTCGTACCCGATCACCTCGCCGCCGTCGGTGGTGACGGTGCGCGCGGCGCGGTCGATCGCCGCGGCGCGCGTGCCGAGCTTCAGGTCGACGAGGTCGTCACCGTCGTAGGTGTTGCCGGCGAGCGCGAGTTCCTTCGCATCCCACGAGCCGACGTAGGAGGACAGACCGACGCGGTCGTAGGCAGGCTGCGTCTCCTCGCTCAACACCGTCACCGACCAGGTGTCGTGCTCGTCGCGGGCACGCAGCGCTTCGACGAAGCGGTGTCCGACCATTCCGTGTCCGACGACGACAACGTTCTTGCGGCTCATGGGATTTCGCTTTCTCTCGTGCAGGGTGGATCAGTGCCGGGGTACGGCGTCAGACGACCGGGACGGACGGACGGTCCGCTTCGGCGGTCTCGGTGACGGCCGCCGTGCGGGGGGTGCGGAGGAAGACCAGCCAGGTGACGGCGATGCACACCAGGTAGAAGGCCCCGAAGACCCAGAAGGCCATCGTCGCGGACTTCGCCTCGCCGGCGTAGGAGGCGCGGAGCACCAGGTTGATGCCGACGCCGCCGAGCCCGCCGATCGCGCCGGCGAAGCCGATGAGCGCGCCGGACATGGTGCGCGACCAGACGGCCTTGGCTGCGCGGTCGAGGTGGTCGAGGCTCTGCGCCTTGGCTTCGAAGATCGACGGGATCATCTTGTACACCGAGCCGTTGCCGATACCCGACAGCAGGAACAGTGCGATGAAGCCGAGGACGTAGGCGGTCATGATGCCGCCGGTGGGGGCGCCCGCCGACGCGTCGTCGAGGACACCGGCGACGATCAGGACACCGGCCGCCAAAGCCATCGCGGCGAAGGTGACCATCGTGATGCGGCCGCCGCCGATGCGGTCTGCGAGCTTGCCGCCGTAGGGACGGGAGATCGAACCGAGCAGCGGGCCGATGAACGCGATCTGCGCGGCGTGCAGTGCCGCCTGGGCGGGCGTGTCACCACCGGCGAGGAAGTTGATCTGCAGGACCTGGCCGAACGCGAAGCTGAAGCCGATGAACGAGCCGAACGTGCCGATGTAGAGGAAGGACACGATCCACGAGTCGCGGAACTTCAGGGCCTCGCCCATCGCCCGCAGGTCCGCCTTCTGGCCGCCGAGGTTGTCCATGAACAACGCCGCTCCGACCGCCGCGACACCGCACGCCACCAGGTAGACGGCGCACACGATCCACGGTTCGGTGTTGCCGACGGTGGCGATGACGAGCAGACCGATGAGCTGGACGACCGGCACACCGATGTTGCCGCCGCCGGCGTTGAGTCCGAGCGCCCAGCCCTTCAGTCGCTGCGGGTAGAACGCGTTGATGTTGGTCATCGACGAGGCGAAGTTGCCGCCGCCGACACCGGCGATCGCGGCGACCAGCATGAACGTGGTGTACGAGTAGCCGGGGTTGAGCATCAGGTAGAGCGTTGCCAGCAGCGGCACGAACAGCACCAGCGCGCTGAAGATCGTCCAGTTGCGGCCACCGAAACGCGCCGTCGCGACGGTGTAGGGAATGCGCAGGAGCGAGCCGACCAGTGTCGGCACCGCCACCAGGAAGAACTTGCCGGCGGCGTCGATGCCGTAGACGTCGGTGGGCATGAACAGGACCATGACCGACCAGATGGACCACACCGAGAAACCGACGTGCTCGGCGATGACGGACCAGATCAGGTTCCGCTTCGCGATGTCCTTGTTACCGGACTCCCACGCCTCGACGTCTTCGGCGTCCCAGTGCTCGATGTTGTGCTTCCGCGCGAATTTCGCTCGCAGCGTTTCGTTTTCGATAGTCGCAGCCACCCCGCCCCACCTCTCTCGGATTCGTGATGAACCCAAGGTAGGAAGTGGGTGTTGCCGCGGTGCTGCCCGCGGTGACCTCCGCGTCAAGAGTTTCTCACTCACGCGCAGGCCACCCTGTGAGGGCGAACTACAGCAACAGCCGCACCAGATCGGAGGTGTGCGCCAGACCGGGGAACGCCTCCTCGGTCGACCGCGGATGCAGCGCGTGCACGGCCAACCGGAACATCACGGCACGCAACAGCATCTGGGGCCACTCGGGCAGATCGTCCCAGCGGGCGATCAGCGCGTCGTCGGCGCCACCCCAGGACAGCGCGTCGACGACGGCCACGGCCGCCGCCCACGACGCGGGCCGCCAGTACGGCGTGATGTCGGTCAGCCCGGGAGCGGCCCGGCCCGCGAACAGGACGGTCCCGAACAGATCGCCGTGCACGAGCTGGTCCGGCAGATGGACGGGTTTACGGAAGGTCGCGAGCTGATTGATGAGATCCAGGCTCTTGCGTCCGTCCGGTGTGGTGGTCTCCGGCGCACCGGCCGCCCGCGCCGAACGCATCGGCACGGTCTCCCAGGCTGCCCGGTCGGCGGCGACGAACACGTCGACGTCGGCCCACGGCGCGACCGGCGGCTGCATCAGGAACCGGGGACGCTCGAGTTGCGCGGTCGCGGCGTGCAGACGCAACGACAGCGACACCACCTCGTCGTGGCGCGGTTCCGAGGTGCCGACGATGTAGGTGTCGGCGCGCCACCCGGACACGACGTATCGGCCGTCCGTGGAACGGACCGGGCGGGCCAGACGCAGCCCGTCGACGCTGAGTGTCTCGCGGACCTTCGCCGACCACGCCGCGCGGGCGTGATCGGCCACCGGAGAGAGCACCACGTCTCCACATCGCCAGCCGCCGTCCCAGTCCGAGCCGAGCGGTACCGGTTCGACGTCGCGGAGGCCGAACGTGGAGCGCACGTGCTGCGGGGGTTCGAGTGAGCTCACGACGCTCACCGTACCGTCGTGCACGGCGCGATCCGGGAAGGCACTCCGTTGTCGATGATCACAGGATCCTGCGCCCACAGAATTCTGTGACCGGGGACAACGTGACAGTACTCAGTACAGCGGCAGCGAGGGATCGACCTGCTGTGCCCACGCGACGACCCCGCCCTGCAGGTGGGTCGCGTCCGCGAATCCGGCCCGTTTGAGTGCGGCGAGCACCTCCGCGGACCGGATACCGGTCTTGCAGTACGCGACGAGCGGAACGTTCTGCGGAAGTTCCGCGAGTGCCTCACCGGACAGGATGCGGTCCTTGGGAATCAGGCGGGCGCCGTCGATGTGCATGATGTCCCACTCGACGGGTTCCCGGACGTCGATGAGCGCGAGTTCACGGCCGGAGTCGAGCATGTCGCGCAATTCCGTTGCGGTGACGGTGGATTCGGCGGCGGCGGCCACGCCCTCCTCGGACACCACCCCGCAGAACTCGTCGTAGTCGACGAGTTCGGTGACCGGGACGCGGCCGGGATCCCGGCGCAACGTGACGGTCCGGAACGTCATCGAGAGTGCGTCGTAGATCATCAGCCGGCCCAGCAGGGTGTCACCGATACCGGTGATGAGCTTGATCGCCTCGGTGGCCATGATGCACCCGACGGTGCCGGGCAGCACACCGAGCACCCCGCCCTCGGCGCACGAGGGCACCATGCCGGGCGGCGGCGCCTCCGGGTACAGGTCGCGGTAGTTCAGGCCCACCCCGCCCGGCGCATCCTCCCAGAACACCGACACTTGACCTTCGAACCGGAAGATCGATCCCCACACGTACGGCTTGCCGGCGAGGATCGCGGCGTCGTTGACGAGATAGCGGGTCGCGAAGTTGTCGGTGCCGTCGACGATGAGGTCGTACTCCCGGAAGATCTCGACCGCGTTGGTGGTGTCTAGGCGTACCGGGTGCAGACGAACCTCGACGGTGTCGTTGATGCCGACGATGGTCTCGCGGGCGCTCTCCCCCTTCGACCGGCCGACGTCGGCCTGTCCGTGGATGATCTGGCGCTGCAGATTGGAGCTGTCGACCTCGTCGAACTCGACGATGCCGATCGTGCCGACCCCGGCCGCGGCCAGATACAGCAGTGCCGGGGACCCGAGGCCGCCTGCGCCGATGAACAGCACCTTCGCGTTGCGGAGCCGCTTCTGTCCGGTGACCCCCACATTCGGGATGATCAGGTGCCGGCTGTAGCGGGCCACATCCTCCCGCGTCAGTTCGGCGGCGGGTTCCACCAGCGGTGGCAGTGCGGTCACGACAGGCTCCTCGGCGCGCTCGACGGTACGACGCCCATTCTCACATCAGGCGCCGCGACGGGCCGGACGCCGGGTTCACCCGCGCGGGAACGGCCAGGGATTGAACCGGCAGATCAGCCCGTCCGCGGGTACGACTCCCCCGGGATCGACGCGGGCGATGTCGTCGTTCGCGACCCCGAACGTCTGCTGCATCATGATCGGCGCGAGGCCACCCTGGCTCCGGCACGGTTCGTGCGCGGCGAAGCCGATGGCGTGCCCGATCTCGTGGTTGATCTGATACTGCCGGTACGAGCCGATGTCGCCCTGGAAGGCGACCGCGCCGCGCACCCACCTGGCCTCGTTGAGCAGCACCCGCTCGGCGCCGGGGTTGAAACACGATCCCTCGAGGGGGATGTCGAAACCGCAGTACTGACGGATGCTCATCTGCGAGGTGAGCGAGACCCGGAAGTCGGGGTCGCCGGTGTCGACCCGCCGAAACGCGAAGTCGGGGCTGTTCGTCCAGCTCTTCGGGTTGGCGAGGGTCTCGTCGACCATCCGGCCGAACGCGGCTTCACCGCCGTACCCGGTCGCGTCCACCCCGTCCTCGACCTCGACCGTGTAGGTGTACACCTTCTTCGTGCCGGCGCCGACCTGCGCGGTGGTGCCCGGCACCATGTGCCAGGTACCCGCGCCGGTCACGGTGAACGGTCCGCCGTCGGGAAGCTCGCCGGGTCCGGTGCCGGCCGGGAACAGGCCGTCCGGCTGCGGCATCTCGGCCACGGTGGCCTCGTCCGCAGCGACCGGGTCGTCGGATTGCGCCGGTACCGCGCGCACGGCGTCCCACACGACGAAGCCGGTGACGGCGACGAGGACAGGGATGGCGTAAGCCCGCCACCCGTAGGTCGAGACGAAGCGTCCCACCTTGGACTGCTTGCGGACGTCGCGCTCCGGCCGCGGACGCCGGGGCGGCCGATCCGCTCCTCCGACGGGGTCCCATTGCGCGCGCAACGGCTGGTGTGACGTCCGGTGCGATGGTTCCCCGGATGCCCGGTGTGGCGTCTGCGGGGCGTCGGGTGGGGCGCCTGCCGCTCGCAATCCTCCTCGGTCGGTCACGGATGCCAGAATGTCACATCGCGCAAATTCGTCGGTGAAGTCGCTCCTCGGCCCGCTTGAAGTACCCGCCGCGGGGATACTCGTCGGTAGGGCGGTACGCACCCGCAAGGTGCCCTGCCTGTAACCTGCAAGGACGATCGACGTCGACAGTGGTGCCCATCACCTTGGCTCCGTCACTGCCGACGACTTGTGCAGATTTGGGAGCGACATGACCGAACTCGCCGACCGCACTTCCGGCCGGGGCAACACCTCAGGCACCGGAGCCAAGCGGGGCGCACGAATGCCTCGTGACGAACGTCGGGCCCAGCTTCTCGCCGCCGCGAGCGAGGTCTTCGTGACACGTGGCTACCACGCGGCCGGAATGGACGAGATCGCGGAATGCGCCGGCGTCAGCAAGCCGGTGCTCTACCAGCACTTCCCCGGCAAGCTCGAGTTGTACTGCGCGGTGCTGCAGAGCTACGTCGACATTCTCATCGCCAGTGTCCGCCAGGCGCTGCGTTCGACGACCGACAACCGTCAGCGCGTGCGCGCCGCGGTGCAGGCGTACTTCGACTTCGTCGACAACGACTCGCAGGGCTTCCGCCTCGTGTTCGAGTCGGATCTGATGGGTGAGCCGCAGGTCGCGCAGCGGGTCGAGCAGGCCACCGAAGCATGCGTGGATGCCGTGTTCGACCTGGTCAGCCACGATTCCGGGCTCGATCCCTATCGTGCGCGCATCCTCGCGGTCGGCCTCGTGGGCACCAGCCAGTTCACCGCGCGCTACTGGCTCGAGGCGGCCCGGCCGATCCCGAAGGAGGACGCGGTCGACACCACCGTCGCCCTGGCATGGGGTGGTCTCAAGCACGTGCCGCTGCAGCCCGAGCTGCGGCTGCGCTGACAGCCGGGCCACCGACAGCAGCGACACCGGAAACGAGGAAGGGCCGGGGCGTCTCGCCCCGGCCCTTCGTTCGTCTCGCCCCGGTCAGCCGGCCGCGAACCCTACCTTGCGGATGTCGGCGGGGCCGATCTCCACGTACGTGATGCGCGATGCCTGGACGAGGAGCTTGCGGCCCTTCTCGTCGACGAGGGCGAGCACCCCGTCCTTACCGCCGGCCAGGGCGGTCGTCACCAGCGCCTCGACCTCGTCGGGCGTCTGGTCGCTGACCACGGTGAGTTCGCGCGGGCTGTCCGCGACACCGATCTTGACCTCCACGGTGGACCTCCGAAATCTCAGTGCTCTACAGCTGTCTCCGTCAGGTTAGTGCAGTCCGAGCACTGCCATCCGCTTGGCGTGCTCGACCTGCATGCGGTCGAACAACGCGGCGATGTTCGTCAGGTCGCCGGTGGCGGTGATGACCAGCTCGGCGAGATTCTCCTGCTGTGCCATCACGTACTGGGCCTGGGTGATCGCCTCACCGAGCAGCCGGCGTCCCCACAGCATCAGCCGGTCCTTCTCGAGGCTGCTCTTCTCGACCGCGGCGCGCACCTCGTGGATCACGAAGTCCGAGTGCCCGGTCTCGGCGAGGACCTCCCGGACGACCGAGGCGACCTCCGGTGCGAGGGTGCCGGCGATCTCGCGGTAGAAGTCGGCGGCGATGCCGTCGCCCACGTGCGCCTTGACCAGCGATTCGAGCCACGTCGACGGGGTGGTGCACGCGTGATAGGCGTCGAGGGACCGCCGGAACGGCTCCATCGCCGCGTAGATCTCGACGCCGCGGGCCTCGAGCGCCTCCTGCAGCGTCTCGAAGTGGCTCATCTCGGCGGCGGCCATGCTCGCCAGCGCGACGCGGCCGCGCAGGGTCGGGGACAGTTTCGCGTCCTCGGCGAGACGGTAGAACGCGGAGATCTCACCGTAGGCGAGGACCGCGAACAGGTCCGCGACACCCGGGTGATCGGCCGGAACCGGCGCCTGTGCGATGGTCGGTTCGGATGATGCTGCGGACGGCGACGTTTCGGCTCCCATGACGACAAAGCGTAGTACCGCGGGGTATCGTTCGCCGGAACCGGTACAATCGTCCTGGAAGACTGCGCTTCGAGCTGTCCAATGCGGCCCGCAGTCCTCAACGATGATGTGCGCGCACCCGACGCCGATCGCGCTCGCGTCTCGCCGAGCTGAACCGAACGCTCGCGCTGAGACGCTGAGTCGGTCGCCTTCTCCACCTCGTGCGTGCGTGCCGAGACCAGGAAGGCCAGACCCCTGAGCAAGATCACTGTCGACCACGAAGACGACGCCACCGAAACCACCGTTTCCGCACAACTCGATTCGACCCACGTCGCCCCCACCTTCGCGGAGTTGGGTGTGCGCGAGGAGATCGTCCGCGCCCTCGCCGAGCACGGCATCGAGCGCACCTTCGCCATCCAGGAGCTCACGCTCCCGCTGGCCCTCGCCGGCGACGACCTCATCGGCCAGGCCCGCACCGGCATGGGCAAGACCTTCGGCTTCGGCGTTCCGCTGCTGCATCGCGTCACCACCGAGGGTTCCGGAACCACCGCCCTCGACGGCACCCCGCGCGCCCTGGTGATCGTCCCGACCCGGGAGCTGTGCATCCAGGTCGCCGGCGACCTGGAGAACGCCTCGAAGTACCTGCCCGGCAGCGGCAAGAAGGGCCTCGAGGTCCTCGCGATCTACGGCGGCCGCCCGTACGAGCAGCAGATCGAGCAGCTGCAGAAGGGCGTCGACGTCGTCGTCGGCACCCCCGGCCGCCTGCTGGATCTCGCGAACCAGGGTCACCTGATCCTCGGCAAGATCGGCGTGCTCGTCATGGACGAGGCCGACGAGATGCTCGACCTCGGCTTCCTCCCCGACATCGAACGCATCCTGAACATGGTCCCCGACCGTCGTCAGACGATGCTGTTCTCGGCCACCATGCCGGGACCGATCATCACCCTCGCCCGCACGTTCCTGACGCAGCCGACGCACATCCGGGCCGAGGAGCCCGAGTCGTCGGCGGTGCACGAGCGCACCAACCAGCTCGTGTACCGGGCGCACGCCCTCGACAAGGCCGAGCTCGTCGCCCGTGTGCTGCAGGCCGAGGGCCGCGGCGCGACGATGATCTTCACCCGGACCAAGCGCACCGCCCAGAAGGTCGCCGACGACCTCGTCGAACGCGGCTTCGCATGCGGTGCCGTCCACGGCGACCTCGGCCAGATCGCCCGGGAGAAGGCTCTCGACAAGTTCCGCAACGGCAAGATCGACGTGCTCGTCGCCACCGATGTCGCCGCGCGCGGCATCGACATCGACGACGTCACGCACGTCATCAACTACCAGTGCCCCGAGGACGAGAAGACCTACGTCCACCGCATCGGCCGAACCGGTCGCGCCGGACGCACGGGTACCGCGATCACGCTCGTCGACTGGGACGACGTGCCGCGCTGGGAACTCATCGACAAGGCCCTCGACCTGGGCATGCCGGAGCCGGTCGAGACGTACTCGAGCTCGCCGCACCTGTACGAGGAGCTGAACATCCCCGAGGGCGCAACCGGCACGGTCCGCAAGGCCCGCACCGCGGCCACCGGCGAAGCGGCGGACGGCGAAGCGCGCCGCGAACGCCCGAAGCGCACCACCACGCGGGTGCGTCGTCGTACCCGCGGCGGCAGGCCCGTCACGCCCGAAGCCGGCACCCCGGATGTGGCCGCTCAGGACGCGTCCGCGCCGAGCACCGCCGCGGCACCAGCCGGTGCGGAAGGTGACGCCGCTCCCGCCCGCCGCCGTCGCCGGCGGCGTCGTGGCGGTTCGTCCTCCAACGCCACCGCAGCCACGCAGGACACGGTCTCGGCCTCGGCCGCCCAGTAGCCGCGGCCACGTGCTCGCTCCCGAGCGCCGCACGCGCACCGACCTGATCGTCGCAGCCGTACTCGCCGTCGCCGTCGTGGTGGCGGCGAGTGTGGTCTGGCTGCGATCCGATGCGCGCGGCACGACATCGATCACGTGGGACGGGCCGGTGACCGTCCCGGCCGCCGCGACCACGGTTCCGGCCACCCTCGGGGAGGTGTGGCGTGCCGCCAGCGCCGCCACCACGCGTCCGCTCGTGGTGGGTGGGACCGTCGCGACCGCCGACGGCGGCAGCGTCGTCGGTCGCGATCCGGAGACCGGCGCCCAGCGCTGGATCTACGAGCGGAACATGCCGCTGTGCGCGGCGACCGCCGCGTGGCAGACGGTCGTGGCCGTCTACCGGGACCGGCGGGGATGCAGCCAGGTCACCCAGTTGAACGCGGGCACCGGGGCGCGGGGCGCCCAACGGAGCAGCGACGCCGACGACGCGGTCGTCCTCGTCGACGCCGGCACCCACCTGATCTCCACGGGCGACACCCGCCTCGAGATGTGGCGCTCGGACCTGGTCCGCACCGTCGAGTACGGGCGCGTCGACGCGCCGGTCAACCCGAACGCGCAGCCGCGGACCGGATGCACGCTGCTGTCCGCTGCCGCGAGCAACAACCGGCTCGCCGTCGTCGAGAACTGCCCGGGTGAGGACGCCGACCGGCTGACACTGCTCGATCCGGTGCCCGACGACAATCAGAAACCGGAAGAGTTCGCGTCGTCGGTGCTGGCCGACGCGGCCCAGGACCCGACCGGCTCCCCCGCACCCGGAACACGCGTCATCGCCGTCGCAGGCGACCGCACCGCCCTGTACCTGCCGCCCGGGTCCGGGGCCGGACCGCGCATCGAGGTCTTCGGAGAAGCCGGGCAGACCGTCGCCGAATATCCACTCCCCCGTCCGGCCACCGATGCCGCGACCGTCCCCGCCGAGACCCGGGACGGAATCGTCACGTGGTGGACCGGCGAGTCCACCATCGGTCTCGGAACGACGGATCTGGCGCCGCGCTGGACCGTGCCGGGCACCACCGGCTGGGGCGACTCGATGGCCGGTGCGCTGCTGCTGCCCGTGGACGACGCCCTCGCGGTCGTCGACCCGGCGTCCGGCACGGTGCAGGGCCGCATCCCCGTCGACCGCGAGGAGGCCGGCCCGGTGGCCGTGGCGGTCGCGGGCAGCACCGTCCTCGAACAGCGCGGCGACGAGGTCGTCGCGCTGCGCTGAGGCCGGGCTGCCGCAGGTCGCGCTACCCGGGTTCGGGTTACTGGGGTTCGAACGTCACCCGCTCCTTGCCGGCCCAGTACCCGAGCAGGTTCTCGGCGAGCTCGCGATAGGCCTGCGCGCCCTTGTTCTTGCGGCCGGCGAGCACCGTCGCGCCGGACGCCGACGCCTCCGCGAACCGGACGGTCCGGGGAATGGGCGGCGCCAGCACCGGCATGTCGTACCGGTCCGCGACGTCGGCGAGCACGTCCCGGCTGTGCGTGGTGCGCGCGTCGTACAGCGTCGGGAGCGCCCCGAGCAGTTCCAGGTCGGGGTTGGTCACCTGCTTGACCTCGGAGACCGTGCGCAGCAACTGACCTACGCCGCGATGGGCGAGGGTCTCGCACTGCAGCGGCACGAGCACCGCCTCGGCGGCGGTGAGACCGTTGAGTGTCAGCACGCCGAGCGACGGCGGGCAGTCGATGATCACGACATCGAAGTTCGGAAGCAGCGGCGCCAGCGCCCGCTTCATTGTGAATTCCCGTCCCGGACGCATCAGCAGCAGCGCCTCGGCGCCCGCCAGATCGATCGTCGCGGGCAGCAGGCTCACCCCTTCGTCCGTGTCGAGCAGAACCTCCTTCGCCTCCGCGTCCCCGACGAGCACGTCGTGCACGGACCGTTCGAGCCGGTCCGGGTTGTGCCCGAGCGAGAACGTCAGACATCCCTGAGGATCGAGGTCGACGACGAGTACCCGCTGTCCCGCCCCTGCCAATGCCGCCCCCAGCGACGCGACGGTGGTCGTCTTCGCGACGCCACCCTTCTGATTTGCCACTGCAAGTACCGTTGTCACGCGTCGATCCTCGCGCACTTCGCGCCGGCACGCGACAATTGAGGCCACACCGCGCACATCCGAACCCCCGATTCGCCCGAAAAGGACGGCAGCCGACCGTGATCCGCCGCGCCCGCCCCGACGATGTCGATGCCGTCACCGGTCTCATCCACGGCCTCGCCGAGTACGAGAAGGCACCCGACGAATGCACCGTGGTGCCCCAGCAGATCCACACCGCGCTGTTCGGTCCCCACCCGGCGGCGTTCGCGCACGTCGCCGAGACCGACACCGGCGAGGTCGTCGGACTGGCCCTGTGGTTCCTGAACTTCTCCACCTGGGACGGCGTGCACGGGATCTACCTCGAGGACCTGTTCGTGCGTCCCGAGCACCGCGGGCACGGATACGGCCGCGCGCTGCTGGCTGCGCTGGCCGCCGAATGCGTCGAACACGGCTACAGCCGGCTCAGTTGGTCGGTGCTGGACTGGAACACCCCGTCGATCGGGTTCTACCGTGCGCTCGGCGCGGTGCCGCAGGACGAGTGGACCACCTTCCGGCTGACCGGCGACGCTCTCACCGCACTGGGCGCGGAGGGCGGCAGCTAGCCGTCAGCGGCCGTCCGGGTCCGACCCGTGTTCGGCGTCGGGTGCGTACTCCTCCGCGAGCCAGGTCGTCGTCTGCGGTACGAACAACAGCACCAGCGCGGGCACGACGATCACCGACAACACGATGCCCAGCACCAGCTGGTGCGAGTCGGTCAGCAACGACCACGCCACCGGCAGCAGCAGCAACTGCGCGACGACCGCGACGGCCCTGCCCCAGCGCTTGCCGCGCAGCAGCGCGATCCCGGCGGCGAGCACACCGCCGAACAGGATGCCCAGCCACAACGCCAGTCCGTATCCGTTGGTGACGCTCTGGTCGTGGGTCCCGGACAGGGCACGCACGACCGAGAACACCGCGAACCCGATCGCGACGATTCCCTCGAGGACGACGAGGGAACCTGCGATGCGCACGGTCGACGGAACGCTGCTGCGGGGGGACTCGATGGGCACCCGGCCAGCGTAGTGGACCCGATCGCGACCACTTAGGCTGATGCTCCGTGCGCGCACTGCTGATCGTGAATCCCCATGCGACGACGACCACTCCCGCGGGCCGGGACCGGCTCGCGCACGCGCTCGGGGGCGCCGTCGCACTCACCGTGGCGCACACGACACATCGCGGTCACGCCGCAGAACTGGCCCGCTCCGCCCACGCCGACGGCATGGACGTGATCGTCGCGCACGGCGGGGACGGCACCGTCAACGAGATCGTCAACGGCCTGCTGGGGTCCCCGTCCGACCCTGCGGATCCGACGTTGCCGCTGCTGGCCGTCGTGCCGGGCGGTTCCGCGAACGTGTTCGCGCGGTCGCTGGGAATGTCCGCCGACCCGATGGAGGCCACCGAGCAACTGCTCGGACTGCTCGCCGAGCGCACGCACCGCCGGATCGGGCTCGGTCACTGCGTGGGCCGCTGGTTCGTCTTCAACGCCGGACTGGGCCTCGATGCCCAGGTCTGTGAGGCGATCGACATCAGCCGGGACGGCGGCAAGAAGGTCACCACCGCCCGGTACGTGCGGCACGCGATCGCTCAGTTCTTCGCGTCCAAACGCGCCGAGCCCGCCCTCACGGTCGAATTGCCGGACCGCGATCCGGTGTCCGGGGTCTATTACGCGTTCGTGTCGAATTCGAGCCCGTGGACGTTCCTGGACACGCGCCCGGTCCACACCAATCCGGGCACCTCGTTCGACACGGGTCTGGGCGTCTTCGCGATGCGCACGATGGCCGTGTTGCCGAGCCTGCGCGTCATCACACAGTTCCTTGCGCGGAACGGCGACCCCCGTTCGAAACATCTGTTGCGGGCCGACGACGTGGAACGGGTACGGGTGGTCTCCTCCCGGCCGATCGGTCTGCAGGTCGACGGCGACTACCTGGGCCTTCACGAGGAGGTCGAGTTCGTGTCGGTGCCCGCAATACTCGATGTGGTGGCTCCCGCGCGATGAATTCCAACAATGGGATTATGTGAATTGGGTTACATTTCCGCTGTCAAGGGTGTAAAAAGTTAGATCGGCAACATGCCTGAACACCGGTGGCGTGAGCTTGCCCACGGTCGGGGCGAATTCTATTGACTTCACGCTCGTTCGTGAAAGCATTCACAAGTAACCGCGCGGAAACACATGTCGGACGCGCGCACGAACTTGCAGCAACCAATCACCCCGGTGCAGAGCACCTTCGAAGGAGAGTAGAAGCATGGACTGGCGCCACAAGGCAATCTGTCGCGACGAGGATCCGGAGCTGTTCTTCCCCGTGGGAAACAGCGGCCCGGCCATCGCGCAGATTGCTGATGCCAAGCTCGTGTGCAACCGCTGCCCGGTCGTCGCGGACTGCCTGTCCTGGGCCCTCGAGTCCGGTCAGGACGCCGGGGTCTGGGGTGGAATGAGCGAGGACGAGCGTCGCGCGCTCAAGCGTCGCAACGCCCGTACCCGCGCCCGCACCGCCGTCTAGACAGAGCACGGACGCCACCCTGCCTCACGGCGGGGCGGTCGTCGCAGGGCAAGAGGACAGCCCGGCACCATTTCGGGTGCCGGGCTTTTGTCTGCCCGCGGCAGGTCCGCGACCCGGGTACGCGGCGACTCCGGGTACGCAGCGCCCGAGAAGCGGTACGGACCCCCGGTCAGTTCACCGGCACCCGGCCCAGCGGCAGCCGCAGATGCGCGTCGGTGCCGCCCGACTCCCCCCGCTCGAGCCGCAGCGTCCCGCCGAGCTCTGCAGCGACCAGCGTCCGCACGATCTGCAACCCGAGCCGGTCGGCCTCCTCGAGCACGAAACCTTCCGGCAGGCCCTTGCCGTCGTCGTGGACGACCACGTCGAGCCACCGCGCCGAACGGTCCGCACGCAGCGTCACGGTCCCGTGCGCGCCCGGCTCGAATGCGTGCTCGACGGAGTTCTGCACCAGCTCGGTCAGCACCATGACGAGTGGGGTGGCCCGGTCCGCCGGGAACACGCCGAGACTGCCTTCGCGTCGCACCCGGATCTGGTTGCCCACCGTCGCGACGTCGATGACGATCGGGATCAACCGGTCGACGACATCGTCCAGGTCCACTTCCTCGTCGACGGACATCGACAGCGCCTCGTGCACCAGCGCGATCGACGTCACGCGTCGCACCGCCTCCCCGAGGGCCTGCTGGGCCTCGGCGTTCCCGGTGCGCCGCGCCTGCAGCCGCAGCAGCGCCGCGACCGTCTGCAGGTTGTTCTTCACCCGGTGATGGATCTCGCGGATCGTCGCGTCCTTGCTCAGCAACGCGCGGTCGCGACGCTTGACCTCGGTGACGTCGCGGATCACCACCGCCGCACCCTCGAGTCGGCCGCCGGGTGCCAGAACCAGCGCCCGCAGCAACACCGTCGCACCGCGCGCCTCGATCTCCATGCGCTGACCGATACGGCCCTGCACGGCACCGCTGAGGTAGTCGGCGACGTCGCCGCTCTCGAACGGATCGGTGACCAGCGCCCTCGTCGTCTCGATCAGGTCCTGGCCGACCAGGTCGGAGTTCAGACCCATGCGGTGGTAGGCGGACAGAGCGTTGGGGCTCGCGTACACCACGCGCCCCTCACGGTCGAGACGGATGAACCCGTCACCGGCGCGCGGGCTCGACTTGGTGTCCGACCGGGACTCCGGCGTCGGGAACGTGCCCTCGCAGATCATCCGGTACAGCGCGTCGGCGCATTCCAGATAGGCGGTCTCGAGCGCACTCGTCGAACGACGGGACACGCGCGCCGCATCACGGCTCAGCACCGCGATGACCTTGCCGTCCCAGCGCACCGGCACGGCCTGGCGGCGCAGCGGCACCGGGTCGTTCGGATCGACGTCCGCGACGACGATCTTTCCGCTCTCGAACGCCTTCCGGACGTACGGGTGCTCGTCCTCGGACACGATCGTCCCGACGGAGTCCTCGGGCAGCACGGTCGAGGCCGTGGTGGGCCGGCACTGGGCGACGCACACGATGTCGCTGGGTTCCGCATTGACCCACAGCAGCACGTCCGCGAACGACAGATCCGCGAGCAACTGCCATTCCCCGACGACGCGCTGGAGATGGTCCACCGCCGCACCCGGCAGGTCGGTGTGCTGGGCGAGCAGGGCACTGAGTGTGGACACCGGTTTCCCGCCGTTCAGGAGATGACTGCGATGAGATCGCCCGCCTGGATGACATCACCCACGGCGACATCGAGCGCGGTGACCGTGCCGGCGGACTCGGCGATGACCGGGATCTCCATCTTCATCGATTCGAGGATCACGAGGGTGTCGCCCACGTCGACGACGTCCCCCTTGCTCACCACCACCTCGAAGACGGTGGAAACCATCTCGGCGCGTACGTCTTCAGCCATCGAAACCCCAATCCGTGGACGTGACGGTGGACCTGCCGACAGGCCCACCCAACCACACGTGAAACACTGTAATGAACGAGAAAGGAGTCCCGACCATGGGTAAGCGAGGCCGCAAGAAGCGCAGCCGCAAGGGTAACGCCGCCAACCACGGTAAGCGTCCCAACGCCTGAGGCGTAGGCACAGACGTCGAAGGGGCCGGAAAGCACACGCTTTCCGGCCCCTTCGATGGTTCTCGGGCGGTTCGATCGGCCTTCGGCCGTCAGCCCTCCGTCTCGGTGCGCTTCACCACGACGTTCCGGCGGATCTCGATCATCAGGCGTTCCCGCAGCCCTTCGGGAGCGTGCTCGCCCCCGCACTTGCGGCTGAGCAACGATTTGATCTTCTCCTCGATGCCGTACGCCTCGAGGCACGGGCCGCACTCGTGCAGGTGATGCTCCAGCCGCGCGCGGGACGTCTCGTCGCACTCGGAGTCGAGCAGCAGGTACACGTCCGCGATCACCGCGGAGCAGTCGATCGGTTCGAATTCGGTCGGCTCGCTCACCGAGCTCCCCCCTTCTCGTTCGCGGTCTTCGTTTCTGCTGCCGCGGCGACGGCGGCGTCGACCGCGCCGTCCCGGTTGAATCCCCGTTCACGCGCCACGTCGGCGAGCAGGCCGCGCAGCTGCTTGCGTCCGCGATGCAGGCGCGACATCACCGTGCCGATGGGCGTGCCCATGATCTCGGCGATCTCCTTGTAGGGGAATCCTTCGACGTCGGCGTAGTACACAGCCATCCGGAACTCCTCGGGAAGTTCCTGCAGCGCCTGCTTGATCGCGTCGTCCGGCAGCGCGTCGAGGGCCTCGACCTCGGCCGACCGCAGACCGGTGGACATGTGTTCGGCGGTCGCGGCGAGCTGCCAGTCGGTGATCTCGTCCGTCGGATACTGCGCCGGTTGACGCTGCTTCTTGCGGTACGAGTTGATGTAGGTGTTCGTCAGGATCCGGTACAACCACGCCTTGAGGTTGGTGCCTTCCTTGAACGACGCGAACGCCGAGAACGCCTTGATGAACGTCTCCTGGACCAGATCCTCCGCGTCCGACGGGTTGCGGGTCATCCGCAGGGCCGCGCCGTAGAGCTGGTCCAGCATCGGCAGCGCGTCACGCTCGAACCGTTCGGCCAGCTCCGCACCTGACTCTTCGACCACACCGATCCCTTCACTTGCCGTATCCGTGAAGGCTACCGGCCGCGGTGGGCACAGCACAGGCACGCGGTACTCCGATCACTGTTCGATCACTGTTCGTCGTTCACGGTCGTCCCCCGACCGGGGGCGGCCACCCCGGATCAACAACGCGTCCGGGCGAGTTGTTCCCCGTGGCCGGCGCTGTCCTGGAACGTGCGGCCCTAGAGTGTCCGGCATGGCCTCGACCTCCACGCCCGCGACGAAACTGCTGACCCGGGAGAAGGTGTCGCACCGGGTTCACGAATACGACCACGACGCCCGCGCCGCGTCGTACGGCACCGAGGCCGTCGACGTGCTGGGCGAGCGGCTCGGCGTCGAGGCCGCGCAGATCTTCAAGACGCTGGTGGTGAAGCTGTCCGACGGCAAACTCGCGGTCGCGGTGATCCCGGTGCCGGCCAAGCTCTCCCTCAAGGCCGCGGCCGGGGCACTCGGTGGCGGTAAGGCGGTGATGGCCGAACGCGCCGACGCCGAACGCGCCACCGGGTACGTGCTCGGCGGGATCTCTCCGCTCGGCCAGCGCAGCCGGTTGCGCACGGTCGTCGATTCGTCCGCGCAGAATTGGGAGCAGGTGCTGTGCAGCGCGGGCCGCCGCGGGCTGGAAATCGAACTGGCGCCCGCCGATCTGATCCGGCTGACCGGCGCGGTCGTGGCCCCGATCACCGCAGGCCCGTAGCCCTTTCCCTGCCCGATCCTCCACCCGTCGCGACGGGTCGCGATCTCTGTGATGGTTGACACACCTTCGGGAATGAATGTACATTCACTCACAGTGAAGGGGCATTCATTCACATCGCGAAACACCCCGCGAACCCGAGCCGACGAGGAGTCACCATGTCCGGATTCGAAGACATCACCTACGAGGTCGAAGACCACGCCGCGATCATCACGATCAACCGCCCGGAGCGCTACAACGCCTTCCGCGGCAAGACGGTCGAAGAACTGATCAAGGCGTTCCGCTCCGCCTGGGCCGACAGCCGTGTCGCCGCGATCATCCTCACCGGCGCGGGCGAGAAGGCGTTCTGCACCGGAGGCGACGTCAAACAGCGCGCCGAGACCGGCGACTACGGCCCCACCGAGTCCGGCATGTTCGAAATCGGCAACCTGCACAAGCTGATTCGCGACGTCCCCAAGCCCGTCATCGCGGCGGTCAACGGCATCGCCGTCGGCGGCGGTCACGTCCTGCACGTCCTGTGCGACCTGACGATCGCCTCGGAGAACGCGAAGTTCGGCCAGGCCGGCCCGCGTGTCGGTTCGTTCGACGCCGGCTTCGGCTCCGCCTTCCTCGCCCGCGTCGTCGGAGAGAAGCGCGCCCGCGAGATCTGGTACCTGTGCCGCCAGTACGACGCCGCCACCGCCGAGCGCTGGGGTCTGGTGAATTGGGTTGTCCCGCAGGACAAGCTGCTCGAGGAGGCCAAGGCGATCGTCGCCGAGATCGCCGAGAAGAGCCCCACCGCGATCCGATTCCTCAAGCAGTCGTTCAACGCCGACACCGACCACCAGGCCGGGCTGAGCAATCTCGCGATGTCCGCACTCGACCTGTTCGGCAAGTCCGACGAAGGACTCGAGGGAGCCAAGGCCTTCGCGGAGAAGCGCCCCGCCGACTTCGCCAAGTACGTCAACGCCTGATCCGCCGGTCACACCCCTCGAAAGGACATTCCGCAATGGGCAACATCGCATTGGTGACCGGCGCCGGCTCCGGTATCGGCAAGGCCATCGCGCTGGCGTTCGCCGCGCAGGGCGACCGAGTGATCGCCGCCGACCTCGATCTCGCCGCCGCCGAAGCCACCGCCAAGGAGAACACCGAACTCATCACCGCTCTGCCGGTGGACATCTCGGTCCGCGCCCAGGTCGACGAACTGCGCGATCGGACCTTCGCCGAGGTAGGCGTCCCCAACGTCGTCGTCAACGCCGCCGGCTGGGACCGGACCGACCAATTCCTCAACGCGACACCGGAATTCGCGGAGAAGGTCGTAGCGATCAACTACCTCGGCCCGGTGCACGTCTGCAGCGCTTTCCTCCCCGGCATGATCGACGCGGGCAACGGGGGCCGCGTGATCAACCTCGCGTCCGACGCCGGCCGCGTCGGCAGCTCCGGCGAGTCCATCTACGCGGGCGCGAAAGGCGGCGTCATCGCCCTCACCAAGTCGCTCGCACGAGAGATGGCCCGCCACGGCATCTCCGTCAACTGCGTCTGCCCCGGCCCCACCGACACCCCGCTGTTCCAGGCGCAGGACGAGAAGCTCAAGGCAGCACTGATCAAAGCGATTCCGTTCCGCCGGCTCGCCCGGCCCGAGGAGGTCGCCGCGCCCGTCCTGTTCTTCGCATCGGAATCCGCGTCGTTCATCACCGGCCAGGTGATCAGCGTCAGCGGCGGCCTCACCATGGCCGGCTGAACCGGCAACCAGGAGGGACGGACACCATGACCGCGTCGTACAACGCCCGGGCCTACCGGGAGTACTTCGAGAACGATTTCACGTACCTCAACGGCTTCCGGCGCAACACCGGGCGGTTCGGGAACCGGATCGCCGTCAGCGATCCGGACACCGGACAGCAGTGGACCTACGCCCAGCTCGGTGCACGGGTGGACCGCATCGCGACCGGTCTCGCGGACGCCGGGGTGGTCGCCGGGGACGTCGTCGCCTACCAGCTGTTCAACGGTGTCGAATTCGCCGAGCTGTATCTCGCCACCCAGGCCGTGGGCGCGGTCGGGTCACCGGTGAACTACCGCCTCGCCGCCGGGGAGACGGCCTTCGTGCTGGACAAGAGCGCGCCGACGGTGTTCGTCTACGACACCGAACTCACCGACACGGTGCGCGAGGCGTTACGGCTCGCGCAGCACACCCCGAAGGTGATCGTGGCGGTCGGCGACGGCGACCCCGTCGAAGCGGACGGCGTCACCGTGATCCGCTACGGTCACCTGGCCGCCGACCGCGTGGCCCTGCCGCCGCTGCACCGCACGGTGTGGGACGAGACCACCCGCCTCTACACCTCCGGCACCACCGGAATGCCGAAGGGCGTGCCGCTCAACAGCATGATCGAGGTCTTCAGCGCGCACGACGTGATCATGCACTTCCCGCTGACCCCCGAGGACCGGACGCTCAACATGACGCCGTGGTTCCACCGCGGCGGCCTGTACTCCGGCGGCCCGAACCCGGTGTTCTACGTCGGCGGTGAGGTGGTGCCGCTGCGGACGTTCGACGCGGACCGGGTGCTCGATCTCGTCGCCGAGCGCGGACTGACGTTCCTCATCGGCGCCCCCACCAACCTCGCGATGCTCGCCACCGCCCAGGAGGCACGCCCGCGCGACCTGTCCAGCCTGCGCGGCATCGTGACGATGGGCGCCCCGCTCGAACGCGAAGCGGCGCTGCGCTACCAGCAGGTGCTCAACCCCCGGATCTTCAACGGCTACGGCAGCACCGAAGGGTTCTGGAACACCTTCCTGCGGCCGGCGGACCTGCCCGACCGGGCCGGCAGTGCGGGCCGCGCCTGCACCGACGACGACGTCCGCGTGGTCCGCGTGTACGCGGACCGGCTCGCGGATCCGGACGACGTGGTCGCCAAGGACGACGAGGACGTCGGTGAGATCATCGTCCGCTCCCCCAAGTGCGCCAACGCCTACTTCGACTCCCCCGATCAGGAGAAGGCGAAGTTCCACCGCGGATGGCTGCACATCGGCGACCTCGGCACGTGGGACGCCGACGAATTCGTCACCGTCGTCGGCCGCAAGGACGACATGCTCGTCTCCGGCGGGGAGAACGTCCACCCGGTGCAGGTCGAAGAAGCCCTCAACGCCCATCCCCAGGTGCGTGACTCGCTCGTCGTCGGCGTTCCCCACGACACGTGGGGCCGGATCGTCGTGGCCTACATCGTCGCCGAGGAACCCACCCTGACCGCCGATGCCCTCGACGCCCACTGCCGGGACCACCCGATGCTGTCGTCGTTCAAACGACCGCGCGCCTACCGCTTCGTCGAGTCGCTGCCGGTCAGCGCGACCGGCAAGAAACTCCACTACCGGGCGACCGACACCGCCGCCGGCGAGTACGCCGCCGGCCTGTTCACGACCCCCACGGCCTCGAAGATCGCCCGGTGAGCACCGCCGCACCCGGGCCAAGGACGGACACCATGAACGCACGACTGGAATACGACTCCGAACACCGGCAGTTCCGCGAGGTCGCCCGCGACTTCGTCCGGGACCGGATCACCCCGGTGCACGAGGACTGGGAACGGGCGTCGCGCCTCGACCGGTCCCTGTTCACCGACGCCGGCAAACTCGGGCTGCTCGGTTTCTCCGTCGACGAGAAGTACGGCGGCCCCGGCGTCGACGACTTCCGCTACAACGCCATCCTCATCGACGAAGTCAACCGCGCCGGGAACGCCGCCGCAGGCATCGCATTCTCCCTGCAGAACGACGTGGTCCTGCCCTATCTCACGGACATGACCGACGACGAGCAGAAGGCCCGATGGCTGCCCGGCGTCGTGACCGGCGAGACGGTGCTGGGCATCGCGATGACCGAGCCCGGCGCCGGCAGCGACCTGACCGGCATCCGCACCACCGCCGTCCGCGACGGCGACCACTACGTGGTCGACGGAGCCAAGACGTTCATCTCCAACGGACAGAACGGGGACCTGTTCGTCGTCGCGACCCGCACCTCGCCCGACCCGCACAACGGGCTGACGCTGCTCGTCGTCGAGGCCGACACCCCCGGGTTCTCCCGCGGACGCAACCTCGAGAAGATCGGCCTGCACGCCCAGGACACCAGCGAGCTGACCTTCACCGGCATGCGTGTGCCGGTCGCGAACCGGCTCGGCGAGGAGGGACAGGGCTTCCACCAGCTCGTGCACAACCTGCCGCAGGAACGACTCTCGCTGTCGATCGGCGCAGTCGCCGCCGCGGAGGGGGTGTTCGCGCAGACCGTCGAGTACGTCAAGGAACGCAAGGCGTTCGGCAAGCCGGTGGCCGGCTTCCAGAACACCCGGTTCGTGCTCGCGGAACTGGCCACCGAACTGGATCTGGCCCGCACCTTCCTCGAGGACTGCATCGCCGAGCACGTCGCCGGTGAGCTGTCCGCGGCCCGCGCGGCGCGGCTCAAGTGGTGGACGACCGAACTGCAGGTGCGCGTGGCGGACCGCTGCCTGCAACTGCACGGCGGCTACGGATACATGCGCGAATACGCGGTGTCCCGCGCGTTCGTCGACGCCCGCATCCAGACGATCTACGGCGGCACCACCGAGATCATGAAGACGATCGTCGCCAAGGACCTGGGCATCTGAGACTACCGGGCGAATTGCGTTCCGGAACAACACGATCCACCATCGGAAACGGAGAAGCCATGACTGTCCTCGTCGGACGCGAAGGCCACGTCGGCATCATCACCCTCGACCGTCCCGCCGTGAACGCGTTCGACGAGGAGCAGACCGCCGGATTCGCCGCGGCGGTCGCGGAACTCGGCGCCGACACCCACGTGCGGTCGCTGCTGATCCGCGGGGTGGGCCGGCACTTCTGCGGTGGAGCCGACATCGCGATGATGGACTCCTGGCGGACCGCCCCCGATCGCCGCGAACGTCTCGCCCGTTTCGCCGAGAGCCTCCAGGAAGCTCTGGAGACGCTGGCGGAGCTGCCGAAACCGTCGATCGCGGCGATCACCGGCGCCGCGACCGGCGGCGGCCTCGAACTGGCGCTGGCCTGCGACTTCCGCATCGCCGGCACGTCCTCCCGGATCGGCCTGCCCGAGGTCGGGCTCGGGCTGCTACCCGGCGCCGGCGGAACCCAGCGGCTGACCCGGATCGCCGGGCCCGCCGTCGCCACCCGGCTCGTCCTCGGCGCCGAACTCGTCGACGGAGCGGAGGCGCACCGGCTCGGGATCGTGCACTGGGTGGTCGACGGCGGTGTCGAGGAGGCTGCGATGCGGCACGCGCAGCGGCTCGCGGCACTGCCTCCGGCCGCCTACGGCGCGGCCAAGCGCTGCATCGCCGCCGCACGCGGCACCGACGGTTTCGCCACCGAGATCGACGAGATCGGCCGGCTCATCGAGACCGACGAGACGGCCCGGCTGCTCGAACGGTTCGTGACCGCCGCACGCTGACCGGGCCCATCCGCCCGATCGGTACTGTGAATCCACCCATCGGCGACGAGGAGCACCCACCATGACCACCCGAGACGACGCGCTGAACGTCGACGAGGCCGTGCGCGCCGTGCGCGCCCACTCGCGTCGCAAGCAGGTGCTCGAGGCCGCGGTGCGCCTGATGGAACAGACCGGATTCCACCAGATGTCGATGCAGGCCCTCGCCGACGAGGCGGGGGTCAGCGTCGGCCTGATCTACAAGTACTTCGGCGGCAAGGAGGACGTGCTCCTCGCGACCGTCACCTCGATCCTCGACGCCTTCCGCGACCAGCTGGAACCGGCGATGGACGCCGTCGGCGACGACCCGGTCGAGCGGTTGGCGGCGGGCATGCGGCGCTATCTCGAGGTCGTCGACACCAACCTCGACGCGGTGGTCCTGACCTACCGGGAGAGCCGCACGCTCGACAAGACGGGCCGGGAACGTATCAAGGAACTCGAGGTCGCCACTGCGGCACCGCTGCGCGCCACCCTCGAAACCGGCATCGCGTCCGGGGAGTTCAGCCCGGTCGACGTCGACCTCATCGTCTTCGACTTCATGCTCCTCGCCCACGGGTGGGCGCTGAAGCAGTGGCACTTCGGCCGGCACTACACACTCGACGAGTACACGACCCTGCAGATCCGGTTCGTGCTGAACTCGATCGTGCCCGCCGACCGTCGCGCGCGGTACCCGCACCTGCTCCGGCTGACCTAGCGTCTACAAGAGAGCCATCTGCTCGCCGCTCCCGTCGTCGGGCACGAGCAGCTCGGGACCGTTGTTGCGCACGCTGTTGACCTTCGGGGAGACCCGGCGGACCGAGATCGCCGAGACCGCCTCGAGGCTCGGACGGATCAGGTCCGGATGCCCCAGGCTGTCCGGGTCCAGCCAGGCGTCCCACCGGTCCGGCGGCAGGATCAGCGGCATCCGCTCGTGGACGTTGCGCAACTGCGCGACCGAGTCGGCGGTGAGGATCGTGGTGCTGACCAGCGGCGCCGCGTCGGGAACCTTCGGGTCGCGCCACACCGCCCACAGGCCCGCCATGCAGATCCGCGAACCGTCCTCCGGGGACATGTAGTACGGCACCTTCGAGGTCTTCCCGTCCGGTGTCGGTTCGACCTGCCACTCGTACCAGCCGTCCATCGGCACCAGGCAGCGCTTGTACCGCAGCGACTGCGCGAACGACGGCTTCGTGGCCACCGACTCGGAGCGGGCATTGAACAGCGGCGCGCTTCTGCCGATCTCCTTCGCGAACGGCGGCACGAGACCCCACCGCATGCGACGGATCCGCCGCGTGACCGGCTCGTCCGGATTCTCGCGATCGTGCCGGGCGACGACGGTGAGCACCCGGGTCGTCGGGGCGACGTTGAAATTGACGGCGTCGAAGTCGGTGGTGCTGTCGCTACCGTCTCCTCCCCCGCCCGTCTCGTCGATCGCGTCGAGTTCCGCCCCGAGGGTCGCCGGGTCCGCCGTCGTCGCATACCTGCCGCACATAGGGCGAGTCTGACAGCCGGCTCCGACGACCACTTCCCCGCGTCGGACGCGCCGGGTGCACACCCGGCTGCGACGATGGGAGAAGATGGTCGGGTGAGTCTGTGGAGAGCCCCCCGAGCCGAGTCCCCCGTCGACGCGATCGTGACACTGCCCGGATCCAAGTCGATCACCAACCGCGCGCTGATCCTCGCCGCCCTCGCCGACGGTCCCTCGACGATCACCGGGGCCCTGCGCAGCCGCGACACCGACCTGATGATCGCTGCCCTGGGCGGACTGGGCACGACGATCACCGAGCGTGACGGCGGCACCACCCTCGACGTCGCTCCCGGCGACCTGCACGGCGGCGAGGTCGCCTGCGGGCTCGCCGGCACCGTCATGCGGTTCGTGCCGCCGCTCGCGGCACTCGCCGACGGGGACGTCTTCTTCGACGGCGACGAGCAGGCCAAGACCCGGCCGATGGGAACCGTCCTGGACGCCCTGCGTTCCCTCGGCGCCGACATCGACGGCGAGCGGCTGCCGTTCACCGTGCACGGCGCCGGCGCACTGCGCGGCGGAACCGTCACCATCGACGCGTCCGGGTCCTCGCAGTTCGTCAGCGGCCTGCTGCTGTCGGCCGCCCGCTACGACGAGGGCGTCACCGTCCGGCACAGCGGCGAGCCGGTGCCGTCGATGCCGCACATCGACATGACCGTCGAGATGCTGCGCGCCGCCGGTGTCGACGTCGACACCGCCGACGCGAACACATGGCGTGTGGCGCCGGGCCCGATCCGGGCGATCGACGTCGAGGTCGAACCGGACCTGTCGAACGCGACGCCCTTCCTCGCCGCCGCGGCCGTCACCGGCGGCGCGGTGTCGGTCCCGATGTGGCCGAAGTCGACCACGCAGGCCGGAGACGCGATCCGCGACATTCTCGAGCGGATGGGCGCGACCGTCACCTGGTCGGACGGCACCCTGACGGTGCGCGGCCCCGAGCGGCTCACCGGCATCGACATCGACCTGCACGACGTCGGGGAACTCGCCCCGACCGTCGCGGCCCTCGCCGCTCTCGCGACGACCCCGTCGCAGCTGCGCGGCATCGCGCACCTGCGCGGCCACGAGACCGACCGGCTCGCGGCGCTGGTGACCGAGATCGCCCGGCTCGGCGGATCGGCGACCGAAACCGAGGACGGACTGCGTATCGAACCGGCCACCCTGCACGGCGGCCAGTGGCAGTCCTACGCCGATCACCGCATGGCCACCGCCGGGGCGATCATCGGTCTCGTCGTCGACGACGTCGACGTCCACGACATCGGCACGACCTCCAAGACGCTGCCCGGATTCGAGTCGCTGTGGGCGGCGATGTTGACGGGAGCGCGCTCCTGAACCGGCGGCGCCGCCAGTACGACGAGTCCGACGTCCGGGTCCGCCCGGGCAAGGGCTCGCGGCCGCGCACCAAGGATCGACCCGCCCACCTCGACGCCGTCGAGGGCATGGTCGTCTCCGTCGACCGCGGTCGCTGGGGCGTGGTGCTCGGCGGCGACCCGAACCGCCCGATCGTGGCGATGCGCGCCCGCGAACTCGGCCGCACCCCGATCGTGGTCGGTGATCGCGTCGGCGTCGTCGGCGACCTGTCGGGCCGTCCTGACACGCTCGCGCGGATCGTGCGGGTCCACGACCGCGAGACGGTGCTGCGACGCACCGCCGACGACACCGATCCGTTCGAGCGGATCGTAGTCGCGAACGCGCAGCGGCTGCTCATCGTCGTCGCGCTCGCCGATCCGCCGCCGCGGACCGGTCTGGTCGAACGTGCGCTGGTCGCGGCCTATGCCGGCGGACTGACCCCCGTGCTGGGCCTGACGAAGTCCGATCTCGCCGACCCCGCCGAGTTCACCGCCCAGTTCGCGGATCTGGACCTGCCGGTGATGCTGGTCGGCAAGGATGACGACCTGACCGAGCTCACCGAGCTGATCACCGATTCGGTGACGGCGCTGATCGGGCACTCCGGCGTGGGCAAGTCGACGCTGGTCAACCGGCTGGTGCCGGACGCGGCCCGCGCGACCGGCGAGGTCTCCGGCGTCGGCAAGGGCCGGCACACCTCGACCCAATCGGTCGCTCTGCCGTTGCCCGGCGGCGGCTGGGTCGTCGACACCCCCGGCATCCGCTCGTTCGGGCTCGCGCACATCTCCGCGGAGAACGTCGTCGCCGCGTTCTCCGACCTGGCCGAGGCGGTGGAGGACTGCCCGCGCGGGTGCACCCACCTCGGCCCCCCGGCCGACCCGGAGTGCGCGCTCGACAACCTCGAGGGCAAGTCGTTGCGCCGCGCCCAGGCCGTGCGGGGACTGCTCACGGCGCTCACCGAGAACGAAGCCTGGTGACGCGGATCGGCCCCCGGCTCCGAAAAGGAGCCGGGGGCCGATCCGTAGCAGCAGAGTCGCTCAGCGCATCCCCAGGACGCGACGGACGAATCCGCGCTTGCGGGTCTTCTCGATCGCGGTGGCCAGTCCGACCCGGCGACCGGTGAGCGGATCGATCTCGGCCTTGCCGCCGAAACCGCGTTCCGATGCCGTCTCGGGAGCGGCGTCCCGGGTGTCCTTGAGGTACTTGTCGGGCAGCGACAGCTTCGCGATGGTGCGCCACGACTTCCAGTACTGCACCGCGAGCGGACCCGTGGTGTACGGAAGGTCGTACTTCTCGCACAGCGCCTTCACCCGGAGCGAGATCTCGTGGTACCGGTTGGACGGCAGGTCCGGGAAGATGTGGTGCTCGATCTGGTAGCTGAGGTTGCCGGTCATGAAGTCCATGACGCGGCCACCGGAGATGTTGGCCGAACCGAGCATCTGCCGCAGGTACCACTCGGCGCGCGTTTCGTTCTCGACGTCTGCCTTGGTGAACTTCTCGGCACCGTCCGGGAAGTGCCCGCAGAAGATCACGGCGTTGGTCCAGATGTTGCGCACGAAGTTCGCGGTCGCATTCGCGGTGAGCGTCGACTTCCAGGCCTTGCCGGTCAGCGCCGGGTGCACCACGTAGTCCTTGAGCGTCTGCTTGCCGAGCTTGACGAGCACCTCGCTACCGAGTTCCTTGGTGCGCTCGCGGTCGTCGCGACCCTGGATGACCTTGCCGAGCTCGAGCAGCTGGATCGCGATGCCGTACTGGAACAGCGACGCGAGGATCGCGTTGTAGGCGACGTTGCCGAGGTAGAACGGCTTCCAGCGCTGGTCGCGGGTCACGCGCAGCAGCCCGTATCCCACGTCGTCGTCCATGCCGAGGATGTTCGTGTACTTGTGGTGCAGGTAGTTGTGGGTCTGCTTCCAGTGCGCCGACGGATCGACGTTGTCCCACTCCCAGTTCGCCGAATGCACCTCGGGGTCGTTCATCCAGTCCCACTGCCCGTGCATCACGTTGTGCCCGAGCTCCATGTTCTCGATGATCTTCGAGAGCGAGAGCATGGCGGTGCCCAGGACCCACAGCGAGCGCTTGCGGGAACCGAAGAGCACTGCGCGCCCGCCGACTTCGAGTCCACGCTGGAGCCGGATCGTGTTGCGCACGTAGCGGGCGTCCCGCTCGCCGCGCGCCTCCTCGATGTCGCGGCGGATGGCGTCGAGTTCGCGGCCGATGGCCTCGACGTCGGCCTCCGTCAGGTGCGCATACTCTTTGATGTCCGAAATGGCCATGCGGCTACCCTACCGTAGGTTACGGCTCCGTAGGTTAGCCGGATCCGCGCTGTGAGGGGAATCACAATCAAGATCGTTTCGCGCGGCGAGCCGCGAGTTTCGCCTCCGCCTGGGCGCGCAACGCCGTCAGCAGACCCCGGCGCCGGCCCGTCACCGGATCCACCGCGAGCTCCGCGGCCCAGGCGCCCTGCACCCGCGAGAACTTGCGCTCGGACGAGGTCTCCGGGGCGTCGTCCGACGTGGCGCGCAGGAACCGGTCCGGCAACGCGAGCTTGTGGATGGTCCGCAACGCGAGCAGATACTGCCGGCCGAGCGAACCGGTCGTGTACGGAAGGTCGTATTTCGCGCACAGCGCGCGCACCCGGGCCGCGATCTCCGGATACCGATTGCTCGGCAGATCCGGGAACAGATGGTGCTCGATCTGGTAGCTCAGGTTCCCCGTCAGGAATCCCATCACCGGACCGCCGGAGATGTTCGCGCTGCCGAGCAGCTGCCGCAGATACCACTGCGCGTGCGTCTCGTTCTCGAACTGGTCGACGGTGAACTTCTCGGCCCCGTCCGGGAAGTGCCCGCAGAAGATCACCGCGTACGCCCACAGGTTCCGGACCAGGTTCGCGGTGAGATTCGCGGACAGCGTGCTGCGCCAGGCCGGGCCCGTCAACGCGGGGAACAACACCACGTCCTTGACGACCTGACGGGCCGCCTTGCGCGCAAAGTCCTTGTTGGGCTGCGAATTCCACTGCATGTGCGGAACCCCGTCGGCCTCCTTCTGCGCCGACAGGTCGTGCAGGGCGATGCCCCACTCGAAGGTCGCGGCGAGGATCACGTTCGCGATCGGCTGGAGCAGGTTGCGCGGCCGCCACGCCTCGTCGCGGGTCATCCGCAGGATCCCGAATCCCACGTCCTCGTCCATGCCGACGATGTTCGTGTACGTGTGGTGCGCGTAGTTGTGGGCACGCTTCCAGTGCGCCGACGGCCCCGTCTGATCCCACTCCCACGACGTGGAGTGGATCTCCGGGTCGTTCATCCAGTCCCACTGCCCGTGCATCACGTTGTGCCCGAGCTCCATGTTCTCGATGATCTTCGCGAGCGAGAGCATCCCGGCACCCAGCACCCACAACGGACGTCGGCGGGAGCCGAACAGCACCGCCCGCCCACCGAGCTCGAGCACCCGCTGCAGCCGGATCGTGTTGCGGATGTAGCGGGCGTCCCGCACCCCGCGCGAGTCCTCGACGTCACGGCGGATCGCGTCGAACTCACGACCCAGCGCTTCGATGTCCGAATCGCTGAGGTGCGCGAACGCGCGGATGTCGGTGATGGCCACTCAGGGTCCTTGCTGTGGAACGGGCGGTGGGCGTCAGGCGTCGAGAGTGCAGTCCCCGGCAGCCGCGGAAATGCAGGTCTGGACACGCTCACCCTCGGCGTGTTCCTGGCCGGACCGCAGATCGACGATGTGCCCCTTCTCGAGCGGGACCACGCAAGTCTGACAGATCCCCATCCGGCATCCGAACGGCATCAGTGCGCCGACGCTCTCACCGGCCTCGAGCAATGTGGTCGCGCCGTCGACGGTGACGGTCTTGCCCGACTTCGCGAAGGTCACGGTGCCGCCGGAACCGGAGGTGTCGGCGCGGGTGACCGCGAACCGCTCGAGGTGCAGACGATCCTCGATGCCGGCCTTCTTCCAGAATGCCTCGATGTCGTCGAGCATCTGCTGCGGTCCGCACGCCCAGGTCTGACGCTCACGCCAGTCGGGGCAGGCCTCGTCGAGCCGGTCCAGGGTGAACTTCCCCTGCGAGCGGGTGAGCTGGACGTGCGACCGGAACCGGTCGTGCGTGGCGTCGAACTTCTCGAGCTCGGCACGGAACATCACGTCGTCCGCGGTCGGCGCCGAGTGCACGTGCACGACGTCGGGCAGCTCGACGGCGCGGTCGACCGCGCGACGGTCGAGCGTGCGCAGCATCGACATGATCGGGGTGATCCCACTGCCGGCGGTGAGCATCAGGATCCGCTCCGGCGGCGGGTCGGGCAGCACGAAGTCGCCCTTCGGTGCCGCGAGCCGCACGATCGTGCCCGCGGGCACGCCGGTGACGAGGTGGCTCGACAGGAAGCCTTCCGGCATCGCCTTGACCGCGATCGAGATGAGCTTGTCGTTCCAGGTGGGCGACGATGTCAGCGAGTAGGACCGCCAGTGCCACCGGCCGTCGATGTGCAGGCCGATGCCGATGTACTGACCCGGGTTGTAGCCGAAGTCGAATCCCCAGCCGGGCTTGATGACGAGGGTTGCCGAATCCGTCGTCTCCGGGCGCACCTCGACGATGCGGCCACGCAGCTCACGCGCAGACCACAGCGGGTTGACCAGGTGCAGATAGTCGTCGGGCAGCAGCGGGGTCGTGAATCGCGCGACCGCGCCTCGTACGAGATTCGACACGGATCGCTCGGACGCCGAGACGTGCGCCGCGGGACGCTCGATCCACTCCTTCAAACCCATCGACCACTTCTCCTCACCCGGTATGCCTACGGTGCCGTAGGTTACCAGAAAGCTACGGTGGCGTAGGTTACGGACACGTGGTCGACAAACAGCTGGAACGGATCCGGAACTAGAGCAGTTCCAGAAGGAACGGCAACTCCTGCGGCGCATACCAGGCGAGCTGGTGGTCCTCCGCGTCGCCGAGCACGAACTCGGCTTCCTCGTCACCCATGTCCGCGGCGTCGATGACCTCGACGGCCCGCGCCACGTCCGCTTCGGCTCCTTCGAGGTCGACGTGCACCGACGCCACCGACTTCAGCGTGACGGGCGCGGCGAGGCGGACGACCGCATCGTCGAGATCCGGACGCGGGGTGGCCTCCTCGACGTCCGCGGCCACCACCACCCGACGCACCGGCAGATCCTTCGCCGACTCGTCGGTGGCCGATTCGTCGTCCACCCGTGCCGCCAGGAGCCGCAGCGAGGCCCGGGCGGCCTCCGCCATGGCGACCTCGGCGAGTTCGTCGTCGTCCCCGGACGTGTAGGCCTCGCGCAGCGCGGCCGTCACCGCGAACGCCGTGCGGTTCACCGCTTCGACCTCGCCGTCGGCCACCAGCCGCTGCAGCATGTCGATCGTGGCCGGCACGTAGACCCGCGTCTTGCCCTTACCTACTGGCATCCAACAACTCCTCGAGTGCTTCCTGGAGCAGCGACGTCAGGACCCCCACATCGGGCATCGCATCGCGGTCCGCGTTCAAACCGTAGTAGACGGACCCGTCGTAGGACGTCAGCGCAATGCTCAACGCCTGGTTCTTCAGCAGCGGCGACACCGGGTACATCTCCAGGACCGGTATGCCGGCCAGGTAGAGCGGGTGCTGCGGGCCGGGTGCGTTGGTGATCATCAGATTGAACATGCGCTGCGAGAAGCCGCTGGCCACCCGCACCCCCACCGCGTGCATGGTGGCCGGTGCGAAACCGGACAACCGGATCATGGCCTGCGCCGCGATGCGGCGGCGCTGCCGCGCGTAGGCCTCACCGGCGTGCGCGATGTGCGACAACCGCACCACCGCGTTCGGCTCCCCCACCGGCAGGTCGACGAGGAAGGTCGACACCTCCCCCTGCGGGTGCACCTGGATCGTCTCGGCACCGTCGGCGTCGTCGGCGTCCGCCGGATCCTGCGTGTACACCGACATCGGCACCATCGCGCGCACCACCGACGCCTCGGTCACCGGTTCGCCGCGCGAGAGCAGCCAATAGCGCAACGCCCCGGAGATCACCGCGAGCACGACGTCGTTGATGGTGCAGCCGTACCGGGAATGGATCTTGCGGTACAACTCCAGATCGGACCGCACCACCGCGAACCGGCGGCTGCGCGAGATCGATTCGTTGAGCGGGCTCTCCGGCGCCGACTGTGCGGCGGTCCGCGCCAGGCGCCCGACCACGTCGACGGCCTCGGTCGCCGTGGCGGCGAGGTTGCCCACGGCCGAACGCAGCAGCGCGATGCCCTCTCCCGGTCGCGCGACCAGGTCGGCGAGCGCACCGACCACGAGCGCGGTGTCCGACGGTTCCTGCTCCGGCATCCACAGCTCTTCGGGCACCTGCCGGGGTTCGACATCGGAATCGAAGAGAACCTGCCCGATGTCCAGCGCGTCCTCACCGTCGACGAGCGCCGAATGCGACTTCGTGAACAGCGCACACCGGTTTCCCTCGAGCCCCTCGACGAGGTACATCTCCCACAGCGGGCGGGTCCGGTCCAGCGGACGCGATATCAGCCGCGCCAGCAGATCGTGCAACTGGTCGTCCGATCCGGGGCGGGGCAGCGCCGAACGGCGCACGTGGTAGGCGATGTCGAAGTCGCGGTCGTCCACCCACACCGGCCGCGCCAGTCCCAGCGCCACCTCCCGCACCTTCTGCCGATACCGCGGTACCTCCGAGATACGGCGTTCCACGAGCTGCAGCAGCGTCTCGAAGTCCAAGCCGCCCTCCGGTTCGGAGAGGATCGCCAGCGACCCGATGTGCATCGGCGTGTTCGTCGTCTCCAGGAAGTAGAACGATGCGTCCTGCGCGGTCATGCGGGTCGTCATCTGCGAGTGTCCCCCTCACCCCGGTCCGTGACCGTGTCCCCTGCCGCCGAGGTCTCAGGCGCCGAGGTCACGGGCGCCTCGTCGGCGCTCAGCTCGAAGAGTACGGTCAGTTCTGCCACAACGGCATCCGGACACTCGTGGTGCACTCCCACCATCCCGGTGGCGGCCGCTGCGCGCACGTTCACGACGAGATCGTCGACGAAGACGCACTGCGCCGGTTCCAGTCCCAGTCGCTGCGCCACGAGCAGATAACTCCGCGGGTCGGGTTTGGCCACGCCCACGTCACCGGAGAGCACCACCTCGTCGACGAAGCGCCCACCGCCGAGCTCGCGCAGCCGGTCCGCTCCGGGCCCACCCGGGTCGTTGCTGAGGATCGCCGTCCGCACACCTCGTCCGCGCAACGCGGCCACCACGCCTGCGAGCGCACGCCCGTCCGTGCCGGGTCCCGCGAGCACCCCACCGAAATCCAAGACCAATCCCCGCACGTATCCACCCTAGAGTTCGTGCGCCGGTCTCTGCGACAGGAGCGTCCCGGCGGGCACGGAGTGTCTCGACGGGCACACGCGCCGCAGCTGTGGCACGATGACCGCGGCTCCGTCCTCTCCCGGGGTCGACCCGTGCACCGTCGCGGGTCGCGACCGTCACGCACGTCACCAGGGAGATGCATGTCCGAAAACCCCGGGATCCGCCACGTCCTGCGGATCCCTCCGTACGAGCCACCCGCCCGGCACAACTGCGATCGGCCCCGCCGGTACGCGACGCGGCGCACCACCACGCACGACGGCAGATCACCCCGCCCGGCCCGGTCGGGGCCGGCCACTCCTCCGCACACAGCGGCAATCGATCCGACGGCGAGCGCATTCGCCGAACGCGCGGTGCGGCTGGTGCTCGAAGTTCTCGACCGGCGGCGGCCGGAGACGCAACTGGAGACGGTGCTCGATCCCGTCCTGCGCGACGCGATGGCGCCCGCACGGTCGGCATCCCCGGGTGCGGGCAGTGCGACGTTGCTGCGCACCCGCTTGCGTGCCGTCGACGCCGACACCGCGGAACTGTTCGGTTCCTACACGCGTGGCCATCGCGTTCTCGCGCTGGCCGGTCGCATCAGCCGGGTCGCGCCATCGCGCCGGGCCCCGCACGGCTGGCTCATCACCTCGCTGTGGCTGGGCTGATCCGGCGCGACGACCGACAGCCGACGATCGGCGTTCAGCGGCGGCGGGAACCGCCCTTGGCGTCCTTGCGGGCGGCCGCGCGACGCTCCTTGCGGCTGCCGGCCTGCGCTGCCGCGGCGGCCCCGCCGGTGCGGCTGACCTGCGCGCTGCCGTCCTCGGCGGGACCCGAGTAGGTCAGGCGCTGCTGCCGGCCCCCGTCGTCGAGGCCTTTCGCACGCAGCGGGGCCGGGGCGGGAGCAGGTGCCGGAGCCGGAGTCGGCTTGGTCAGCGACGGCGCGTTCTGCGCGGCCGTGGCGGCGGAGGCCGCCGTCACGCTGACCCCGCCCGCTGCCGGTGCCTGCGGCTGCGCCGCTTCGACCTGCAGGTTGAACAGGAACCCGACCGACTCCTCCTTGAGCGCGTCGAGCATGCCGGTGAACATGTCGAAGCCCTCGCGCTGGTACTCCACCAGCGGGTCGCGCTGCGCCATCGCGCGCAGCCCGATGCCTTCCTTGAGGTAGTCCATCTCGTAGAGGTGCTCGCGCCACTTGCGGTCGAGCACCGACAGCAGGACACGACGCTCGAGTTCGCGCATCGCGCCCTCACCCGCGATGCTCTCGATCTCGGCCTCACGCCGCGCGTACGCCTTCTCCGCGTCCTCGAGCAGGATCTCCCGCAGCTCGTCACGGCCGAGGTCCTCGTTCGCCGCGACCAGTTCCTTGTAGTCGACCCCGACGGGGTAGAGCGTCCGGAGGGCCGTCCACAACTGCTCGAGATCCCAGTCCTCGACGTAGCCCTCGGAGGTGGCGCCGTCGACGTAGGCGGTGACCACGTCGCGGATCATCGACTCGATCTGACCCTCGAGGTTCTCTCCGCGCAGGATCCGGCGGCGCTCGTCGTAGATGACGGTGCGCTGCTGGTTCATCACCTCGTCGTACTTGAGGACGTTCTTGCGGATCTCGAAGTTCTGCTGCTCGACCTGCGTCTGGGCGCTCTTGATGGCCTTCGAGACCATCTTCGCCTCGATCGGCACGTCGTCGGGCAGGTTGAGCCGCGTCATGATCGATTCGAGCGCGGCGCCGTTGAAGCGGCGCATCAGCTCGTCACCGAGCGAGAGGTAGAACCGGGACTCGCCGGGATCGCCCTGACGTCCGGAACGGCCGCGGAGCTGGTTGTCGATACGCCGGGACTCGTGCCGTTCGGTGCCGAGCACGTACAGGCCGCCTGCCGCCTTGACCTTCTCGGCGTCCGCCTTGACCTCGGCCTTGATCTTCTCGAGGGTGTCGTCCCACGCGGCCTCGTATTCCTCGGGCGTGTGCACGGGATCCAGGCCGCCGCGACGCAGCGCGATGTCGGCGAGAATGTCCGGGTTGCCGCCGAGCACGATGTCGGTACCGCGACCGGCCATGTTCGTCGCGACGGTCACCGCACCGGAGCGTCCGGCCTCGGCGATGATCTGCGCTTCCTGCTCGTGGAACTTCGCGTTGAGCACGCTGTGGACGACGCCGCGCCTGGTCAGCTGCCGCGACAGGTACTCCGAACGCTCGACGCTGGTGGTACCGATGAGGACCGGCTGGCCCTTCTGGTGCCGCTCGACCACGTCGTCGACGACGGCTGCGAACTTCGCTTCCTCCGTCTTGTAGATCAGGTCGCCCTGGTCGACGCGGATCATCTCCCGGTTCGTCGGGATGGGGATGACGCCGAGGCCGTAGATCTGGTGCAGCTCGGCTGCCTCGGTCTCGGCGGTACCCGTCATACCCGAGAGCTTGTCGTAGAGACGGAAGTAGTTCTGCAGCGTGATCGTGGCGAGGGTCTGGTTCTCGGCCTTGATCTCGACCTTCTCCTTGGCCTCGATCGCCTGGTGCATGCCCTCGTTGTAGCGGCGGCCCGTCAGCACGCGGCCGGTGAACTCGTCGACGATGACGACCTCGCCGTCGCGGACGATGTAGTCCTTGTCCTTGGTGTAGAGCTCCTTGGCCTTGATGGCGTTGTTGAGGTAGCTCACCAGCGGCGAGTTCGCGGCCTCGTACAGGTTGTCGATGCCGAGCTGGTCCTCCACGAACTCGACGCCCGCCTCGTGGACACCGACGGTCCGCTTGCGGATGTCGATCTCGTAGTGGGTCTCCGGTTGAAGCATCTGCGCGATCCGCGCGAACTCGGAGTACCACTTGCTCGACGCGTCCGCGGGGCCGGAGATGATCAGCGGCGTCCGGGCCTCGTCGATGAGGATGGAGTCGACCTCGTCGACGATCGCGAAGTTGTGCCCGCGCTGGACCAGGTCGTCGAGCGAGTGCGTCATGTTGTCGCGCAGGTAGTCGAAGCCGAACTCGTTGTTCGTGCCGTACGTGATGTCCGCGGCGTAGGCCGCACGGCGCTGCGCGGGGGTGAGCCCCGACAGAATCACGTCGGTGCTCAGGCCGAGGGAGCGGTGCACGCGGCCCATCCACTCGGAGTCGCGCTTGGCGAGGTAGTCGTTCACGGTCACGACGTGCACACCGTCGCCGGACAGGGCGTTGAGGTAGGCCGGCAGCACACAGGTGAGGGTCTTGCCCTCACCGGTCTTCATCTCGGCGATGTTGCCGAAGTGCAGCGCCGCGCCACCCATGATCTGCACCGTGTAGTGCTTCTGTCCGAGAACTCGCCAGGAGGCCTCACGGGCCACGGCGAACGCCTCCGGCAGCAGGTCGTCGAGGGTTTCCCCGTCCGCGTACCGCTTGCGGAACTCGTCCGTCTTGGCGCGCAGTTCCGCGTCGGTGAGCGCCTCGAACTCCGGCGACAGGGATTCGACGTGCTCGGCGATGTGCTTCAGTCGCTTGACCATGCGACCTTCACCGATCCGGAGCAGCTTCGTCAGCGACAGCACTGGGTGTTCGTCCTCAATCTCGGGTTCGTGCACGGACAAGAAAATCCGGCCGAGGGCCTCGTCGGTCCCCGGCCGGATTCCATGGTAGGCGTTCGGCCGGAGCGGTTGCGATTGCGACCGCTCCGACCGGGCATTCAGACCAGGCTGATCAGGCCGTAGTCGAACGCGTGCCGACGGTAGACGACCGACGGCCTGTCCGTTTCCTTGTCGTGGAACAGGTAGAAGTCGTGGCCGACCAGTTCCATCTCGTACAGGGCGTCGTCGACGGTCATCGGCTCGGCCTTGTGCTCCTTCGTCCGGACGATCCGGCCGGGACCGGACTTGTCTTCCGCTTCGAATTCCTGCGCCAGATCCCGCGAGATGCCGAGCGAATCGTCCTGAGCGAGCGCCGCAGTGGCGGCGGCAACGGAAACGGGAGTCTTGTCACCGTAGGAGACCTTGCGACGCTCCTTGGTACGCCGCAGACGGGATTCGAGTTTGTCGGTAACCGACTCGAAGGCCGCGTAGAAGCTGTCGGCGGACGCCTCGGCACGGACGACCGGGCCCTTGCCCCGGGCGGTGATCTCGACGCGCTGACAACTCTTCATCTGACGGCGGTTGCGCTCGTGCTGCAGTTCGACATCGAACAGGAAAATGGTCGGATCGAATCGCTCCAATCGGGCGAGTTTCTCGGACACGTAGATCCGGAAGTGGTCCGGAACCTCGACGTTGCGTCCCTTGACGACGATGTCAGCCTTGGGGCCGGCGGCTTCGCCATCGAGACCTGCAGCGGAAACCTTGGACTTCGAAGGGGTCGTCACTCGTACCTCCCGAGTACGGCCGGTGCAGCCCGCGCACCGGCATGTTCGATGAGCGCATCAGCGCTCCGCCCGGAACCGGCGGATCGAACGTTTCCACCCGTCTACCAGTGTTTTCCGGGTCTGAGGGCGACGGTAGTACGTAACCTCCGCGAGTGCCACCGTTCCGCTGAATTTCACTCGCGCACACTTACGCGGCAGCAATCACAAGCACTCCCCGTGGACAGAAGCCGGCTGCCGTGAGCACTCGCACGGACTCCGCCGCGGTCGTGCCGGTGGTCGTCACGTCGTCCACGACGAGCACCGGGAACCCGCGCGGCACGCCGCTTCCCCGGCGCAGCCGCACCCGTCCGGCGAGGTTCCGGTGCCGCTGCGCGGCGGACAGTCCCACGGAGTCCCGGACCCCCCGAGCGGTCTCGAGGATCGGCATCACACGCAACGCGCGATCGTGCGCCGCAGCGGCGCGCACGGCCCGCGTGACCGGGTCGCCGCCCCGGGCTCGCGCCGCCCGCGCCCGGGTCGGCGCGGGCACCACGCCCAACGGCCCGGCCGGAAGCTCACCCCACCGGCGCAGCCGCACGATCGCCGCCCCCAGTGCCACCCCCAGCGGCTCCGCGAGGTCGCGACGACCCTGCTCCTTCGCGGCGATCACCGCGCGCCGGTGGGCACCCCGGTACGACCCGAGCGCCCAGACGGGAACACCCGGATCGACACGCGGCCGTACGGTCGCGGGCGCATCGGCGAGGTCGCGGGCGCAGTGACGGCACCATCGGACGCCGGGCCGGCCGCAGCCGCCGCAATCCACCGGCAGCACGAGATCCAGCAAGACGTGCAACATGCGGCGCACTGTGCCCTACGGCACCGACAGGCGCTCAGCCGGGCAGCACCGGAATCGCGGTCAGTCCCGCCAGGCCCGGAACCTCACGCCAGTAGCGGTCGCCGGCGGGATCACTGTTGTTGAGCTGGAACACCGCGCGTGAATCGGCCACGAACTCGGTGGTCGTCGACGCCTCGACGGCACCCACCGGCGGGGTCAGATTGCGGCTGGGCAGCGCGTCCATCCGGGAACCGTCCACTGCGACCTGGACGACGGGGATGTCGGACGCCGCCCGCGCCACGACCACCGTGTCCGAGGTACTCCAGTCGAGCGAGAGAGCGGGACTACCGAGCCCGATGGCGATCTCGCGCGGAGAGGTCAGCGCGAACTCGCCGTTCGGGTACTGCACCACGATCGCCGTGTACACCCGGCCGTCGACGATGAGCGCCGCGCGGACACCGTCCCTCGACAGACGCAACTCGGTGATCCGGTCGCCCAACTCCAGGATGGCGCCCGCCTCGACCGGAACCACCGTCACCCGTCCGGTACCGGGTTCCCGGATCGCCCGCACGACGGAGGTGCCACCCACGACCGCCCACACGGAGTTGTCGTCGACCGACCACGACGGTCTGCTGATCGAGCTGCCTTCCGCCGCATGCACCGCTGCCCCGTCCCCGTACCCGCCGATCATCAGCTCGGCGGCGGGTTCCGGCTCCGGCCGTCCGGTTCCGAGGACACCGGCCACGAGCTGTCCGTCGTGCGAGATCGCGACGGACTGCAGGCCGGTGGTGCTGCCGAAGAAGCCGGGCACGGGCGTGACACCCGTCTCGGCGACGGCGACCAGCCCACCGCCACGCACCGCATGCAGGCCGATGGTCGCGCTCGAGGTGGCGAGCGGATTCGTCGACGCCACGTCCGCGGTGGTCCAGCCGTTCGGGAACCGTTCGTCGAGCGGTTGCCCGTCCGCGAGCAACACGTACGGACCGGAGATCTCGGCGTTCGCCAGCGTCCAGATCACCTGGGCCGCGAGAAGCTCCCGGTCCTGCTTGGCCAGCCCGGTCGCGCCCTGGAAGTCCACCCGGATGCCGCCGAGTCCGACACCGACCTGCGCGGTGCGACCGTCCGCCTTGGTGATGGGACCGATGACGTCGACGTCGTGGAGGAGGTTGCGCACGGCCGGCTCCAGCGACGGCTTCGGGCCCTCCACCAGCAGCTCGATGAGCTGGGAGGCGGTCTGTTCCTGGGTGCCGGCGATCCAGCGGGGATCGGGCACGACCGTCTGCCCGGAGGGGTCGACGAAGAACAGCGAGCGTCGCTGGTAGGTGTTGAGGAACTGCGGCCGGTCCATCACGACGCCGGGCGGCAGATCGTCGATCCGCCATTCGCCGTCGGACCGCACGAGGGTGACCTTCTCCTCGAAGGGACCCTGGTCCGCGCGGTAGACGCCGCCCTCCTCGAGGAAGCCGACGCGGGTCGCCCGGATCACGTAGGTGGCACGGTCGCCGCTGCGCGATTCCGGCAGCACGTCGACCTTCTCGACGATCGTGGCGCTGGCCGCGTCGTCCCAGCGACTCGTCATCTCGGGGGTGAGGTACTGGCGCGCCGCCTGGTGCCTGTTGGTGGGGTCCGTGCTCGCGAGGAGGAAGTCGCGCAGCAGCAGATCCGGCTCGCGGCCGGGCGCGGGCGCGGCGACCTCCGTGGTCGCGGGGGGACGGGCGATGGTGCCGATCGCCTGCGGGGACGACGAATCCGGCAGGCTCGCACAGCCGGAGACCCCGAGCAGGAGCGCCAGCAGCAGAACCGGCCCGGCGACGCGCCGCGACAGCGAACTGCTCACGGGGTCGCTCCCTCGGGCGGGACGGATTCCACGACCGTCGGCGCTGCGCCCTCGGCGGCGGGGGGCGTCTTGCCCTGCACCGCGTGCCCGTTCGTCGGCACGAGCGGCAGTGGACTGCGTCCCACCTTGCGTCCGAGCTCGCGCGGCAGCGTCAGCCGGAAGCACGCACCCTTCCCGGGCTCGCCCCAGGCCTCGAGCTTGCCCTTGTGCAGGTTCGCGTCCTCCACGCTGATCGCCAGTCCCAGACCTGTGCCGCCGGACCGTCGCACCCGGGACGGGTCGGAGCGCCAGAACCGGTTGAACACGAGCTTCTCCTCCCCCGGCCGCAGGCCGATGCCCTGGTCGCGGACGACGAACGCCGCCGCGGCGTCGTCGGCGCGCAGCCGCAGCAGGATCGGCTTGCCCTCACCGTGATCGATCGCGTTGGCGAGCAGGTTCCGCAGGATACGTTCGACGCGCCGGGGATCGACCTCGGCCATGACCGGCTCGTTCGGCAGATCCACGATGAGTTCGGTTCCGGTCTCGCGGGCCAGGTGCCGGACCGTGGACACCGCTGCCCGCGCGCACATCCGCAGATCGAGTTGCTCGGCGGCGAGTTCGGCGACACCGGCGTCGTGCCGGCTGATCTCGAGCAGGTCGCCGAGCAGGCTCTCGAACCGGTCGAGTTCGGCGACCAGCAGTTCGGAGGCGCGTTTCAGCGACGGATCGAGTTCGTCGCTGCCGTCGTGGATCAGGTCCGCCGCCATCCGCACGGTCGTCAGCGGGGTCCGCAGTTCGTGGCTGACGTCCGAGGTGAACCGCTTCTGCAGGTTGCCGTACTCCTCGAGCTGGGTGATCTGTCGCGACAGGCTCTCGGCCATCTCGTTGAACGACATCGCCAGCCGGGCCATGTCGTCCTCGCCGCGCACCGGCATGCGTTCCTTGAGGCGGCCGTCGGCGAAGCGCACCGCGATCCGCGACGCGGATCGGATGGGCAGCACCACCTGACGGGCGACGATCATCGAGATGGCGGCGAGCAGCACCAGCAGGACCAGCGCACCGACGAGCAGGGTGCCGCGCACGAGCGCGAGTGTGCTCTCCTCTCCCGCCAGCGGGAACACCAGGTACAGCTCGAGCGTGCCGATGTTCGACGACGTCGGGCTGCCGACGATCAGCGCCGGGCCGGAGTAGCCGTCGGGGTCGTCGACGGTCGCGAACTGGTAGGCGATCTGGCCGTTCTGCACGAAGGCGCGCAGGTTCTGCGGGATCTGATCGGCGGGGCCGCTCGACGTCGGTGCGCGCGGCCCGTCGCCGGGAACGATGAGCACCGGATCGAAGGTACCCGCGACACCGGTGTCCTGACCGGCGTCGCTGCCACGGTTCGTGAGCGTGGCCCGGGCGCTGTCGAGCCGGACGCTCAGCGATCCGGTGTCGTCGGCGCCGGCCAGCTGGCCTTCGACGAGCGCCCGGGATCGCTCCATCTCCTCGGTGGCCGCGTTGATCTTCACTTCGAGCAGACGATCGGTGATCTGGCTGGTCAGCACCACGCCGAGCACCAGCATCACCACCAGCGACAGTGTCAGGGTGGACACCACGACCCGCAGCTGGAGCGACCGGCGCCACGTGTGGGTGAGCCAGCTGCTCAGCGAACGGGACCACCTCAGCAGCGGCAGAGTCCTACGAGTGATCCGCCGCCGCAGTCGGTAAGCACGGATCACGGCGGTCCGGCCTTGTAGCCGACGCCGCGCACCGTCAGCACGACCTCGGGATTCTCGGGATCCTTCTCGACCTTCGCGCGCAGCCGCTGCACGTGCACGTTGACGAGGCGCGTGTCCGCGGCGTGGCGGTAACCCCAGACCTGTTCGAGCAGCACCTCACGAGTGAACACCTGCCGCGGTTTGCGGGCCAGTGCCACCAGCAGGTCGAACTCGAGCGGGGTGAGAGAGATGAGTTCCTCGCCGCGGCTGACCTTGTGCGCCGGGACGTCGATGGTGATCTCACCGATCGACAGCATCTCGGCGGGTTCCTGCTCGGTCCGACGCAACCGTGCCCGCACGCGGGCGACGAGTTCCTTCGGCTTGAACGGCTTGACGATGTAGTCGTCGGCGCCCGATTCGAGCCCGAGCACAACATCGACCGTGTCCGACTTGGCCGTGAGCATGACGATCGGCACACCCGAATCGGCCCGCAGCACGCGGCACACGTCGATGCCGTTCATGCCGGGCAGCATCAGGTCGAGCAGAACGAGGTCGGGCCGGATCTCGCGCACGGCACCGAGTGCCTGTGTGCCGTCCCCGACCACAAAAGGTTCGAAACCTTCGCCCCGCAGGACGATCGTGAGCATCTCGGCCAGCGCGGTGTCGTCGTCGACGACGAGAATCCTCGGCTTCATACCGTCTATCGTGTCACTCCTTCACCGTGCTGAAGCTGATTTGAGATCTGCGCGGCGAGTTGTACCGGATCGGTGTCGGGTCCGGCGACCATCCACGGCGACATCCAGTTCTGTTGCACCAACTGGTCGTACACCTCACCGGTACGGATCTGGAGGTCCCCGTCGCGTTCGTACGCGTCCCGGTCGCGGGTCGCGTCGGCGGTGGCGCGGTCCCGCGCCCGCTGTGCCGCGAGCTCGACGGGAACCTTCAGCAACAACTGCAGATCGGGCACCGGCAATCCGAACCGGTCGAACTCGATCTCGCGCACCCACTCGGCCGCCGGTCCCGAAGCTCCCTCGTGCCTGCGGGCCGCGGTGTACGCGACGTTCGACGCCACGTAACGATCCAGCAGCACGATGTCGTTGTCGGCCAGGAGTTTCCGCAACTCGTCGGCCGCGTCGCGACGGTCGAGCGCCCACAGCAGGGCCATCGCCTCGACGCTCGACGCCGTGTCCCCGTGACGGCCCCGCAGGGCCTCGGCGCCGAGATCGGCGTGCACGGACTGCCCGTAGCGCGGAAATGCGAGCGTGGCGACGCGGGCACCCGCGGCCCGCCAGGACTCGACGAGACCGGCGGACAGTGTCCGCTTACCGGCCCCGTCGAGTCCCTCGACGACGATGAGAACGCCCATGCTGCTTCGGTTCCCGACCCCGATCAGTAGCGGTAGTGCTCGGGCTTGTACGGGCCCTCGACGTCGACACCGATGTACTCGGCCTGCTCCTTCGTCAGCTTGGTGAGCTTGCCACCGAGCGCCTCGACGTGGATCCGCGCGACCTTCTCGTCGAGGTGCTTGGGCAGGCGGTACACCTCGTTGTCGTATTCGTCCGGCTTGGTCCACAACTCGATCTGGGCGATGACCTGGTTCGCGAACGAGTTGCTCATCACGAACGACGGGTGCCCGGTCGCGTTGCCGAGGTTGAGCAGGCGACCCTCGGACAGCACGATGATCGAATGGCCGTCGGGGAAGACGAATTCGTCGACCTGCGGCTTGATGTTGATCCGCGTGACGTCGGCGGCACGCTCGAGGCCCGCCATGTCGATCTCGTTGTCGAAGTGACCGATGTTGCCCAGGATCGCCTGGTGCTTCATCTGCTTCATGTGATCGAACGTGATGATGTCCTTGTTGCCGGTCGAGGTGATCACGATGTCGGCCTTGCCGACGAAGTCCTCGACGGTGACGACGTCGAAGCCGTCCATCATCGCCTGCAGCGCGTTGATCGGGTCGATCTCGGTGACCGACACGCGCGCGCCCTGGCCGCGGAGGGCCTCCGCGCAACCCTTGCCGACGTCACCGTAGCCGCAGACCAGCGCGGTCTTGCCGCCGATGAGGACGTCGGTGCCGCGGTTGATGCCGTCGAGCAGGGAGTGGCGGGTGCCGTACTTGTTGTCGAACTTGCTCTTGGTGACCGAGTCGTTGACGTTGATCGCCGGGAACACGAGCTCACCGGCGGCGGCAAGCTGGTAGAGGCGCAGCACGCCGGTGGTGGTCTCCTCGGTGACACCGCGCACCGACTGGGCGACCGTGGTCCACTTCTTCGAATCCGCAGCCAGCGACTCGCGCAGGAGCTGCAGGAAGACCTGGTACTCGGTGGAGTCGTGCTCCTCGTCGGTCGGCGGCACGACGCCGGCCTTCTCGAACTGGGCGCCCTTGAGAACGAGCATCGTGGCGTCGCCGCCGTCGTCGAGGATCATGTTCGCGGGCTCGCCGGGCCACGTGAGCATCTGCTCGGCCGCCCACCAGTACTCCTCGAGCGTCTCACCCTTCCACGCGAACACCGAGACGCCCTTGGGCTCCTCGACCGTGCCGTGCGGGCCGACGACGACCGCGGCCGCCGCGTGGTCCTGGGTGGAGAAGATGTTGCAGGACGCCCAGCGCACCTCGGCGCCGAGCGCGACGAGGGTCTCGATGAGCACGGCGGTCTGCACGGTCATGTGCAGCGAACCCGAAATGCGCGCGCCCTTCAGCGGCAGCACCTCGGCGTACTCGCGGCGCAGCGCCATCAGGCCGGGCATCTCGTGCTCGGCCAGCCGGATCTCCTTGCGCCCGAATTCGGCGAGGGACAGGTCGGCGACCTTGAAGTCGATGCCGTTCAGCCGGTCGGCCACGAGCTTGTTGTCGGACACGTGTGAGCGCCTCTCCTGTTGACAGTCGTTTTGTCGAACAGGCTATACAACCACGCCGCGGAGTGCCGCTGCCGTACCCGCCGGTATCCGTGCGGGGACGGTCACTGTCCGCCGGTGACGCGGTCCAGGAACGGACCGACCAGATACGCCATGTCCGCGGCGACGTCCCGGTCGGACTCCGGCGGCATCGCGATGTAGCTCATGGCGATGCGCACGATCGCCCGCGCCAGGATCGTCGCGTCGGTCTCCGAGGCCTGCACCCAGCTGCGCCGGAACGTCTCGACGAGCCGGCCCGACGCCCGGTCGATCAGCGGTGCCGATTCGGTGGTGATCAGTCGCAGCAGGTCCGGTTTGGCGTCCCCACGCAGCAGCGATTGCACGAGCGGATCGGAACCGCTGTCCGCGAAGAACGCGGCGAAACCGACCGCCAATGCCCGCCGGGCGTCGCCGACGTTCGAGTAGACCGCATCGTCGACGGCGTCGACGAACTGGTCGGCCAGTCGCAGCGCGTACGCCTGGGCCAGCCCCTGACGGGACGCGAACTCGTTGTAGAGCGTCTGGCGGCTCACCCCGGCGCGGCGCGCGACGTCGGTCATCGTGATCGAGGACCAGTCCCGCACGGTCAGCAGGTCCCTCATCGCATCGAGCACGGAGTTGCGCAACAGCATCCGGCTGGCCTCGTGGAACTGCACACGCCGCCTTCCATCGCGGGGCGCGACATCGGAGTCGTCTGCGGACGCTGGCTCGTGCACGATCGACATGCGCCGACGTTGCCACGCTGCGACACGCCGCGTCAACGCCGTGGGTGGCGTGCAGCGTGTGGCAGAGACCACAACCGGCCGCCGTGGTGACGGCTACAGGGCGGATCGGTCGCCGAGACAGGCCCGGAACACCTGAGTCCCGGCGGTCAGCGCCTCGACGGTCAGTTCGGGATCGGCCGCCGAGATCCACACCGAGTGGCCGGGTGTCAGGTCGAGGCCGGCACCGCCGCAGTCCAGGTGCGCCGCGCCGGCGGTGCACAACAGGATCTGCGGGCCGCACGGCGCGAGCGACACCTTCGTGTGCGGCTCGGGTTCCAGACGCGACAGCGCGAACTCCGGCGCCGGGGTGCGGTAGCAGACCTCGGCCTCGCCCACGGGGACGGCTTCGAGGATCGGCACGTCCGGGGACCGGAAGTCCAGAACCCTGAGCAACTCCGGCACGTCCACGTGCTTGGGCGTCAGTCCCCCGCGCAGCACGTTGTCGGAGTTCGCCATGATCTCGACCCCCATGCCGCTCAGATAGGCGTGCAGGTTGCCGGCGTCGAGGTACAGCCCCTGTCCCGGTTCGAGGGTGATGCGGTTGAGCAGCAGCGACGCGAGCACACCGGCGTCGCCGGGATAGAACTCGGCCAGCTGGAGGGCCGTCCGCACCTCCTCCGCGAACACCCGCGGGCGCCCGTTGGTCGCCAGGTAGGTCACGCAGCCGTCGAGCACGCGCGGCAACAGCGACGTCAGTACCGGCTGGGGCAACGTGATCCACGTGGTGAACAGGGCACGCAGCCCACCCGAGTCGGGCTGACCGGCCAGCAGGCCCACGTACGGATCGAGTTCCGGCACGCCGAGCGCCTCGAGCAGCTCCACGGTGCGTGCCGCATCCCGGAATCCGGCGAGCGCCTCGAAGCGCGTGAGCGCGACCACGAGCTCCGGTTTGTGATTCGGATCCCGGTAGTTGCGGATCGGGGAATCGAGGGGCACCCCCAGCTCCTGCTCGCGGGCGTAGCCCTGCGCGGCCTGCTCCGCGCTCGGATGCGCCTGCAGCGACAGCGGCTCCTCCGCCGCGAGCAGCTTGAGCAGGAACGGCAGGCGGGCGCCGAACCGGTCGACGGTCCCGGATCCGAGCTGCCCGTGCGGGTCGGACTCGACGACGTCGAGCAGCGACACCGGGGCCTCCCCGTCCTCCGAGAGCACCTTGGCCGGATCTGCCGGATGCGCGCCGAGCCACAGCTCCGCTTCCGGGTGATCGGACGGCACCGGGCGCCCGCACAACTCTGCGATCGCGGTGCGCGAGCCCCAGGCATAGGAACGCAGCGCACCTTCGAGTCGGCGCACTACCGGCCTCCGGCCAAACGCAGGTACGCGGCGGCCATCTCGATCCGGGCCGCGAGCACCAATGCTTGTTCCAACACGGGCGGCACTGCCCGCGACTCCGTTTCCCCCACTACAGACACCAATTCCATATCCGGTAATGCAGCTGCGCGACGCTGCGCAGCCCGTCGATCGTCGTCCGTGCTGAGCACGAATACCCGCACGGGTGCCTCCGGAATCGGCCCGTCGAGCTGCTCGTCGTGGAAGAACGGGTCGTACGGTTCACCGGTCCCGGTGGTCGTGGCCACCAAGCGATCCCGCGCGGCGAGCGTATCCGGCAGCGACGCGGCTGCGGCGATCATCCCGGCCCCGAGCAGCAGCATCTCCGCGCCGTGGCGGGCGAGGGAGGTGGTCGCGGGGGAATCCCCGGCCAGCGCGACCCGACGCGAATACATGCGCACCGCGAGCGACTTCGCCGGATTGTGGAACACCTCGTTGGACGGATGGTTGCGGGCTGCCTCGTTGTCCACCGCATCGGCGAGTTCGGCGAGGTCCGGCACGTGCGAGCGCACCTTGGTCGCGGCCATCGCCGTCAGCACCGCGCAGAACACCGCGACGTGGCGGGCCAGCGCGTAGGCGGACGGCAGGTGGATGCGTGGCGGCAGCAGCAGGGCCCGCCCGGCGACCGCGGCCCGGATCGGGCCCTCGTCGGGTGCGCCCACGACCACTTCGGCGCGGCGCTGCAGCCCGGCGGCCACGGATTCGACGAGCGTCGGGTCGCCCGCGTCGTCACCGGCGACCACCACCACATCGAGCGGTCCCACCCAGGTCGGGGTGGTCGGTGCGACGACCAGCGGCACGGTCGCGTGCGCGGCCAGCATCGCGACGACCAGTTCGGCGGCCCGCGCCGAGCGGGCGTCCCCGCCGACGAGGACGACGCTGCGCGGGTGCAGGTCGTGCAACCGGTCCAGGGCCTGTTCGTCGACCGCGGATGCCGTCGCTCGGATCTGCGCGCCGCCGAGCGCCGACATGCGCAGGATGCCGTCGATGTCGGCCGCGATCAGAGCGCTCGAGTCATCGAAGTCGAACAGCGGCGAGGGAGCCGTCATCACTGCGCCACCTTCCTTCAGCCGATTCGAACCGGCCCGACGCAGCAGCCCGGGCACACCCGATTATCCCCGTCACGAACATTTCCGCCACGAACGCGCGCCGTCACGAACGCACGATGGCCAGAATTTCCGTCGCCAGCGAGTCGACCTCTTCCGCCGTGCGCGCCTCCACGTTGAGGCGCAGCAGCGGTTCGGTGTTCGAGGCGCGCAGGTTGAACCATGCGTTGCCGGGCAGATTCACGGTGACCCCGTCGAGCCGGTCCACCGACTCGGCGCGGTCCGCGAACGCGCTGAGCACCGCCTCGGTCCGTGCCGCGGCGTCGTCGACGGTCGAGTTCAGCTCACCGGACGCGGCATACCGCTCGTAGGAGCTCATCAGTTCGGAGAGCGGGAGGTCCTGCCCGCCCAGCGCGGCCAGCACGTGCAGGGCCGCGAGCATCCCGGAATCGGCGCCCCAGAAATCGCGGAAGTAGTAGTGCGCGGAATGCTCCCCGCCGAAGACCGCACCGGTCTCGGCCATCTGCTGCTTGATGAACGAGTGACCCACCCGGGTGCGGACCGGCTCGCCACCGAGTTCGGTGACGAGTTCGGGCACGACCCGCGAGGTGATCAGGTTGTGGATGATCGTCGCGCCGGGTTCCTTCGCGAGCTCGCGGGCTGCGACGAGTGCGGTGACCGCGGAGGGGGTGACCGGCTCGCCACGCTCGTCGACGACGAAGCAGCGGTCGGCGTCCCCGTCGAACGCCAGACCGACGTCCGCGCCGGACTCGCGCACCAGCTGCTGGAGGTCGACGAGGTTCGCCGGATCGAGGGGGTTCGCCTCGTGGTTCGGGAAGGTGCCGTCGAGTTCGAAGTACAGCGGCACGAGTTCGACGGGGAGCACATCGAACACCGCGGGCACCGTGTGCCCGCCCATGCCGTTCCCGGCGTCCACGGCGACCTTCAGGGGCCGCATCTCGCTCAGATCCACCAGGCCGCGGACGAACGAGGCGTACTCGTCGAGGACGTCCTGCTCCGTGATCGTGCCCGGCGCGCCGTCGTGGGCGGGTACCCCGGCAACGAGTTCGGCGGTGATGGTGGCGAGACCGGTTTCCTGGCCGACGGGCTTCGCGCCGGCACGGCACAGCTTGATGCCGTTGTAGCGGGCCGGGTTGTGGCTGGCGGTGAACATGGCGCCGGGGGCGTCGAGGAGCCCGGAGGCGAAGTACAGCTGGTCGGTCGAGGCGAGCCCGATGTGCACGACGTCGAGCCCTTGGGCGGTGACGCCCTCGGCGAACGCGCGGGACAACTCGGGCGAGGATTCGCGCATGTCGTGACCGATGACGATCCGCGTCGCCGGGTTCCCGCCGTCGCGCACGAGCCGGGCGAAGGACGCACCGACCTCGCGGACGAAATCCGCGTCGATCTGGTCACCCACCACGCCCCGCACGTCGTATGCCTTGACGACGGCGGCCACGGATTCGGCAGATCTCGCCACTGTTATTGCTCCTGATCGTCGTACACGCACGCCACCCTCCGCAGCGCGGCAGCGATCAGCCTAGTGGAGTACTCGGAACTGCCGTGCCCAGCGCTCAGGACGTGGGGTCCGGCAGCACACGCAGGTGTCCGCGACGCCCGGTGCGGGTCGTCGGCTGCGCGACCTGCCGCGGGGCGGCGTCGGACTCGTCGGCGTCGCCGTGACCGTGGCCGCGATCGCCCAGACCGGCCTCCCGCACCGCCTCGGCGAGCGCGGTCAGATCGTCCTCGTCGGGTGTGCCCGACGAGAACGCACCTTCGTACCGGACCAGTTCCCAGCCCTTCGGCGCGGTGATCCTCGAGCCGTGCGATTCGCACAGATCCCACGAGTGCGGCTCGGCCACCGTGGCCAGCGGTCCCACGACCGCCGTGGAATCCGAGTACACGTAGGTCAGCGTCGCAACAGCAGGGTTCTTGCACCCAGGCCGGCAGCATCGACGCAGTGTTCTCACGGATGGGAGCGTAGCGCGCCCGTCGCGTCGCGACTATCCGGACACACCGGAACGGCACAATTCGAGTCGCGTGTCGTAGTGTCGCCTACATGTCTCGCGTTCGCCGGCCCCGCCCCGTGACGTCCCGATCCGTCGCGCGTCGCGGACGCGGAATCCGCGGGCCGATGTTCCCCCACGACCTTCCGGTGTGGAAGTCGCGGGCCGAGAAATTCGACCTGCTCGTGCTCGGTGCGTTCGCTCCGATCGACGCGCAGTGGCACGACCGCCTCACGAAGCTCGACATCGCGGTCGACGAGGTCCCGAAGATCCGTGCGCTGGATCCGGACTCGGTGAACTGGCCGGACGAGGTCGTCGCGGACGGTCCGGTGCCGCTGTCGCGGCTCGTCCCGGCCGGCATCGATCGTCGGGGCGCGGCCACGCGGGCACGCATCGTCCTGTTCCGCCGGCCCCTCGAATTGCGCGCGAAGGATCCCGACGACCTGACCGATCTGGTCCACGACGTGCTCGTGCACCAGGTCGCAACGTATCTGGGAGTCGAACCGGAGGTCGTCGATCCCGAACTCGGGGATCTCGGCGAAGACTGAACCGGCTGATCCCGGCGAGGACCGCTCGTCGGTGGCGGCTGCTTCGGAAAAGAGTGAGGGCCGGATACTCGACCCCCATCGAGTACCCGACCCTCACCCCCAAACAGACCGGCATTCCACCTTGTCCGAACTCCCCGTACCGGACCGGTCCCGATCTCAGACGATGCCCCGCTTGAGGCGCCGCCTTTCCCTCTCCGAGAGACCACCCCAGATGCCGAACCGCTCATCGTGGGCCAGGGCGTACTCGAGGCATTCGTCCTTCACCTCGCACCCCATGCAGATCCGCTTGGCCTCCCTCGTCGATCCACCCTTTTCGGGGAAGAACGCCTCCGGATCGGTCTGCGCACACAGCGCACGGTCCTGCCACTGTTCCTCGACGTCCGACGGATCGGAAAGTCCTGCAATCAGACTCAGCACCGACGACGTCGGCTCTCCGTCGTGCCCGCCTTCGGCACAGATGCCCTCGACTGCAGTCTCGATCCGAGTGTCCTCGAACCATTCGCGCTCGTCGGCCATACACGCCTCCTAACCTGCAGCGCTGCATCCTTCACATTCGGGGATCTACCCCGGGCCATTCCGCGAAGGCCGGTCGTATATGCATATTCCGCATACGATCCCGCGTTTCGAAATGTCGGAATGACACGTATGTGATTACACACGTTGGGCGTGTCGCGGTCAAGCCGAACGGACGTATTCGCTACCATCGAGCACTTCGGAGTAGGCCGCGTCACGCTCGGGGCAATTCACCCGGTGACATCCGGCACAATTCACCCTGTCGCATTCCTCACATTTCACCCCATCGGGCGGTGCCTCACCAGTCACGAAACGGACCCCCTAGGCTTGTGCTGTGAACGTGACAGTTTTGGTCGGAGGCGTCGGCGGGGCCCGGTTCCTCACCGGCTTGCGCCGCCTGCTCGGCATCGAACCCGGGCGAGACCTCGCCGTGGACGCCCCGCACCGCATCACCGCGGTCGTCAACGTCGGTGACGACGTCTGGATGCACGGGCTGCGAATCTGTCCCGACCTCGACACATGCATGTACACGCTCGGCGGCGGCATCGACCCCGAACGGGGCTGGGGCCGCACCGACGAAACGTGGAACGCCAAGGAAGAGCTCGCCGCATACGGCGCGAATCCCGACTGGTTCGGCCTCGGTGACCGGGACCTGGCGACCCACCTCATCCGCACCCAGATGCTGCGCACCGGATATCCGCTCTCCGCGGTCACCGAAGCGCTGTGCACCCGATGGAAGCCCGGGGTGACGCTGCTCCCGGTGTCGGACGACCGCAGCGAAACCCACGTCGTGATCACCGACCCCGCCGACGGCGAACGCCGCGCGATCCACTTCGAGGAATGGTGGGTGCGGCACCGCGCGGCGGTCGAGACCCATTCCTTCGCGCACATCGGCGCCGACGAAGCGAAACCTGCACCGGGAGTGCTGGAATCGATCGAATCGGCGGACGCGGTGATCCTCGCTCCGTCCAACCCGGTGGTGAGCATCGGCGCGATCCTCGCCATCCCCGGCATCCGAGGCGCCCTGCGCACCACCTCCGCGAAGGTCGTCGGCCTGTCCCCGGTCGTCGGCGGGAAGCCGTTGCGCGGCATGGCCGATGCGTGTCTCGACGTGATCGGCATCGAATCGACCGCAGAAGCCGTCGGCCGCCACTACGGCGCGCGCAGCGGCACCGGCATCCTCGACGGCTGGCTCGTCCACGAGACCGACACCGCCGACGTTCCCGGGGTCGCCGTCCGCAGCGTTCCCCTGCTCATGACCGACCCCGCGGCGACCGCCGAGATGGCGCGCGCCGCACTCGAACTCGCCGGAGTCAGCCTGTGATGTCCCCCGACGCGACCGCCAGCACCGACGTGCGCGACCACGCACCCGGCCGGCCGATCGAGATCATTCCGGTCACCGGACTGCCCGAGTTCCGGCCCGGCGACGATCTCGCCGAGGCGATCGCCGCCGCCGCGCCGTGGCTCGTCGACGGCGACATCCTCGTCGTCACCAGCAAGATCGTCTCCAAGGCCGAGGGACGCATCGTCGAGTCCCCCACCGACCCGGACGCGCGCGATGCGCTGCGGCGGCGACTGGTCACCCAGGAGGCGGTCCGCGTGCTGGCCCGCAAGGGACGCACGCTCATCACCGAGAACCGGCTCGGCATCGTCCAGGCCGCATCCGGAATCGACGGTTCCAACGTCGACTCCGGCGAACTCGCGCTGCTCCCCGAGGACCCCGATGCCAGCGCCGCCGGACTGCGTGAGCGCTTGCGCTCGCTGCTCGGGGTGACCGTCGCCGTCGTCGTCACCGACACGATGGGCCGCGCCTGGCGCGTCGGCCAGACCGACGCCGCGATCGGCGCCGCGGGCCTGCCGGTTCTGCACGGCTACGCCGGCTCGCACGATTCGCAGGGCAACGAACTGTTCGTCACCTCCGTCGCCCTCGCCGACGAACTCGCCGCCGCCGGCGATCTCGTCAAGGGCAAGCTCGGTGGGGTTCCGGTGGCGGTCGTGCGCGGTCTCGACACCGTCGACGACGGTTCCACGGCCCAGGACCTGATCCGCCGCGGCGAGGAGGACCTGTTCCGGCTCGGTGCCGACGAGGCCCTCGAGCAGGGCCGTCGCGAGGCGTTGCTGCTGCGACGGTCCGTGCGGACCTTCTCGGCCGAACCGGTCGATCCGGAGGATCTGCGCGACGCGGTCGCCGATGCGCTCACCGCCCCCGCCCCGCACCACACGCGTCCGGTGAGGTTCGTGTGGGTGCGCACCGAGCAGGTGCGCCGCCGGCTGCTCGACCGGATGCGCGACCGCTGGGCCGACGACCTGGCGGCGGACGGCCTGGACGCGGCCGCGATCGAACGCCGGCTGGCCCGCGGTGCGATTCTCTACGACGCCCCCGAGGTGCTCGTCCCGTTCTGGGTGCCCGACGGCGCGCACACCTATCCCGACGCGCGCCGGACCGCGGCCGAGGCCACCATGTTCACGGTCGCGGCCGGTGCCGCCGTGCAGGGGCTGCTCGTCGCGCTCGCCGTGCGTGGGCTCGGCAGCTGCTGGATCGGATCGACGATCTTCGCGCCCGACGTCGTGCGCGAGGAACTGGGTCTGCCCGCCGACTGGTCGCCGCTCGGCGCGATCGCCGTCGGGCATCCGCTCACCGCACCCGAGCCGCGCGAACCCGCATCCGCCGACGCCGCGCTGCTGGAGCTGTAGCGATGTCGGCGCGATCGCTGCACGAGTCCGCCACCGAACGGCTCCTGGCCTGGGACACCGATTCCGCCGACGCCGAATCGCTGCGGCACACGATGCTCGCGTTCCTCGGCTCGGCGCCGGACGGCTGCCTGCGCGCCCACGCGCCGGGACACATCACGGCGTCGTCGCTGGTGCTCGACGCAGAGCATCGCAACGTGCTGCTCACCCTGCATCCGAAGGTGGGCCGGTGGATCCAGCTCGGCGGGCACTGCGAGGAATCCGACGACACCGTCGTCGACGCGGCACTGCGCGAGGCCACCGAGGAATCGGGCATCGAGGGCCTCGTCATCGATCCGGACCTGCTGTCGGCGCACACCCACCCGATCACGTGCTCGCTCGGGATTCCCACCCGGCATCTCGACCTGCGGTTCCTGGTGACGGCACCGCCCGGCGCGGTGCCGACGCGCAGTGCCGAATCCACGGATCTGCGGTGGTGGCCCGTCGACGCGCTGCCCGACGACGCCGAGCGCGACACGATCGAGCACCTGGTCGCGCTGGCGGCGGCCCGCTCAGTCGAACGAGCCGTGCCGGCCGGAACCGGCGGCGAACCGGGCGGCGCCGGCCACGGCACCGTCGGCCAGTGAGGTCGTCCCCCGGCGGAATTCGTTGAGCATCGCCTGATCCTCGCTCAGGCCCGCCTGTTCGAGCACCGACAGCCGGTCCTGCCGCAGGCACGTCTGCGGGAATCCGGCGATCTCGGTGGCCAGTTCGACGGCCGCGTCCAGCGCGGTCCCGGCCGGAACCGTGCGGTTGACCAGTCCCATGCTCAGCGCCTCGTCGGCGGCGACCGGGCGGCCGGTCAGGACGAGGTCCATCGCGCGGCTCTCCCCGATCAGCCGCGGCAGCCGGACGGTGCCGCCGTCGATGAGCGGCACGCCCCATCGGCGGCAGAACACGCCGAGGACCGCGTCGTCGTCGGCGACCCGGAGGTCCGCCCACAGTGCCAGCTCCAGGCCGCCGGCGACGGCGTGCCCGGAGATCGCCGCGATCACCGGTTTGGACAGCCGCATCCGGCTCACGCCCATCGGTCCGTCCCCGTCGGGCGCGACGCGGTTGCCGTCGCCAGTGCTGATCGCCTTGAGATCCGCCCCGGCACAGAATGTTCCGCCCTCGCCGTGGAGGACGGCGACCGCCGCGGCGGGATCCGCGTCGAACGCCCGGAACGCCGCAGCGAGCGCGTCGGCGGTGGGTCTGTCCACGGCGTTGCGCACGTGCGGGCGGTTCAGTCCGATCGTGGTGACCGGACCGACTTTTCGGACGACGACCGTGTCGGGAGTCATCCCCGGAGCCTACTCACGCGACCGGCGAGCCACCCCGGTTCCCGGTCTCGACGGGCGTGAGCGTCGGCCGTTTGGGGGTGATCCCGTCACCGGAGGAGGTGCCGCGGACGCGGCGCCCGACCCAGGGAACCAGGAAGTCCCGCATCCACCGCAGGTCCTCGCGTCGCTGCTCGGCGGGCGCGGGTTCCGGGATGCGTTCGAGGACGACCGGCTCGATGCCGTGCTCGACGCCGAGCGCGTCGAGCACCCGTGCGGCCATGTTGCGGTGCCCGAGCGGCGACATGTGCAGGCGGTCGAAGTCCCACATGCGGTAGTCCCGGTACTCGCCGAAACGCCAGTAGTCGACGAGCGTCGCACCCCGCCGGTCCGCGATCTCACGGACGAGTTCGTTGTAGGTCGCGATCCGGCCGCGCAGGTGCCGGAACACCGGCGCCCATCCGACGTCGTAGGCGGTCCACATCACGACGGTCGCGCCGGTCGCGGCGAGGCGGCCGATCGCGGCGTCGTAGTCGGCTGCCATCGCGTCCAGGTCCAGCTTCGGCCGCATGACGTCGTTGCCGCCGGCGTAGATGGTGACCAGGTCGGGGTTCAGGGCGACGGCCGCGTCGACCTGCTCGGCGAGGATCTGCCGCATGAGCCGCCCGCGCACGGCGAGATTCGCGTACGCGAAATCCGGCCCGGCAGCGGCCAGTTCGTCCGCTACCCGATCGGCCCATCCGCGTACCCCGTTGGGACGCGACGGGTCCGGGTCACCCACTCCTTCGGTGAACGAATCCCCCAGGGCCACGTAGCGTTCGAATTTCACAGGTCACCACCCACGCAGTCGGTCGAAGGTATCTCGTGCGGTCAGACGTCGGTACTGAACCGGATGCCGCCGTCGGGGATGGTCACGCCCGGCCACACCCGCGCACCGCGAAGCAGTTCGCAGCGGGCGCCGATGTCCGCGCCGTCACCGATCACGCCGTCGCGGATCAGCGCGCGCGGTCCGACCCGCACGCCGAATCCGATGATGGACCGCTCGATCACCGCGCCGGCCTCGACCTTCGCACCGTCGAAGATCACGGCACCGTCCAGTCGCGCCCCTGCGCCGATCTCGGCGCCGCGGCCGACGACGGTTCCGCCGATCAGCAGCGCACCGGGAGCGATCGACGCGCCCGGGTGCACGAGCGACTCGCCGCGCTGCCCCGGCAGAGCCGGCGACGGCGCGATGCCGCGGACCAGGTCCGCCGATCCGCGCACGAAGTCCTCCGGGGTACCCATGTCGCGCCAGTACGCGGCGTCGACGTGCCCGAACACGCGCTTGCCCTCGGTGAGCAGCGCCGGGAACACCTCGCGCTCCACCGAGACGGGACGACCCTCGGGGATGGACTCGATGATCTCCCGCTTGAACACGTAGCAGCCCGCGTTGATCTGATCGGTCGGCGGATCCTGCGTCTTCTCGAGGAACGCGGTGACCCGGCCGTCGGCGTCGGTCGGCACGCAACCGAACGCCCGGGGGTCCCCGACCCGCACCAGGTGCAGGGTCACGTCCGCGTCGGTCCGGGTGTGCGTGTCGAGGATCGCTCCGAGATCGGTGCCACCGAGGACGTCACCGTTGAACACCATGACGTTGTCGGCGCGCAGCTTGGGCAGCACGTTGCGGATACCGCCGCCGGTGCCGAGCGGTTCGCTCTCGGTGACGTACTCGATCTCCAGACCGAGATCGGAGCCGTCGGCGAAGTGTTCCTCGAAGACCTCCGCCTTGAACGAGGTGCCGAGCACGACGTGCTTGATCCCGGCCTCCCGGATGCGGGCCAGCAGGTGCGTCAGGAACGGCACACCGGCGGTGGGCAGCATCGGCTTCGGCGCCGACAACGTCAGCGGCCGCAGGCGGGTGCCCTGGCCGCCGACCAGGATGACCGCATCGGTGTGCGGTGCGGTGTCACTCGTCATCTCGTCTCCCCTGATCCACTCTGCCGGCAGTCCGTCACGGTGCCGGAATTCTCTCGATCGCGTTCGCGGACCGCAGCCGCGACCGCCACTCTGGAGCGCACCGCGAGGCCGGCGCGCAGCGCCCACCGCAGCGGGGCCTGCCACACGTGCGGGTGCCGGTCCGCCTGGAACCGGTAGGCACTGTCGTGATGGGCAGGCAGCATCAGCTCGGGATGGCGTCCGGCGGCGTGCCCCTTGGCGTGGGTGACCTCGGCGTCCGGGATGTAGACGTTGAGCCAACCGGCACGGCCGAGTCGGTCTCCGAGGTCGACGTCCTCCATGTACATGAAGTAGCGCGAATCGAAACCGTCGACCGCGTCGAACGCCGCGCGCCGCAGCAACAGGCACGATCCGGACAACCAGCCCACCGGCCGTTCGGCGACTGCCTCGTTGTCCTGGCGGTAGCGCAGGGTCCACGGGTTCGACGGCCACACCGTGCCGAGCAGGGCGTGCCCGGCGCCGGAGACCAGCGTCGGCACGCTGCGCGCCGACGGATAGATGCTGCCGTCCGGTTCGCGGATGAGCGGGCCCAGCGCACCGGCCCGCGGCCAGCGCTGCGCGGCCTCGAGCAGACGGTCCAGCGATCCCGGTCCCCACCGCACGTCCGGATTGGCGACGACGACGAACTCGGCCGACGGATCGACCTCGGCGACAGCGCGGTTCACGGCGCCGCCGTAGCCGATGTTCCCGCCGGTGTGCAGCAGCCGCACGTTCGGGTGCGCGGCCTCGGCGGCCTCCGGCGCCCCGTCGGTGGACCCGTTGTCCGCCATGATCACCTGGGTCGGCAGTTCCGTCGCACCCGTCAGCGTCGCCAGGAAATGCTCCAGGTGCTCGCCGGGCGAGTAGGTCACCGTCACCACGGCCAGCTTCGCACTCACGCGGGCAACCTTAGCGGCCGCGTCCGAGTGCTCCGAATCACGCAGTCCGTCCTCGGACACCGCCCCCGGCCGGTGCGTGTCCGGCCCGGCCTCCACGGCCTCGCGCGTCACCCACGGACCTCCGTCGTGCTCAGCGCGGCGTGCAGCGCCTCGCGCCACGGGCGCAACGGCGTCAGGCCCGCCGCGGCCCACGCGCTGCCGTCGAGCACCGAATACGCCGGGCGCGGGGCGGGCCGGACGAACTCGGCACTGCTGCACGGCCGCACCCGCTCGGGGTCCGCGCCGATCTCCGCGAACACGGCCCGGGCCAGATCGAACCAGGTCGCCTCCCCCGCGTTGGTGGCGTGCAGCACCCCGCCGGGCACCGGATCCGGTCCGCCCGCGCGAGCGGCCAGTTCGAGCAGCGCGTCCGCGAGGTCGCGGGCGAACGTCGGAGATCCGCGTTGGTCGTCGACCACCGAGACGGTGTCGCGTTCGTGTTCGAGGCGTCGCATCGTGGCGACGAAGTCCCCGTCGTCGCCGGTGTACACCCACGCGGTGCGCACGACGTGCGCGGACGGCAACGCGGCGAGGACGCCACGTTCCCCGGCGAGCTTCGTCCGCCCGTACGCGCTGCGGGGGCCGGTCGGCGCGTCCACCCGGTACGGCTCGGTTGCGTCGCCCGCGAACACGTAGTCGGTGGAGACGTGGACGAGGTGGGCGCCCGCACGGGCGCACGCGGCGGCGAGCACCGCCGGACCGTCACCGTTCACCGCCGCGGCGCGGTCCTCGTCCGTCTCGGCAGCGTCGACCGCGGTGTAGGCGGCGCAGTTGACGACCACGTCCCCGGGCCGGACGGCGTCGGCGACGCTGCGCGGATCCGTGATGTCGAGCTCGTCGGAACCGTATCCGCGGACCGCCGTACCCGCGGCCGTGCCGCGCGCGAGCAGCTGCCGGCCGAGCTGACCGCGGGCACCGGTGATCAGAACTGTGTTCACGGCCAAAGTCTGGCACGCCGGAGAGGCTCCCGACGATGCGCCGGTGCCCGCAGTAGCCTTGGTTCCGCGCCGCCCCCACCCCGGCGTACGCCATCCGAGCCACCCGACAGGAGGACCTGCACGTGCCGCCAGAGCCGCCCACCCGCAGCGATCGGGAGAGGCCGGCGCCACGCAGGACCAGGCAGCAGACCGCGCCCGTGCAGCGTGGCCCGAGCATCGCCGCGCGGGTGTTCGAAGGTCGTCCGCTGCGCATCGCGATGGCGATGCTGGCGGCGTTGACACTGGTGGTGACCGGTTTCGCATGGCGGAGCATCGACTCCCTGCGGGCCTCGCTCGCGACGATCGGCGGTCTCGGACTCGGCGGTGGCGAGGACGGCGCCCTCGACATCCTGCTGGTCGGCACCGACAGCCGCACCGACGCGCACGGCAACGCGCTGTCGCAACGCGAACTCGACGCGCTGCGGGCCGGCGAGGAGGTCGCCAACAACACCGACACGATCATCCTGATCCGGGTGCCCAACGACGGCAGTTCCGCGACGGCCGTCTCCATCCCCCGCGATGCGTACGTCGAGGTGCCGGGAATCGGCATGTCGAAGATCAACGCGGCGTACGGCGCGACGAAGGAACTCGAGCGCATCCGACTCGTCGAGGACGGCGAATCGGACGCGACCGCGGAGAAGGACTCCTCCCGGGCCGGTCGCGAGGCCCTGATCGACACGGTGGCGAACCTGACCGGCGTCACCGTCGACCACTACGCGGAGGTCGGCCTGCTCGGATTCGTGCTGCTCACCGACGCGGTGGGCGGCGTGGACGTCTGCCTCGACAATGCGGTCGACGAGCCGCTGTCGGGCGCACGGTTCGCTGCCGGCAAGCAGACCCTGCAGGGAGCCGACGCGCTGAGCTTCGTCCGGCAACGCCACGATCTGCCGCGCGGCGACCTCGACCGCATCGTACGACAGCAGGTGTTCATGGCGTCGCTGGTGCAGAAGGTGCTCAGCGCGAAGACGCTGAGCAATCCGTCGAAGCTGAGTCAGCTCACCGCGGCGGTGCAGCGGTCGGTGGTGCTCGACGACGACTGGGACATCCTCGATCTGGCGACACAGATGCAGGACCTGTCGGGCGGAGCGGTGCAGTTCTCCACCATTCCCGTCGAGGACATCAACGCCATGACCGACTACGGCGAGTCGGTCGTGCAGGTCGATCCGGCCGCGGTGAGGGCCTTCGTGGCGTCCCTCAGCGGTGTCGAGACCGCAGAGGCCACCGAGGTCGCCGCGACCACCGCGGTCGCACCCGACATCGACCGCTCCTCGGTGACGGTCGACGTCGCGAACGCCGGGGACGTCGCCGGTCTCGCCTCCACCGTGTCGGCCGCCCTGACCGCGGAGGGTTTCACCGAGGGTGAGGTCGGCAACTACGGGGTCGTCGGGAGCGGCGATCCGGTGGACACGTCGACGGTGTTCGCGGCCGATCCCGATTCCGACGAGGCGAAGGCCGTGGCCGCCGTGCTCGGTGGTCTCGACGTCGCCGCCGACCGGTCGCTGCCGAAGGGGCAGGTCACGGTCGTGCTGGCAGCCGGCTACGACGGCCCCGGTTCCGGTGCGTCCCGGTCGACCACCAGCACGGCCGCGTCGGAGCTGACACCGGCCGGCGGCACCGCCACACCCGCCCCGCCCGCCGACCCGATCGACGCCGGCAACGGAACCCGCTGCGTCAACTGACCACCCGACGAAAGAGATTTCCGTGACCACCCTGACCGACGCCCTGCTCGACCCGATCCTGGCCGCCGACCCGGCAGGTCCGCGCATCACCTGGTACGACGATGCGGCCGGCGCCCGCATCGAGTTGTCGGCGGTCACGCTCGCGAACTGGGCGGCAAAGACCGCCAACATGATTCGCGACGAATTCGGGCTGCTGCCCGGCGGCCGGGTCGCGGTGCTGCTACCCGCGCACTGGCAGACGGCAGCGGTGCTCCTCGGTGCGTGGTGGGCGGGCGCCGACGTCGTGCTGGACGCCGATCCCGATGCCGAACTGGCGCTGGCCACCGCGGACCGGCTCGACGACGTCGCCGATGTCGCCGAGGTCGCGGCGCTGTCCCTCGACGCGTTCGGGATGCCGGTGCCGAACCTGCCGGTCGGGGTGACCGACTACGCCACGCACGTGCGCATGCACGGCGATCAGTTCCGGTCGTCCGGCGACGCCGGGGCCGCGCTCGACGGACGGTCGTCTGCCGAAATTCTTTCCGCTGCACGCGAATCCGCATCGTCGTCCGGGATCGGCAGCGGCGACCGGGTGCTGTCGGGTCGCGAATGGTCCACCGCGGACGACCTGATCTCGGGGCTGCTCGCGGTCCTCGCGGCCGGCGCGTCGCTGGTGCAGGTGAGCAACCCCGACGCCGACGCCACCGAACGGCGGGTCGCAACGGAGAAGATCACCGTCCGGCTCGACTGAACAGTCGCCCCACCCGCGCGCTCCCTCTCCCCCGGGTTTCCGAGCGAATGTATCGCTCGTCTCCTTCGATCGAGTGAATGTACCGCTCGCTCAGGGCGTTCAGGGGCGCTCGGGGCGCTCAGGAAGGTAGCCGCCGTCGGCGAGGCCGGCTTCGACCTCGAATCGGTTGCGCGGACCCGGGTTCCGCATCTCCTCGACGAGATACCGCACCGCGAATCCCACCCCGAACCTTGCCCACTGGTCGGCATGGACCGCCTCGTGGCGCAGCAACCGATCCGACGGCCACCGGTTCGTGAGGAAGACTCCACCGATCGTCGTACCGCCGCGGGCGAATCCGAACCGCAGACCTGTGCACACGTAGAGACCGGACCGCTCGTCGAATCCGATCGTCGCGCCGCACAACCGCGCCCAGCACAGCGCCAGCACCGTCACGACCCGCGCGGACGGCACGCCCCGCGACGCCCGCGTCATCCTGCCCGTTCCTGCCACGCCGGGAGCGTAACCGGTCAGGACCCGTCACCTCGCGCCCGGACGATCGCGGTCGCGGTGAGTGCGACGGTCCGGTCCTCGTCCCGCGCGAGCCGGTCGAGAACGTCGCGGGCTGCGCGGCCGGGGATCTCGGCGAGCGCCTGCGCCAGACGCAGCCGAGCGGCACCGTCGGCGGCGTCACCCAATCGGTGTTCGAGCGCGGACACGACGTCCTCGGCCGCGATCGGACCGCCGGCCAGTGTCCCGAGCACCTCGGCGGCTTCGACGTCGCGCCGGCCCTCGACGACGAGATCGACGAGCCCCGGGAGCGCGTCGGCGCTGCCGCGGGACCCGAGCGCCAGGGCCGCGCGACCGCGGATCGTGGTATCGGGATCGTCGAGTGCGCGACGCAGCAGCCTCGCCGCGTCCGCGTCCGGCACCGCGGCGATCGCCGTGATCGCGCGCCGTCGCACCTCGGCGTCCGGCGAATCCAGGCCGGCTTCCAGTTCGGAAAGGCCGTGCCCGTCGGCGCGAGCGAGCGCCCATTGCAGCGCCCCGGCGACGTTCGGATCGTCCTCGGCGAGCAGGGCTTCGACCAGCGCGGCAACAGGTACCGGTGCCGACTCGTCCTGTGTCAGGACGGCTCGCTGCCGGTGACCTCCCGAGTCCGATTCGAGCGCGTGCAGCAACGACACGACCTGCAGCACGTCGCTCCAGTCCGCGGGAGCGGAGGCGTCGACCCGCAGCAACCGGGCGAGCAGTTCCTCTTCGGCGCGGATCCGGGCGCGGGTGTGCCCGATGAGGTCCGCGACCAGGGTGGCCGGTGCGAAGCCCGGCTCGTCGAGTGCCCGCTTGGCGTCGGTGAGCGACAACCCGAGGGTGCGCAGGCATTCGACGTGGAACAGCCGCCGGATGTCGTCCGCGGAGTACTCGCGGTACCCACCGGTCGTGCGACCGGTGGGTACCACCAGCCCGAGCGTGTCGTAGTGACGCAGCATGCGGACGCTGACACCGGAACGTCGTGAGACTTCCCCGATCAGCACTGCGCGACCTCAGCCATCAGGATCCCTCCGGTCCGGTCACCGCCACCCGCTTCGCCGTTTCCGGATCAACGGTCACCCGCTTCGCGGCTTCCGGATCAACGGTCACCCGCTTCGCGGCTTCCGGATCAACGGTCACCCGCTTCGCGGCTTCCACGGACAACGCGAATGCACTGTCGGGGTCACGATAGAGCGCTTCGGTGGCGGCGGCATGCGCGCGGATCTTCGCATCCGGACTTGCCTTCGCCGCGTCCAGCACCGGGAGCATCGGCTCGCCCAGCCCGACCAGTGCCCGGGACAGGCTGCGCTGCAGCTCCCGGTCACCCCGCCCGAGCGCGGCCCCGAGGTCGGCGGCAAGCTCGCCCTCGACGCCGGCCGGTACGAGCGCCAGGGCCGCACGCCACGCACTGCGTGCGACGTCGTCGTCCCGGTCGTGCAGCCGCGCCGACACGTCGGGCCACGCCCGCCCGTCCCCGATCTTCGACAGCGTGTGCAAGGCCTGACTGCAGGCCTGCGCATTCCCGGATCGCACCTCGTCGAGCAGCCTCGGCACGGTGACGTCGGGGGGCATCCGGCACAGTGCCCAGGTGAGCATGTCGCGGACGTAGAAGTCCGGTTCCACGGCACACCGGCCCACCAGGATCTCCACCAGGTGCGGCTCGGGATCGGTCCCGGCGCGCAGCGCCGCCTTCAGCCGCGTCGACGGGCTCGCATCGGACAGTGCCTCCACCAGCTTCGCCTCCACCTGCGCGGAATCGGTTCGGCCGTAACGGGTTGTGTTCACGACAACCACCTCCTTCCGCGACCAGTGGAAGCCCTGACACCGTGTGAGGGTCAAGTGGTGTGAGGGTCAAGCACCGAGCGCAGCGACCGGTGGGACGCGGCTTGCGCGCAGTGCCGGAATCAGCGACGCGATCACCCCGGCAAGACCACCGGCGACGACGATCCCGGCGAGTTGCAGCCACGGCACACCGCCGAAGCCGATCTTGTCGGGTCCGATGACCGATGCCGTGCCCGCCGTGCCGAGAAGCAGCCCGAGCGTCACGCCGAGCGCGGACGCGACCGCCGCGACGAGCAGCGCTTCGCGCATCAGCAGGCTCCGCACCCCGGACCGGGACAACCCGATCGCCCGGAGCATCGCGGTTTCGCGTCGGCGTTCGAGCACCGACAGCGCCATGGTGTTGCCGACCCCGATCAGCGCGATCACCACCGCGACGGACAGCAGGCCGCCGACGATCAGCAGCATCGTGTCGAGCACCTTCTCGATCATGCGGCGCATGGCCACCACACCAGCGACCTCACCGCCGGGGACGACCGTCGCCGCGACGCGGGTCACCTCGTCGGTGACGGCGACGAGTGCGTCGTCGGTCATGCCGTCGTCGAAGCGCAGCCACACGGAGTCGGCCGGTACCGGGCCGGCGACCTCCCGCAGGTCGGCGAGGTCGATCAGGGAGGGTTCGCCGGCGGACGTCGCCGTGACCGACAACTCGCGGGCTCCGCTCGGGCCGGTGACGGTGACGGTGCTGCCGTCGGCGGCAGCGAGGCTGTCGGCGAGCGACTGCTCGAGCACGATCGTGCCCGGCTCCGGCAGGCGGACGTCGGCACGGACCGTCGTTGCGGCAGTGGTCGTGTCGACACCCGTCACGGCAACCTCGGTTCCGGCGACGGTAATCTTCGCGGCGGCGGTCTCGGTGGCGGCACGCACCCCCTCGACGCCGGTGAACAGCTCTGCCGCACCGGAGGGAACCCCGTCCGACGGTGCCTCGACGATGGCGTCGACCGGGAAGTTGTCGTCGACGATTCCGGGTGCCCCGGCCTTGAGCGTGCCGGTGCCGACCACGATCGTCGACGTCAGGGTGATGCCGATGAGCAGTGCGGTCGCGGTGGCCGCGGTGCGTCGCGGGTTGCGGACGGCGTTGCCCGCGGCGAGGGCGGCGACGGGACCGCCGAACCGGCCCGTGGCCCGCCCGACCGCGCCGACCGCGACAGGAACGAGTCGCCGAGACGCGAGGACCACCCCGACGAACACCAGCACCCCGCCGGGACAGGCGATCATCACGTTCGCGCCGGCGACGCCGACGACGAGCAGCGCCGCACCCGAGACGAGGGCGAGCGCCGCGCAGACACGGCGCATCCGCGAGTCCGCCACGGGTTCGGGTTGCGTCTCGATCGGGTGCAACGCGGCCAGCGCCGGGATCCGCGTGGCCCGGCGGGCCGGGCCGCTCGCCGCGACCACCGTGACGACGGTGCCGAGCACGATGCCGGCCACGACGGTGATCGGGCCGATCGCGATCGAGGTCAGCGGGATCGGCACGTCCGCGGCCCGTGCCAGCGCGACCACCAGCGCCGCGAGACCGCATCCGGCGAGCACACCCAACGTGGCGGAGACGAGACCCACGACGAGGGCTTCGCCGCGCACACTGCGCCGCACCTGTTTCGCCGACACTCCCACACATCGCATGAGTGCGAGTTCGCGGGTGCGGGCTGCGAGCAGGACCGCGAAGGTGTTGGCGATGACGAGACCGGCGACGACGACCGCGATCGCGACGAAACACAGCAGCACGTCGCGCAGCACCGAGATGTTGCCGACGTTTGCTCCGGCGACCTCGGTGGCACGGTCGGCGCCGGAGACGACATGCACACCGGGCAGGGCCGCGGCCAGCGCGTCGACGAGGCCGTCCCCGTCGCCGGCGACCCGCAGTTCCACCTCCGCGTCGGCGCCCGCCCAGGAGCGCACCTGCGCGGTCTCGCCGAACACGAGCCCGGAGTCCATGGCCTGCGGTGTGCCGTCGAGGTCGACGGTGCCGACGACCGTGACGAGGTCGGGCGCAGCGTCGGAGGCGGCAGCGTCGGAGGCGATGACGGTGAGCGCTTCGCCCAGCGCGTATCGCGATCCCGAACCGACGACCACCTCGCCGGGACCGCCGGGCCAGCGACCGTCGGCGAGCCGCTGCCAGCGCAACGAATCGTCCGGGGCCAGGCTGGTCACCCTGGCCGATTCGGGAATTCCCTCGGCCCCCACGATCCGGACGTATCCCGTCACGTCCAGCACCGCCGCGCGCACACCGGGTACCGCGGCGGCGGCCGCCGCCGTGTGCTCCGGAGCGACGTCCGGCTCGGAACCTCGCGCATGGTCGAGGACCGCTGCGGCTGCAACCCCTTCGTATTGGGCGGCAGTCGCTTTCGTGATCGAGGTGTTCACGGTGTCGCCGAGCACGAGGGTGCCGACGGCGAACGCGACGGACACGATCACGGCGAGGGCGGACGCGATGTAGCGGCCGCGGTGGGCGCGAGCCTGGGCCAGAACGAGATGCATCATCGCGCCACCACACCGACCGCGCCGAGGCCACGCATCGCGTCGAGCACGGAATCCGCTGTGGGATCCGCTATTTCACCGGCGAGTCGTCCGTCGGCGAGGAGCACCACCCGGTCCGAGTACGACGCAGCGACCGGATCGTGGGTGACCATGACGACGGTCTGGCCGGTCTCGCGCACGCTCGACCGCAGCAGCGCGAGCACCTCGGCGCCGGCCTGCGAATCCAGGTTCCCGGTCGGTTCGTCCGCGAAGATCACGTCGGGCTGCGGCAGCAGGGCTCGCGCGACGGCGACGCGCTGCTGCTGTCCCCCGGACATCTCGTGGGGCAGGTGATCGAGACGGTCCGTCAGGCCGAGGCGTCCGACGACCTCGTCGAACCACTGTGGTGCGGGCCGGGTTCCGGCCAGGCGCATCGGCAGCAGGATGTTGTCGCGGGCGGTGAGCACGGGCAGCAGGTTGAACGCCTGGAACACGAAACCGATACGGTCGCGGCGCAATCCGGTGAGCACCGCGTCCGATGCCGTGCTGATCTCGACCGCCGCGCTGTTCTCGGCTGCCGCGCCGCTCCCGGCTCCGCCGTGCAACACCACCCGACCGCCGTCGACGCCGTCGAGTCCTGCCAGCACATGCATGAGCGTGGACTTGCCGGACCCCGACGGGCCCATGATCGCGGTGAACCGGCCGCGCTCGAACTCGACCGAAACACCGTCCAGGGCACGGACTTCGGCGTCGCCGTGACCGTAGACACGGACCACGTCGTGCGCCGAGCAGGCGGGCGCGAAAGCTCTGATGGAAGTCATGCTCCGACAGTAGGAATCACCGCGATCCCGACGCATCGGCGCGACACCCGATCCTGCGGCGCCGAGCGTCATACCGGGGTATGACGCGCCGCTGCCACCGGCGATACCGGGGTCCTACTGCGCGGTGTGCAGCAGCTCGTCCGGACGCACCAGCCCCGCGCGGAAGGCGAACAGCACGGCCTGCACCCGGTCACGCGAACCGGTCTTGGCGAGCACCCGGCCGACATGGGTCTTGACGGTCGCCGCGGACAACACGAACCGTTCCGCGATCTCGCCGTTGCTCAAACCGTGGGCCATCGCGGTGAGCACCTCGACCTCGCGCGGGGTGAGATCGTCCGGAAGGTCCACGTACGTGTCCTTCGTCGCGGCGGTCTGTTCGAGCATGGGCGACACGTGCCGGAGCAGACGCCGGGTCGCGCGCGGGGCCATGACCGCGTCACCGCGATGCACGGTGCGCACCGCGTCGAGCAGATCCTCCGGCGGCGCATCCTTGAGCAGGAATCCGCTCGCGCCGGCCGCGATGGCCTGAACGACGTAGTCGTCGTTGTCGAAGGTGGTGAGCACCACCACCTTCGGTGCCTCCGGGTCGGCGAGCAGGGTGCGGGTCGCCGAGATCCCGTCGACCCGCGGCATCTGCACATCCATGAGCACGACGTCCGCGCGGACGCGCCCGAGTTCGGTCAGCGCGGCCGCGCCGTCGGACGCTTCGGCGACGACGACGATGTCCGGCTGGGATTCGAGCACCATGCGCAGGCCGGCGCGAACGAGCTGCTGGTCGTCGACGAGTGCGACGCGGATGGGTGCGGTGGGTTCGGTCGGTGCGGCGGGTTCGGTCATCGCTGCCACCCTATGCGGGGAGCTCGGCGCGCACACGATAGCCACCCCCGTCGCGTGGTCCCGCGACGGCACGTCCACCGTGTAGGCGGGCGCGTTCCTCGACCCCGGTCAGACCCTGTCCACCGGGCGGCGACTGCACGAGGGCGGCGGCACCACGCCCGTCGTCGACGACCTCCACGACCAGCACGTCCGGCCGCCAGTCCAGCCTGACGTCGGCGTGCGCGTGGGGCCCTGCATGTTTGAGCACGTTCGTCAGCGACTCCTGCACGATCCGGTAGACCGACAACTGCGTTCCGACCGGAAGGTCGCGGGCCTGCCCGGCGACGGTGTACGTCACGTCCAGGCCGCTACCGCGCATCTGACCGACGAGCGCGTCGAGGTCGTCGAGACCGGGGGTCGCGGTGAACTCGCGGGGCGTGTCCTCGCGCAGCACCGACAGCAGCGACCGCATGTCGGTCAGGGCGCGGCGCCCGGTTTCGGCGATCGTGGTGAGCGCACCGGCCGCCGCCTCGGGATCGGATGCGGCCGCGTACCGGCCGCCGTCGGCCTGCGCGATCATCGCGGTGAGCGAGTGCGCGACGATGTCGTGCATCTCCCGTGCGATGCGGGTGCGTTCCTGGGTGGCGGCCAGTTCCGCCTCCTTGAGCCGGTCGAGTTCGAGCAGACGGTTGCGTTCGGTCAGCGACTCCATCTCGCGCAGCCGCAGTCCCCGCATCCGGCCGAACGCCCAGATGCCGGCGAGGAGCACCGCGACGAACACCGCCGCCGCGACCGTCTCGAAGAGGGTGCGGCCCTCGTACTGTCCCATGTACTTCACCCCGGCCGCCGCACCGCCGATCGCCGCCGCGGAGAGCGCACCGTTCGCGGCCCAGCGCGGCGCGTAGGCGGCGAGCGCGTACACCGAGGCCGGCACAGCGATCGGGACGATCACGGACATCTGCGGCAGCACCAGCAGGTGCGCGTACGCCGCCGCCGCGACCAGCCCCCCGGACAACACCGGTCGGGTGCGCCGCCACGCCAGCGGACCGGTCAGCGCGAGCGCCACCAGCACCCCGCGCGCACCCTCGTGCCCGGTCACCGCTCCGGCGACGCCGGCCACCGCCAGCAGGACGGCGACGACCCCGTCGATCGTCGCGACGTGGGCACGGCTCCACCGGCTCCATCGCTCGATCAACGGGGTCGTCTGCACGGAACCGCCGGGTTCAGCCGAGCAGCTTCTGCCGCAGCGCGTCGTCCTTCTCGAGCACCATCTGCTCGAGGCCGGCCTGGAAGCGTTCCATCTGCTCACGCAGCACCGGATCGGAGGCGCCGAGGATGCGGGCGGCGAGCAGGCCGGCGTTGCGGGCTCCGCCGATCGACACGGTCGCGACGGGAACACCGGCGGGCATCTGCACGATCGACAGCAGCGAATCCATGCCGTCGAGGTACTTGAGCGGCACGGGGACGCCGATCACGGGCAGCGCCGTTGCGGAGGCCACCATGCCCGGCAGGTGCGCGGCGCCACCGGCACCCGCGATGATCACCTTGATGCCGCGACCGGCCGCCGACTTCGCGTAGTCGAGCATGCGCTGCGGGGTGCGGTGCGCCGAGACGACCCCGACCTCGAATCGGATCCCGAACTCGGCCAGCGCCTCCGCTGCGGCCTCCATCGTCGGCCAATCCGAGTCGCTGCCCATGATCAGGCCGACCTGTGCGCCCTGCGCCACGTCACTCACCCTGCTCTCCCGTGTGTTCGTTCCAACCGTCGGTCCATACGCCGTGCGAGAGCCAGTGCGCGGCCCGTTCGGCACGCTCGCGGACCGCCGCCACGTACTCCGGATCGGTGATGGATCCGGACGGGTCGCCGAGCACGTTGACGTGCCCGATCTTGCGGTCCTTGCGTTCACCCTTGCCGTACAGGTGCACACGCACGTCGGGCATCCGCGCGAACAGATGGTGCAGGCGCTCGTCCATGCTCATCTCCGGCGCCTCGGGCGCGCCGAGCACGTTCGCCATCACCGTGACCGGGGCGAGCGGCGTGGTGTCGCCGAGTGGATAGTCCAGGACCGCGCGCAGGTGCTGCTCGAACTGTCCGGTGCGGGCACCGTCCATACCCCAGTGGCCCGAGTTGTGCGGACGCATCGCCAGTTCGTTGACGACGAGTTCGCCGCCCTCCGTCTCGAACAGCTCGACGGCCATCACGCCCACGACGCCGAGTTCCCCGGCGATGCGCAACGCGAGCTGCTCGGCCGCCGTCTCCACGTCCTCCGGCAGGTCCGGGGCGGGTGCGATGACGACCGCGCACTGCCCGTCGCGCTGCACCGTCTCGACGACCGGCCACGACGCGCCCTGCCCGAACGGGGACCGGGCGACCATCGCGGACAGCTCGCGGCGCCACGACACCCTCTCCTCGGCCAGCAACGGCACCCCGGCGGCGAGCCGATCCTCGACGACGGCCTCGAGTTCCTGCTGATCGTCGAGGATCCACACGCCACGGCCGTCGTACCCGCCGCGGGCAGCCTTGAGCACATAGGGCCAGCCCAGCTTCTCGCGCGCGGCCTTCGCATCGGCGACGGACCGGATGACCGCGAACTTCGGCATCGGGACGCCCAGCTCACCGAGCCGCTCACGCATGGCGATCTTGTCCTGCGCGTAGATCAGGGCCTGCGGCGGCGGGAGCACGTTGACGCCCTCGGCCTGCAGCACCTTCAGGTGCTCGGTGGGAACGCCCTCGTGGTCGAAGGTCAGCGCGTGTGCGCCGATCGCGGCGCTGCGCAGTGCCTCGAGATCGTTGTGGCTGCCGAGCACCACGTCGGGGCTGACGCGGGCGGCGGGTTCGTCCGCGCTGCCCGCCAGGACCCGTAGGGTCTGACCGAGGGCGATCGCGGCCTGATGGGTCATCCGGGCGAGCTGGCCGCCGCCGATCATCGTCACGACGGGCATTCCGCCGGTCAGCGCGCGGGGGGTGTCGGATCTGGGGGGCGAATCAGGTCTACCGGTCACGACTGTCCATGGTGTCACATCGGAACGGTCACATCGGAACGCTGGCCCTGCCGCACCGTACATGCACTGTCACAGCGTGTGAGGCGCCCGACACATTCCTGTGCTAATACTGAAAATTTCATCCGGATGCGAAAGTCTGCGATCCGGTTTCGTAGACTTGTCCGAGTGTCTTTCGTCGATGTCGCCATGAACCGCGTTCCCCAGCCGCTGCGAGGCCTGCTCCTGCGGCACAGCGAGCTGGTCAAGTTCGCCATCGTCGGCGGCACGACCTTCGTCATCGACTCGGGCATCTTCTACACCCTCAAGCTGACGGTGCTGGAGGAGAAGCCGGTGACGGCCAAGATCATCGCCGGCATCATCGCGGTGATCTGCTCCTACATCTTCAACCGCGAATGGTCGTTCAAGAACCGCGGTGGCCGTGAACGTGCCCACGAGGCGTTCCTGTTCTTCTTCGTCAGCGGCATCGGTGTCGTACTCAGCTTCATCCCGCTGTGGATCTCGAGCTACGTGTTCGGGCTGCGGGTACCCGAGGTGAGCCTGACGGTCGAGAACATCGCCGACTTCATCAGCGCCTACATCATCGGGAACCTGCTGCAGATGGCGTTCCGCTTCTACTGCTTCAAGCGGTTCGTCTTCCCCGAGGAAACCGGCCCCGACGCCGAACTCGGCGAGCTCGCCGACGAACAGATCGGACGCTGACCCACCCGCTGCTGCCGGCCCACCGGTTCAGCGAGGCTCCCGACTCGCATCCGACGTCCCGTGCCCGCGGTCCCGGGACGTGCCGAGGAACAACGCGAACAACGCCGGCCTCCGCCGTTGCAGTTCGAGCCGGCCGCCGTCGGCGGAGACCAGCGCGCGGGCGAGCGCCAGCCCCACCCCCGTCGATCCGCTACCGGAGAACCCGCGATCGAAGATGTGCGGGGCGAGTTCGTCGCTGACACCCTCCCCCTCGTCGGTCACCTCCACACACACCGTGTCGTCGCCCGCCCGCCGCACCGATACCGTGCAGGTCCCGCCGCCGTGGACCAGCGCGTTGTCGACCAGCACGGCCACGGCCTCACGCAGGCGCGAGCCGGTCACGGTCGAGCGCAACGCCGGGTTGCCCCGCAACACCAGATCGCGTCCGGCCTCCCGGAACGGTCCGCGCCAATCCGCGATGACCCCCGACATCTCCCCCACCACCGACACCTCGGTGCGCAGGGCGGAGCCGCTGTCGCGGGACTGTCGCACCAGATCGTCGATCGCGGCGGTGAGCCGGTCCACCTGGGCCATGGCGGCCTCGGCTTCCTCCACGACCGCAGGATCGGAGTGCGTGGACAGTTCGTCGAGCCGCAACCGCACCGCGGTCAACCGCGAACGCAGCTGGTGCGACACGTCACCGACGAGCATGTGCTCGCGCTGCAGGCGCCCCGCGATCTCCACCGCGGCGGCATCGAGCACGTCGGAAACCCGATCGAGCTCCGGGATACGGTGCCGTCGCGGATCCGGCCGGAAGTCGCCCTGGGTCAGTCGCGCCGCGCGGGCGGCGACGTCGCGCAGCGGATCGGACAGGCGCCGCGCGGTGACGACGGCGACGATCGCGCCGGCTACCACGGTCAACAAGACGATCGTGGCCACGGCCGCCAGTACCTGACGTTGCACGGTGCGCACGCCCGCCGACGGCGCCTCCAGCCGCAACGACCCGGATGTGCCCAGCGACAGGGACTCCAGGATCGGCGCCGAGACTGCCGGAGCGCCGATGTCGAGACGGGCAGCGGCGTCCTCCGGGGTTGGATAGACGATCACCAGGCGGCCGCCGTCGGGCACGAGCAGACGCATCGAACTCGTGTCGAGGCCGCCGGCGATCACCCCCTCCGCGCCTTCCTGGGCGATGATCTCGGAGGCCATCAGCTCCAGCCGTCCCTGCAGATCCCGGCGCATGGTGTCCTCGACGAACAGGTACGCGGTGTAGGCGAGCGGAAGGCCGAGCAACAGCGCGACGAGCAGCACCACGGCGAGAACCGCGATGAGAATGCGACGACGCACGAGCGGCCCCGGCTAGTCGGTGTTCACTCGGAAACCGACACCGCGGACGGTCGCGATGCGGCGTTCCCCGGCCGGCCCCTCGTCGCCGATCTTCCGGCGCAGCCACGACATGTGCATGTCCAGAGTCTTGGAACCACGCAGGTCGACGTCTCCCCACACCTCCTGGAGGATCGCGTCCCGCGAGACGACCTGCCCGGCGTGTTCGAGCAACACCCGCAGCAGCTCGTACTCCTTGTTGGCGAGGACGACCTCGGAACCGTCGACGAGCACGCGCCGCGCGGCGCGTTCGAGCCGGATCCCGGCGACCTCGACCACGTCGTCGGTGTCACCGCCGCCCCGGCGGCGCAGCAACGCCCGCACACGCGCCATCAGTTCGGCGAGGCGGAACGGTTTGCCGACGTAGTCGTCGGCGCCCGCGTCGAGACCGACGACGAAATCGACCTCGTCGGTGCGAGCGGTGAGCATGAGTACGGCCAGGTCGGAGCGGTTGGTCCGGATCTGCCGGCACACCTCGAGACCGTCCATACCGGGCAGTCCGAGGTCGAGGATCAGCAGCTCGTACCGGCCGGACAGGGCCTCTTCCAGTGCGGCGGGGCCTTCCTGGGCGATCGTCACCTCGTACCCCTCGCGACCGAGGGCTCGCGAGAGGGGCGCGGCGATGGCTTCGTCGTCTTCGGCGAGCAGGACAGCGGTCACGGAACCAGGGTACGGATCCGCCGGGGGCGCTGTCCGAATTACCACGCTTTGCGGCCGGTGCCCCCACCCGAGTCGTCACGTCCCCGGTCGTCACCGCCCCGATCGTCGCGGTACTCGCCGGTCCCGTAACCGCCCCTGTCGGCGCTGCTGTCGAACGCCTGCCGGTAGAGCAGCGTGTGCACGGTCTGCACGTCGGGGATGTCGTCGAATTCGAGCGGATCGTCGGCCGCGGAGACGATCACCAGGGTGCCGGTACGCAGCATGCGGTCCACGATGCCGTGCCGGAACTGCACGTTGCTGATGCGACCCATCGGAATGTCGATGCCGGTGTGGGTGATCACGCCCTGCCGCACGAGGACCCGCCGGTCGGTGACGATGAAGTGCGTCGTGAGCCACCGCACGAGGGGCGCGACACAACGCCAGCCGACGAGAACGACCCACAACACCAGGACCGCGACGGTCAGGACACCGGCCGCGGCGCCTTCGAGACGCGTACCGGCGACACCGAGCAGGAAGCCCGCGACCGCGGTTGTCAGCAGGAAGATCGCGGTGGGGACGATGAGCATCTTCCAATGCGGATGCCGGTGCAGCAGCAGCTCTTCGTCGACGGCGAGTGCGTCCTCGGGGTAGCCCATGCCGCCGAGGATCGCACGTCGCGCGACCGGAGGTCAGCCCACGGGTCGCAGATGGGTGATGTCGCCCGCGGCGATCGCCACCGGGTCGCCGTCGCGGTCGGGACGGACGACGATCCGACCCTGCTCGTCGATGTCGACGGCGACGCCGTGCAGTTCGGTGTCGCCGGGCAGGACCGCCCGCACCCGCTGTCCGACGGTGCTGCACCGTTCGCGGTAGGCGTCGGCGAGTGCCGCGGTGTCCCAGTCGTGGTCGTGCCACCGACGCATCCGCTCGGCCAGGTTGGTCAGCAGCACCTGCGCGAGGCGGGTGCGGTCGAGGTCGGTGGCTCCCGCCAGCATCAGCGACGTCGCGGTCGGCACCGGCAGTTCGTCCTCGGCCAGCGAGACGTTGAGGCCGATGCCGACGACGACCGCGGGGACGGGTGCGGTCGCGGCGATCTCGACGAGGATTCCGGCGACCTTGCGGCCGTCGACGAGCACGTCGTTGGGCCATTTCAGTTCGGCGGGCACGCCGGTGACCGAACGGACGGTGTCGACGGTCGCGATTCCGGCGAGCAGCGGCAGCCAGCCGAGGTCGGCGAGGTCCACCCCGGGCAGGGTGACGAGTACGGAGGCGATCACCTGCGCGTTCGGAGTGCCCTCGAACCGGCGCGAGTGCCGTCCGCGGCCGCCGGACTGGAATTCGGCGAGCAGCGCGCGCGGCGCGTCGCCTTCACCTGCGACGGCGAGCAGATCGGCGTTGGTCGATCCGGTTTCCTCGACGACGTCGAGCCGCCGGTAGAACGCGGCGGGTCCGGTGGCCGCGACCAGGGCGTCGCGCAGGTGCTCGACGTCGAGCGGGGCGCGCAGCGCGGCCGGATCTGTCGAGGCGGGACGAGGGGATTGCGGGTCCGGGGACATGCTCACAGCCTAGGGCCGGATGGCGCCGCGCCGGTGCTGCGAAAACGTACTGGCCGGTAGCTTCAGTTCAATGATTCAACACAACTGGGAGTCGATTCGGAGCCCTAGTATGACGCTCGCTAAGCTGACTGGCCATGACCACTGTCCAGGAGCCGTCCGCGCCCGAGGCGGCGAGTACGCCCGATATCCACACCACCGCCGGCAAGCTGGCAGACCTGCGCAATCGTCAGGCCCAGGCCCACGCCCCGAGCGGTGAGGCTGCCATCGAGAAGGTCCACGCGAAGGGCAAGCTCACCGCCCGCGAGCGTATCCACGCTCTGCTCGACGAGGGCTCGTTCGTCGAACTCGACGCCCTCGCACGGCACCGCAGCACCAACTTCGGCCTGGCCGACAACCGTCCCGTCGGCGACGGTGTCGTCACCGGCTACGGCACCATCGACGGTCGCGATGTGTGCGTGTTCTCCCAGGACGCGACGGTCTTCGGCGGCAGCCTCGGTGAGGTCTACGGCGAGAAGATCGTCAAGGTCATGGACCTGGCCCTGCGCACGGGCCGTCCGCTGATCGGCATCAACGAGGGCGCCGGCGCCCGCATCCAGGAAGGCGTCGTCTCGCTCGGCCTGTACGGCGAGATCTTCCACCGCAACGTGCAGGCCTCCGGCGTGATCCCGCAGATCTCGCTGATCATGGGCCCCGCCGCCGGTGGTCACGTGTACTCCCCCGCCCTGACCGACTTCGTGGTGATGGTCGACCAGACCAGCCAGATGTTCGTCACCGGTCCCGACGTCATCAAGACCGTCACCGGCGAGGACGTCACCATGGAGGACCTCGGCGGCGCGCACACCCACATGGTCAAGTCGGGTGTCGCGCACTACGTCGCCGACGGCGAACAGGACGCCCTCGACTACGTCAAGGACCTGCTGTCCTACCTGCCGTCGAACAACCAGGCCGCGGCTCCGCGCCTGGCCCCGACCGACCCGATCCTCGGGTCCATCGAGGACTCGCTCACCGACGAGGACCTCGAGCTCGACACGATCATCCCGGACTCGGCGAACCAGCCGTACGACATGCACGAGATCATTCGTCGGCTGCTCGACGACGACGAGTTCCTCGAGGTGCAGGCCGAGCGCGCCGCCAACGTCATCGTCGGTTTCGGCCGCATCGACGGCCGCAGCGTCGGCATCGTCGCGAACCAGCCCACCCAGTTCGCCGGCTGCCTCGACATCGACGCCTCCGAGAAGGCGGCCCGGTTCGTGCGGACCTGCGACGCGTTCAACGTGCCGATCATCACCCTGGTCGACGTCCCGGGCTTCCTGCCGGGTACCGAGCAGGAATACAACGGCATCATCCGCCGCGGCGCCAAGCTGCTGTACGCGTACGGTGAGGCCACCGTCGGCAAGATCACCGTCATCACCCGCAAGGCCTACGGCGGCGCGTACGACGTCATGGGTTCCAAGCACATGGGTGCCGACGTGAACCTGGCGTGGCCGACCGCGCAGATCGCCGTCATGGGTGCCTCCGGCGCCGTCGGCTTCGTCTACCGCAAGCGCCTTCTCGAAGCCGCCAAGAACGGCGAGGACGTCGATGCGCTGCGCCTCGAACTGCAGAACGAGTACGAGGACACCCTGGTGAACCCGTACGTCGCGGCCGAGCGCGGATACGTCGACGCGGTCATCCCGCCGTCGCACACCCGCGGCCAGATCGTGTCCGCATTGCGACTGCTCGAGCGCAAGATGGTTTCGCTTCCGCCGAAGAAGCATGGGAACATTCCGCTGTGACCGCCGTGACGGAGGAAAAGATCATCACCGACATCGACTCGACCGAAGCATCCGACGCCCCTCTCGAGGACGTCGTGGTCGAAGCTGCCGGTGAGAACTCGGCACCGGAGCCCGTGACTGCCGAGGCGGTAGTCGAGACCGCGGCTGCCCTGCGCATCGTGAAGGGCAACCCGACCGACGAGGACATCGCCGCGCTCGTGTGCGTGCTCGCCGCGGCTTCCTCGGGCGCCGAATCCGAAGGCGACGGCCGTCCCGCGGAGACGTGGGGCGACCCGACCCGGATGCATCGCCAGTGGGCGCCGTTCTCGCCGTATTCGTACCCGAACCTCGGCTGAGATGACCCGATTGGTGCTCGCGTCGGCGTCGCCGGCACGGCTGTCCGTGCTGCGCGCCGCCGGCGTGGAACCGCTCGTGCTGGTGTCGGGGGTCGACGAGGACGCGATCGTCGCGTCGCTCGGCCCCGACACCGCGCCCGAGGTCGTGGTCACCGAACTCGCCCGCGCCAAGGCCGCCGACGTGGTGCCCCGGCTGAGCGGTGACGGCGTGGACGACGCAGTGGTCGTCGGGTGCGATTCGATGCTGCACGTCGACGGACGGTTGCAGGGCAAGCCCGGCACCGCCGAGGTCGCGCGGGCCCGCTGGCGCTCGATGGCCGGCCGCAGCGCCGACCTGCTCACCGGGCACAGCCTGCTGCGGGTCCGCGACGGTGAGATCGTCGCGGAAGCCTCCGCGCACAGCGGCACGACCGTCTATTTCGGCACCCCCACCGACGACGAACTCGAGGCCTACCTCGCGAGCGGCGAACCCCTCCAGGTCGCGGGTGCCTTCACCCTCGACAGCCTCGGTGGCTGGTTCATCGAGCGTCTCGAAGGCGACCCGTCGTCGGTCATCGGCATCGGTCTGCCGCTCGTTCGGCGGCTCCTCGGCGAGGTCGGAGTTTCCGTCGCCGACCTCTGGTCCACGTCCGCGAAGTCGACGGGAACCGTCACCCGCTAGCGAAGGGCCGCCGGACCCCGCGTTCCAACGACCGCGCCATCGCCTCGGCCTTGCTCTTGGCCCGCTCGGCGTGAACTCCTGCGAACAGCTCGTCGACCGTCCCGACCCACAGTTCGAGCCACCGTTCGAACCGTGCCGGGGTGAGGCCGTGGTGCGCGTGCAGTGCCCGGTGCACCGGCAGGAAGTTGCCCTCGTACCGCGTGGTGCGGAAGAGGATCTGTTCCCAGAAGTCACCGACGACGAGCAGATGCTCGTCGAGACCGACGATCGCGAGCACCTCGAACACCGGCGCGAGCGTCGGATCGGTGAGGGCGCGTTCGTAGAACCTGCGGACGAGCCGGTCGATGTCGGCGCGATCGGACACGTCGAAGACCGGGGCGCCACTGGAAATCACATCCACCGAACCTACCGCCTAGTATTGACGGCGCACCTGCCACCACTGCCTCAGGAGCCCTCTGTGCCCGTCGAGCCCGACGCCAATCCCTCATTCGCCGCATACGCCGACCCCACTCGCCTGGTGTCGACGGAATGGCTGTCCGCCCACCTCGGACATCCCGAGGTGAAGGTCGTCGAATCCGACGAGGACGTGCTGCTCTACGACGTCGGCCACATTCCCGGCGCCGTGAAGATCGACTGGCATCTGGACCTGAACGACCCGGTCACCCGCGACTACATCGACGGTGCCGCGTTCGCCGACCTGATGAACCGCAAGGGCATTCGCCGCACCGACACCGTCGTGATCTACGGCGACAAGTCGAACTGGTGGGCCGCCTACGCGCTGTGGGTCTTCACGCTGTTCGGCCACGAGGACGTGCGCCTGCTCGACGGCGGCCGCGACGCGTGGATCTCCGAGAACCGCGACACAACCTTCGACGTCCCGTCCACCACCACGACCGGATACCCGGTGGTTGCGCGCAACGACGCCCCGATCCGGGCCTTCAAGGACGAGGTGCTCGCATCCCTCGGCACGTCTCCGCTGGTGGACGTGCGCTCGCCGCAGGAGTACACCGGCGAGCGCACCCACATGCCGGACTACCCGGAGGAAGGTGCCCTGCGCGGCGGCCACATCCCCACCGCGGTGTCCATCCCGTGGGCGAAGGCCGCGGCGCCGGACGGCCGGTTCCGTTCCCGCGCCGAACTCGACGAGATCTACGCGGACATCTCCCGCGACGCGGATGTGATCGCCTACTGCCGCATCGGTGAGCGGTCCAGCCACACGTGGTTCGTGCTCACACACCTGCTCGGCTACCAGAACGTCCGCAACTACGACGGTTCGTGGACGGAGTGGGGCAACGCGGTGCGCGTGCCGATCGTCAAGGGCGAAGAGCCCGGGGAAGCGCCCGCCCGATGAGCCTGCCCTCCGCGCTCGCCGAGATCGTCGACGACTTCGCCGCCGTCACCGGTCAGGACAAGCTGCAGCTGCTCCTCGAGTTCAGCCGGGAGCTTCCGCCCCTCCCGGCCGAACTCGAGGAAGCCGCGATGGAACCGGTGCCCGAGTGCCAGTCGCCGTTGTTCCTGTCCGTCGACTCGTCGGAGCGTGATCGGGTGCGGCTGCATTTCAGTGCTCCCCCGGAGGCGCCGACCACGCGGGGGTTCGCATCGATCCTGCATCAGGGCCTCGACGGGCTCAGCGCACAGGAGATCCTCGATGTGCCGGACGACTTCTACTCGGCGCTCGGACTGGCCGATGTGGTGAGTCCGCTGCGGCTGCGCGGCATGAGCGCGATGCTCGCCCGGATCAAGCGGCATCTTCGGGCCTGACCTCGCCGGAGGCGCTGTCCCGACCTCGCCGGGGGCCGCTGTGCAGTTTCGGCTACCGGCCGGTAACGTTGCGGGGTTCGATCTTGCTCGTAGTGTGTAGGGGCTATCCGGTTACATCGTCTATCGGATTGACGCCTACACTCTCCGTGACGGCAATAACCTAACGATCGATCAACAGGAGGCTCCGTGCCCAGTCATGCCAGCGCGCACATCACGAAAGTGCTCGTCGCCAACCGCGGCGAGATCGCTGTGCGGGTCATCCGAGCTGCCAAGGACGCCGGTTACGGCAGCGTAGCCGTCTACGCCGAGCCCGACGCGGATGCGCAGTTCGTGAAGCTCGCCGACGAGGCGTTCGCGCTCGGCGGCCAGACGTCGGCCGAGTCCTACCTGGTCTTCGACAAGATCCTCGACGCCGCGAAGAAGTCCGGCGCCGACGCGATCCACCCCGGCTACGGCTTCCTGTCCGAGAACGCCGACTTCGCCCAGGCCGTGATCGACGCCGGCCTGATCTGGATCGGCCCCTCGCCGCAGTCCATCCGCGACCTCGGCGACAAGGTCACCGCCCGCCACATCGCCGAGCGCGCCAACGCGCCGATGGCCGCGGGCACCAAGGACCCGGTCAAGAACGCCGACGAGGTCGTCGAGTTCGCCAAGCAGTACGGCGTGCCGGTCGCGATCAAGGCGGCCTTCGGCGGCGGCGGTCGCGGTATGAAGGTCGCGCAGACCATCGAGGAGATCCCCGAGCTGTTCGAGTCGGCCACCCGCGAGGCGATCGCCGCCTTCGGCCGCGGCGAGTGCTTCGTCGAGCAGTACCTGGACAAGGCCCGCCACGTCGAGGCGCAGGTCATCGCCGACCAGCACGGCAACGTCGTCGTCGCCGGCACCCGCGACTGCTCGCTGCAGCGCCGCTTCCAGAAGCTCGTCGAGGAGGCGCCCGCGCCGTTCCTGACCGACGAGCAGCGCAAGCGCATCCACGAGTCCGCCAAGGCCATCTGCCGCGAGGCCGGTTACTACGGCGCCGGCACCGTCGAGTACCTGGTGCAGGGCGACACCGTCTCGTTCCTCGAGGTCAACACCCGCCTGCAGGTCGAGCACCCGGTCACCGAGGAGACCGCCGGCATCGACCTCGTGCGTCAGCAGTTCCGCATCGCCAACGGTGAAGAGCTCGAGATCAAGGAAGACCCGACGCCGCGCGGCCACTCCTTCGAGTTCCGCATCAACGGTGAGGACGCCGGTCGCGGCTTCCTCCCCGCCCCCGGCCCGATCGCCGTCTACAAGGAGCCCTCGGGCCCGGGCGTGCGCGTCGACTCCGGCGTCGTGCAGGGTGACGTCATCGGCGGCCAGTTCGACTCGATGCTCGCCAAACTGATCGTCACCGGCGAGACCCGCGAGCAGGCGCTGCAGCGCGCTCGCCGCGCCCTCGCCGAGTTCGAGGTCGACGGCCTCGCCACGGTCATCCCGTTCCACCGGCACATCGTCGAGAACCCGGCCTTCGTGGGTGACGGCGAGAAGTTCGACGTCTACACCAAGTGGATCGAAACCGAGTGGGAGAACACCATCGAGCCCTATGCGGGTGCCGGTGCCATCGACGACGAGGACGAGGCCCTGCCGCGTCAGAACGTCGTCGTCGAGGTCGGTGGCCGTCGCGTCGAGGTGTCCCTGCCCGGCCAGTTCTCGCTCGGCGGTGGTGGCGGCGCGGCCGGTGCCACCCGCAAGAAGCCGAAGGCCCGCAAGCGTGGCGGCGCCCACGGTGGCAAGGCGTCCGGCGACGCCGTGACCGCGCCGATGCAGGGCACCGTCGTCAAGGTCGCGGTCACCGAGGGCCAGGAGGTCGCCGAGGGCGATCTGATCGCCGTCCTCGAGGCCATGAAGATGGAGAACCCGGTCACCGCGCACAAGGCCGGTGTCGTGACCGGCCTGGCCGTCGAGCCGGGTGCTGCCATCACTCAGGGAACGGTGCTCGCCGAGCTCAAGTGATGTTCTGACCAACGCGGCGTGCCCCGGGCGGATCCGACGATCCGCCCGGGGCACGCCCCGTTTCGGCTCTCGAATCGGCTGCACCCTCGTTCGAACACATGTACTATTCGAACATGAGTTCGATAGCAGAGGTTCATACGGCGGAGTGCCCCACCGTGGACGAACTCTGCGCACTCGACGTCGACCGCCTCTCCGACGAGGACATCGCCTCGACACTCCGCACCGTCGAACGCCTCCGCCGCCGACTCGACGGCCTCGACGCGCGACTGGTCGCCCAGGTCGAACAGCGCGGACTCGAGAACGCCGTGAAGCTGTCGACGCCCCAGAAATACCTGGTCGAACTCCTGCACCTGTCCCGCGCCGACGCGGTTCGGCGCGTCAAGAACGCCCGCCTCCTCGCACCCCGCACGACTCCCAGCGGTACCGCCCTCGCCCCGATCCTGCAGGTCACGGCCGCTGCCGTTGCCGACGGGGACGCGTCCGCCGCGCACGTCGATGCCATCCGCAAAGTGACCGAGAAGATTCCGGGGCGGTTCGGGAACGACGTCGTCGAGACCGTCGACCGCATCCTCGGCACCCTCGCCCGGACCGCGACCCCCGACGACATCACCACCGCCGGCATCGACCTGCTCGCCCGACTGGACCCCGACGGCAACCCATCGGACGACCGCGACCGCAAGGCCCGCCGCTCCCTGAGGCTCGCACCGCAATCGGCCGATCTGATGTCCCGCCTGCACGGCGACCTGCATCCGGCCACCCGAGCCAAACTCGACGCCATCCTCGCCACCTGGGCCCGACCGGGCATGAACAACCCCGACGACCCCGACTCACCTGCCGGCAGCATCGACCGGCCCGACCTCGACCCCGCCGTTCTCGAGCGGGCGGCCCGCCGCGACCGGCGCACTCCCGACCAACGACTCCACGACGCCTTCGACGCACTCTGCACCCACGCACTGGCCTCCGGCGCTCTCGGCCGCCACCGCGGTCTGCCGGTCACCGTTGTCGTCACCATGACCCTGCGCCAACTCGAACGGGCCACCGGCCTCGCTACCACCGCCACCGGCGGGGTCGTGCCCGTCACCAACGCCCTCGCCATGGCCGAGCACGCCCATCCGGTCCTGGCACTTTTCGACCACGCCGGCGCTCCCCTGCATTTCGGACGGTCCAGACGCCTCGCCACCGCCGACCAGCGTCTGTTGCTCACCGCCTGGCAACGCGGCTGCACCCGGCCCGGCTGCGATGCTCCCGCCTCGCACTGCGCCGTCCACCACCTGACCGAATGGCAACACGGCGGCGGCACCGACATCGACAACCTCGCGCTGGTCTGCGACGCCGACCACGCGCGCGTCACCGACTCCGGGTGGCGTACCACCGCCGATCCCCACGGCCACCGCCCTCTGTGGACCGCACCGCACCTCCTCGATCCCACCCGCACACCCCGGCGCAACCATCGCCATCACCCCCACGAGCTCGTCACCCACGCGATCCTGAACGCGTCCCCACCCCGTCGCAGGCGCGGCCCGGCAGCACCGACCCGTTGCCGGGATCGGAACGGCTCCGACTCGGCTGAGGATCACCACCCACGAACGGAGCGCAGTTCGTAGCGTTCCGGGGCAGATTTCCGTGAACGCTCGAGACTAGGGTGGACATATGGCCGAGCCGCACGAGATACGCATCGGCACCGCCGAACGCGAGCAGGCGCAGCGTCTGCTCGGAGAACACTTCGCTGCCGGACGGCTCACCCTCACCGAGTTCGAGGAACGGTCCGGACGCATCGAAGCGGCGACGACACGCGGCGAGCTGGTGGCCCCGTTCTCCGATCTGCCCCTCATCGAACCGGCACGACGGCAACGGCGCGGACGGGGACTGGTTCTCGGCCTGCTGCCGCTGGTCCTGTTCGCGGTGTTCGTCGTGGCGGACCGGTTCGGCATCGGCCTGTGGCTGCCCGCGGTCGCAGCGGTTGCCGCCGCGGGGACGGCGATGTTCGTCGGCCGGTCCCGTCCCGAAGACCCGGCACCCGGGTCCGCGCGTCTCCTGCCCGCACGCCTTCTCGACGAGAACGCACCCGAACCGTCCTACGCACGCGACACCCGTTACCGCACAACACCTTCAGGGGCCGCGGTACTCGACGTGCTCACCCTGTTGCCGATCGGGCTGGTGGCCGCGGTGTCGATGGTGGCGATCCGCTTCCCGCTCGTCATGGTGATCTGCGCCGTCGTGCTCGTCGCAGTCGTGGTGAAGGCGTATCGGATCATGACCGGAGGACCCGGCTTCGGCCCGTGAGACCGGCCACGCGGCGCCAACTTCGGGCAACTAGTCTGTGGGCATGTCCGATACACCCGAGGTTCGCATCGGCACCGCCGAACGCGAGCGTGCGCTGCAGTTGCTCGGTGAACATTTCGCAGCCGGACGACTCACCCTCGCCGAATTCGAAGAACGCAGCGGCAAGGCCTCGGCGGCGACGACCCGCAGCGACCTCGACGGCCTGTTCACCGATCTGCCGACGGAAACGGCGAACGTCCCTGCTCCGGCAGCCGTGACTGCCCCCGCCAAGCGCGGACTGCCGGATCGGTGGCGCGACGTGGTCGCGGGCGTGACACCTGCCGTCGCGCTCGTCCTGTTCTTCCTTACTCACAGCTGGCTGTGGTTCCTGCTCATCCCCGTGGTCAGCGTCGTCCTGTATGCGGGACTCGATCAGAACGACCGTTCGCGTGACCGCAAGCGCGACAGAAAGAATCGCAGGGACAGGGGCGACGCCTGATGGAACCGGTCGAGATCAACGCGGGCAACTGGTATCTGCTCGCCGAGGACACCGAGTCCTGGAACGCCGACACTCGCTACCGCTGGTCGGTGCGCGAGGCGACGACCGCGGAATCGGTTGCGGACGTGACACTGATGCCGGACGGGACGTTGACCGGCACCGCCCGCGACGGCGAGGACGCCGCGCTGACCGCTGCGCGCCGCGCGGTACGCGGATTCGCCGAGGCCGCACTCGGTCTGACCGTCCGGGACGCCTGACCGGTGCCTACCCTCACGTGGCGGCGCACGCTGCCTCTCCTGCTGGCGACGGTCGTCGTCACCGCGATGCTCCTGTCCCCCGGAGGCACCGCACCGGAAGGCCCGCCGCACGCCGACAAGGTCACGCACGCAGTCTTCTTCGCGACCCTCGCCTACTGCTCGCTGTATGCGCGGATCCCCGTCGCCTGGACGATCGGCTGGCTCGCCGCGTACGGCGTGCTGACCGAGATCCTGCAGGAGACGATTGCGGTGCGCCGCTCGGGATCCGTGTGGGACTGGTGCGCCGACCTGGTCGGTGTGCTCGTCGGTCTCGCGGTGTTCACTGCGGTACGCCGTCGCACCCGAGCCGCGCGCTGACCGATCGGGTGCGACGACGCACTGCGCCCAGATGAGGCACTGCGCCTACATCATTCGCTGCGGACGGACGTACGTTCCGTGTCGACCAGCCGGGTCCGCAATGCCTGGAGGGTGTCGTCGTCGAGACCGAGTCCTTCCGCGAAGTACTGCTCGATCGTCCCGTAGCGGTTGGTGACCTCGTCGAGCGACGCCTCGAGATAGTTGCGCTGCACACCGAGGAGTGGGCGCAGCACGTTCGGATCCCCGCCGAGTTCGCGGAACTTCGTGAACAGCGGCTCGAACGTCGGAAGCAGCAGATCGTTGGTGCGCAGATAGTCGGCGAACACGTCGTCCTCGCCGGCGCCGGCGAACAGCAGCAGCGACGCGGCCGCCCATCCGGTCCGGTCCTTCCCCGCGCTGCAGTGCACGAGCGCCGGAACCTCGCCGTGCGCGATTCCGGTCGCCAAACGTCGATAGGACGCGGCAGCGCTGGGCATGGAGACGAAGTCCCGGTAGCTGCCCAGCAGGTAGTTCTCGGCGCGACCGTCCGACAACTCCTTGGCGACAACCTCGGGGTTCGCGACGAGTTCGGGCAGTGCGGCCGCGATGGAGGCGTCCTCGCGATCGGCGAAGACGTCGAGCCCGACGTGGACGGCACCCTCGGGCAGACGGTCGGGGCGCCGTTCCATCTCGGCGGCGGTCCGCAGGTCGAAGACAGTGGTGATCTGCAGGGCGTCGAGCGTCTCACGGTCGGTGTCGGTGAGTCGGCTCAGATCGGTGGAGCGGAACACCACTCCGGTGCGGACCACGCCGCCGAACCGGCTCGCACACCCGCCGATGTCCCGCAGGTTGGCGAGCGACGGTATCGCGAACGTCGTGTCCTCGCCCGCGCCTTCTCCCACTGTTTCTGTCATGTACGACAAACTACGCGGCCGGGCGACGGACTGCGGCACAGCCCGGGCGACGCCGTTTCCCGGTGAGCGGACGGCAATCGGCGCTGCATCCCGGGTTCTGCGGCGGGGTCTCCGGCGTCGCCGGCCGGTGCAGCACGGCCGAGGTGGGCCGGACCCGCAGCGCGTCGCCGTCGAGAACGGCTTCACCGTCGACGATCAGCGAGTACCCGCCCGGTTCGGCGGGTGGGTGCACGAGGGAGACGACCGGGTGCACACCGATGTTCGCGGTGGTGCGCCGGCCGGGTTCGCCGACGGTCAGATCGGTGCCGTTCCACTCGGCCGTCACCGCGACCGCGTGCGGTCTGAAGTCGGCGCCGGTGGTCAGGAGGTAGGCGTATCCGAAGTCTGCGAGTGCCGCGTCGAGGGCGGCGAGATCGACTTTGATGCTCACGGCACCGAGCGTGCGCGGGCAAGGGGCTCACGGTCAAGACACAGCCTCGCGCCGCACCACCCGAAGGCGACGCGGCGCGGCCCGAAACCGATGTTGTTTGCGGAATCTGCGGGAAAGTCGCAAACAACGCCGGTCTCGACGGGCATCTCGAGGCGAACTACTCCTGACGGAATTCAGCGGGTTCAGCCGCGGGAGAGCACCCGGTCCAGCGCCCCGACCGCTTCGTCGAGTTCGGCGGTCGTGACGATCAGCGGCGGCCGGAAACGGATTCCGCGCGAACCGGTTCCGATCATGAGGACGTGTTCGTCGGTGAACAGCCGGGACAGGACGGCGTCGCGTTCGGCCGGGGACGGCAGATCGACGGCGCACATCAGCCCGCGTCCGCGCACTTCGGTGATCTCGGGATGCCGGTCGGCGAGTTGCCGCAGTGCCGACAGCAGGTGCGCGCCGGTGAGCCGGGCCCGATCGACGAGCCGGTCCCGTTCGATCACTTCGAAGACGCGGCGGGCCCGCACCATGTCGGTGAGGTTGCCGCCCCACGTGGAGTTCAGGCGGGAACTCACGGTGAAGACGTTGTCGGCGACGTCGTCGAGTCGGCGACCGGCCATGATGCCGCACACCTGCGTCTTCTTGCCGAACACCACGATGTCCGGGACGACATCCATCTGCTGGTAGGCCCACATGGTGCCGGTCATGCCGACCCCGGTCTGCACCTCGTCGAAGATCACCAGCGCATCGTTCTCGTGACACAGATCCGCCATGGCACGGAAGAATTCGGGGCGGAAATGATGGTCGCCGCCCTCCCCCTGGATCGGTTCGGCGATGAAGCACGCGATGTCGTGCGGGTTCTCGGCGAAGGCACGCCGGGCCTGCTCGAGCGCCCGGGATTCGGCTTCCGCGACGTCGCGTCCGTCCCGCAGACAGGGCGCGTCGATGCGTGGCCAGTCGAACTTGGGATAGCGGTCGGTCTTGACGGGATCGGTGTTGGTCAGCGACATCGTGTATCCGGTCCGGCCGTGGAACGCTTCGGTCAGGTGCAGCACCTTGCTGCCGAGGTTCGGGTCGCGGCCGTGGGCTTCGTTGAGCCTGCTGGCCCGGTCGAACGCCGCCTTGAGTGCGTTCTCGACGGCGACCGCACCGCCGTCGACGAAGAACATGTGCGGCAGGGCCGGGTCGCCGAGGATCCGGGCGAAGGTCTCGACGAACCGGGCCATCGGCACCGTGTAGATGTCGGAGTTGCTGGGCTTGTTCACTGCCACCGCGGCCAGTTCGTCGACGAAGTCGGGGTCGCCGACGAGGTCGGGATGATTCATTCCGAGCGCGGAGGACGCGAAGAATCCGAACATGTCGAGGTAGGTGGTGCCGTCGCGCTGATCGACCAGGCGCAACCCCGAGGACTTGTCGAGATCGAGGACGAGATCGAACCCGTCGGCCAGGATGTGGCGGCCCAGTGTGTCGTGTACCCGGTTCGGCGGCAGTTCTTCGGCACCGCCCGAGTTTCGGAATGCAGTGCTCATGCCCAGAGGCTACGCCAAATTCTTTACTGCGGCGCGGGCTTGCAGCCGGAGAATATGCTTGCGCAACGGCTAACGATCGTAAAATGTTTGGAGTATGACGGTGCTGCGGGTCGCGACGTTCGCGGTCGCGCGGATTTGCTGCAGCAGCTGTTCGAGTTCCCGCGGCGAACCGACCCGCACGAGCAGGATGTAGCTCTCGTCGCCGGCCACCGAGTGACAGGATTGGATGGCGTCGATGTGCCGCAGCCGGGCGGGCGCGTCGTCCGGTTGCGAAGGGTCGAGAGGGGTGATCGCCACGAACGCCGACAGCATGAGCCCGAGCGCCTCGGGATCTACCGACGCCGTGTACCCGCGGATCACCTCCCGCGCCTCGAGCCTTCGCACTCGCGACTGCACCGCCGACACCGACAGGCCGGCCTTGTCCGCCAGCGCCGACAGCGTGGCCCGGCCGTCGGCGACGAGCTCACGCAACAACAGCCGATCGATCTCGTCCAGGTTTTCTCTCGAGGATTCCGGCACGAGCGCAGGTTATCCGAGCACGGAAGGACCGCACCCATGAATGCGCCCTCAGGGCATCCGGCCCCACCGCATCCGAGCGCAGATCTCGCCACCCGCGCCGCACAGGCCCTGCAGCGATGCGGGGCACCGAGTCCGGCGCGCGACGGCTCCCTCGTCGTGACCACCCCGATCGACGGCACCGAGCTCGCACGCCTCCACCCGCACACCGCCGCCGACCTCGACGTCGCGATCTCCGCCGCCGCCGAAGCCTTCACCGTCTGGCGGGCGGTGCCGGCGCCGCAACGGGGGCGGCTCGTGCGGCGGCTCTCGGAGCTGCTCACCGAGCACAAGGCCGATCTGGCCGAGCTGGTCACCCTCGAGGCCGGGAAGATCACCTCCGAGGCACTCGGCGAGGTGCAGGAGATGATCGACGTCTGCGACTTCGCGGTCGGACTGTCGCGTCAGCTCTACGGTCGCACGATGCCGTCGGAGCGCCCCGGGCACCGGCTCATGGAGACCTGGCATCCCCTCGGTGTCGTCGGCGTGATCTCCGCGTTCAACTTTCCGGTCGCCGTGTGGTCCTGGAACACCGCGATCGCCCTGGTGTGCGGCGATCCGGTGGTGTGGAAGCCGTCGGAGACCACCCCGCTGACCGCGCTGGCCTGCGACGCGCTCCTGCGCCGCGCCGCGAGCGACGTGGGGGCACCGGATGCACTGCACCACGTGCTGCTCGGGGACGCCACCGTCGGCGAGGCACTCGTCGACGACCCCCGCGTCGCGCTGGTCAGCGCGACGGGGTCGGTGCGCATGGGCCGCATCGTCGGCCCCCGGGTCGCGGCGCGCTTCGGCCGGGTGCTGCTCGAACTCGGCGGGAACAACGGCGCGATCGTCGCTCCGTCGGCCGATCCGGACCTGACGGTGCGGGCCGTCGTGTTCGCCGCCGCCGGCACCGCCGGACAACGCTGCACCACACTGCGCCGGCTCATCGTGCACCGGTCGGTGGCCGACGAACTGGTCCGCCGCATCGCGACCGCCTATTCGGGTCTGCGGATCGGCAACCCGTTCGACGACGGAGTCCTGGTGGGCCCCTTGATCTCCGGTCGCGCGTACGAGGCGATGTGCAAGGCGCTCGAACGTGCCGAGCTCGACGGCGGCGTGCGCGTCACCGGCGGCGAACGTGTCGAGAGTCCCGGCGAGTCGTTCTACGTCTCCCCCGCGCTCGTCCGCATGCCCGCGCAGACGGAAGTGGTTCGGGAGGAGACCTTCGCGCCGATCCTGTACGTGCTGACCTACGACGATTTCGACGAGGCGATCGCGCTGCACAACGCGGTGCCGCAGGGCTTGGCGTCGTCGATCTTCACCACCGATTCCCGTGAGGCCGAACGCTTCCTGGCCGCATCCGATTGCGGCATCGCGAATGTCAACATCGGCACGTCGGGCGCCGAGATCGGCGGCGCTTTCGGTGGCGAGAAGGAGACCGGCGGCGGCCGCGAATCCGGATCGGACTCGTGGAAGGCGTACATGCGCCGCGCCACCAACACGATCAACTACTCCGACGAGCTGCCTCTCGCGCAGGGCGTCGAGTTCGGCTGACGGTCACGGTCCCCGCGTCCGCGCGTGCCACGCCCAGGCGGCGAGCAGCGCGCCTTCCATGGCCGCGTCCAGAAGGTAGGTCTTCGGGATCCGTCCGGCGGGAACATAGACGAGGTCGACGGTGAGCAGGGTGGCGGCGGTGGCCACCCCGACCCGCCGCGCCGCGTGTGTTCCCTCGACAGTGCCCTCGGATCGCAGTTGCACCGCTCCGTTGCCCACGAGCAGACCTGCCACCGTGTACATCAGCCACCGGTCCTTTTTCGGACCGAAGATCGCTTCGAAACTGCGTCTGTGCACGAGCGGCCACAGCCCGCCGAGAAAGTTGCACCATCCATGGACGCGCGCGAGCCCGACGCCGAGACGATCGGCTTCGGCAACGGCGGTGGTCATGATGACGGGCTACCGCTGCGGGTCCGCATCAGCGCACCCCGCACGGCGACGGCCGCCGCTGCACCGATGCCGAGAACCCAGGGTCCGCCCACGAGAATCGGATCCATCCACTGATGGGCCGTGTCGACGCGTCGCCGTCCGAGGCGCGAGCGGGCCCCTCCGTGCGTGAACTCGCTGCGGATGCCGGTCTCGGTGAACGGGTTGTCCGGGCGCGTGGACACGAACGACCTCAGGTGGGATTCGACGGCGTCGATCCGGTCGGCGCCGAGCAGCAGCAGCCAGTGCGCAGCGCGTCCTTCGCTGAATCGGCGGTAGGCGTACTTGCGGACGACTCCCGACAGCCCCTTCGGCGGGCAGGAGGTGCCGAACACCGGGGTCAGCAGGGCATGTTCGACCGAGCGTTCCCGGGGCCACTTCTCTTCCTGCCGATCCGGGAAGTCCCAGTGCGCTCCCGTGGCTTCCGGCGCGAAACGCTCCTTCGGCACCGCCGGCCGGTCCTTCGGATCGAGGTCGACCCCCCATCCCGGTATCCGTGCGCGCAGAGCGTCCGAGTCCGGACGCGGGTGCGGGCTCGCGGTGTACGCGGCGGGTGTCGGTGGCTTCGTCATCGCGCAGTCCTTTCACGCAGTGTCCGGCACGATGACCGGCTTGATGCAGTCGTCGAGTTTCGCGGAGAAGATGTGATAGCCCTCGGCGATGTGTTCCAGCGGGATGCGGTGCGTGACAATGTCGTTCGGCTTGATCACGCCACTCCGGATGTGCTCGAACAGGCGCGGCCACTGGCGTTTGACCGGACACTGGTTCATCCGCAGCGTCAGCCCCTTGTTCATCGCATCCCCGAACTTCACGGCGCTGAACATCGGCCCGTAGGCACCCATCACCGAGACCGTTCCACCCTTGCGGACCGAGTCGATGGCCCAGTTCAACGCGATGGGTGACCCACCCTGCAGCTTGAACTTGGTCGAGGTCACGTGCTGCAGCAGGTTGCCGTCGGCTTCCGCGCCGACCGCGTCGATGACCACGTCTGCCCCGAGATGATCGGTGGCCTTCTTCATCTGCACGACGATGTCGTCGTACTCGGCGAAGTTGTAGGTCTCGGCGTGGGCGAAGGTACGCGCCTTCTCGAGCCGGTATTCGAGGTGGTCGATCACGATCACCCGCCCGGCACCCATGAACCACGAACTCTTCGCGGCGTACAGACCCACCGGGCCGGCGCCGAACACCACCACGGTGTCACCCTCGACGATGTCACCGAGCTGCGCCCCGAAGTATCCGGTCGCCAGGGCGTCGGTGCATAGCAGCGCGTCCTCGTCGTCCATCCAAACCGGAATCTTCTGCGGCCCGACGTCCGCGAACGGCACGCGCACGAACTCCGCCTGGCCGCCGTCGTATCCGCCGCACGTGTGCGAATACCCGTAGATCCCCCCGACCGCGGTGGCGTTGGGATTGACGTTGTGGCAGTTCGAATACAGGCCCCGCGCACAGAAATAGCACGAGCCGCAGTAGATGTTGAACGGCACCATCACCCGGTCCCCGGGTTGCACGTTCCGGACCGACGACCCGACTTCGTGCACCACGCCGACGAACTCGTGACCGAACGTCATGCCCACTCGGGTGTCGGGCATCATGCCGTGATAGAGATGCAGATCCGACCCACAGATCGCGGCGCGCACGACCCGCACGATCGCGTCGTTCGGGTGCTCGATGCGCGGAACATCCTTTTCCTCCACCCGGACCTTGTACGGTCCGCGGTACACCATCGCTTTCAATTCGCCTCCCGGCTCTGGATTCTCGATCCCGGCTCTGCGCCGGAATCCTTCTACGGAACCTCGGGGTGGTCGGCGAACATGGCTTCGATGCGGGCCTTGATCTCGGCCGTACTGAAGCCTGCTCCCGTCGTCCACGGCCGTACCGGCTCCGGTCCCTCCGCCTCGGCCGGGCCGAGGTCTTGCACATCGGTCGTAGTCATCTGTCCCGGAACTCCTTTCACCTCTGTCGTGAACGCCTACTCACAGCCTGCGGATGGTCAGTGTTCCCCGCGTTCGACCGCTCGACGCACCGCCTCCTCGACCCCGTCGGTCCACGGCGCTCCGTGGCCGGGCAGGACCGTGCCGGCACCGGTGGCGGCAATGGCGGTCAGCGATTCGATCGCGCGGCGGGTGTCCTTGGTGGCCGCCGAGGCGACGATCTGGGGTCCCTCACCGCCGGTGTAGGGATCGAGCGTGACGAGCGCGTCACCGCTGAACACCACACCGCGATCGGCCAGGTGCAGGATGCAGTGGCCGTCGGTGTGCCCGGGCGTATGCGCGGCCACCGGTCGCCCCGGTACATCCAATGCGGTTCCGGTGGAAAGCTTTTCGACGTCCCGGACACCCTTCACCGTGAGCGCGCCGGCGGCCGCCATGCGAGCGAGGATCGGAAGGGACCGGGGGTGGGTCAGCGCGTAGAGGAACCGGTTGCGTTGGGGTGTGTAGCGGTAGGGGTGCGCGGCCAGACGTTCGTCGCCGGGATGGACGAGGATCGGCACATTCCACTCGCGGCGCGCCCGGGCGGCGAACCCGAGGTGGTCGAAGTGGGCGTGGGTCAGGATCAGAGCGCGGATGTCGACGGGGGCGCGCCGGCAACGCGCGAGCACCTCCTCCACCATCTGCCACATGCTCGGCAGGCCCGCGTCCAGCAAGGTCACCCCGTCGTCGTCCTCGACGACGTAGCAGTTGACGTGTGCGTGGCCGATCAGATGGATGCCGTCGGCGACGCCGAGAGTGATCATGTCCGCCTCACCCCGCGACCTGCTGGGCCCTCGCGTACGCGAGATGAAGAAAGTCCGCTCCTGTCAGGACCGCGAGGGCGTCCACACAGAGTGCGGTCGGGCGCGGCGCGAACACCCGCCCCACGGTGAGAACGGCAACGGCCCAGACGTCGAAGCAGAACGGGCAGGTCAGTAGTTCACCCAGGCTGCGCCGGGCTCCGTTCCGGTACTTCGGGGACTCCATCACCTCTGCGGGCCCGCAGTCGCCGTCGTGGTCGGTGAACGGTGCGCGAAGCGGGTTGGTCACCTCGTCCTTGGTGATCGTGCGCGACAGTTTGTGGACCGCAACCGCGGCGAGAAGCAGATCGCGGGTGCTCATTCTCCGGGGCAGCTGTCTGCCGGTCACCACCGACAACGCAGCGATGCCTACAACGAGAACGCCGTACAGAACCAGGACCATCAGGTGCCCGCCGAGATTCCGCTCGTCCTCCGGTTCGTCACGGGGGCTGTCGAGCTTCGCTGCGGGTTCCGAGGTGAGAGTCATCGGGGTTCCTTCGTTCGCGGGTGCAAACGAGTTACCCGTCCTCGCCGACCTCAATCATCCGGCGCCCACGAGTTCACGTCAGGGGCGAGGCAGCAGCTCCGCGCTGAGCGGTTCGATCTCGATCACCGCGCCCTCCGCCTGACCGTAGTAGCGCGTCCGCAGCCGCCACAGGCGGATGTGCCCGAGCTCCGAGCGCCAGCCGCCGAGGTAGTACTTGCGGCCGAGCAACGCCAGCGCGCGCAGCGACGGGGCTCCGGGGTGTACCTTCGCGCGTCCGCGGACCCGGAGGACGTGGTCCGAGCGGCCCTTCCCCTCCGCGTCGAGCAGCACGACGACCTCGGGGTTCACCGTGGTGTTGCGGGCCGCGACGGTGTCCCGGCCGGTGGCCAGGAACAGCCGGCCTCGGTCGTACAGGAACCACAGAGGTGTCATGGCCGGACGCCCCTTCGGCGACCGGGTCGCGACCCGCGCGACGAGCGAATGCTCGAAGAACGTGGCGGCGATCGGATCGTCCGGGGTCACGACGGCTCCTCGTGCAGCTTGGCGTAGTCCCATCCAGTGGCGCGGCGCTGCTCGAGATCGAACCAGGCGAGGCCGTCGGTCGTGACATCGGCGGCCCGCACCATCCGGCCGCGCAGGTTCACCGCGCGCAGCTCGAACCAGAACGATCCGTCGTCGAGGATCAGCGTGACCCGGTCGAACGCGGCATCCGCCGGGAGGGATTCCGGGTGGAGTCCGGCCCGCAGCTTCTCGCCTTCGGAAACGACGCGTGCGGGCAGCGCGTCGACGCGCTCGTCGTGGTCGAATGCGACGGCCGCGCGACCGCGGGCCAGCAACTCCGCGACGAGCGGTTCGGGGTCGACTCTCTGGGTGACGCCCATGTTGTACGAGGGTAGCGGGTCTATCCGCGGCGGTCGCGGGTTCGGCGCTCACGCCGGATCCGGATCGGCTCGGGCGGCTCGACGTGCTCGTTGCCGGGAAGCGGGGATTCACCGCGCCGGGCGCGCACCTCGGACACGGTTTCGACCCCGGCGAACTCGTCGGAGCCCTGACGGGCGGGGGTTTCCTCGTAGAGCGAGAACCACGGGTATCCGCGCTTCGTGTATTCCTCTGCGGTCACGGGTTCGGTCGGCGGCTGCTCGCCGGTGAGCGCTTCCCAGCGGTCGCTGTTGACCAGCTCGATCCGGACGGCCGAGTGATGGTCGAGGTCCCACGCGTCGTGTTCCTCGACGGGCGTCGCGACGCCCTGCTCGATCGCCCCTCCGGCCCCGAATCCCATCGACGACGTCGGCTCGGGCGCCGCGAACGCCCGCATCGGCCGCTGTGCGTCGAACTTCTTGCGCTCCTCCCAGATCGGTCCTCGGATCGGGTACGCGACGATCCGCACTCCCCCGATCGCGACCCCGGCGGCGAGCTGTTCCTCGAGCGTGTATCCGGCTCCGAGCGGTGCTGCCACGAACTGCCGGACCTTGCCCGCGGCCACCTGGAAGCCGTCGAGCCACGGTTGTTCCGGCACCTCGAAGTAGTCCTCCCGCTCGAAATCCGGGTCCTCGGACCACTTTCCGCCGGTCACCGCGTCGACATCACCGACGCCGACCTTGACGAGGAAGGGGTAGCGGCCATCGAACTTGATCCAGCACGCCTCCGACTGCCACATCGGCAGCACGAGCACGTCGTCGACGACACGCAGCGGGAATCGGCCCAGGCTCGGCGGCAGCGGATAGGTGGTGCCGTCGTCCGGGACCCGCACCGTGCGATGGAAGGAGACGGAGAGTTCGGCATCGGCATGCACCTCGGGGAATTCGAAGTACAGCCTGTCCTGATCGACACTGAGCGCCATCTCGTTCCTCCCGCCCCGGCCCGCCGTGTGTCGGCGAGCCTACGCCCGGACGGCCCCGTCGGGTGGGCTCCCGGGCCGCACCACGCGATCCCACTTCTGTGTGGCGTACGCCACACGGTGTGGTAAGACCGTGGGCATGTACCCCGGGAATTTCGTGTCCGTCACCCCTGACAAGCCGGCCATCATCCGGCCCGCGACCGGAGAGTCGCTGACCTACCGGCAACTCGACGAGAATTCGCTGCGATTCGCGAAGTACCTCCGCGACCTCGGTCTCCGACCGGGCGACCACATGGCGCTGATCTCGAACAACGACCTGCGCGTGATGGAGGTCTACTGGGCGGCCCTGCGGTCCGGTCTCTACATCACCGTCGTGAACTGGCATCTGACCGCCGCCGAAGCCGCCTACGTGGTGAACGACTGCGGCGCGAAGGTACTCGTCGTGTCCGCGGACGCGGTCGAGGCCGTCGACCTCGCACCGGACGCGTACCCGGCCGTGACCCATCGCGTCGTGTTCGGCGGCGACCTTCCCGGTTTCGACGACTACGCGCAGGCCGTCGCCCGGTTCGACACCACTCCCCTCGCCGATCAGCCCCGCGGCCAGGACATGCTGTACTCGTCCGGTACGACCGGCCGCCCCAAGGGCATCAAGCCGAAGCTGCCCGACGGGCAGGTGCAGGACATCCCCGATCCCTACACGGCCGTGTTCGCGCCGATGTACGGATTCGACGCCGAGACGGTCTACCTGTGCCCGGCGCCGCTGTATCACGCTGCGCCGCTGCGTTTCTGTGGGACGATCCAGTCGGTCGGCGGCACCGTCGTCCTCATGGATCGGTTCGATGCGGAGGAGGCACTCGCCCTGATCGACCGGTACCGGGTGACCGCGAGCCAGTGGGTGCCGACCATGTTCGTGCGCATGCTGAAACTCCCCGAGGAGGTTCGCGCGAAGTACGACGTGTCCAGCATGAAGGTCGCGATCCACGCTGCGGCCCCGTGCCCGCCGGAGATCAAGCGCGCGATGATCGAGTGGTGGGGCCCGGTCGTCAACGAGTACTACGCGTCCACGGAGGGTTCCGGCGCGACGTTCATCGACTCCGCTCAGGCTCTCGCGCACCCCGGTTCGGTGGGTCGCGACGGGGTCATGGGAATCGTCCACATCTGCGACGACGAGGGCGAGGAACTGCCGATCGGCTCGATCGGCACCGTGTGGTGGGAGCGCGACGAGCGCCCGTTCGAGTACCACAACGATCCTCAGAAGACCGAGGAGGCAACGCACCCCGCGCATCCGACGTGGACGACGAGCGGTGACATCGGCTATCTCGACGAGGAACGGTTCCTGTACCTGACCGACCGTGCCGCGTTCACGATCATCTCCGGCGGCGTCAACATCTACCCGCAGGAATCGGAGAACGTGCTCACCCTGCATCCGAAGGTGTTCGACGTCGCGGTGATCGGTGTGCCGAACGAGGAGATGGGTGAGGAGGTCAAGGCGGTCGTTCAGCTCGTCGACGGTGTCGAGCCGAGCCCCGAGGTCGAGCAGGAACTGCTCGACTATGTGCGGGAACGGGTGTCCCGGTTCAAGGCGCCGCGCAGCATCGACTTCTCCGACGACCTGCCGCGCACCCCCACCGGCAAACTCGTCAAGCACAAGCTGCGGGCCCGCTACCTGACCGCCACACCATGAGCGCAGGCGGCACCCAGCACACAGCCGACCTGGACGCGCTGGCCCGGCTGCTGCCCGAAGGCGCAGTGGTCACCGACCCCGACATCCTCGCCGGCTACCGGCAGGACCGGGCGATGGATCCGGACGCGTCCGTGCCGCTCGCGGTGGTTCGGGCGCGTTCGACCGCGGACGTGTCGGCGACCCTGAAATGGGCGAACACCCATCGGGTTCCGGTGGTGCCGCGCGGGGCAGGCACGAGCCTGTCCGGCGGCGCCGGCGGTCTCGCCGCCGGGATCGTGCTGAGCACCGAGAAGATGCGTGAGATCACCGTCGACCCGGTGACCCGCACCGCGGTCGTCCAGCCGGGACTGCTCAACGCGGAGGTCAAGCGAGCCGCCGCGGAGCACGGTTTGTGGTACCCACCGGACCCGTCGTCGTTCGAGATCTGCACGATCGGTGGCAACGCCGCCACCAATGCGGGCGGATTGTGTTGTGTGAAGTACGGAGTCACCACCGACTACGTGCTCGGCCTCGAGGTCGTGCTCGCCGACGGCACCGTCGTGCGGCTCGGCGGCCCGCGCCTGAAGGACGTCGCGGGACTTTCCCTGACGAAACTGTTCGTCGGGAGCGAGGGCACGCTCGGGATCATCACCGAGGTGACCTTGCGGTTGCTGCCGCCGCAGCCACCCGCGTCGACGATGGTCGCGACGTTCTCGTCGGTGCAGGCCGCCGCGGACGCGGTGCTGGCGATCACCGGGAAACTGCGCCCGGCGATGCTGGAGTTCATGGACCGTGCATCCATCAATGCGGTCGAGGACGCCCTGCACATGGGCCTCGATCGCGCGACCGAGGCCATGCTCATCGCGCGGTCCGATGCGCCGGGTGCCGCTGCCGCGCAGGAGATCGCACTGATGGTGCAGGCGTGCCGCGACGCCGGCGCGGACGAGGTGTTCGACACCGACGATCCGGAGGAGGGTGAAGCGTTCGCGGCGGCGCGGCGGATGGCCATCCCCGCGGTCGAGCGCACCGGCAGTCTTCTGCTCGAGGATGTCGGGGTTCCGTTGCCGGCGCTTCCCGCGCTGGTCGGGGGTATCACGGAGATCGCCGAGCGGAATGCGGTGACGGTCGCGGTGATCGCCCATGCCGGGGACGGGAACACCCACCCGCTCATCGTCTTCGACCCTGCCGACGAGGACATGACGGCGCGGGCGCACGCCGCGTTCGGCCAGATCATGGATCTGGCGATCGGCCTCGGCGGGACCATCACCGGCGAACACGGGGTCGGCCGGTTGAAGAAGGCGTGGCTGCCCGACCAGGTCGGCCCGGACGTCATGGATCTGACGCGGCGGGTCAAGGAAGCGTTGGACCCGAACGCGATCCTGAATCCGGGCGTTCTGTTCTGACCTGTGATCGAGTACCGTGTCGTCGTGCAAGAGGAGCCCGACGAGTGACCGGACAGACGCGAAACGACGCAGCCGCCCTTCCGCTGCGCGACACCCGGTATCGGGAACTGGAGACGTACCCGGAGTTCGGGACGGTCACCGAGTGGTTGCACGATTACGTGCAGTCGTCGGTGCCCAACCCGAAGATGGGTGAACGCGAGTACTGGGCGGTGGTGTGCCTGCCCTTCACCTCCGAGGCGGACACCGCACAACGGCTCTGCAGCGTGCACGCGGGCGCGTACGAGACCGCGTGCCTGTATGTCGAGACGATGCCCGACGGACAGCGCCGGCTCGGTGGGTTCGTCACCGTCGACACCGCCGTGTTCGAACGTGACGCCGGCACCGATGTCGCTGGTCTCGAAGCCGCCAACCCCGAGTTGCGGTTCCGGACGCAGCCGACGACGACAACCATCTGGTGGACGGACACGGCGGGCAGCAGGGAGCAGTTCGACGCTCTGCCGTGGCGGCCCGCCGCACGGCACCTGGTCACCGAGTTGATGCGTCAGGGCAAGTGCCTCGAAGCGTCCAACCACAGCGCACAACTCGCCAGGTTCGCGCAGGCGCACTGACCTCCGTCGGCCTCACACCGCGGCGCTGCGGCTCAGCTCCGGCACGGGCACGCACAGTTCGGGCGCCGGCGCGTCCGGACCCTGCGTCCGCGGGCGCAGATCCGACGGACCGACGCCGTACATGTTCCGCAAGGCCCGGCGCAGATCACCGGCGGCACCGAATCCGCACAGGGCGGCGATCTGTGCGACCGTCGTACGCCGATGCGCGGGATTGGCGAGTAGTTCGGAAGCGCGCTCCGCCCGAACCTGGGTGATCTTCGCGGCGACCGCCGAGTCCTGTGCGGTGAAAGCGCGCTGCAGCGTGCGCAGAGACACCCCGAGACGCTCTGCGAGCCACGACGGGGTCAGTGACCGGTCCCCGTAGTTCTCGCGGATCAACAGCATGGCCCGCTCCACGACGCTGCCGCCCAGTTCTTCCGAGATCCCGCCGTATCCGTGGCCTTCCTGGTGGAGGCCGACGACGAGATCGAGCACTGCATCCGTCACTGCGGGAGGAACCGGCGACACCCGGTCCTGGGCACGTTCCTTCAGGATCCGCAATCCCAGTGCGTCGAGGGCATGGGTGGACAACGACGGACGACGCGGACCGAACGCGACCGTATCCCCGATCAGATCGACGCCGCGATCCCGAAGGACGACGCGGGGAATCCGGAAGAGCAGCAGATCCGATCCGAACAGGTCGTCGATCGAGTACCGGAACCATCCGACGTGTGCTGCCATACAGCCGGATTCGACTCTCACGAGCCGGTCACCGATCGTGACGCGCCGGCTTCCCGAGCGGATGAGCAGTAGGTTGACCCAATCTGCTCCCTCCACGGTTGCCGCAGGACAGTGATGTCTCGAAATCCGTATCTGCGAAACCGATATCGTGCCGAAGTCGGCGGCTTGCATCCGGAACTCGAATGTGTCGGGGTCAGGCGTCCACAGACGTTTCCGGCCGCCGACCGACGAGATCGCTTCGAATCCTCCGCTTCCTCGAAGCTCCACGCTGGTGTACATCCGGCAAACGCCCCTCCTGATCCACGAACAGAAAACGCCCGAATTCCCGGACGAAATCCACGAGCTGCGAGACAGCGGCCGGAAATCGACCGGCGAGCGAATCCGATTCAGCCCGCCGCACGAAATACAGCCACTTCCGCGCATTCCGTTGAAATGTACCCGGAGGGACGAAATGCGCAATCCGAGTCCAGGGAAATTCGGAAAGGCGGATTCGGCCACTCCACGCGGCATTCGACTAAGGGTTGCCACCTCCTGCGAGCACAATTCTGCGGTCCTGTCGGCGCCGACAGCCGAGACCCCCGTCGCGCGTCGGACTCTTCAAGATCGCAATAGTACGACGGGGCCACCCGTCGGGGTGCATTTGTCGCATTTCGAGCCCGGTTGGCGCGTTTCGAACCATCAATAGCCTGACTACGGAAGCACCGAAAAGTCGAGATATCCGCAGGTAGAAGCGCATGAATCTTCGACCACTTACACCGGGATGCGCGCTCACACGAGCTCGACGCCACCCGAGAGGTCGAAGCCCCGGCCAGGTGACCACCGCCACCCGCACATGCCCCGCCCATATCCTCGTGACATTCTTCGAATTGGCATCCGGCGTCACCCGGAATGCACATTTCTGCAAAATCGGAAAAGTTCCGACAGATATTCGACCCGGTGTTACCGTTCGCTGCATGACCGGAATCGAAGAAAATCACCGATTGCTGTTCCGCAATGTTCGAATCTTCGACGGGATCTCCGAACACCTGTCGAACGGCGACGTCCTCATCGAGGGAAACAGGATCACCGCGGTATCCGAGAATCCGATCGGTGAGGCACCCGGACAGCAGACCGTCGAGATCGACGGTGGCGGTCGCGTCCTCATGCCCGGCATGAGCGACGTCCACGTGCACCTGGTCGGCAACGCGAACACGTTCGTCGACCTGCTCGGGGAGTCCGAAAGCCTCCTCGCCGCAAACACTCTCGCCGAAGCAGGACGGATGCTCCTGCGCGGCTTCACATCCGTGCGCGACATGGCCGGCGACACCGCGGGACTGAAGAAGGCCATCGACCGCGGTTCCTTCCCCGGCCCCCGCATCTACCCCTGTCAGGCCGCGATCTCGCAGACCGCCGGTCACGGCGACTTCGGATTCGTCTACGAAACACCTTCGGCGCTGGGCGGCAACCAATCCCGGGCCGAGGACATCGGGTTCATGCGGGTCGCCGACGGCCCCGAACGCATGCTCGCCGCCGTACGCGAGCAGCTGAAGAAGGGCGCCTCCCAGATCAAGATCATGGTGGGTGGCGGTGCGGCGTCGATGTACGACCCCCTCTACACACTGCAGTTCACTCCCGAGGAACTCCGCGCCGGCGTGCGGGCGGCGGAGGACTACGGCACCTACGTCGCGACCCATGTCTACACGGACGCGGGGATCCGCCGCGCCGTCGAGGCCGGGGTGAAGTCCGTCGAGCACGGCCACCTCGCGTCGGAAGACACCATTGCGATGCTCGCCGAACGGGACGTGTGGCTGTCGATGCAGCCGTTCGCCGAAGCCGACCACCACTATCCGGACCCTGACCGGGCCGCGAAGAACCGAGAGATCTGCAACGGCACCGACCAGGTATACGGGTGGGCGAAGGCGCACGGCGTGAAGGTCGCCTTCGGGACCGACCTGCTCCTCGAACCGCAGGCCGCGCCACTGCAGAGCACGATGGTCACGCGGCTCGCCGACTTCTACACCAACATCGAGGCCCTGAAGATGGTGACGTCGGGCAACGCAGCCCTGCTGCACATGTCCGGCGAACGGGACCCCTACCGGCACGCGAAACTCGGCGTGATCACCGAAGGTGCGTGGGCCGACGTCCTCCTCGTCGACGGTGACCCCACGGTCGACCTGTCGGTTCTCGGAGACCCCGGCAAGAACCTCGTCGTGATCGTGAAGGACGGCAGGGTCTTCAAGAACACCCTCTGACCCCCACCCCGACACATCGCCCGGCACCGTGGAGACCACCGATGAGCGACAGCACCATACCGATCGACGACGAGGCACCACCCGTACGACCCGAACAGCAGTCGATCCTGCGCGCGGACGGCATCGTCGTCCGCGCGTCCTGGGGACACATCTTCGGCCCCCTCGACCTGACCGTCCGAACCGGTGGCGTGACGATACTTTCGGCTCCGGGCGGCAGGGCACGCACCGCTCTGCTGATGGTCCTGTGCGGTCGGATGCGCCCGTCACAGGGCACGCTCACCAGCTTCGGGGCCATCCGGAATCCCCACGCGCTGTTCACGAAATCCGCGGTCGCGTTGATCCCCGAAGTCGACTACATCGAGCAGGCGATCACGGTCCAGGACGTGGTCACCGACCAGCTTCGCTGGAATGCGCCGTGGTACAAGTTCGTTCCGCGCGCGAGTGCGGACGACATCGAACGAGTCTGCCGCCCGGTGTTCGGCGTCCATCCGGTCCCGAACCCGAAAGCGTTCGTCGAGGAACTGCCCGAGCTGGACAACGCGCTGCTGCGGATCGCGCTCGCGAACCTTCGGCGACCACCGCTGCTGGTCGTCGGCGGTATCGACGGCATGACCCGCGACCACAACCGGCAACTGCTGCTCGAGCAGCTGATCGAGCTGGGCCGGGAGCAGACGGTCGTCACCGCCGACGTCAACGCCTACGAACCGGAACCCGGTGTCCGTGAGGTCATCGCCGTGAACGAACTCATCGAGAGCGAGTTCGACGCCCTCGGGGACGCGGACGACGATCCCCTCTCCGACGAGCTCGCCCGTATCCAGCAGGAAGACGTGAGGTGATCGATGCTTGCCGGACTGTCACCGGGCAGTGACCTCGAACGCTATTTCCGCGGCCGCATGCCACGCATGGCGCTCGCCGTCCTCGTTCTCATGCCGCTTCTCTACGGGGCCATGTACCTGTGGGCCTTCTGGAATCCGTTCGGCGAAGCCGACAAGATCCCGGTGGCGCTGGTCAACGCGGATCGAGGAACGATCGCCGACGGGAAGCCGATGAACGCCGGCGACCAGGTCGCGAAGGCGTTGATCGACTCGGGCCAGCTCGATCTGACACTTGTCTCCGTCGACGAGGCGAAGGACGGTGTCGCAAGCGGCAAGTACTACTTCTCGGTGACCCTGCCGGAGAACTTCAGCGAGGCCGTCGAGTCACCGAACGGCGACCATCCCGAGCAGGCCCAGCTGATCTTCACCTACAACGACGCGAACAACTATCTGGCCACCGTCATCGGCCAGGACGCGGCCGAGCAGGTCGTCAACCAGGTCAACGCGCAGATCGGAGAGCAGGGTGTCGGGACCGTCCTCACCGGGATGAGCTCGGCAGGTGCGGGTCTCGAGAAGGCGGCATCGGGCGCCGAGGAACTTGCCGCCGGACTCGTCACCGCGAACAACGGCGCCCAGGAACTCGCGACGAACATGGTGACCGCGCGGGACGGCGCGGCCCAGCTCTCCTCCGCGATCGGCGAGATCGACCGGGCCGTCGACGCGGCGACCGATCCCGTACTGGCCGCGATGGGTACCGTGTCCGGCAGCGGGGCCGATCCCGGTAACCTGGGAGCCCGCGCGGCCGCGCTGGGCGGACGCATCGACGCGATCGTCGCGGGACAGAGCAGCGGCGGGGGTGGTCAGCAGCAGGCTGTCGCGCTGATCGATCAGGCCCTCGGAGTGCTCGGCACCGTTCCCGGGCCGCAGGCGCAGCAGATCGCGGACGCACTCGGCCCGGTCCGCACCATGCTCTCCCCACAGGTCGATTCCGCCGCGCTGAACGAACTGTCGGTGCTGCGCGCGGAGGCGCTGGCCCTGGCCGCCGAGCTCAACGATCCTGCAAGCCCACTCCGGGTCGGCCTGACCTTGTTGCAGGACAACGATGTTCGCGCCGATATCGAGGCGGTACGCAACGCTGCGGGCGAGCTCGACAGCGGTGCGGCGCAACTGAGTTCCGGCCTGGTGGAACTCACCGACGGCGCCGCGCAACTCGCCGGTGGCACCGAGCAACTGGTCACGGGCGCACAGGAACTCGCGAGCGGACTCGACGCCGGTGTCGCCCAGATCCCGCAGTGGACCGACCAGGAACGCGACGCGGTGGCCAAGACCCTCGCCAGCCCGGTGGCCCTCACCACCGAATACACGCAGGAAGCGCCGACCTTCGGCACCGGATTCTCGCCGTTCTTCATGTCGCTGTCCCTGTTCGTCGGCGGCATCATCACGTGGATGTTGCTGACGCCGCTGCAGTCCCGTCCGATCGCCGCGGGTGTCGGATCGTTCCGGGTCGTGCTCGCATCGTATGCACCGGCTCTCGCGGTCGGCTTCCTGCAGGCACTGATCCTGTATCTCGTCGTGCATCTCGCGGTCGGGCTGAAACCCGTCCACGCGCTCGGCACCTTCCTGTTCCTGATTCTCGTCAGCGCGACGTTCCTCGCGATGATCCAGGCGTTCAACGCGGTCTTCGGTGAAGCGGTCGGACGCGTCGTCACGCTGGCATTCCTTATGCTGCAGCTGGTTTCGGCAGGAGGCATCTACCCGGTGGAAACGACCGCGAAGCCGTTCCAGTACATCCACCACTTCGATCCGATGAGCTACACGGTCACCGGCCTGCGCCAGCTCACGGTCGGCGGAATCGACTCGCGCCTGTGGATTTCCCTCGCCGTCCTGATCGGAATCCTCGCGGCGTCGTTGACGGCCAGTGCCCTGTCCGCCCGCCGCGACCGGCAGTACACGATGGACCGTCTCTACCCCACGGTCGTCGTCTGATCCGCTCCGAAGCACGGCCCGGCCGTGTCCTCGGACGAACACCCATCCGCAGTACACCGCAAGATCCGAATCGATGGAGGAAGTCATGACACTGGACGAACGTGCGGGACTGTTCCCGACGGACACGGACGAGGACGCGAACGACACGATCGCGCTCAATCCGGTCTTCACCCGGCCCGGCGAAGCCAGCCTGCTTCCGAAATTCCGTATGCCGAAAGGTGAATCGCTTCCGGAGACGGCCTATCAGATCATCCACGACGAGGCAATGCTCGACGGGAACGCGCGACTGAACCTCGCGACGTTCGTCGGCACCTGGATGGACGATCACGCGGCCCGGTTGTTCACCGAGAGCGCGGACAAGAACATGATCGACAAGGACGAGTACCCGGCCACCGCCGCGATCGAGGCACGCTGCTGGAAGATGCTCGCCGACCTGTGGCACGCGGCGGACCCCGAGAACACGATCGGAACGTCGACGATCGGCTCGTCCGAGGCGTGCATGCTCGGCGGACTCGCGCTCAAGCGACGCTGGGAGGCGCGCCGGCGCGCCGAGGGCAAGCCGACCGACAGACCGAACCTGATCCTGTCGAGTGCGGTGCAGGTCTGCTGGGAGAAGTTCTGCAACTACTGGGACGTCGAGGCTCGCTACGTTCCGATCAGCGAGGAACACCGCGTCCTCGACGGTCACGACCTCGACAAGTACGTCGACGAGAACACCATCGGTGTCGTCGCGATCATGGGGGTCACCTACACCGGAATGTACGAGCCGGTCGCGCAGATCGCGGCTGCCCTGGACAAGATCCAGGCCGACACCGGGCTCGATGTGAAGATCCACGTGGACGGCGCGTCCGGCGCCATGATCGCACCGTTCTGCCAGCCCCATCTGGAGTGGGACTTCCGGGTCGACCGGGTCGCGTCGATCAACACCTCCGGCCACAAGTACGGCCTGGTGTACCCGGGCATCGGATGGATCGTGTGGCGCGACCGCGAGGCGCTGCCGGAACAGATGATCTTCTACGTCAGTTACCTCGGCGGAAACATGCCCACCCTGGCCCTGAACTTCTCACGGCCGGGTTCGCAGGTACTGCTCCAGTACTACATGTTCCTTCGGCTGGGCTGGGAGGGCTACCGGCGGGTGCAGCAGAATTCGCTTGACATCGCGCAGTTCCTCGCCCGGAAGATCGACGAGTTCGACGCGTTCGAGCTGTGGAACGACGGCTCCGACATCCCGGTCTTCGCGTGGCGGATGAAACCGGGCCACACCGAGAACTGGAACCTCTACCATCTGTCGGACCGGTTGCGGCAGAAGGGCTGGCTCGTCCCGGCGTACCCGATGCCCGACGACCTCACCGATGCCACGGTCCAACGCATCGTGGTTCGCAACGGGCTGAGCTTCGATCTGGCGAACTCCCTAATCGACGACATCCGTACCGAGGTCGAATTCCTCGACGGGCTCACGTCGCCGATGCCGGGTGCGGGGCAGGGCCCGCACTTCCACCACTGACGGATCCGATCACCGGGTGCGTTGCCGGCCCGGCGCCGGCAGCGCACCCGCTCGTCATCACGAGGTTCCAGATGCAGATTCTCACGCCCACCGGACGTCCGGGATTCCACGTACGGCCGACTCTGCCGAAGCAGTGCTGGGGATTCGTCATCGGATCGGCCTGCTTCGCGATCGGTTCCGCACCCGGGCTCACCGGCCTGCTCGGCTCCGCCGGCGCCAACCTGGTGTTCTTCGTCGGATCCTGGTTCTTCACCGCCGCTGCGCTGATCCAGCTGCTGCTCAGCGGACCCATGACGACGGACGTCGACGGCGCACAGCTGGTCCGGGCCGAATGGCTGTCGTCGGCAGTGCAGTTCTTCGGCACGCTGCTGTTCAACGTGAGTACCGGGGCGGCGTTGCGCGCCCACACCATCGCCGCGGAGAAGCACTTCGTGTGGAACCCCGACGCTGCCGGTTCGGTGGCGTTCCTGCTCAGCGGCGTCCTCGCCGTCATCGCCTATTCGCACGTGGCGCGGATGTGGGAGCCAGGATCCCGGGACTGGTGGGCCATGTGGATCAACATGGCGGGATCCGTCGCGTTCGGGATCTCCGCGGTCGGCGCGTACATCACCGCGGCCGGGACCGCCGAGAGCGACTTCTGGTCGAACGCGGGCACGTTCGCCGGTGCATTGTGCTTCCTCGTCGCGGCACTGCTCTCCTTGCCGCGGAGCAGCACGACGAATCTCGCACCGGCCGATCCGGTGACGGCCGAACCGGCCGGGTAGGTCCACGATGTCACCGAGCCCGGCTCCCGTCGTCGGGATCGACCAATTGGTGCGGTGGCTGTCGCTCCACGGGTTGAGCATCGTCCTCTGGGTGACGGGTGCGTTGATCACGGCCCGCTTCGTCCAGTGGTCCATCGGACGGGTCACCCGGCGCATCGACGACGCCTTCGAAGAGTCCGACGCACTGGTACGAACCGAATCCGCCAAGCACCGGCATTCCGTCGCCCAGGTGATCGCGTGGATCCTGTACTCGATCATCTACATCGTCGCGGCGGTCGGGGTTCTCCGCAATCTCGGTCTACCTGTCGCGGGCATCGTGGCCCCGGCCACGATCATCGGTGCAGCACTGGGATTCGGAGCCCAGCGAATCGTGCAGGACCTGCTCGCCGGCTTCTTCATCATCACCGAGAAGCAGTACGGTTTCGGTGACCTCGTCAGCCTCGGTGTCTCCGGTTCGAGCGTGCCTGCGGACGGCACCGTCGAGGATGTGACCCTGCGCATCACCCAGTTGCGTTCCACCGACGGTGAACTCGTCACCGTCCCCAACGGGCAGATCATCAAGGCCGTCAACCTGTCTCGGGACTGGGCCCGAGCTGTCGTCGACATCCCGGTCCCGGTGGGTGTGGACATGACGCGGGTGAACTCGTTCCTCGATCGGGTGGGCCACGAGGCGTATCACGACCCGTCCATCGGTCCCCTGCTTCTCGACGAGCCCACCGTCCACGGACTGACCTCGATCGGGATCGAGACCATGACCGTGCGGATGGGGGCGCGAACCCTGCCCGGCAAACAGTTCGAGGTCGACCGCGATCTGCGTCTCCGCATCACCCACGCGTTCGGAGAGGCCGATATCACCCTCTCCCCCAGCACGATCACCCACCCCGCCGCCCCCGAGGTGCCGGCCGAGCAGAGAACCGGCGCATGACACCCGACGATCGGGCCCGCAACGCACGGGCCGCAGGAGCACCCCGCCGAATCGGTGTGCCGCGGTATCTGTTCGGCGGTCGCGCACGAACCACGACGGTCCTGCTCGTGGTCGTGTTCACCGCCTCACTCCTGCTGTACTGGCAGCGCGCCGCGTACTACGCCGAACTCGACCGGCAGACCGCGGTACCGCCTCCCGTCCCGGCGACGACCACCGACATGCCGGTACCGACGACCTCGGTGCTCCCCACCGCCACGTCCTCCCTGCGGCTCGATACTCCCCCGGTCGCCACCAGTGAGGTTGTCACGCCGACCCCGAACGCCGGAACCGAGCCCGAAACCGGCTCGGCCACAACACCTCAACCGACTGTCGGCGGGACCGAGCCCGGCGATCCGCCGTCCTCCGGCACCACGACGACAGACACCACCTCGATACCTCCGGGCACCCCGTGAGCGACCGCCGATCGAATCACCGAGCACTCGACGGCGACACCACCGACTGGCCGTCCACTCGAGCTTCCCCGACATCATCTCTTCGAACGAGCGAGGTCATCATGGACACAGACGAACCCACCCGACGCGACACCTCCGCGAACACACCGGAACCGGCCGAACCGGCCGACTGGCTACCGCTGGTCCTCGTCTGCGTCACCGGCCTGATCGTGGTCTTCAACGCCACGGTCCTGTCGACCGCGATCGGGCGGGTCGTCGCCGATCTCGGAGCCACCGTCTCCCAGGTACAGCTCGCGATTGTGGCGTATGCCCTGATGGTCACGGCATTCACCGTCACGGGCGGAAAGATCAGCAGGCTCCTCGGCCCGGCCCGAACTCAGCTGCTCGGTCTCGGTGTCTACGCCGTGGGGATGCTCGTGGGCTTCACTGCCGTCACTCCCCGGATGCTGATCGCGGGCGAGACAGTCGCCGGACTCGTTGGCGCACTTCTGATCCCGAACGCACTGGCAATCCTCGGGCAGGCGTACAGCGGTGCCCGGCGCACGTTCGCGGTGTCCGTCCAGGCGGGGACGGCAGGCATCGCTGCGGCACTGGCACTGCTCGTCGGCGGCGCGCTCGTGCAAACCTGGGGGTGGCGAGCCCCGTTCCTCCTTCTGCTCATCGCACTGGCCGTGGCACTCCTGATCGCGCTCCGCACCCACCTGCCGAGTAGCGATGCAACCGGGCGTCTCGACGTCCCGTCGATCGCACTGTCCGCAACGGGCGTGCTGCTACTGGTGATCGGCATCAACCAGGCCGGAGAGTGGGGACTGCTCGTAGCGCGCGACGCGGCGCCCCTCAGCCTCGCCGGCATCTCCCCGGTGCCACTGCTGCTCGTGCTCGGTGTGCTCGCCCTGCATGCCTTCCTGTCACGGCAGCGCCGGCTGTCCGGGTCCGGCCGAGCGCCTCTGCTCGATCCGGCGGTCCTGTCGACGCCCACGGCCCGGGCCTGCCTGATCGGTCTCCTCGCCATCAATCTTCTGATGGCCGGCACCAGCTACCTGTTGCCCCTGTACACGCAGATCGTGCTCGGCAAGAGTCCGTTGTCGTCCGCGATCATGATCCTGCCGGTCTCGATCGCCGCCCTCCTGTCGGCGATGTCGACCCCGGTGCTGATGCGGAGGCTGCCGCCTCGGACCCTGCTCATCGCCGCACACCTCGTCTCGGCGTGCGGGGCGGCGCTGCTGGCACTGACAGTGTCGAATCCGTGGACGGGCGTGTGGACGTTGGTCGCGGAGATCCTCGTCGGTCTCGGCCTGGGAGCGGGTCTGAGTGCGGGCAGCGCGACGCTGATGGAATCGGCGCCCCCGGAACTGTCCGGTGAGGTGGGCAGCGCGCGAGGGGTCGCGGACTTCCTCGGCATCTCGGCAGGCACCGCGATCAGCGGGGCGATCCTGTTGACCACGCTGGCGCAGGCGGCGGCCGCACTGGTGACGAAGAACCCGGAACTCGGACGGCTGACGGTACTGGACCTGACGCCCTCGTCGGTCGGTTTCGTCGACAACGACGACCTCGCGGTCCGGCTCGGTGAACTGGGCTTCGACTCTGCCGACATCGGCGGCGCCGTCGAGGTCAATATCGAAGCCCGGCTCGTGGCACTGCGGGCAGCGCTGTTCACCCTGGCAGTTCTGACCCTTGCGCCGATCGTCGCATTCCGAAACCTGCCGTCACGGATCGTCCGGCACGGGGAAGCGCGTCCGACCACAACCGAATGAGTCGAATCCGCTCGGACGTCCGAGCCGGTCGACCCTGCCTTTCATAGGACAACCGTGCGGCGACAGCACCGGCGATACTCGATGGACCGTCTCTACCCGACCGCCATCGTCCATCCGGCGGTGACGTCGACCGGAGGTTGCCATGGACAACGTTCCGCCCGCTGCGCATCCCGGAATCCACGTGCGGCCGACGCTGCGGAAGCAGTGCTGGGGGTTCGTCATCGGATCGGCCTGCTTCGCAATCGGATCCGCACCCGTGCTCGCCGGTCTCCTCGGTAATTCGCGCGCCAACGCCTTCTTCTTCGTCGGAGCATGGTTCTTCACCGCCGCGGGGTTGATCCAGCTTCTGCGCAGCGGGCCCATGACGACGGAGACCGACGGGGAACCCCTGCTCCGAGCCGAATGGCTGTCGGCTGCCGTACAGAGCGTGGGGACGGTGCTGTTCAACGTCAGTACCGCTGCCGCCCTCCAGTCGTACGACGTCACCGAGGAGCGGCACCTCGTGTGGCGACCCGATGCGGCGGGATCGGTGGCATTCCTGATCAGCGGCGCACTGGCGTTCCGCGTGTACCAGGAAGGTACGCGCACCTGGGCACCGCGCGGTCGCGACGGATGGGCCGTGTGGGTGAATCTGGTCGGATGCATCGCGTTCGGGATCTCCGCGGCCGGTGCGTTCATCACCTCCAGCGGCGCCGAGGCCAGCGACTTCTGGGCCAACGCAGGGACATTCGTCGGTGCCCTGTGCTTCCTGGTCTCCGCGCTGCTCTCGCTGCCCCACCGCGATCGGTCCGCTACCGAAGCGGGTTGACGGACTGCGACATCCTCGCGTGCAGCGCCCGGACCATTTCGGTGGCCAGCACCGCGTGCCCGGTCATCGTGAAGTGGATCCGGTCGGCGCTGAGCAGTTCCGGCCGCAGTCGCAGCGGGTGCTGCCACAGATCCAGCAGCACCGCGTCGTACTCGGCGGCGAGCGTGCGGACCAGGTCGTTCACCGCCATGACGCCGTCGCGGAGCGCGAGCATGTCGTCGCCGACGAACGCGTCCGCCAGGGTGAGCGTGGTGACGGTGGCACCGGTGTCGTGAGCCGCCGCGAACAGCGACTCGAGATTGTCGGCGGTGCGCCGCAGGTCCGGACGGGCGGACCACAGGTCGTTGGAACCGCACGTGATGTGGATCAGATCGGGCGCGAAGTCCAGCACGGGTGACAGCTGCGTCGCCACCACCTGCCCGCTGGTGGCGCCCAGGCGCCCGGTGTTGAGATACGCCAGGTCCGGATGGGTGGCGCGCAGCGCGGCCGCGACCCGATCGGCCCACGGTGAGGTCGCGTATCCGGGGCTGGGATCGCCGATGCCCTCGGCGATCGAGTCGCCCATCACGGCGTATCTCGACCAGGGGGCGTCGGCGAGGAGTGCCGCTTGCGTCGCTGCGGGCAGGCACATCGGGTCCGTCGCCTCGGTCCAGGGCGAGGCAGGGACGGTTCGGGAGATCGAGTTCGTCATGGCTGACCCTCCGGGTCTCGACTGAAGAAGGGAGTACGATCGTTCGTGCATATGACAGTACGACCGTTCGTCTACTTCGGCAAGACGTGAGAGGATGATTCGCGTGACGGAACCCGCATCGACGTCCGACCTGCGACTGCTCAAGGGCGCACGCACCCGCGCGACCATCACCCGGCACGCGGTGGACGTGGCATCGGTCGAGGGCCTCAACGGGGTGAGCATCGGACGCCTCGCGACCGACCTCGGCCTCAGCAAGAGCGGGGTCGCGACACTGTTCGGCAGCAAGGAGAACCTGCAGGTGGCCGCCGTCGACGCGGCCAGGGAGGTGTTCGTCGAACGGATCGTCCGGCCCGCCCTGCGCGAACCCGCGGGAGTTCCGCGACTCCGCGCCCTGATCGACCGGTGGCTCGACTACGCGATCGAACCGGCGTTTCCGGGCGGATGCTTCCGCGCCGCCACGATCGCCGAGTTCGACAGCCGCCCCGGACCGGTCCGCGACGCACTCGCCCGCGACCGCCGCGACTGGCTGGACCTGCTGGCCGGCGAGTACCGGCACGCGCGCGAGGACGGCACCGTCCCGGATCGCGACCCGGACGAGGTCGCGTTCGAGATCGATGCCGTCCTCGCGGCCACCAACACCGCACTGCGCCTTGACGATCCGCGCGCCGCCGAGACCGCTCGCTCGATCGTCGATCGGATCCTGAACGCCGATCCGGACTGAACCGGCGCTCGGACGATCCGCGGACGTTTACCGCGCGCGCTCGCTGCGCAGCGCCCGATCGTTACGCGGCTCCAGCAGCGCACCGGCCGCGATCATGATGACCGCCAGTCCGAAGTGCAGCCAGTTGTCCGCCGTGTTGAGCGGAACGAAGTTCGCGGAGCTGTCCGCGTCGACCACCAGTCCGTAGATCCACAGCACCGCGTAGATCACGCCGCCGCCCACGAGGAACGCCCTGGCAGCAGGGACGGTGCGCGCCATCGCGAGCCCGGCCACACCGAAGAGCAGATGCACGATGTTGTGGAGGATCGAAACGTTGAACACGCCGAGCAGCATCGCCTCGGAGTGGTGACCGGCGAAGGTCATGGTGTCGTAGTTGGTCGTGATGCCGGGGATGAACCCGAGAATCCCGACGAGGAGGAACAGTGCCCCGATCACCAGGGCGGCGGTCTGGACAGGTGTCCGCGTCATACTGCGTGTCGCGTGCTCGGCCATGACGGTTCCCTTCTTTCGAGTTCTGCCGGCCGGCAGAACCCTCGTGCCTTCCGGCCAGGAGGATCGCTGGCAGGGACCTCCGTGGCCTACCCGTGGGAACAGCCGGGCAAACCTGCCCCTGGCGGCAGCCGGGCAAACCTGCCCCCTGGCGACAGCCGGGCAAACCTGCCCCCTGGCGACAGCCAGGCAACCTGCACAGCTGCGACGCATGTCGGACCCCGGGTGCACCATGGACGAGTGACCGATGCCGTCCTCGACCGCTTCTCCGCGCCCACCCGCGAGTGGTTCGCGGGCGCGTTCGCGGCCCCCACTCCCGCCCAACTCGGGGCGTGGGAGGCGATCTCGTCGGGGCTGCACACCCTCGTCGTCGCGCCGACGGGCTCCGGCAAGACCCTGTCGGCGTTCCTGTGGTCGCTCGACCGGCTGGCGGCCGAACCCCGCGACACCCGCACGACGCGGGTTCTCTACGTCTCGCCGCTGAAGGCGCTGGCCGTCGACATCGAACGGAACCTGCGCTCCCCCCTGGTGGGGATCACCCAGACCGCGAAACGCCTCGGGCTGGACCCACCCGAGATCACCGTCGGGGTGCGCTCGGGCGACACCACCCCCGCCGACCGGCGCAAGCTCGTCCAGAAGCCGCCGGACATCCTCATCACCACCCCCGAGTCGCTGTTCCTCATGCTTACCTCGGCGGCCCGCAGCACGCTCGCCGGTGTGGAGACGGTGATCGTCGACGAGGTGCACGCGGTCGCCGGAACCAAACGCGGCACGCACCTCGCGGTCTCCCTCGAACGGCTCGACCTGCTCCTGTCGCGCCCGGCGCAACGGATCGGCCTGTCCGCGACGGTGCGTCCCCACGAGGAGGTCGGCCGGTTCCTGACCGGGCAGGCCCCGATCCGTATCGTCGCGCCCCCGGCGACCAAGACCTGGGACCTCACCGTCCGGGTGCCGGTCGAGGACATGACCGAACTCGGCGTCGCGGCGCCGGAGAACGAGATCGCGGGCGAGGATCCGTTCCCGGCCACCCCGCAGGCCGGCTCGATCTGGCCACATGTCGAGGAACAACTCGTCGACCTCATCACCGCCCACCGGTCGACGATCGTGTTCGCGAACTCGAGACGCCTGGCCGAGCGACTGACGGCGCGGCTCAACGAGATTCACGCCGAACGCGCCGGGGCCACCGTGGACCGGGAACCGCGTCCGCCCGCGCAGATCGGTGCCCCGACCGAGGTGAGCTACGGCGCCGAACCGCTGCTGGCCCGCGCCCACCACGGCTCGGTGAGCAAGGATCAGCGCGCGCTGATCGAGGACGATCTCAAATCGGGCCGGCTCGCGTGCGTCGTCGCGACGTCGAGCCTCGAACTCGGCATCGACATGGGCACCGTGGATCTCGTGATCCAGGTCGAGGCCCCTCCGTCGGTGGCCAGCGGACTGCAACGCGTCGGGCGCGCCGGCCACCAGGTCGGCGAGGTCTCCCGCGGTGTGCTCTTCCCCAAGCACCGCACCGACCTGATCCACTGTGCGGTCACCGTCGAACGAATGGTCGCGGGCCGCATCGAGGCCCTGCAGGTACCGGCGAACCCGCTGGACGTGCTGGCCCAGCAGACCGTGGCCGCAGCCGCGCTCGAACCACTCGACGTCGACGACTGGTTCGAGACCGTGCGCCGCACCGGATCGTTCGCGACACTCCCCCGTTCGGCCTACGAATCCACTCTGGATCTGCTGGCCGGACGGTACCCCTCGGACGAATTCGCCGAACTGCGACCGCGTCTGGTGTGGGACCGTACCGAAGGCACCCTCACGGGGCGTCCGGGAGCGCAGCGTCTCGCGGTCACCTCCGGCGGGACGATTCCCGACCGCGGTCTGTTCACCGTCTATATGGTCGGCGAAAAGGCCACGCGGGTAGGCGAACTCGACGAGGAAATGGTGTACGAGTCGCGGGTCGGCGACGTCTTCGCGCTCGGCGCGACCAGCTGGCGGATCGAGGAGATCACCTTCGACCGTGTACTGGTCTCCCCCGCCTACGGCCGACCCGGCCGGTTGCCGTTCTGGCACGGCGACGGCCAGGGCCGGCCAGCCGAACTCGGCGCAGCCCTGGGCGAATTCGTCCGCGAACTCGGACACGCCACCCCGGAGGACGCCGAAACCCGCTGCAAGGAAAGCGGACTCGACGACAACGCCACCAGGAACCTGATCCGGCTGCTCGACGAACAACGCACCGCGACCGGGCACCTGCCCACCGACCGCACCCTCGTCGTCGAACGGTTCCGCGACGAACTCGGCGACTGGCGGCTCGTATTGCACTCACCGTTCGGGCTGCGGGTGCACGCACCCTGGGCACTCGCGGTGGGCGCACGCCTGCAGGAGCGGTTCGGTGTCGAATCCAATCCGACGGCCTCCGACGACGGCATCATCGTCCGGTTGCCCGACACCGAGGACGACCCGCCCGGCGCGGAGATCTTCGTCTTCGACCGCGACGAGATCGAGGATCTGGTCACCGAACAGGTCGGCGGGTCGGCCCTGTTCGCGTCCCGGTTCCGGGAGTGCGCGGCCCGCGCCCTGCTGCTGCCGCGTCGCAACCCCGGCAAACGCGCCCCGCTGTGGCAGCAGCGGCAGCGCTCGGCCCAGTTGCTGGACGTGGCACGCCGTTACCCCACGTTCCCGATCCTGCTCGAGACTGTCCGCGAATGCCTGCAGGACGTCTACGACCTGGCCGCCCTGCGGGACCTGTTCGGACGCATCGCCCGTCGGCAGATCCGCCTGGTGGACGTCGAGACCGCCACCGCGTCCCCGTTCGCGAGTTCGCTGCTGTTCGACTACGTCGGCGCATTCCTCTACGACGGGGACAGTCCCCTCGCCGAACGCCGCGCGGCCGCCCTGTCGCTGGACTCGTCGCTGCTCGCCGAACTGCTCGGGCGCGTCGAGTTGCGGGAACTGCTCGACGCCGACGTCATCGCCGCGGCCGAACACGAACTGCAACGGCTGGTGCCGGACCGGCGCGCCCGGGACGCCGAGGGTGTCGCGGATCTGCTGCGTCTGCTCGGGCCGCTGACCCTCGCCGAACTACGGGAACGGAGCACCGCCGACCCGGCGGAATGGATCGCCGATCTGGCCGCCCGCAACCGGGTGCTGGAGGTGTCGTTCGCCGGCCACGTGTGGTGGGCGGCGATCGAGGACGCATCCCGGTTGCGCGACGCCCTCGGCGTGCCGCTGCCGATCGGCGTGCCCACGGCGTTCGTCGAACCGGTCGCCGATCCGCTCGGCGACCTCGTCGGGCGGTACGCCCGCACCCACGGACCGTTCACCACTGCCGAGGCTGCGGCGCGGTTCGGTCTCGGCGCCGCCGTGGTCCAGGACGTCCTGCACCGCCTCGCCGACGAGAAACGCGTCACGACAGGAGAATTCCGTCCCGGTGCGACCGGATCGGAATGGTGTGACACCGAGGTGCTGCGACGATTGCGTCGCCGCTCCCTCGCGGCCGCGCGCCAGGAGGTGGAACCGGTCAGCACCGCGACCCTCGGACGATTCCTGCCCGCGTGGCACAACATCGGCGGCGGGCTGCGCGGCATCGACGGGGTCGCGGCCGTCGTCGACCAGCTCGCCGGGTTCCCGGTCCCGGCCAGCGCCCTGGAACCGCTCGTGCTCGCACCCCGGGTGCGGGACTACTCCCCCGCGATGCTGGACGAGCTCACCGCGACCGGTGAGGTGCTGTGGTCGGGCGCCGGCTCGATCTCGGGCAAGGACGGCTGGGTGTGCCTGCACCCGGCCGACGCGGCATCGACCACCCTGGCGCCACCCACCGACATCGAGTTGAACGACACCCACCGGGCGATCCTCGACGCGCTGGCCGGCGGCGGCGGGTTCTTCTTCCGTCAGCTCGCCGACGCGCTGGCGGCGCAGGGCCTCCAGGTCAGCGACGCGGCCGCCGCGGCGGCGCTGTGGGATCTGGTGTGGGCGGGGCACATCGGCGGCGACACCCTCGCGCCTCTGCGCGCCCTGATCGGGGACACGTCCCGCGCCACCCCGGCGCACCGCGCACCCCGCCGCGCACCGCGTTCGCGCATGTACCGGGGTCGCCCGGCGCTGCCGTCGCGGACCGGACCCCCGACAGTGGGCGGGCGGTGGTCGCTGCTACCCGAACCCGAACCGCAGTCGACGGTGCGCGCCCACGCGACCGCCGAACTCCTGCTCGAACGGTACGGGGTGGTGACGCGCGGGGTGGTGGCCGGCGAGTCCGTGCCCGGTGGATTCGCCCTGATGTACAAGGTGCTCGCGCGTTTCGAGGAATCGGGCCGCTGCCGTCGCGGCTATTTCGTCGATTCGCTCGGCGGTGCCCAGTTCTCGACGCCCGAGGTCGTGGATCGGTTGCGTTCCTACGGCGAATCCCTCGAAGGTCGCCACGCCGAGACCCCGGCGGTGACGCTCGCGGCATGCGACCCCGCCAATCCGTACGGCGCGGCGCTGCCGTGGCCGGCGCCGCGCGCCGACGACACGACCCGGCATCGTCCGGGCCGCAAGGCCGGCGGGCTGGTGGTGCTGGTCGACGGGAGGCTGGTGCTGTTCGTCGAGCGCGGGGGCCGCACCCTCCTGACGTTCGACGACGATCCCGGCGTGCTGCGCGTGGCGTGTGCGTCGCTCGCGGCCACCGTCAAGCGGGGCAGCGTCGACAAGATCGTGGTGGAGAAGGTCGACGGGCGTTCGATCCACGGGCACGACTTCGCGGCGCTGCTGTCCGAGGCGGGATTCTCGGCGACACCGCGCGGCTATCGGTTGCGGGCCTGACATGCCCGAGGGCGACACCGTGTTCCGGACCGCGGCGCGGCTGCACGCGGCGCTGGCGGGAAAGACGTTGACGCGCTCCGACTTCCGGGTTCCGCGCTACGCCACCGTGGATCTGTCCGGGGCGGAGGTGACCGGCACCGTCGCGTACGGTAAGCACATCCTGACGCGGTTGCCCGAGTACACGGTGCACACGCACCTGATGATGGACGGCGAATGGCAGATCTACGCCCGTGGCGCCCGCTGGCGCAAACCCGGATTCCGTGCGCGCCTGGTTCTCGAGACCGCCGATGTGCAGGCGGTGGGTTTCGACCTCGGGATCGTCGAGGTCCTTCCTCGCGACCGCGAGTCCGATGCCATCGGGCATCTGGGCCCGGATCTGCTCGGCCCGTCGTGGGATCCGGCTCCGGCAGCCGCCAATCTCGCACGCGATCCTGCTCGGCCCGTCGGACTGGCGTTGCTCGATCAGCGGGTCCTCGCCGGTGTCGGGAACGTGTACCGCAGCGAACTGTGTTTCCTGCGCGGGGTGCATCCCGCAGTGCCCGTAGCAGACGCCGGCGACCTTGCCGCGTGGGTGGATCTGGCACGCAGGCTGCTCGTCGCCAACCGCGACCGCGCCGTGCGCATCACGACGGGCGACCGCCGTCCGGGCCGGAACCTGTGGGTGTACGGGCGGGCCGGACGACCGTGCCTCCGCTGCGGCAGCACGGTAGTGTCCGGCACGCTGGGCGCCGCGAACGACCCGGAGCGGATCTTCTACCACTGCCCGCGCTGTCAGCGAGGCGCGGATCGGTGATCGCGCACCTCAGTGATTGCGCACCTCAGTGATTGCGCACCTCAGTGATTGCGCACCTCAGTGATTGCGCACCTCAGTGATTGCGCAGGGCCTTGATCAGCTCACCCTTGCGCTTGGACGAGTATCCGGTGAGCCCGATCTCCTTGGCGCGCTTCTTCAGTTCCGCGACGGTCCAGTCCTCGTACGAACCGGACTTGCCGCCCTTGTGCCCCACCGACGACCGTCCGCGCGAGGCGGCGGCATTCGCGATTCGCGCGGCCTTCTCCTTCGAAGCACCGTCGTCACGAAGCTCCTCGTAGAGTTTCTCGTCCTTGATCGAGGGGTTCGGCATCGCATTCTCCCTTCGTCGGGTGACGGATACCCATCCTCGAGGCCGTGCAACCGTGTACCCCAGGTGCAGGATCAACCGCGTCCGGCGCACTCGACGAGTTCGACGCAGTGCTGCACGAGCGTTTCTCGGGGCACGACGATCGTGCCTTCGAGGTAGCCCATGAACAGGCTGGTCAGCGCACCGACCAGCCCGACCGCGACCATGTGCCGTTTCTCCGGGTCCTCGATGGGGAGCTGCTCCCGCACGAGTGTCACGAACTGAGGCGCCAGCTCGACGCCGCTGGTGCCGATCGCCGGTTCACGCAGCGGCGCGAGCAGCAGTACCCGTCCCATGGCGGGCTGATCGACCATCAGCTCGACGAACACGCGCACGGCGGCGTCCGCGCGCTTGTTCGGGGGCGCTCCGGCGACGGCTTCGATCAGTGCCGTCCGTGCGCGGTCACCGACCTCGTCGTAGACGGCACGGACGAACTTGTCCCGGTCGCCGAAGCTTTCGTAGAAATACCGTTCGGTGAGTCCGGCAGCGCGGCACACCGCTCGCACGTTCGAGGCCGACCGGTCGACGGCCCCGAGCAGCTCTATTCCCGCCTCCAGAAGGGCCTCGCGTCTCACGCGCCGACGCTCCTCGAGGGCGGTGCCCGCCCAACTGCGGCGCGTTGGTTCCACGGCTCGATCCTGTCGTTGACCCCTGCGCGCCGGAATTCTACTCTGACAACATGCGTAGTCAGAACTCGCCGGTGCCGCTCGGGCCGGATTCGCTCACCTGGAAGTACTTCGGCGGGTGGCGCGGCATGCTGTTCGGGCCGTGGGCCGGGTCGATGCAGAACATGCATCCGGGCCTCGGCGCCGGCGTCGAACAGCATTCGAAGTTCTTCGACGAACGCTGGGAACGGTTGTACCGATCGCTGTATCCGATCTACGGCGTCGTGTTCGACGGACCCCGTGCCGCCGAGACCGCACGCCAGGTGCGCGGATACCACGACACCATCAAGGGCGTCGACGCCCGCGGCCGCAAGTACCACGCGCTGGACCCGGACACGTTCTACTGGGCACACGCCACCTTCTTCTACAGCCTGGTCGTGTCGATCGAATGGTTCGACGGCCCGCTGTCACTCGCCGACAAGCACCGGCTGTTCGACGAACACGTGCAGTGGTACCGCCTCTACGGGATGTCGATGCGCCCGGTCCCCGAGTCGTGGGAGGCGTTCCTCGAGTACTGGGACCACATGTGCCGGAACGTTCTCGAGGACAACAAGGCCACCCGGGACGTCCTCGACCTGTCGCAGCTCGACCGGCCGCCGTTCCTCCGGTGGTTTCCGGCACCGGTCTGGCGGGCCGTGCGTTCGGTCGTCACCCGCGGATTCCTGTGGCTGACCGTCGGCCTCTACGACCAGCCCGTGCGCCACCTGCTCGGCCTGTCGTGGTCACGCCCGGAGGAGCGGCTGCACCGGGTGATCGGCCGGGCGATCGGTCTCGGTACCCGGCTCGTGCCGTGGCGTTATCGCTACCATCCGCGGGCCCGCGCCGGGTGGGACCGGGAAGCCGGCCGGATCCCGGGCGATGCGCCGCTCGTGCACACCCCGGCGCGGAACCTGCCGCCGCTCGACCGCCGCGACCTGCCCATCCACTACAGCCCGAAGGTTCCCGCACACGAAAGCCGGTGACAACCACAGACGACGACCCACAGACGACACAGAAGCACGCAGACGCGGTCATCGCATGCCACCCTTGTGTGCATGAAGGTCGATGCCCACGCCGTGCTGCACGGTCCCCTGTTCTCGCGGAGTCAGCCGCTCGACCGCAGCAACGCCGCCAGCCGCATCAGTGCCTACATCTACGGCAACATCCTGGTGCTGGCGGCGCTCGTGCCGGTGGTGACCGAAGACAAGTACGTCGGCATCGCGATCGTCCTCGGCACCACGTTGTCGACGTTCGTCGCCCACATCTTCGCCGAGGCGGTCGGGCACAGTGTCCGGGAGGGTGCGCAGCTGACCGCTGCCGAGCGCCGGGCCGAGGTCCGCAACTCGGTACCGATCCTCAGTTCGGCGGTGATGCCGTGCGTGATCCTGGCGATCGGATGGATCGGCTGGCTCGAGCCGCACACCGCGCAGCTGCTCGCCGAGATCGCGGTGCTCGTGCGGATCGGCGGCATCGTCCTCGTCATCGGCAGACTCAACGGCAAACGTCCCAGCAAGGGCTGGCTCACGAGTGCCGCGGTCATCATGCTGGTCGCCTTGTCGGTCGTGCTCACGAAGGTCCTGCTCACCCACTGATCCGGGACCGCCGAATGCGGGATCCCGGGCCGTACCGGGACTAGTGTCGGAGCATGACCGCGCCCGCCAACGTCACCGCCATCGAGCGCAGCACCTCCCGGCCGTGGGAACAGTGGGTCCGCTGGCTCGACGAACTCGGCGCAGCCGAGCTGGATCACCGGGACATCGCCCCGCACGTGCAACGTGAACTCGATTCGCTCGGCGTCGCGAACGCGGGATGGTGGGCCCAGTCCGTCACCGTCGCCTACGAACAGCACATCGGCCGGCGCGTTCCCGGCCAGCAGTCGGACGGAACCTTCTCCGCCGCCACGAGCCGCACCGTCGACGGATCACCGGACGACGCGCTCGCGGCGTGGACCGCACTGGTCGGCGGCCGTACCCGCCTCGCCGACCGGGATCTCGCCGGCGACCCGACGACCTCCACGACGCCGAAGTGGCGATACTGGCGCTGCGCGCTCGACGACGGCACCCGCGTCGAGGTCACCATCGGTGAGAGCGGCCCCGGCAGGAGCCGGATCGCGGTCGCGCACAACCGGCTTCCGTCCCCGGATTCCGCGGACGATGTGAAGGCGTTCTGGAAGGACCTGCTCGCCGGGCTGTGAGCGGGCCGCGCGGTTCCCGGCCGGCGCGATGGTTCCCGGGTGGTCAGCCCCAGACCGGCACCGGTTCGAGGATCTCGGCGCGGGCCTCGGGTGCCGCCGCGCGCAACGCGTCCGCGGACTCGTCGTCGGGTCGGCTCTGCGACCGGACCTCGGCGTCGACCCGCGCGCGGTACGTGCTGATCTCCCGATCCACCGTCTCCGTGTCCCAGCCCAGGATCGGAGCGACGAGCCGCGCGACCTGCTCGGCGCAGTGCACCCCGCGGTGCGGATACTCGATGGAGATCCGGGTGCGCCGCGCGAGCAGGTCCTCGAGGTGCAGCGCGCCTTCGGCGGCGGCTCCGTAGACGACCTCGACCTGCAGGTACTGCGGCGCATCGGTGAGAGGTTGCAGCAGTTCGGGTTTGCCGTCGGCGTGGGCGAGCACCTCCTCGACGAGCGAGCCGTACCGGTCGAGCAGATGCTTGATCCGGTACGGGTGCACCCGGTACCGATCGGCGAGGTGCATCGTCTGGTTCACGAGCGCGAAGTACCCGTCGGCGCCCACCAGCGGCACCCTCTCGGTGATCGACGGCGCGATGCGCGACGGAATGTCCTCGGCGGCCAGATCGACGGCGTCCTCGGCCATGACGCGGTAGGTGGTGTACTTGCCGCCGGCGATCGCCACCAGCCCGGGCGCCACGCGCGCGACCGCATGCTCGCGGGACAGCTTCGAGGTCTCGTCGCTCTCCCCCGCGAGCAGCGGACGCAGACCCGCGTACACCCCGTCGATGTCCTCGGGGGTGAGCGGGGTGACGAGAACCTCGTTGACGTGGTCGAGGATGTAGTCGATGTCGGCCTTCGTCGCCGCGGGGTGCGCGAGATCGAGATTCCAGTCGGTGTCGGTGGTGCCGATGATCCAGTGGTTGCCCCACGGGATGACGAACAGTACCGACTTCTCGGTGCGCAGGATGATCGCGGAATCGGCGACGATGCGGTCGCGGGGCACCACGATGTGCACGCCCTTCGAGGCACGCACCCGGAACCGGCCGCGTTGACGCGACAGCGCCTGGATCTCGTCGGTCCACACCCCCGTCGCGTTGATCACCACGTGTGCCTTGACCTCGGTGACGGTTCCGTCCTCGGAATCGCGCACCTGTACACCCGACACCCGGTCCGCTTCCCGCAGGAACCCGACCACCTGCGTCGACGCACGCACGACCGCGCCGTAGTGCGCCGCCGTCCGCGCCACCGTCATCGTGTGCCGGGCGTCGTCGACGACCGTGTCGTAGTAGCGGATCCCGCCGATGAGCGACGACCGCTTGAGACCCGGCGCCATGCGCAGTGCCCCCGACCGGGTCAGGTGTTTCTGCGCGGGTACGGACTTCGCCCCGCCCATCCGGTCGTAGAGGAAGATCCCGGCGGCGATGTACGGCCGCTCCCAGACCCGGTGGGTGAGCGGGAACAGGAACTCGAGCGGCTTGACCAAGTGCGGGGCGAGCGTCGTCAGCGACAGTTCCCGCTCGCGCAGCGCTTCCCGGACCAGACCGAACTCGAGCTGTTCGAGATAACGCAGGCCGCCATGGAACATCTTCGACGACCGGCTCGAGGTGCCCGAGGCGAAATCCCGTGCCTCGACGAGGGCGACCCGCAACCCGCGGGTCGCGGCGTCCAGTGCGGCACCGGCACCGACCACGCCTCCACCGATGACGACCACATCGAACTGTTCGGAACCCAGTCGCTGCCACGCCTCGCGGCGCTGCTCGGGCCCGAGGATCTGCACACCCGCTTGGTTGGTCACCGCGCCACTCCTGTGCCTCGTCGACGTATCCGGACCCAGGCTAGTAGTTTTCGATTCGTACCGCTGACCAGGACGCAACCTTCAGACCACCGATTCGAGCGAGGACGCCGTGAACCAGTACATCGCCGCGATCGACCAGGGCACCACGTCGAGCCGCTGCATCCTGTTCGACCACGACGGCCGCATCGTCTCGGTCGCGCAGACCGAGCACGAACAGATCTTCCCGCGCTCGGGATGGGTCGAACACGACCCCGAGACGCTGTGGACGAACACCCGCGAGGTCGCGGCACTGGCGCTGGCGAAGGCCGACCTGCCGCGCGGAGCGGTCGTCGCGATCGGCATCACGAATCAGCGTGAGACCGCCGTGGTGTGGGACCGCACCACCGGCAAGCCGGTGTACAACGCGATCGTGTGGCAGGACACCCGCACGGATCGGCTCATCGGCGAACTCGCCGGGGACGCCGGCGTCGACCGGTACCGCGAGGCGACGGGACTGCCTCTGTCGACGTACTTTTCGGGCCCGAAGGTGCTCTGGATCCTCGACAACGTCGAAGGCGCCCGGGAGAAGGCCGAAGCCGGAGAGCTGGCGTTCGGCACCGTGGACAGCTGGATCGTGTGGAATCTGACCGGCGGCGTCGGCAACGGCACGCAGGAACCGGGTGTGCACGTCACCGACGTCACCAACGCCTCGCGCACGATGCTGATGAATCTCCGGACGCTGCAATGGGATCCGCAGATCTGCGCGGACTTCGGGATCCCGATGTCGATGCTGCCGGAGATCCGCAGTTCGTCCGAGGTGTACGGCTACGCACGCGAACGCGGTCCGCTCGCGGGGGTTCCGGTCGCGGGCATCCTCGGCGACCAGCAGGCCGCCACCTTCGGGCAGGCGTGCCTGTCGCCCGGCGAGGCGAAGAACACCTACGGCACCGGAAACTTCCTGCTGCTCAACACCGGCACCACGCCGGTGCGCAGCGAGCACGGCCTGCTCACGACGGTCTGCTACCGGATCGGTGACGCTCCGGCGGTGTACGCGCTCGAAGGATCCGTCGCGGTGACCGGATCGCTCGTGCAGTGGCTGCGCGACAATCTCGGAATTATCCGCTCCGCAGCGGAGATCGAGGACCTCGCCGCGACCGTCCCCGACAACGGCGGCGCCTACTTCGTGCCGGCGTTCTCCGGGCTGTTCGCGCCTCGCTGGCGCCCCGACGCCCGCGGCGTCATCGCGGGTCTGACCCGGTTCGTCAACAAGGGCCACCTGGCGCGTGCCGCCCTGGAGGCGACCGCGTACCAGACCCGCGAGGTCATCGAGGCGATGCGCGCGGATTCCGGGGTCGATCTGAGCACCCTCAAGGTCGACGGCGGCATGGTCGTCAACCGCACCCTGATGCAGTTCCAAGCCGACATCCTCGGGGTGCCGGTGGTGCGTCCGGTGGTCGCGGAGACCACCGCGCTCGGCGCGGCCTACGCGGCCGGTCTCGCCGTCGGATTCTGGGAGGGCGAGGACGACATCCGCCGCAACTGGGCGGTCGGCGACACCTGGGAGCCCGCACTCGACGAGACGGAACGCGAGCGGCTGTACGGCGAGTGGAACAAGGCGGTCGAACGAACCTACGACTGGGCCTGAGCCCGGGCCGGCGGGCGGGCGCCCTCGGCGGTCCGCACCGCCGCGCCCAGGCGCCGGACGGCCTCGGCGAGTTCGTCCTCCGCGGAGGTGGCGAAACACAGCCTCACGGAGTGCGTGTGGTCGCCTGCCACCGCGAACGCATCACCCGGAACGAAGGCGACACCGAGATCCGCTGCGACAGGGAGCAATTCCGCGGCCGGAACCGCGGTGGGCAGCGACGACCAAGTGAACATGCCGCCGCGCACCGGCGAATACGTCACGTCCGGACCGAATTCGGCCGTGAGAGCGGCGGCCAGTGCGTGCGCGCGGGCACCGTAGGTGGCGCGCAGGGTCGTCAGATGGGCGTCGAGCCAGGCGGTGTCGGCGAGCAGATCCGCGGCGATCCGCTGGGTCAGCGACGATCCGCACAGATCCGCGCCCTGCTTGAGCAGTTCCACGGACGCGCACACGTCGCGGTCGGCGAGCAGCCAGCCGACCCGCAGCGCCGGGGCGATGATCTTCGACGCGCTCGACAGCCGGATCACCCGGTCCGTGTGGGAGGCGACCGGCGCCGGAGGCGGTGTACCGAACCACAGGTCGCCGTACGGATCGTCCTCGACGATGCGGAATCCGTAGCGATCGGCGAGTGCCGCGAGGTGCGCCCGCCGCGGCGCCGACAGAACCGCCCCGCGCGGATTGTGGAAGGTGGCGACGGTGTGCACGAGCACCGGCCGCGCGCCGCGCACGAGCAGCTCCTCGAGTGCATCGGTGTCGAGGCCGTCGTCGTCGACGGGGACAGAGGCGAGGGTGGCCTCGGCGGCCCGGAACACCTGCAGCGCCCCGGTATACGCGGGTTCCTCGACGACGACCAGATCGCCCGGGTCGAGCAGCGCCTGCGCGATCAGGCTCAGGGCCTGCTGCGAACCGTGGGTGACGACGACCTGCTGCGGATCCACCGTGCGGCCGAGGCGTCCGCTCTCGCGGGCGGCGATCACCGTGCGCAGGTCCCCGAGCCCGCAGGTCTCGGTGTACTGGGCGGTCGCGGGATCGGCGAGCGCGGACGCGGCGGCCTCGGCGAGCCGCGCGGTGGGCAGCAGTTCGGCGGCGGGCAGGCCGCCGGCGAGGCTGATCACCTCGGGACGGGCGGTGACTTCGAGCAGATCTCGGATGGCGGAACTGGTCAACCCGTCCAGACGGCGGGCGCGGATACGTGTCATGGGTACTCCACGAGCAGAGGGGTGGTGAGCGAAGCAGCACCGAGCGTCCGGATCTGCGGGCGGAGGGATGCCGTGACGAGCGGTCGTGGGTACGACCGACCCGGGAAGAGCTTACCTCATCACGGCACCACCATGTGAACACGCCGTCTCACATCGTGAAACGCGCCACCGTCGAACGAGACTCGATCAGTCGAGATCGTCGTGCCGCATGAGCTGCCGCGCCGCCTCCGTGATCGACCCGCTCAGCGACGGGTACACCGAGAAGGTCGCCGCGAGATCGTTGACCGACAGGTTGTTCTGCACGGCGATCGCGATCGGCAGGATCAGCTCCGACGCCGTCGACGCGACCACGACACCACCGATGACGACGCCGGTCGCGGGACGGCAGAAGATCTTCACGAAACCGCGCTTGAGTCCCGCCATCTTCGCGCGCGGGTTGGTGTTCAGCGGCAGCATCACGGTCCGCGCCGGGACCTCGCCGTTGTCGATCGCGGCCTGGCTGACACCGACCGTGGCGATCTCCGGGCGCGTGAACACCGCGGACGCAACGGTTTTGAGCTTGATGGGGCTCACGCCTTCACCGAGCGCGTGGTACATCGCGATGCGGCCCTGCATCGCGGCGACCGACGCGAGCGGCAGCAGACCGGTGCAGTCACCCGCGGCGTAGACGCCCGGCACCGCGGTGCGCGACACGCGGTCGACCGGGATGTAGCCGCCGCGATCGAGCTCGAGCCCGATCTTCTCGAGGCCGAGACCGGACGTGTTGGGAATCGAACCGACGGTCATGAGAGCGTGGCTGCCCTCGACGATCCGGCCGTCGGCGAGCAGCACGCGCACCCCGTCCTCGGTGCGTTCGACCACGTCCGCGCGAGCGTGCTTGACGAGGGTGACACCGCGCTCGGCGAACGCGTCCTCGAGCACGAGCGCCGCATCCTCGTCCTCGTGCGGCAGCACACGGTCACGGCTCGACACCAGGGTGACCTGCACGCCGACTTCGGTGTACGCGGAAACGAACTCGGCGCCGGTGACACCGGACCCGACGACGACCAGGTGCTCGGGCAGCTTGTCGAGGTCGTAGAGCTGACGCCAGGTGAGGATGCGCTCGCCGTCCGGCACCGCACCGGGCAGCACGCGGGGGCTCGCGCCGGTCGCGATGAGAACGACGTCGGCGTCGAGCACCCTCTCGTCGCCGGTGAACAGGTTCGCGCGGACCTGGTGGGCCGCCATGCCGACCTCGCGGTCGATGAGTTCGCCGTGCCCCGAGTAGATCGACACACCGGCGGCCTCGAGCTTGGTGCGGATGTCGGCGGACTGGGCACGGGCGAGGCCCTTGACGCGGGCATGGACCTGCGGCAGCGAGACGGCGGCGCGTTCGAGCTCGATGCCGAGGTCCGCGGCGCGGCGCATGTCGGTGCGCACCCCGGTCGACGCGATGAAGGTCTTCGACGGCACACAGTCGAACAGCACACAGGCGCCGCCGATCCCGTCCGAATCGATCAGTGACACCGTCGCGCCGTACTGGGCCGCCACCAGCGCAGCCTCGTAGCCCGCAGGCCCACCGCCGATGATCACGATCCGGGTCATTTTTCTCCTCTGTATCGATTCCGAGATGGTCCTCGGGCCGGTTTCCGGGCGTGCAGGGTCACCGCTTCGCCCTCATAAACGCTATGCCACCGGGCGCGGGCAGCGCATACGGACGCGCGGACTCGGCGACAAGTGCCCCGAATCCTGCGTCGGGCGGTGACCGATTAGCCTTAGGCACGTGCCGATCTACGCCGCCTACGGGTCCAACATGCATCCGGAGCAGATGTTGCAGCGCTGCCCGCACTCGCCGATGGCCGGTACCGGGTGGTTGCACGGCTGGCGGTTGACGTTCAGCGGCGCCGACCTCGGGTGGGAGGGTGCCCTCGCGACCGTCGTCGAGGACGAGGACTCGAAGGTCTTCGTGGTGCTCTACGACGTGCCGGACGAGGACGAGCGCAGCCTCGACCGCTGGGAGGGCTCCGAACTGGGCGTCCACCGCAAGATCCGGGTGCGTGTGGACACCGCCGACGGGCCGGTTCTCGCGTGGCTGTACGTCGTGGACGCGTACGAGGGCGGCCTGCCGTCCGCCCGCTACCTCGGGGTCATGGCCGATGCCGCGGAGATCGCGGGCGCCCCCTCCGACTACGTGATGGACCTGCGGACCCGCAACAGCCGCAACGTCGGACCCGGCCGGCCCGACGCGTTCTGAGGGCCGGGGTTCCGTCAGGCCCGGGGTCCGTCAGTCCGCGTAGAACGGGCCCGGCAGGCACACCCGAACCGACACCGCGTCCCCGGGGCGCAGGTCGTCGACGTCGCCGCGCAGTGAGCGGATCGTGATGTCGGGTCCGTCGACCCGCACCTCGCTGTGCGCACCACCGAAGGCGATGTCGCGGACGTGAACGACGACTTCTCCACCGCCCCTTCGACGGAGATCTGCTCAGGTCGCACCAGAATCCGGCCGGTGCCGCGCCCCGGCGCGGTGAGCTGCACCTTTCCGACCGCCGTGTGGGCATGGTCGCCGTCCGCTTCGGCGTCGAGCGCGCTGAACGGCAGGCTGAGCTCATCCAGCCGTTTCACCCTGCGCCGAGCACGAGGTTGGTCATCACCCGCACCCCCACCGGCAGCGCCCGCTCGTCGAGGTCGAACGTGGGCTGATGGATGTCGAGCGCCGGTCCGGTCCCGAATCCCACACCGAGCCGGCCCATCGCCCCGGGGATCTGCTCGAGGTACCACGAGAAGTCCTCGCCGCCACCGGATTGCGGTGTGTCGGCCAGGGCGTCCGGGTCGGTGGCCCGGATCGCGGCCTCGAACATGCGCGCCGAGACCTCGTCGTTGACGACCGGGGGCACACCCCGGCGATAGTCCAGTTCGTAGCTGACCCCGGTCGGTGCGAGCAGACCGTGGACGACCTCGCGCACCATGGGTTCGAGCAGTTCCCACGTCTCGTGGTCGCCGGTACGCACGGTGCCGGCGAGCATCCCGGTCCGCGGAATCGCGTTCGGCGCCTTGCCCGCGCTGACCGCACCCCAGACCATGACGGTGCCGGTCCGGGGATCGATGCGGCGGCTGAGCATGCCGGGCAGTCCGGTGATGACGGTGCCGAGCCCGTAGACCAGATCGCCGGTCAGGTGCGGGCGCGAAGTGTGACCACCGGGCGAATCCAGCACCAGTTCGACGGTGTCGGCGGCGGAGGTGATCGCACCGACCCGCATCCCGACCTTCCCCGCTTCGAGGCGCGGATCGCAGTGCAGCGCGAAGATCCGGGACACCCCGTCGAGACCGCCGGCCGCGACGACGTCCAGGGCACCGCCCGGCATGACCTCCTCGGCGGGCTGGAACACCAGCCGGACTCCGACGGGCAGCTCGGGGACCTCGGCCAATGCGAGTCCGGTGCCGAGCAGGACGGCGGTGTGGGCGTCGTGACCGCACGCGTGCGAAACACCGGGGACCGAGGACGCGAACGGCAGTCCGGTCAGCTCCTGCATCGGCAGGGCGTCCATGTCGGCGCGCAAGGCGATACGCGGTCCCGTGGTGGGCCCGAGATCGCAGATCACGCCGGTCCCGCGAGGCAGCACCTTCGGTTCAAGCCCGGCCGCGGACAGGTGCCCCGCGACGAACTCGGTCGTCGCGTACTCCTGGCGCGCCAGTTCGGGGTTCGCATGGATGTGGCGACGCCATGCGGTGAGGTCCTGGGTGTGGTCACCGAGCCACTTCTCGACATAGGGGTTCATCGGCGCGCGACCCCTTCGAGGAGGCGATCACGCTGACCGGCATCGGACGCGACGCGGGCCGCGGTCGCCGCGAGCGCCCGGGCTCCGTCGAGCACCGCCCGATCCGCGGACTCGGTGATACACGCCGCCGCGAAAGCAGCCTGGTGCGTGACCGCACCACCCGAATCGAGTCCGATGACCGGATGGATACCCGGCACAACATTCGTCACGTTTCCCATGTCCGTGCTGCCCAGCGGGCGCGATCCTTCCTCTTCGACGGGCAGCGGCGCCCGTCCCATGCCGATGATCACCTCACGATATGCCTGTACGAGCCACGGGTCGGGAGTGAGTTCGGTGTAGGTGGGTGACACCGTCCGGATCCGGTGGGTGCAGCCGGCGGCGAGCGCCCCTGCCGCGAAGCAGTTCCCGGCCCGTTCGGACAGGTCGGCGAGCGACTCCGCGGTCGTCGCGCGCAGGTAGTACAGCAACTCGGTGTGCGCGGGCACGATGTTCGGGGCCGTGCCGCCGTCGCTGACGATGCCGTGGATCTGCTGGCCCGGCAGGAGGTGCTGACGCAGCAACCCGATCGCGACCTGGGCGACGGTCGCGGCGTCGGCGGCGTTGCGTCCGTACTCGGGTGCCGCCGACGCGTGCGCCTCGCGTCCTTCGTAGCTGACGGCGATGTCCGCCAGCGCGAGGGAGGTCGCACCGGTGATGTCGAAGGGACCCGGATGCACCATCATCGCCGCGGCGACGTCGTCGAACACCCCGCGCTCGAGCATGAGCACCTTGCCCCCGCCGGTCTCCTCGGCGGGGGTTCCGATGACCCGCACGGTGACTCCCAGGGCATCGGCGACGGACGCGAGACCGAGACCGGCACCGACGGCAGCGGCGGCGATGATGTTGTGCCCGCAGGCGTGACCGATTCCGGGCAGCGCGTCGTACTCGGCGCAGATTCCGACGACGAGTTCGCCGCTGCCGAAGCGGGCGTCGAACGCGGTCGGGAGATCGGCGATCCCCGTGCGGATCTCGAATCCCGCGGCGCGCAGGACCTCGACGACCTTTGCGGCACTGTGGTGCTCGTCGAACGCGAGTTCCGGTTCCGCGTGGATCGAATGCGAGAGGGCGATGAGCTCGTCGGACGCCGCCTCGATCACCCTGTCCGCTTCGGTCGTCACATCGTCCAGTCTGTCATGCCGACCGCCCGGTCCAACGGTCAGCCGAAGCGGAAGTTCGACTCGTCGGTCTTCGTCTCGAGTGCGGCGACGAGGGGCGCGTGCAGGCCCCGTTTGACGACGCCGAGGTTCGCGCCACGGGTCGAGGTCAGTCCCGCCGCCCGCTCGACCGCCGCGGCCAGGACCGCGTCCCCGTCGACGGCCTGCGCGACGATCCCGGCGGCCAGCGCGTCGGAGCCTCCGTAACGGCGGCTCGTGGTGACGGCCTCGACCGCGGTGGCCGGGGTCAGCCGGGTGCGCAGCAGCGCGGACATGCCGACGGTGAACGGCATACCGAGCTGCACCTCGGGCAGGCACCAGAAGCCGCGGTCGGCGCGCATCACCGCGAAGTCGTGGGTGAGGGCGAGCATCGCGCCGGCGCCGAACGCATGGCCCTGGATCGCGGCGACGGTCGCGGCGGGGAAGGTCAGCATCCGCACGTACAGCGCGTGCACGGTGTCGAGATAGCCGGGCAGGTCGGGCAGATTCCCGAAGATCCAGTCGGTGTCGAGGCCGTTGCTCCAGAATTTTCCGGTCGCGGCGGTCACGAGTGCGGCGGGACCGTCGTGCGCCTCCACCTCGTCGAGCAGCGCACCGATCTCGGCCAGCCGGTCGGGATGGAAGCGGTTCTCGTCGACCTCCCGGTCCCGGTCGCCGAGGTACAGGACGAAGACGTCGCCGTCACGTTCGAGATAAGGCATGGACACGAGGATAGACCCAATAGCTACTCGCGAGTAACAAGCAGGTTGGCACTAGGGTCATGCGCCATGGGAGCAGCCGACGCCATCCTCGATCCCCCCGCCGAAGCCGGACGGGCCGCCGCCGTCCTCGCCGAGCGCACCGGAGTGGCCGCCCACCCGGTCGCCGTGGTGCTCGGCTCGGGATGGCGCGCCGCCGTCGAACGGTTCGGGCCGACCGTCGCGGACGTACCCATGAACGACCTGCCCGGCTTCACCCCGCCGACCGCGGCCGGTCATCCCGGAACCGTCCATTCGATGACCGTCGGACGGACCCCGGTGCTGTTGCTGGCCGGGCGCATCCACGCCTACGAGGGCCACGACCTCAGCCGCGTCGTGCATCCGGTGCGCACCGCCGTCGCGGCCGGCGCCCGCACCGTGATCCTCACCAACGCCGCCGGCGGCATCCGCCCGGATCTGAAGGTCGGCGAACCCGTGCTCATCTCCGACCACCTCAATCTCACCGGCCGGTCGCCACTGGTCGGCGCCCAGTTCGTCGATCTCGTCGACGCCTACTCCGCCGACCTGCGCAGCCTCGCCCGCGAGATCGACCCCTCGCTCGCGGAGGGGGTGTACGCGGGTCTGCCCGGCCCGCACTACGAGACGCCGGCCGAGATCCGGATGCTGCGCACCCTCGGCGCCGACCTCGTCGGCATGTCCACGGTGCACGAGACGATCGCCGCGCGCGCCGCGGGAGCACGCGTGCTCGGCATCTCGCTCGTGACCAACGCGGCCGCGGGCGTCACCGGTGAGCACCTCGACCACGCCGAGGTCCTGGCCGCAGGGCAGGCCGCGGCCCGCCGCATGGGCGATCTGCTGCGCGAACTGGCGGCGCGGCTGTGAGCCTGCGCTTCGGGACCGCGGGATTGCGGGGACCGGTCGGCGACGGCCCGGACTGCATGAACGTGCCGGTCGTCGAGCGCACGACCGCCGGGCTCGCGGCCTGGCTCGACGCGCAGGGGCACGGCGGCGGTACCGTCGTCGTCGGCCGCGACGCCCGCACGGGATCCGCCGAATTCTTCACCGCGGCAACGGAGGTGCTCGCCGCGGCAGGATTCGACGTGGTCGCGCTCCCCCGCCCGCTGCCGACGCCGGTCACCGCGTTCGCGGTGCGCGCGCTCGGTGCCGTCGCCGGGGTGCAGATCACCGCGTCGCACAATCCCGCCGCCGACAACGGCTACAAGGTGTATGTCACCGGCGGTGCCCAGCTGGTCTCCCCCGCGGACCGCGAGATCGAAGCGGCGATCGACGCGGTCGGCGGCGTGGTGCCTCGTACGCCCGTGAAACCCTCGGGCGGCGACCTCGTCGAGAGATACCTCGCGCGGGTCGCGACGCTGCCGCGGTCGCCACACCGGAACGTGCGGATCGCACTCACCGCGCTGCACGGCGTCGGCGGCGAGACCGCGGTCGCGGCGTTGCGGCAGGCCGGGTTCACCGACGTGCACGTCGTCGCGTCCCAGTTCGCGCCGGACCCCGCGTTCCCCACCGTGGCGTTCCCGAACCCCGAGGAGCCCGGTGCCACCGACGCGCTGCTGGCGCTCGCCGAGGACGTCGGCGCGGACGTCGCACTTGCGCTCGACCCGGACGCCGACCGCTGCGCGGTGGGGGTGCCGGCGGGCAGCGACTCGCGACGGCACGCCGTCGAGGGCTGGCGGATGCTGCGCGGCGATGAGACCGGTGTGCTGCTCGGCGATCACATCCTCGCGGGAGCGCGCCCGGAATCGCTGGTGGCGACCACGATCGTGTCGTCCACGTTGCTCGGGAAGGTCGCCGCCGCGCGCGGCGCCCGCTTCGCGCAGACCCTCACCGGCTTCAAGTGGCTGGCCCGCGCCGGCGAGGGTCTGGTCTACGCGTACGAGGAGGCGATCGGCCACTGCGTCGACCCGGACGCGGTGCGCGACAAGGACGGCATCGCGACGGCGGTCGTCGTCGCGGATTATGTGGCAGACCTGAAGACGCGTGGTCGCACGCTGCTCGACGCGCTCGACGATCTGTACGCCGAGTTCGGCGTGCACCTGACCGATCAGGTCTCGATCCGGGTCGCCGACCTCACGCGGATCGACCGGCTCATGGCATCACTGCGGGCCACGCCGCCGGACGAACTCGCGGGCGAGGCGGTCACCGTGACCGATCTCGCCCGGGCGGAGACACGACTGCGGACCGACGCGCTCGTGTTCGAGGGCGCGTCGGTCCGCGTCGTCGTCCGGCCGTCCGGCACCGAACCGAAGCTCAAGTGCTACCTGCAGGCGGTCGCGGTGGATGGAAACCACGGCAGCGCCACCAGCAAGCTGGCGGCGCTGCGCGTGTGGGCTTCCGGGATGGCCGGTTGATCCTGGGTCGTCAGACCCGCTGCGGCACACCGTAGGTGACGACGGTGTCACCCTTCGAGGTGGTCGCCTTCGCGAACGGCCGGACGGTGACCGGGCCGATCGCCCCGGAGACGGAACCGTGCACACCGGCGATTCGAACGGTGACCGCGCTGCCGTCGAAGGTCAGACCCTCGACGATCGGCACCTCGGTGATGCCGCCGGGTTCGAGTTCGATCTCGAACTCGTGCTCGGGGATGATCCGGCCTCCGAGCTGCGCATTGGCACCCAGATCCAGGCCGATGACAGGGTCGCCGAGCAGATCGCCGAAGCCGAGATTGACGTTGTTCCCCACCCCCCAATCCAGGCTCGGGGTGAAGAGGTGCACGATCGCGCCGGGCAGCGCGACCGGATAGCCGATCTGATAGCCGAGGGTGAGCTTGGTACCGGTGAACGCATCCGCTCCCGGACCGGTGATCTTGACGGCGGCAACACCGTCGCTGAAGAACTCGACGCTCAACGGTGAGCTGTCGAGCGGCGGGACGGACTGGATCGACGTGTCCGCCTGCAGGACTTCGATCGTGGCGCCGCCGTCGAGCGGCATCGACCGGGCGTTGTCGACTGCGGCTCCTGCGGCGCCCGGGTTGACCATCGCCACGAACGCGGCGGCAGCCACCCCCAGTGCTGCTACCCGGAATCGCCGGCGGGATTTCGTTACGGAATTGCGGACCATCGCGTTTCCCCATTTCACGAACTGATGACAGTGAAGCGATCGTGATGCACGCCTCAGAGTAATGAGCCGCAAGCGATTTCGTGAGGAAGATCGTGAAGAGTTGGTAACGGATCAGCGCACGAACAGCGTCTCAGCAGCCCCATGTGCACCATAAGCACCAAAATGGACATCGATGTCACGATTCGGCTGCGTGTTTCGAAGAGTAGGCGATGGCCGTTATCGCGGCCCGAATTGACGGTCGCCCGCGTCGCCGAGGCCTGGAACGATGTACTTGTTCTCGTTCAGGCCTTCGTCGATCGTGGCGGTCACCAACCGCACCGGGTGCCCGCACGCCGCGAGTGCCTCGACACCCTGCGGCGCCGCCACCACACACACCGCGGTGATGTCGGTCGCGCCGCGGGACACGAGGAGCTCGATCGTGTGCACCATCGACCCACCGGTCGCCAGCATCGGATCCAGCACGAACACCGGCAGCCTGGACAGATCGGCGGGGAGGGACTCGAGATAGGGCACCGGCTCGAACGTCTTCTCGTCGCGCGCCAGCCCGACGAAACCGACCTGCGCCTGCGGGATCAGCGCGTGCGCCTGATCGACCATGCCCAGACCGGCCCGCAGAACCGGGACCAGAAGTGGCGGTTGCTTCAGCCGCACCCCCGTGGTTGTCGTGATCGGCGTGCGCACCTCGAACTGCTCGATCGGCGCGTCCCTGACCGCCTCGTACACGAGCATCTGGGTGAGCCGGCTCAGTGCATGCCGGAAGGCGGCGTTGTCGCTGCGCTCATCGCGCAGGATCGTGAGGAGCGAGGCAGCGAGCGGATGATCGACGACGAGCGGATCCATGCCCGAAGGATAGAACGGTGGAACCGGCCGCCGCCCGAATGCGTCGAACCCGTCGAGAGCGATTCGATCCGACATCGAGGGGCGTGAGGCGTGAGAGGCGAGTTTCGGCAGGACGGTGTGCAGGTACGCCCGGAGACCATCGCAGCGTTCGGCGGTACGGCGGGAGACCTGGCCGAACGAATGCGCGGCGCGGTCGACGAGATCCGGGGCGCAGCCCCCGAACAACTGGACACCGGGCTCGGCCCGATCGGAACAGGATTCGTCGCGGCCCTGGTCACGGCGCATCGCGCGCACGAAGAGCACGTGTCCCGCCTCGTGACCGCACTCGACGGCATGTCCGTGGTCGCCGCCGCGACCGCAGCGGGCTACGAGAACCGCGAGGCCGAGTGGTCCACGGGTCTGCAGTCCGCAGGCACGCCCGAGGCGGGAGCGCGACGATGACCATCGGGGCCGATCTGCTCGCGGCTCCGCTGGCGGATCTGCTCACCGCATTCGGCTCCGGCACCGCACCCGCGATCGATCCGGCCGCGGCGTTGCGGGCGGGGACCGCGATCGCGGAGGACGTGCACGCCGTCGGCCGCGCCGCGCTCACCGAACTGGTGTGGGACTGGACCGGTACCGCGGCGGACACCGCGGTCCGCAGCGCCGAGCAGGTACTCGCCGACACGCTGGCCGCCGCCGACCGCGGCATGGAGATCGCCGCGGTCGCGGTGGACGGCACCGCGACGGTCCTCGGCGGCGCCGTCGAGATCGCCCGCATCGTCGACTCGTTCGGTTCCATCGCCCGCAGCCTCGAACCCGCGCTCGCGCTGCCCCAGGGCCAGCTGCTGATGCTCGCTGCCGCACTCGAACATCTCGCGGCAGGCCTCGACGTACTCGCCCGGGTCACGTCCGAACTGGCACAGCACACCGACCGGCTCACCGCCCTGCTGCCGGAGACGCCGCCCCCCACGGGAGCGGGACCGTCCGAAACCGATCCCGGTTCCGGCGACAGCCGCGCGTTCTACGACGACGGGGGCCTCGGGCCGGGATCGGCGTCGGACTGCGCGGTGCGCCTGCCCGACGGCAGCGTCGCCACCGCACCCAACGCCACGGCCGCCGCGGCGGTGCGTCATGCGCTGTCCCAGCAGGGCACCCCGTACGTGTGGGGCGGAACCACCCCGGGACAGGGACTCGACTGCAGCGGGCTGACCCAGTGGGCCTACGGCCAGGCCGGTGTCGAGCTTCCCCGGCTGGCCCAGCAGCAGGACATCGGGACGCCGGTCGCTCCGGACTCGGTCCTGCCCGGCGACCTGGCCGTCTGGGACGGGCACGTCGCGATGGTGATCGGCAACGGCCTCATGGTGGAAGCTGGCGATCCCGTCGCCGTCACCCCGATCCGCACCGGCAACAGCGGCATGGCCTTCGAAGGGTTCTACCGGCCCACCGGATGAGAGGGAACCGGCCGGCGATCGGGTGCGTCCAACCGGATATGAACATCACGACAGCAACCGCCGCCAATGCGGCAGGCACCGTCTCGGTGCGCGCAACCGACCAGGGGGTGCCGGTCGAGCTGCACATCGATCCCCGCGAACTGCGCCACGGGGCCGGGCACCTGGCCGGGCAGATCCTCGCGCTCAGCCGCCGCGCGACCCTCGAGGCCGCCGCGCTGCGCCGCGGCGAGCTCGCTGCCCAGGGCATGCCGGACGCCCTGCTGGACCGGATGGGCCTGCCCACCCGGGACGAGGTGGCGCGCGTCCAGCAGGACGACGACGAGCAGCGGCAACCCACGTCCTGGCTGAGGTCGGTGTGAGCGGGCACCGCGTCGACGAGATCGTCGAACGGGCTCGGGAAAGGCTGGGCATGCTCGAGGACGTGATGGCCGGGCTCGGCGAGGTGACGGCGGAAGCGATGAGCGTGGATGGCCGGGTGTGGGTACAGGTCGACGGCGGAGGCGGCATGATCGCGCTGCATCTGGCGGAGTCGGCGTGCCGGCTCGAGGCCGCCGAATTGTCCGCGGCGATCCTCGCGACCGCGCACGAGGCGGCGCGGATCGCAGCCCGGAAACGCGACCGGCTGCTGTCGGATCTTCGCGAGTCGTTCCGGTGATGACGGTCTCGTCCACTCCCGGCTATGTCTTCGGGCGCGAGGTGGCTAGGCTTCCCGCCATGGCTGGAGACATCGTCCCGATCGAGCTCGGTCTCACCGACGACAACCTCGTCACCCTGTGGGTGCCCCGGTGGCGCGAGGACGGCGAGGAATGGCAGGCGTTCCTCGGCCGTGGGGACGATCTGTACGGATTCCCCGGTGTCGCCGAACTGGTCGCGTTCGTCCGCTCCGACACCGACAACGATCTCGTCGAGCACCCCACCTGGCCGGTCGTCGTGAAGCTCGCGGCCGTCGAGTTCGAGCCCGACGACGCCTATCGGTTCGACATCGTCGGGGTGCCCGAACTCGTCGCCGAGGACGTCGACCCGGAGATCGTCGCCCAGCTCCAGGACACCTTCGACGTCGTCCGCAGCCTGGGCGAGGTGTGCGACCTCGAGGCGGTGACGAAGTTCGTCGACCGGCCCGAGATCGCGACACTGCTGCAGCACGGCGCGAGCGCGTTCGAAGGTGCCGACGGCGAGGACCTGTGGAACCAGGTCGGCACCGCGGTCGCCGAGGACTGGGACGACGTCATCGACGCGATCGACGCCGTCGTCACGACCCCCGACGTCGACTCCGCGATCGTCGCGGAGATCGAGTCCGAACTCGTCGCTGCGGAGGAGAACGTCGTCGAGGCCGACGACACCGTCGAGGGCGAAGACGACGAGGAATACGAGTTCGTGGACGAAGACGAGGACGAGGAACTCGTCGACGACTTCTGGGGCGAGGTCGGCATCGACCCGATCAAGATCATCACGAGCGAAGGCACATGGTTCACCCTGCGGTGCTACCTGGACGACGACGCGCTGTTCCTCGGCAAAGACGGCCTGATCTCGGTATTCGGTTCCGAGCGTGCGCTCGCCCGCTACCTGGCCGACCGTCACGACCACGATCTCGCGACAGTGAGCACCTACGACGAGATCCGTCTCGCAGCGACCGACGGTTCGCTCGAGATCGAGGTGAGCGACGACAACGTGTACGTGCTCACCGGCATCGCCGACGACATCGCGGCGGGCGTCGACGCAGTGGACCCGGACCAGCTGGAACTCGCGGTCGAGTTGTTCACCGATGCCGCGAACTACGCCGGCGACGACTCCACCGACGCCGCGCTCGCCGGTTCCACCGAGCTGGGCTGGTTCGTCAACTACGTGCTCGAGCCCGATACGAGCCGCCTGGCCCCGAGCGCGCCGTTCGACGCCGAGGTCGCGGCGTGGCGCGAACTCGAGCGCGAGTTCGAGGCACGACTCCGCAAGCACTAGGCGGCTCCGCCGCCGGTGTGCCTTTGTGGCGGCTCCCACCGCCACAAAGGCACACCGGGCGCTACGCGCCTATCAACACCGCGTAGCCGGGCTTGATGACGTCGTCGATCAGCTCGAGCCGCTGATCGAACGGCAGGAACGCCGATTTCATGGCGTTGATGGTGAACCGTTCGAGATCGACCCAGCCGTAGCCGAACGTCTCGACCAGGCGCATCATCTCCTTCGTCATCGTGGTGTCGCTCATCAGCCGGTTGTCGGTGTTGACGGTGACGCGGAACCGCAGCCGCGCGAGCAGATCGAACGGATGGTCCTCGAGCGCGGCCACCGCGCCGGTCTGGACATTGGAGCTGGGGCAGAGCTCGAGCGGAATCCTCTTGTCCCGCACGTAATTCGCCAACAGACCGAGCGACGCGGTGCCGTCCTCGGCGACGGTGATGTCGTCGACGATCCGCACCCCGTGACCGAGCCGGTCGGTGCCGCAGAACGCGACGGCCTCGTGGATCGACGGGAGCCCGAACGCTTCGCCCGCGTGAATCGTGAAGTGCGCGTTGGCCGCTCGCATGTACTCGAAGGCGTCGAGGTGCCGGCTGGGCGGATATCCGGCCTCGGCGCCGGCGATGTCGAACCCGGCGACCCCCCGGTCGCGGAAACGCACTGCCAGTTCGGCGATTTCACGCGACCGCGCCGCGTGCCGCATCGCGGTGAGCAGACATCCCACGTGGATCCGGCCGCCAGCCGCCGCGACCGCGGACTCCCCCGACCGGAACCCCTCGAGAACGTGTTCGACGACCTCGTCGAGGGTCAGGCCGGACTCGAGGTGCTGTTCCGGCGCGAACCGAACCTCCGCGTAGACGACGCCGTCGGCGGCAAGATCCTCGACGCACTCGCGGGCGACCCGTTCGAGCCCCTCGGCAGTCTGCATGACGGCGACCGTGTGCTCGAATGTCTCGAGGTACCGCACCAGCGAACCGCTGTCCGCCGACTGCCGGAACCATCCGGCCAACTCGGTCTCGGAATCGGCAGGCAGGGTGTGGCCGCATGCGTCGGCGAGGTCCAGAATCGTCGCCGGTCGCAGGCCACCGTCGAGGTGGTCGTGGAGCAGAACCTTCGGTGCCGTACGCACCTGCGGGGCAGTCAGCTCGTTCATGCCCCGACGGTAGTCGGCTACCCGGAGATCCGCTCCACGACGAGCGGTCGCGCGGGCACCGCGGGTGCCCCTCCGTCGGACGCCTCGGCGGAGATCCGGACCCCGCCCTGCAGCGTGGTGAGCGCGGCCGGGATCTTCTCCGGGGTATCGGTGTGCAGGGTCGCGAGGACCTGCCCGGCGCGCACCGCCTCGCCCGGTTTCGCGTGCAGCTCGACACCGGCGCCGGCCTGCACGGCCTGCCCCTGCCGTTCACGACCTGCGCCGAGCCGCCACGCCGCGACCCCGACCGCCATGGCGTCGAGTCCGGTGAGGATGCCGTCGGAGTCCGCACGCAGGGTCTCGGTGTACGCGGCGGTGGGCAACGCAGCGTCCGGGTCGCCTCCCTGCGCGGCGATCATCGCGCGCCATCGGTCCATCGCCGAGCCGTCCTTCAGCCGCTCGGCGGGGTCGACGCCGTCGATCCCGGCGAGAGCGAGCATCTCCCGCGCCAGCGCCAGGGTCAGCTCCACGACGTCGGGCGGTCCGCCACCGGCGAGAACCTCGACAGCCTCGCGTACCTCGAGCGCATTCCCCGCCGTGCGCCCGAGCGGGGTGTCCATGCGGGTGATCAACGCGACGGTGGGCAGGCCTTCGTCGCTGCCGAGCTCGACCATCGTGCGCGCGAGTTCGCGTGCCTCGCCCAGCTCGGTCATGTAGGCGCCGGAGCCGACCTTGACGTCGAGTACGAGCGCGCCCGCTCCTTCGGCGATCTTCTTGCTCATGATCGAACTGGCGATGAGCGGGATCGATTCGACGGTGCCGGTGACGTCGCGCAGCGCATAGAGCTTGCGGTCGGCCGGGGCCAGGTCCTCGGTGGGTGCGCACACGACCGCGCCGATCGCCGGATCGGTGAGGATCTCGGCCATCTCGACGGTGCCGAGGTCGGCGCGCCAGCCGGGAATCGATTCGAGTTTGTCGAGGGTGCCGCCGGCGTATCCGAGTCCGCGTCCGGACAACTGCGGCACCGCAGCCCCGCACGCCGCGACGAGCGGTGCGAGCGGCAGCGTGATCTTGTCGCCGACACCGCCGGTGGAGTGCTTGTCGACGGTGGGCAGGCCCAACCCGGTGAAGTCGAGACGCCGTCCGGAGTCGATCATCGCGGTCGTCCAGCGGGCGGTCTCGGCGCGGGTCATGCCGCGGAACCAGATGGCCATCGCGAGAGCCGCCATCTGTTCGTCGGCGACGATGTCGTGGGTGAACGCTCTGATCACCCAGTCGATCTCGGCGCCGGTCAGTTCCAGACCGTCGCGCTTGTGCCGGATCACGGAGACGATGTCAGGCACGATCGCCTCCCGTCGGATGCACGGCCGCAAGATCATCGGGCCCGAACGCGTCGGGCAGCAGCTCGGACATGGGCCGCGGCCCTCGGGACGTGTCGACGAGCAGGTCGGGTCCGCCGTGCTCGATGAGGAGCTGGCGGCAGCGCCCGCAGGGCATCAGAACGGCGCCGCGGGCGTCGCAGACCGAGATCGCTCGCAACCGTCCGCCACCACCGGAAACGAAGTTACCGACGAGTACGCATTCGGCACAAAGTCCCACCCCATGTGAGACATTTTCCACATTGCACCCACTCACAACCGCGCCGTCGGCGGTGAGAGCGGCAGCCCCCACCGGGAACCGCGAGTACGGCGCGTACGCACGCCCCATCGCTTCATGTGCCTTGGCGCGCAACGTTTCCCACTCCACGTCCACCATGGTTGACCATCCTGTCACGGTGGCGAAGACGACGTTCGGTGGCCCCCACCGCACCAGATCACAGTTGGAAAGGCAAACCTAACTTAGCATTTCGGGCCGGTACGAATCGCGAAGGAGATTAGTTCCCACGATTCCGATGGGTTTAGAGTCTGAACAAGTCGGTTCAGGTTCTCGTCGGGCCCGTACTGCGGAATCCCCCACAGGCTACAGCGGCTCGACGCGTCCACCATTGACGTTGGAGGCACAGCACTCGATGAGCAGCACGACTGAAGCCGCCCCCGCACCGGCGGGGCGCACACGGTCGCTTTACCGGGGAGATCCCGGAATGTGGTCCTGGGTTCTGCACCGGATCACAGGCGTGGCCACGTTCTTCTTCCTTTTCGTCCACGTTCTGGACACGGCACTCGTCCGGGTCAACCCCGAGACCTACGACAGTGTCATCGAAACCTACAAGAACCCGATCGTCGGCCTGATGGAGCTGGCGCTCGTGGCGATGGTTCTCTACCACGCGCTCAACGGCCTGCGTGTCATGCTCGTCGACTTCTGGTCGAAGGGACCGCAGTACCAGCGCGTGATGCTCTGGACGATCCTGGCGATCTGGTTCGTGGTGATGATCCCCGCGGCCGGACGCATCTTCTACAACATGTTTGCGGGGCACTGACATGAGTGAAGCGAAGACTCTCGGAACGGCCTACGACCGTCCGGCCGGCCTCGACAACCCGCGCTCGCCGCGTCGTCAGGCCAAGAACAACTTCGAGCTCTACGCCTGGCTGTTCATGCGCCTGTCCGGCCTCGCACTGATCATCCTCGTGCTCGGCCACCTGTTCATCATGCTGATGCTCGACGAGGGCGTGCACCGCATCAACTTCGCGTTCGTCGCCGGTCGCTGGTCCAGCCCGTTCTGGCAGTTCTGGGACCTGTCGATGCTGTGGCTCGCGCAGCTGCACGGCGGCAACGGTCTGCGCACCGTCATCGCCGACTACTCGCGCAAGGACTCGACCCGTTTCTGGCTCAACACGATCCTCGCAGTGTCGATGATCCTGATCATGGGCCTGGGCACCTACGTGATCTTCACATTCGACCCCAACATCGTTGCGAGCTAGGGGAGCCAAGACTTCATGCAGGAACATCGTTATGACGTGGTCATCGTCGGTGCCGGCGGCGCCGGTATGCGCGCGGCCATCGAGGCCGGCCCCCGCGCCCGCACCGCGGTTCTGACCAAGCTCTACCCGACCCGCAGCCACACCGGTGCCGCGCAGGGCGGCATGTGTGCCGCGCTGGCCAACGTCGAAGAAGACAACTGGGAATGGCACACCTTCGACACCGTCAAGGGCGGCGACTACCTCGCCGACCAGGACGCCGTCGAGATCATGGCCAAGGAAGCCATCGACGCGGTGCTGGACCTGGAGAAGATGGGTCTCCCCTTCAACCGCACCCCCGAAGGCAAGATCGACCAGCGCCGCTTCGGTGGTCACACCCGTGACCACGGCAAGGCCCCGGTCCGTCGCGCGTGCTACGCCGCCGACCGCACCGGCCACATGATCCTGCAGACGCTGTACCAGAACTGCGTCAAGCACGACGTCGAGTTCTTCAACGAGTTCTACGCCCTGGACATCGCGCTGACCGAGACCGAGGACGGTCCCGTCGCCACCGGTGTCATCGCGTACGAGCTCGCCACCGGCGAGATCCACGTCTTCCACGCGAAGTCGATCGTGTTCGCCACCGGCGGTTCGGGCCGCATGTACAAGACGACGTCCAACGCGCACACCCTCACCGGTGACGGGCTGGGCATCATCTTCCGCAAGGGCCTGCCGCTCGAGGACATGGAGTTCCACCAGTTCCATCCGACGGGACTCGCGGGCCTCGGCATCCTCATCTCCGAGGCCGTCCGCGGTGAGGGCGGCATCCTCCGCAACGCCGACGGCGAGCGGTTCATGGAGCGCTACGCCCCCACCATCAAGGACCTCGCGCCTCGCGACATCGTCGCCCGGTCGATGGTGCTCGAGGTGCTCGAAGGCCGCGGTGCCGGTCCGAACAAAGACTACGTCTACATCGACGTCACGCACCTCGGTGAGGACGTCCTCGAGGAGAAGCTCCCGGACATCACCGAGTTCGCGCGCACCTACCTCGGCGTCGACCCGGTCACCGAGCTCGTCCCGGTGTACCCGACCTGCCACTACGTGATGGGTGGTATCCCCACCAACGTCCAGGGCGAGGTCCTGCGCAACAACGACGAGATCGTCAAGGGCCTGTACGCCGCCGGCGAGTGCGCCTGCGTGTCCGTGCACGGCGCCAACCGCCTCGGCACCAACTCGCTGCTCGACATCAACGTGTTCGGCCGTCGCGCCGGCATCGCTGCCGCCGAGTACGCGAACAGCACCGAGTTCGTCGAGCTGCCCGAGAACCCCGCGACCTACGTCGAGGAGTGGCTCGACCGCATCCTCCACGCGGGCGGCAAGGAGCGCGTCGCCGACATCCGTCGCGACCTGCAGCAGTCGATGGACAACAACGCGTCGGTGTTCCGCACCGAGGAGACCCTCACCAAGGCCCTCGAGGACATCCACGATCTGAAGAAGCGCTACAAGAACATCACGGTTCACGACAAGGGCAAGCGCTACAACAGCGACCTGCTCGAGGCCGTCGAGCTCGGCTTCCTGCTCGAGATGGCCGAGGTCACCGTGGTCGGCGCCCTCAACCGGAAGGAATCGCGCGGCGGCCACGCTCGCGAGGACTACCCGAATCGTGACGACGCGAACTACATGAAGCACACCATGGCGTACAAGGTGGGCCAGGATCTGATCTCCGAAATCCGCCTGGATTACAAGCCGGTGGTCCAGACCCGGTACGAGCCGATGGAGCGGAAGTACTGATGACTACTCTCGAGAAGAACGACGCCGTCGCCGCGGAACTGCCTCCGGTTCCCGAGGGCGCCGTCATGGTCACCCTCAAGATCGCCCGGTTCAACCCCGAGGACGGCAAGGGTCAGCACTGGGATTCGTTCCAGGTGCCGGCGCTGCCCAGCGACCGCATGCTCAACCTGCTGCTGTACGTGAAGGGCTACCTCGACGGAACCCTCACCTTCCGCCGCAGCTGCGCGCACGGCGTGTGTGGCTCCGACGCGATGCGGATCAACGGTGTCAACCGCCTGGCCTGCAAGATCCTCATGAAGGACATGCTGCCCAAGGACGGCAAGCCGGTGACCATCACCGTCGAGCCGATCCGCGGCCTGCCGGTCGAGAAGGACCTGGTCGTCGACATGGAGCCGTTCTTCGACGCGTTCCGTGCCGTCAAGCCGTTCCTCATCACGACGGGCAACGAGCCGACCCGCGAGCGGATCCAGTCGCAGGCCGACCGCGCCCGCTTCGACGACACCACCAAGTGCATCCTGTGCGCGTGCTGCACCACGTCGTGCCCGGTGTACTGGAGCGACGGGTCGTACTTCGGCCCCGCCGCGATCGTCAACGCGCATCGGTTCATCTTCGACTCGCGTGACGAGGGTGCCGCCGAGCGTCTCGACATCCTCAACGACAAGGACGGCGTGTGGCGCTGCCGCACCACCTTCAACTGCACCGACGCGTGCCCCCGTGGCATCCAGGTGACGAAGGCGATCCAGGAGGTCAAGCGCGCGCTGCTGTTCGCTCGCTGACCCTCCCTGTCACAGGGAACTGCAACACGGAACGCGGGTCCGGCCCTTCGGGGGCCGGGCCCGCGTTCTGCGTTTCCGCGACGCTGTTCCGCCGGGCGGACTCAGCCGGGTACGACCACACCGCGGCCGAGGATGGTGCCTTCCCGCAGCCGCCGGTACGCCTCGGGCCCCTCGTCGAGAGTGAACGTCTCGGTGTGGATCTCGAGTCTGCCGGCGCGGGCGAGGGCGATCACCTCCATCAGCTCGGTGCGGGACCCCCAGTACGGCGTCACGACGGAGGCACCGAACGGTACGAGGAAGAACCCGACCTTCGCATGCGCGCCGGCGTGGATTCCGACGATCGAGATGTGCCCGTCGATCGCGACGACCTGCTGCGCCATGTCGATCGTCGACTGCGCGCCGACGAAGTCGAACACCGCGGTGGCGCCCTGCCCGCCGGTCAGTTCGCGGATCGCGGCGGCCGCACTCGCATCGGACCGGATCGCCACGTCGGCGCCCACCGTGCGGGCCAGTTCGAGACGGTCGTCGTCGACGTCCAGTGCAACGACCCGGGCCGCGCCGATCGCCCGCAGGATCTGGATCCCGACGTGACCGAGCCCGCCCACACCGACCACCACCGCGGTGGATCCGGGGCCCAGCAGCGGCAGCACCCGGTTGATCGCGTGGTACGGGGTCAGACCGGCGTCGGTCAGCGGAGCCGCCGCGACCGGGTCGAGATCACCGATGGGCACGAGGTGCCGGGCCGAATCGACGATCATGTATTCGGCCATGGAACCGGGAGAACCGAGCCCCGGCGGGGTGATCCCGAGGTCGGCGGCGCGCGTGCAGTAGTTCTCGTGGCCACGGGCGCAGGCGTGACAGGAACCGCAGCCCCACGGCCCGTACACGGCGACCGCGTCCCCGACCGCGACGCCGTCGACGCCCGCGCCGAGTTCGGCGACCGTGCCGACCCCCTCGTGGCCCAGCGTCAGCGGAAGCCCGTAGACGTATCCGTCGGCGGGCAGGTCCATCACGAAGATGTCGGAGTGGCACAGACCCGCGGCGGTGACCTTCAGCAGCACCTCCCCCGGGCCGGGGGACGGTGTGGGGATCTCGACGACGACCGGTTCCGCACCGATCTCGGTGTACTGGACGGCTTTCATGGACCCGACAGTACGGCCGATCCACCACCGCGTCAGCCGATGTAACCGAATCGAATGATCTTGTTCACCGAAACCCGGTCCGTTCTGGGCGAACCGCGGCTATCGTGGACGCGACGAACGGAGTCCCGTGTCCGACAATCGCTCTCGATCTGCCTGCGCCCGGATCGTTGCCCTCGTCGCGTTCCTGTGCGCCGCCGTCACGGTCGCCCTGCCTCCGGCCGCGACCGCCGATACTCCCCTGTGCGCGTGGCGGTTCATGTCGAACGAGACGGTGCTGAACGTCGCGTTTCCGGACGTGAACGCCACCTACTGGGTCCTGCCCTATGCGCTGGGGCCGGGCGACTCGATCGAACTGTCCGGCACCTACCCGTACGCCCGGTACTTCTCGCTCAACACCTACGGCACGAACTTCGACACCGTGGATACGTTGCGCGACAACCAGATCGACCCCGACCCTGGCAGCAGCAATCCGTTCACGGACGCGTCGGCACGGACCCTCCCCCCTGCGCAACGCCAATGGCACGCCACCATCGTCACCGGCCCGGCCGACCACGCGCGCAACGAGATTCAGGCTCTGTCGGCCGGTCAGAGCACCCCGGTGGGTTTCCTGATCATCCGCGTCTACGTGCCCGACGACGCCGCCTCCCCCAGCGGCGGTGTGCCCCTGCCCGAGGCGACGATGCGGGTCGGTGGGGCGACCGTTCCGCGGCAGCCGTGCGAGCAGCCGTTCGACCCGAACTCCTACACGGGACCCGTCTCGCAGCTCGCGCAGGCAGGTTTCGATCAGGTCATCGCCGGTGCCGCGAGCGGCGCGTTCCCCGGCGACACACCGGAGACGGTGTTCGTGAACCCGGCCAGCTCGTCCGGTCTGTTTCCCAACGGGGACAACAAGTATCTCGGAACGGCACTGACCTACCAGCCGGGCAGGATCGTGGTCGTCCGCGGGAAGGCGCCGCTGTTCCCGGACACCCGCGCGGGTGTCCCGGCGACCGACCCGGATCAGCAGGTGCGGTATTGGTCGCTGTGCCAGAACGATCGGGTCTCGCCCTATCCGGTGGTGGCGTGCGCGGCCGACTTCGAGACCGCGCTCGACGAATCGGGCTACTACACCTACGCGGTCGCCGCGCCCGCCGATCTCACCTCGGTCGCCGATCCGACCGTGACGGTGCTGCCGTGGGGCGATACGACGGTACCGAAGAAGGTGCTGTTCCTGCGCTACATGCTGCCGACGCCGGCGTTCTACCCGCAGTCCATCCAGGCGTCCCAGGCGACCGGAGCCGACCCCGCGACGGTGATGGGACCGTACTATCCGACCGCCGTGTACTGCTCCGCGACGACCTTCGTCGCGGGAGGCTACGAGGCGTGCCAGGACGAGGCGGCGGGCTGATCCGCCGGCCCCTCGACTTCGCCGGTCATCTCCGGGCGCGTCGGCGCGACCCGAGCAGCGCGCCACCCAGAATGCCCGCGCCGAGGAGCGCGATGCTCCCCCGCACCCCGGGACCCTGGTGCACCTCGAGCCGCGGAGTGATCGTCGCCGATTCCGGCGCGGGCACGTGCGCCAAGGCCAGATTCTCCTTCTTCGACGCCGCCCACGCCGTACACAACAGCAGCAGCTTCGCCGTCAGGTTGGAGAAGATGAGCAGACCGAGGATCGGGCCGAAGGCGACGCCGGCGGGCCCGTTCAGCACGATCTCGAGATAGATCGACCCGGCCTGCTTGAGCACTTCGAATCCGATCGCGGCGATCAGACCGGCCTGCGCGGCGCTACGAAAGGTGACCGGTTCGCGGGGCAGCCGCGCGATCACCCACGTGAACACCGCCCAGGTCGCGCCCAGCGCGAAGACCAGCGCGGCGATCCGCAACGCGACGCCGATCCCGAGGAGGTTCTCCATGTTCAGCAGCGTGACGAGCCTGGACATGATCGGGCCGCTGCTCAGCGCCGACAACCCGAGCGAGACGAGCATGGCGAGACCGAGACCCAGCAGCGACGCCCCGTCCCGCAGTTTGGAGACCACGAAGTTGCCCTTGTCGCGCGGGTGGTCCCACATCGCGGTGAGGCCGTCACGCACGTTCGCCATCCAGCCGAGTCCCGCGTACGACGCGGTGAGCAGCCCGATCACGCCGACGGCGCCGCGCGAGTTGATCGCCGACGCGATCAGACTCTGCACGGTGTCACCGAGTTGCCCGGGGATGTTCTCGGCGATCGCGTCCTGGATCTGCTCGATCGTCTCGGGGCGGCCGGCGAGCACGAAACCGGCGATCGAGAACGCCACCATGAGGATCGGCACGAGAGCCAGCACCGTGAAGTACGTGATACCGGCGGCGTAGTAGTCGCCTTTGTGCTCCTGGTAGCGCAGCCCGGTCCGGATCGTGTGGTCGAGCCAGGGATGGGCGGCACGCTGCCGATCGAGGAAACCGGGTTTCTTCTCGTCGCTCGCGCCGGCCATCCGTGACGCTCCTTCTACTTGCGGGGCAGGAATCCCACCTTGTCATAGACCTGGGCAAGTGTCCGGGAAGCGACGTCGCGCGCACGGTCCGCGCCGTTCGACAGGATCTTGAGCAGCTCGGTTTCGTCGGACAGGTACTCGTCGACCTTCGCCCGCAGCGGCGTCACGAACTCGGTGAGCACCGCGGCGGTGTCGTTCTTCAGATCGCCGTAGCCCTTGCCCTCGTATCCGGCGACGAGATCGTCGATGTCGCGGCCGGAGAGTGCCGACTGGATGGTGAGCAGGTTGCTCACGCCGGGCTTGGCCTCGCGGTCGAAGCGGATCTCCCGTTCGTTGTCGGTGACGGCCGACTTGATCTTCTTCGCGGACACCTTCGGGTCGTCGAGCAGGTTGATCAGGCCGGCCGCGGTCTCGGCCGACTTGCTCATCTTCGACGTCGGGTCCTGCAGGTCGTAGATCTTCGCGGTGCCCTTGACGATGTGCGGCTCGGGGACGACGAAGGTCTTGCCGTAGCGCTTGTTGAAACGCTGCGCGAGGTCGCGGGTCAATTCGAGGTGCTGGCGCTGATCCTCGCCAACCGGGACCTTCTGCGCGCGGTAGAGCAGGATGTCCGCGGCCATGAGCATCGGGTAGGTGAACAGGCCGACCCCGGCGTGCTCGGTGCCATGCTTCGCGGACTTGTCCTTGAACTGCGTCATCCGGCTGGCCTCACCGAAGCCGGTCATGCAGGTCAGCACCCAGGACAGTTCGACGTGCTCGGGCACGTGGCTCTGCACGAACAGCACCGACTTCTCGGGGTCGATGCCCACGGCCAGGAGCTGCGCCGCCGAAACCAGCACCCGCTTGCGCAGCTCCTTCGGGTTCTGCGGCACGGTGATCGCGTGCAGGTCGGGAATGAAGTAGTAGGCGTCGAACTCGTCCTGCATCGGAACCCACTGCTGCAGCGCACCGAGGAAGTTCCCGAGATGGAAGGAATCCGAGGTGGGCTGAATGCCGGACAGCACCCGAGGCCGGGCGGTCGGCGCGGTGGCGTTCTGATCTGCAGTGCTCGACATGCTCTCGATACTGTCACGCACCGGGTTCGGCGCTGCGACCGAGGTCGCCCTGTCCGGCCGCGGCGAATCGCTCGGCCACGGCGTCGGCGTGCTGCGGCGGAACCTGCAGGATCACCCGCAGCGGGATCTGCCCGAGCACCGCGACGAACCACGCCAGCTGGTCCGGTTCTCCTGTGAGCAGTTCGTGTGCGTCGAATACCAGTACCGACGGCGCGGCGGCCTCGCAGACCTCGGACAGGCACTCGTCGAACGCGTCCTTGTTCGCACCGAAGTAGTACGGGAACTGCAGCGCCGCGGCGAACTCGTCGAACAGCTGCCGGAGGGTCGTCATCTTCCGGCCGCGCAGGTGCACGACGCGCCCGTCCTGCCGCAGTTGTTCCTCGAGGTCCGCTGCCCCGGATCGGGTGGTCTCGAGCAGGGTCAGGTCGGCTCGCATCAGCACATCCTCGTGAACGACTCGTAGTGGTCGGCGGTGTACCACGCCGATCCGTCCGCACCGGTGACGATGCGTTCGGCGTCGCGGCTGCGCCCGGGCTTCTTCCGGTTGACGTCCCATTCCTGGTAGGCCGCCGGTCGCCCGTCGTCGCCGACGGTGGGCAGCTCGCCCTCGTAGTTGCCGAACCGGCGACCGCCCTGGGTGCCCGGGGCGTCGTCCGGTGGCCAGTCCCCCGCGTCGATGAGCTCGAGGGTGTCCCAGACGTAGTCGGGGATCGGACCTTCCGGCTCGCAGGTGACGGTGTCGCCGTTCGGCTGTGCCGTCCCGGACGGCTGTGCTGTCGAGGAGGGAACGGACAGCAGCGGCGCGACGGTCGTGCCGGTGTCGGTGCCCGCGGATCCGCAGGCCGTGACGAACAGGGCGACGATCGCGGACAGCAGCGCGAGCAGGGCCGCCTTGCAGTGCCGGTTCACCCGGTGCCGGATCATCGGAATTCGACCGTCACCGGCGCGTGGTCCGACCAGCGTTCGGCATATGTCGCGGCCCGTTCGACGCGGGCCGCGGTCACCCGGTCGGCGAGTGCCGGGGTCACCAGGTGGTAGTCGATCCGCCAGCCCGCGTCGGTGTCGAAGGCCTTGCCCCGGTACGACCACCACGAGTACGGGCCGGGGACATCGCCGTGGTGCTCGCGCACGACATCGCGCCACTGACCGGTCGCGAGGAGATCGCCGACCCATTCGCGTTCGTGCGGCAGGAACCCGGACTTGCGGATGTTGCCCTTCCAGTTCTTGATGTCCCGTTCCGTGTGCGCGATGTTCCAGTCGCCGCACACGAGCATGTGCCGGTCCGCCTCGACGACCTCGGCGGCGCGGTCCCCCAGGTAGGCGGCGAGCGACTTCATGAAGCGCTCCTTCTCGTCCTGCTTCGGGGTTTCCGCTTCGCCGGTCGGCAGGTAGAGGCTCCCGACCGTCAGGTCGCCGAAGTCGGCCTCGAGGTAGCGGCCGGTGTCGGCGAAGCTCTCGTCGCCGAAGCCGACGCGGACGGCGTCCGCGGGAACCCGGGACATGATCGCGACACCGGCCCGGCCCTTCGCGGAGGATTCGGCGCCGACGACCTGCCATCCGGCGGCGAGGGCGGGCGCGATCGCCGCGTGGAACTGCTTCTCGGTCGCGCGGACCTCCTGCAGGCACACGATGTCCGCGGCCGACCCCTCGAGCCATTCGAGCAGGCCCTTGGTGGCCGCGGCGCGCACGCCGTTGACGTTGACGGTGGTGATGATGCGAGGCACGCCGGTCACCGTATCCGACGCAGTCGACGGATCCGGTCCGGTGGGAGGGTGTCGAGGCGGACGGAGAATGTGAGGACCGCGACCCCTGCGAGCGCGAGTACGGCTCCGACCGCGGCGGGCGCCGTATAGCCGAACCCGGCGGCGATGACGAGGCCACCCAGCCACGCGCCCAGCGCATTCGCGGCATTGAGCGCGGCGTGGTTCAGGGACGCGGCGAGGGATTGGGCGTCGGCGGCGACGTCCATGAGGCGGGTCTGCAGCCCCGGGATCAGTGAGGCGTTGGTCGCGCCGATGAGGAACAGCAGCACGAACGCCGCGACCGGATGGTGAGCGCCGGCGACGAACAGGCCGAGCAGCGCGGCGTAGACGAGCATGCCGCCGATCAGGCCGGGAATCAGCGCACGGTCGGCGATGCGACCGCCGGCGAGACTGCCCGCAACCATGCCCGCGCCGTACACGGCCAGCCCGATCGGGACCGTCGAGCGGGCGACGCCGGTGACGTCGGTGAGGGTGGTCGCCAGGTAGGTGTAGACGGCGAAGCACCCGGCGAAACCGACGGTCGCGACGATCAACGTCAGCCACACCTGCCGTCGCCGCAGCGCACCGAGTTCGGTGATCGGGTTGGTGACGGGCATCGAGACCTTCGGCACCCAGGCGGTGATGGCCGCGACGGTCGCGGCACCGATGACGACCACGAGGCCGAACGCCGTCCGCCAGCCGAAGGCCTGCCCGAGCCACGACGCAGCGGGCACACCGACGACGTTGGCGACGGACAGGCCCAGCATCACCCGGGCGACGGCCCGGGCGCGGCGCCGGGGACCGGCGAGATGCGCGGCGACCAGCGCGGCCACCCCGAAGTAGGCCCCGTGCGGCAGGCCGGCGAGGAAACGGGCCGCGACGAGGAGCCCGTAGCCCGAGGCCACGACCGAGGCGGCGTTGCCGAGCGTGAAGACCGCCATCAGGGCGGCGAGCAGCGTCTTACGGGGCATTCGGGCGGCGAGCACCGCGAACAGCGGTGCGCCGACGACGACGCCGAGCGCATACGCGGAGATGGTGTGGCCGGCGGTGGGCTCGGTGATACCGAGGTCGGCGGCGATTTCGGGGAGCAGTCCCATCGCGACGTATTCGGTGGTGCCGATTCCGAAGCCACCCAGCGCCAGCGCGAACACCGCGAGGGCGCGGCTGCGGACGGTTCCGGACCCGGTGGGTGGGTGCGCGATGTCGGTGAGAGTCACGGGAGTCCATTGTCCCGTGCGCGGAGGCGAGGTCACCGGTGCGGCCCCGTGACTTCACTCACCCGGCACTTCGGGTGGGCAAACAGCTGCGGCCTCTTGGCAATCGCCGAAATGCCCTTAAACTGTTGACGAAACAAGAACTGATTCCTGTCCGGTTCACCGAGATCGTCGGTTCGAGCCGAAACCGAAAGGGCAACGCATGGCCGACGCGCTCGATGAATTCTTTGTCGAGGACGTCGAGCGCAGCGACGGCTCCGGCTCGAAGTCGCTCAATCTCGACAACAATCCGACGGTCCTTCTGGTGTGGGCCGCCAACAGTTTCAACCGGAGCGCCTCCCGGCACTACCAGAACAAATTCGGCATCAGCGCGATGGAATGGCGAATGCTGGTGATGCTGTGCAAGGAACCGGATGTCCCGGTGACCGCGGCCAGCCCCGCGGTCGGCTACGACAAGGGTGCCGTGAGCCGCGCGTTGAGCAAGCTCGAGAAGCTCGGCCTGGCCGAGGCGATAGCGAACGGCACGAATCCGCGGAGCCGCCTGTGGCATCTGACGCCGGAGGGATACGAGCTCCACGACCGCATGCTCGAGGATGTGCTCGCTCGCCAGAAGCAGGTGCTGTCGGGCTTCACACCGCGGGAGATCAAGAAGTTCAACGAAATGCTGCGGCGCTTCCGCGAGAACCTGGACGGGCTGAGCGAATAGACGGACCGCCGAAAAGCAGATCGGCCCGGGCACCGTATCGGTACCCGGGCCGAGCAGTGTTCGCCGGCGGCTCAGCGCCGAATCGCGTTCGGCACCACGCCGTCCGGCTTCGAGACGAACGAACCCGTGATGTCGAGCTGCGGACCCATCCAGTCCATCGCCCGGGCCTGGAAGTTGTTGATGGCGTGGGTCTGCGTGGCCATCAGGTCCGTGAGGTACCGCCCGAACGGCCGGGTGTTGTAGATACCGGTGCCACCCGCGACGCGGTACAGCTCGGTGCCGTACCGGGCGGCGCGCGCGGGGATGTACGCCGACTGGAACCGGAACTCCTCGAGCCGCTCGGGCGAAACCGCGGCACCGCCGGTCGCTTCGGCGATCACCGCACCGTAGTTCGCGTACAGCCGTCCCTTCGCCTCCGAGATGAACGAGTACGCCTCGGCGAGTGCGAGGGCAGCAGCAGGATCGACACCCTTGCGTCCCTTGCTCCGGATGAAGTCGGCCAGGGCGTCGGCCATGCCCTTCAGTGCGCCGAGCGCGGTGGGAGCCTGGGTGGCGCGGGAGAAGACCTGGAAGAACGGGAGCTTGAACAGCAGCCCGTCGTTGAGCGCGAGCCCCGGTGCCGTTCCGTCGTGCACCTCGTTCCAGGTCAGGCTGCGGTGGTCGGGGACGAAGGCGTTCTCGACCACGATGTCGTTGCTACCCGTAGCGCGCAGGCCCGAGACGTCCCAGTTGTGGACGATCTCGTAGTCCGTGCGCGGGAGCAGCAGCACGTGGCTGCCGAGCGGTCCGGGACCGGGGGTCGGCTCACCTTCGACGTTCGCACCGAGCAGCGCCCATTCGCAGTAGTCGCTGCCCGACGAGAACGACCACCGGCCGGACAGGAGGTAACCGCCGTCCACTCGCTTCGCGGTCTGCGGTGCGTACGGCGAACTGACCAGCGTGGTGTGGTCCGTCGACCAGACGTCCGCCTGGGCACGCTCGTCGAAGAAACCGAGGTGGAAATGGTGGATGCCGATCACGCCCAGGACCCAGCCGACGGACGGATCACCCTCCGCGAGAATCGAAGTCACCTCGAACGATTCGATCGGTGACAGTTCGTATCCGCCGTGGGAACGCGGCTGCAGCATCTGGAAGAACCCTGCCCGCTGCATGTCCTCGATCGTCTCGGGCAGGATGCGGTCCTGCTGCGCCTGGCGTGCCGCGCGCTCCTTCAGCGTGGGAACGAGGTCGCGGGCGCGTTGCACCAACGGCGAGGACGTGAAGTCGCCGACCAGGAATTCGTGGATCCGGCCGATCGGGTCGTCCCAGACGGAGGATGTGGTGCGGGGTGCGAGGGTCTCGGTCATAGCTCGGTCCTTTCTGTGGCCACCGTCGATCACGCCGACCGGTCCGATGGGTGGCTGCGCGTCGTCACCGACGACGGTGTGGGCTTTACTGTTCGGCGGTTACGAGGTCGACTTCGCAGGCGCGGTCGCGGAGCGTGACGTCCGCTCGCAACCGGTGTTTCGCGACCTTTCCGGTGGGTGTGAGAGGCATGTCGTCGGTGAACACGACGTAGCGCGGTCGCTTGATCCGGGCCAGTCGTGTGCTGCAGAAGTCGGCGACTTCCTGTTCTGTCAGTTGCGAATCCGTTCGCCTGGTCACCACGAGCAGGATGTCGTCGTCGCCCATTTCGGAGGGCACGCCGACCGCCGCGGCGAGCACGATCTCCGGATGCTCGGCAACGACCCGGTCGAGTTCGGCACCGGAGATGTTCTCCCCGCGCCGGCGGATGATGTCCTTCTTGCGGGCGACGAAGTAGAACCATCCGTCCTCGTCACGGCGGACGAGGTCGCCGGTCTTGAACCAGTCGCCGTCGAAGGAATCGGCGGTCTGCTCGGGTTCGCGGAAGTAGCCGAGCATCACGATGGGCGTGTTCACCCACAGTTCGCCGATCGTTCCGTCGGGGACGTCGGCGCCGCTGTCGTCGACGATCCGGCACTGTGCCCACGGCCGCGCGGGATCGGGATGCCGGCACAACCGGCCCATGCTGCCCTTCGGGGTCTCGCCGGCGTAGGGGGTGCTGAGGATGCCGGGGATCTCCGTCATGCCGTAGCCGCCCACCAGGTGCGGCACCCCGAACCGGTCACGGAAGGCCTGCATGCTCGCCTGCCGGATCCCGTAGATCTTGCGCAGTCCGTGCTCGGGCAGATACTCGCTCTCGGGACGGTTGAGCAGGATCGCGCTGATCGCCTCGATCATGTTGACCTGCGTCGCGCGCAGGCGCGTCACCGTCGTCCAGAAGTTCGACGCCGAGAACTTCGGCTCCACCAGCAGCGTCGCGCCCGCGGCGAGCGCACCCGCCACCGAGTAGAGCAGTCCGTTGACGTGGAAGAGCGGAAGGATCGTCAGGACCCGGTCGTGCGGCTGCAACTGCACCCGCTCCACGAAGCTCTCCCCCGCGGCGATCACGCTCTGCTGGGAGTGCAGGACGCCCTTGGGGAAACCGGTGGTGCCGGAGGTGTAGATCATCACGCACGGTGCCTTCGGGTCGCCGCCGAGCGCCATCGGCTCGGCGGTGAGCAGGTGCTCGCCGAGCAGTTCGATCCAGACGTCCTCGTCGACCTCGGCGCGCGCCGCCTCGGCGGTCGCCGCGGCGACCTCGTCGCAGAGAACGGCCCGGGCACCGGACTGGCGCAGGACGTAGGCCGCCTCCTCCACCTTGAAATCCGGGTTGACGGGGACGAACACGGCACCGAGTCCCGCGGCGGCGAGCAACGCGAGCACGTGCCAGTCGCTGTTGCGGCCCATCACCAGCACCCGGTCGCCGGCCACGACGCCGCGCCCGTGCAGGTAGGCAGCCAGGCGGCCGGCCGCGTCGAGGGCCCGCGCCCAGGACAGGGACCGTTCACCGCACACGAGCATCTCGCGCCCGGAATCGGTCTCGGCGCGACTGCGGACGAGATCGGCCAGGGTGCCGTCGTGCTCGCGGTAGAGCGCCAGCACGTCGGCCGAGGAGTACCGATCGGTCGACGCGGCGGTCATGCCTGCGTCTCCTCGGGTGCCGAATACGGGATGCCTTCCCGGGTGAGCTGCCAGATCTTGCGCGCGGAGGGCTCGTTGAACTCCTCGACCACGTGACCGAGCAGACCGCCGGCGCGCGAGACCACGGCCATGCCGCGGCCCGCCTTCAGCGGAATCCCGATCTCCAGGAACAGCGCAGCGATCATGCCGGTGGCGTTGATGGTCAGGTGCCGGCCACCGCGGGCGGCGTCGACCTCGCGGCTCAGCGTCAGGAGCAGATCGACGTAACGGCCCTCGAGCCCGTTCTCCTCCGCGACACGCAGCAGCTTGATCGAGCGGGGATCGTCCGGCTTGTGCAGGCGGTGCCCGAATCCCGGGACCGGCCGCTTGGCGCCGACGTACTCCTCGGCGACCCGTTTGCAGTACACGTCCGGGTCCTCACCGCTGCGGATGCCCTCGGCGAGGATCTCCGCGCAGCCTTCCATGGTGCCGGCGAAGACCGGGCCGACGGAGAGCAGACCGGCGGCCATCGCGACCTGCACGTCGTCGGGGACGCTGTCCGCGACCAGGCGGGTGACGATCGAGGTCGGGACCCAGCCGTGTTCCATCAGGGTGACCAGGCAGGCGTCGAGGACCCGCGCCTCGGCGGTGGAGGGCATCCGTCCGACGGACAGGAAGTAGATCATCTCGGTGAAGGTGCGCTCACCGATGATCTCGTCGCACAGGTCCTTGCCGCGGACGGTGACCGACTTCTCGTCGGAGGTTGCGATGTGCGTAACTACTTGGCTCACTTGACTTCTCCCGTGTTCGTCGCGGCTGCGCCGTCGACCAGTTCGTCGTGGTGCGCGTCGAGCGCCGGGGCCTTGGTGCCGAAACCCGCCCGGGCGCCGTTGATGCTCAGCGGCAGCCCGGTGAGCTTGAGCCGCTCGTCGTCGGTGTCGAGGATCATCTGCATCGCCGCGGTCTGCGGGTGCTCGAGGACCTGCGGGATCGAATTGATCGGTGCGCAGGGCACTCCCGCCGCCTCGAGGCGTTCGATCCACTCCGCGACGGTGGCACCGGCGACGATCTCGGAGATCAGCGGCAGGAGCGTGGGGCGGTTCTCCGTACGGGCCGCGTTGGTCGTGAAGCGAGGATCGGCCGGCCACTCCGGATGGCCCAGCGCCCCCGCCAGTTTGGCGAACAGGCGGTCGTTGCCGGCTGCGATGATGAACGGGCCGTCCGACGCCTCGAACGCACCGTAGGGCGTGAGCGAGTTGTGGCCGGTGCCCACACGCGGCGGAATCTTGCCGGTGGCACCGTAATCGGCGATGTGACGTCCCGCCCAGTTGACGGCGGTCTCCAGCAGGGAGGTCTTGACCTCGCTGCCCAGTCCGGTGACCTGACGCTGCAGGAGCGCGGAGAGCACACCGATGACCGACCACATGCCGGTGCCGAGGTCGACCACCGAGGGACCGACCCGCGAGGGCGGCCCGCTCGGGTCACCGTTGATCGCGACCATGCCCGAAAATGCCTGCAGGAGGGGCTCGTAGCCGGGGCGGTCCGCCATCGGGCCGGTGTGACCGAAGGCCGACATCGCGCAGTAGATCAACCGCGGGTTCACGGCCATGAGCGTCTCGGCGTCGGCCTCGAGCTTCTTGTCGACGCCGGGGCGGAGGTTGTGGACGAAGACGTCGGCGTCGCGGATGAGATCGAGGAACGCCTTGTAGTCGTTCTCGTCGTCGAGGGCGAGAACCACGGACTTCTTGTTGCGGTTCATCATGTGGAAGCTCACGGAGCTGTCCCCCACGAACGGCGGGCCCCAACCGCGAGCGTCGTCGCCGCCGGGCTTCTCGACCTTGACGACGTCGGCGCCCAGATCACCGAGGATCAACGAAGCGTACGGAGCGGCCAGGTTCTGGCCCATCTCCACGACTTTCAGTCCCGGAAGCATTCCGAGCGGACTTCCCGCTTCCTTGCTCTGCTGAATCTCCACAGCTTCCTCCTACGACTTGCGGCCCGGGCGCCGACGTGTTGCGCGACCCCGTCACAAGTTGTTGTTTTGTCAACACGCATCTTGTCGAGAGAGTTGTTGAGTTGTCAACACCACATTTTCGGCAGATCCGGTTCGGAGCCACACCCGCCCGAAAACAGCACGGCCCTACCGGAAAAAGGCATGCCGAAGCCGACGGCGGGACACGAACTTCCCGCCGCCGGCATTGCTCGGCGGATGGCCCGCCTCAGCGTGCGTCCAGTGGCTCCCCGGAGCGATCACGGATGAGGAAGGCGGCGACCAGGCTGATCGCAGCCATGCCCATCAGGTACGGAGCGACCGCCATGACCGAGCCGAAGCTCTTGGTCAGCGCTTCGGCGATCGTGGGGGCGAAGGCGCCACCGAGCACGGCACCGAGCGCGTACGACAGTGACACCCCGGAGAGCCGGATCTTCGCCGGGAACATCTCTGCGAAGAGCGCCGACTGCGGGCCGTAGGTCAGGCCCAGCGGCACCGCCAGGGTCACCACCGCGATCCCGGTGCCCAGCAGCGTGCCCGAGCTGAGGAGCCAGAACTGCGGCAGGAGCATCACGAACAGCAGCGCGTAGCCGACCCGGTAGACGATCGGACGACCGGAACGGTCGCTCCACCACGCGCCGAGGTAGGTGCAGGCGATCCACACGGCACTGGCCGCGACGAGCCACATCAACACGTGATTGCGCGACAGGCCGTGCGTCTTGGTCGAGTACGCGAGGGCGAAGCCACCGACGATCATGTAGCCGGCGGTGATGTTGCCCAGGAGCGTGCCGGCTGCGTGAAGCACCTTGCCGGAATGAGTGCCGAAGAGCTCACGCAGCGGGGTCTTCGCCGTCGCGTGCGACTCCTCGAGCTCCGCGAAGACGGGCGACTCGGCAACCCTGGACCGCACGAAGTGACCCACGAGGACCAGCACCACCGAGAGCAGGAACGGCAGGCGCCAACCCCAGGAGTCGAACGCCTCCTTGCCCAGCAGGTTGTTGAAGACGGCCATCACGATGATCGCCAGCATCATGCCGAGCGGCATGCCCATCTGCGGGAAGGAACCCATGCGGCCGCGGCGACCGGGCTCCGCGTGTTCGACGGCGAGCATCGCCGCGCCACCCCACTCGCCGCCCGCGGAGAGCCCCTGCAGGCAGCGCAGCGCGATGAGCAGGATCGGCGCCGCGATTCCGATCGACGCGGCCGTCGGCAGCAGACCGACGAGGGTGGTCGACACACCCATCAGACCGAGGGTGAGCACGAGCACGATCCGCCGGCCGAAGCGGTCGCCGAGGTAGCCGCTGGCGATCGCCCCGAGCGGCCGGAAGATGAAGCTCACGCCGGTGGTCGCCAGAGCGGTGAGCTGGCTCCACTGACCGAGGCCGCTGAAGAACAGATCACCGAAGACCAGGGCGGCGATCTGCGCGTAGACGAGAAAGTCGTACCACTCGACCGTGGTGCCGACGAGCGTCGCAAGTGCGACGCGGCGACGCTCCCGGTCCATGCCTGCCGGCGCAGCGTGACCCGCCGACGCGAAAGCGTCGGCGAGTTCAGGAGTCCGATTCGCTCCCATAGGAGTCCTCTCGACAGAGTCGTTTATGAAAGCCACTGCCCGCAAACCGGTTTCAACGGAGCGCCGGCCCCAGGGCGGGACTGCGCTCACGGAATCGATTCGGCGGAGTCCGGTGACCTGGACCACAACGGTGACGGAAGTCTCTTGACTTGTCAACATGGCTTCCCGCGAAACCGGGTCCGGCCTCGGATTTCTCGGGAGTTGTTGACAAATCATCAGACTCTGGACACACTTCGACTCGTCTGTTGACAAAACAACAACTACGGTCGAATGTGACCTCGAGCACGGTCACACATGACCGACGGGAGAAAGTGCAGACGGATGACTGTCACCGACGAGAAGCCCATCGCCGCCGCCGCACAGTGCCCCGTGACCAGCGGATTCAAGCCGTTCGATCACGACGGCACCTACGAGTTCTTCCTCGGCGCCCGCCGCGAGGCACCGGTCTTCTACAACGCCGAGACCGACTACTGGGTGGTGACCAGGCGCGAGGACGTCCTCGCGGTGTTCAAGGACGCCGACCGGTTCTCGGCCGCGAACGTGCTGTCCTCGGTCAAGCCGTACCCCGAGGAGCTCACCAAGTTCCTCGCGGACAACAACTTCACGGTCGAGCCGGTGCAGTCCAACACCGACCGCCCCCGGCACACCCGGATCCGGCAGAGCGCGGGCCAGTTCCTGAATCCCAAGCGCTACCGCGACTTCGAACCCCGCGTCCGCGCTCTGGTCCAGGAGTACGTCGAAGCCCTGCGCGAGAAGGTCGCTCGCGGTGACGACGAGGTCGACATCGTCGCCGAACTGACGCACGAGATGCCCGCACGCGTGGTGTTCATGCTGCTCGGTGTCGACGACGTGGACCCGCTGCAGATCAAGCGCTGGGCGCTCAACCGCGCCACCATGATCTGGGGAAAGCTCTCCGAACAGGAGATGATCGACGCCGGCCACGAGCTGAACGACTTCTTCCGGTTCTGCCGGGAGATCGTCGAGGACCGAAAGCGCAACCCGCGCGACGACTACCCCAGCAAGCTGCTCGAACTGCGCGGCGACGACGGCGTGCTGAGCGAGAACGAAATCGTCTGCCTCGTCTTCGCGTTGCTGCTGGCCGGCCACGAGGCCGTCACCAACGGCCTGACCATCAGCATCCTCACCCTGCTCGAGCATCGTGAGGCCTGGGAGGAACTGGTCGCGGACCCCGCGCTGATTCCCCGGGCGATCGAAGAGGTCCTGCGGCACAGCACACCGGTCATGACCTGGCGGCGTACGGCACTCGAGGACGTCGAACTGAGCGGCGTGACCATCCCGGCCGGCGGCAAGATCCTGCTCAGCCTGGCATCGGCGAATCACGACGAGGCCCGGTTCGAGCGCCCCGAGGTCTTCGACATCCACCGCCGCAACTCCCGCGAACATCTGTCCTTCGGATACGGCATCCACGTGTGCATGGGAGCACCCCTCGCACGCGCCGAACTGAAGATCGTGCTCGAAGAACTCGTCAACGCCTTCCCGGGCATGAGCCTGGTGGAGGGACAACAACTCGAATGGACCAGGACGATGGCCCACCGCGGCCCCCAGAGTCTGAAGGTCCGCCTTGGAGGTTCCGAAAATGGCTGAGGTCACCTGGATCGCCGACGGCGAGCGCATCACCGCGGATGTCGCCGACGGCATCAACCTTATGGAAGCGGCCGTCGCCAACGGCGTTCCCGGCATCGTCGGCGAATGCGGCGGCGGAATGATGTGCGCAACCTGCCACGTCTACGTCGAGTCGGACCACCAGACCGGTGAACCCACTCCGGTCGAGGCCGACCTGCTGGACTTCGCCGAGGTTCCCCGCCGCGACACCAGCCGGCTGAGCTGCCAGATCGTCTGCCGGCCCGAGCTCGACGGCATCACCGTCGAAGTGCCCTCCGCCTGGTGAGCACCGCCATGAGCCACGGAACCGTCATCATCGGCGCCGGGCAGGCCGGGCACACCGCCGCCATGCAGTTGCGGGCCGCCGGATACGAGGCCCCGGTCACCGTCATCGGCGACGAGCCGGCCGCCCCCTACCAGCGTCCTCCGCTGTCCAAGCGCTACCTGCTGCGCGAGGTCCAGCCCGAACACCTGGCACTCGGCGGCCGTGCCCGGGGACCGCAGATCGACCTGCGCACCGGCGAGCGCGTGGCCCGCATCGACGTCGACCGGCGCGTCGTCGTCTCCGACGCCGGCACCAGCTACCGCTACGACCATCTCGTGCTGGCCACCGGCACCCGCGCCCGGCGGCTCCCCGAGTCGCTGGTGGGCGGACTCGCCGGTGTGCACGTGCTCCGGACCCTCGCCGACGCCGACACCCTGGCCGGCGCCCTCGACGACGCGAAGTCGGTGCTCGTCCTCGGTGGCGGCTTCATCGGACTCGAATTCGCCGCCGTGGCAGCACGTCTCGGTCGTCGCGTCACGGTGGTCGAACGCAACCGAGTGTTGGGGCGGGTCGTCAGCGAGAAGGCGGCCGAACACATCCGGTCCGTGCACCTGGGCAACGGCGTCGAATTCGTCGAAGGTCGTGAACTCGCCTCGTTCGACGGCGTGGACGGACGCGTAACCGCCGGCGTGATGACGGACGGAACCCGCATCGAGGCCGACCTGGTGCTCGTCGGGATCGGCGCCGAACCGGTCGCCGAACTCGCCGCCGACGCCGGCCTCGAGGTCGACAACGGCATCACCGTCGACGAACTCGGCCGCACCAGCGCCCCCGGCGTCTACGCGATCGGCGACTGCGCCAACTTCGCGTGGTGCGGCGGGCGACGGCGACTCGAGTCGGTGCAGAACGCCGAGTTCATGGCCAAGGCCGCGGCCGCGCACATCGCGGGCCGGGAAACTCCCCCGCGGCCCGCACCGTGGTTCTGGTCGGACCAGTACGACGTGAAACTGCAGATCGTCGGCCTGCTCGACGAGAGCGACACCGTCGTCACCCGAAAGTCCGAGGACGGCAACGGATTCTCCCTGTGGCACTACCGCGGCGACGACCTCGTCGCGGTGGAGGCCCTCAACGACCCGGGCGCGTTCCTGACGGCCCGCAGGCTGATGGACCGCGGGGTCAGCCCCGCACAGCACACCGTGGCCGACGAGAGCCTCGGTATCCGGGACATCGCCGCACAAGCACTGGAGGCAACATCATGATCGAATCGTTCGATCCGCCGCTGGCGGACTCGAACTCCCTCGTCAGCACCCTGCGTGTGCCCCTGCAGGCACCGGTGCACCTGGACAAGGAGTTCTTCCACAACCGGCCGGGACCCGCCTTCGGGCAGCTGAAGCTCGGCGCGTTCGACAGCGACCTCACCGTGCAGGGCGTCTCCGAGCCGATCGGCACGCGGGTCATCGTGCACGGCCACATCACCGACAGCGGCGGTGTCCCGGTCAAGAACGCCCTCGTCGAGATCTGGCAGGCGAACAGCGCCGGCGGATACCGCGACTCCCTGGACGTCTCGGGCTTTCCGCTCGACCCGAACTTCTACGGAGCCGGACGCTGTCTGACCGACAGCCGGGGCTACTACCGGTTCGTCACGATCCGCCCGGGCCCGTACCCGGCGATGTTCAAGGACGGTGCACGTGTCTGGCGCGCCTCCCACATCCACTTCTCCGTGCTCGGCGCCGGATGCGCGAGCCGCCTCGTCACCCAGATGTACTTCGAGGGCGACCCGCTGATCCGGATGGACCGCATGATCAATGCCATCCCGGACCGGCGTGGACAGGACCGGCTGATCGCCAAGCTGGACGCGGACAACTCGATCTCCGAATCGTTCGGCCCGTCGAGGACACTGCCCACCGTCGACGGCAGCGGTGCCGTCGTGTACCCGCCCAAGCGGACCGATCCGGGCGCCCTGCTGACCAAGAACCCCTCGGCACTGGCCTACCGCTTCGACATCGTGCTCCGCGGATCCGCCGCCACCCCGTTCGAATGAGGGACGACTCGATGATTCTCACCCCCGCACAGACCTGCGGCCCCCTGTTCGGTTTCGCGCTGACCCCGCCCGCGGTCACCCAGGCCGTCTCCGAGGACCACCCCGACGCGATCGTCATCGAGGGCATGCTCCTCGACGGCCGGGGCGACCACGTGGACTACGGCGCGTTCCTCGAGTTCTGGAGCGACGAGCAGGCCTGCCGCGTGCGCACTCTGGAAGGGCGCTTCCGCGCCGTCGTGCGCAAGCCGGCACCGGTCACCCTGGCCGACGGCCATACTCTCGCACCGCAATTGGGCATCTTCATCTTCACTCGCGGTCTCGCGGGCCCGCTGGTCACCAAGATGTTCTTCCCCGACGAGACGGAGGCCAACCGGTCCGACGCGATCCTGCAGGAAGTGCCCGAGGAGCGCCGTCACCTGCTCGTCGCCCAGCCCACCGGCCAGGAAGGCCACCTGCAGTACGACATTCACCTGCAGGGTGAGCAGGAATCCGTCTTCTTCTCCCTCGACTAGGCAAAGGCCCCCACCATGGAAGAGAACCTGATCGTCGAGCGCCTCGGCCACGTGCTGGTGCTCACTCTCAACCGTCCCAAGAAGCTCAACGCGATGGACAGCGCGCTCTACATCCGCCTCACCGACGAGCTGCGCGGCGCCGACAAGGACGACGACATCCGGGCCGTGGTCATCCGCGGCGCGGGCACCTCCTTCTGCTCCGGCGCGGACACCGGCGAATTCGCCGAGCTGACGCCGGACAACACCGAACGCGTCGAGGCGCGGGCCGGGCTCACCTACGAGCTGCACAAGACCATCCCCGAGATCTCGAAGCCGGTGATCGGCGCGGTCCACGGCTACACCGTCGGCGGCGGTTGCGGTCTCGCGCTGGCCTGCGACATCACGATCGCATCGGCCAACGTGAAGATGGGCTACCCCGAGATCAAGCACGGTCTGGTCGCCGCCGTGGTGATGGCGAACCTCACAAAGCAGCTCGGACGCAAGGCCGGCTTCGAGCTGGTGGCCACGGGCCGCCTCGTCGGCGCCGAGGAGGCCGCCGCGCTCGGCATGGTCACCCGCGTGGTCCCCGAGGGCGAGGAGTACACCGAAGCCCTGAAGGTCGCGCAGGCCCTGGCCGAGCAGATCCCCACCTCCCTCCAGGCCACCAAGCGCCTGTTCCACAAGGTCGCAGATCTCCCGCTGGCCGAGGGCCTGGTGCGCGGTCGCGAGGCGAACGAGGAGATGCGCGAATACCGCGCAGAGGCACTCAAGGACTTCGGCGCCGCGGTCAAGGCCGCAAAGGCCGGGTGAGGACGTCATGACGGACCAGCCGAGCACGGTGCTCGCCGCCTCCGAGCACGTCGTCGAGGACATCCTGCGGGTCAGCGACCTCGACTTCCAGCGCCACATGGGCAACACCGCCTTCACCCAGGTGTTCGCGAACGCGCGCTTCGCGTTCCTGAGCGACTGCGTCAGGCCGACGGTCGGTTTCGACGTCATCCTCGCCCTGGTCAAGCTCGAGGTCGAGTTCACCGGACAGGTCCACTACCCCGCGACCATCCGGACCCGCACCCGGATCGAGAAGATCGGACGCACGTCGATGACGCTGCTCCAGACGATGTCCGTCGGTGAGAAGGACGTCGCGTCGTCCCGCTCGGTCTTCGTCCTCACCGATCGCGACAGCGGACGGTCGATGGCGTGGCCCGACGAGGTTCGTGCCCTGCTGGATTCCGCCCCGGTCGATTCGGCGGCACCCACGCCGGTGGCCGTACCGTCATGAGCACCGGGGTCCTCGATCCCGCCGATTTCCGGCAGGTGCTCGGTCACCATCCCACCGGGGTCGCGCTGATCTCCAGCGTGACCGCCGAGGGGACACCGGTCGGCATGATCGTCGGGACGTTCACGTCGGTGTCCCTCGATCCCCCGTTGGTCGGTTTCCTGCCGACCCGCGACTCGGCGAGTTTCGCCGAGATCGCGAAGGTCGGGAAGTTCACCGTGAACATCCTCGCCCACGACCAGGAACCGCTCTGCCGAGCGCTGTCCCGGCCCGCCGCAACGAAATTCGACGGGGTGGAGTGGTCGCCGTCGGGCAACGGCTCCCCGCTGTTGCCCGGTGTCGTCGGCAGCATCGACTGCACCCTCGAATCCACCACCCCGGCCGGCGACCACTACTTCGTCACCGGCCGGGTGGAGAGCCTCGCGATCCACAGACCCGTTGCGCCGCTGCTGTTCTTCCAGGGCGGTTTCGGCGGGTTCGTCCCGGGTTCGTTCGTCGCACCGAGCGACGGGATCGTCGCCGGGAGCGTCCCGATCGTCCAGCGCATCCGCAACGGGATGCAGGAGCTGGCCCACGCGGCAGGAGGCGAGGTCACGGCGTACGCCAAGGTCGCCGACCATGCGGTTGCCGTCGCGACGGTGGCCGCACCCGGCGTCCCGACGTCGACCGTCCTGGGTTCGAAGCTGCCCCTGACTCCCCCGTTCGGTGAGGTGTTCCTGGTGGGAGCCCCCGAGGCCGAGGTCGAGCAATGGCTCGCGTCGGCCGGGGGCTCCACCGACGACGAGGTGCTGAGCGTCTCGCGTGAACGCCTGGCCCACGCGTGCCGGCACGGCTGGACCGGCTCCTACGCCGGTGATACGCGGGACCGTCTGCTCTTCCCCGCCCTGAACGAGTACGGCGTCGACTCCGTCACGCCCGCCCGGCAGCGCGAGGTCCGGCAGATGCTGCACGCCGCAGTGCAGGAACTTCGCCCTGTGCCGCTCGAGGCGCAGACGCTCTACCAGGGCGCAAGCCTGGTGGCGCCCATCAGAAATGCTCACGGCCGCTGCGAACTCATGCTGCGGCTGTGCCGGATACCACCCACGCCGGGCGCGGACATCGCAGCGTGGGGACTCGAACTCCGACGACTCGCCGAGACGGCCACCGAAAACCGGTAGCCCGGGCGAACGGAGCAAGAAGCGAGAGGGACCATCATGTGCCACCGCACATGGTGGTCCTCCTCGTCGACGGAACCCCGACCCCGACGCCGGTTGCACCCACAACCGGTCGAATCCGAAATCGGCTGCGCCTGAGGGTAGTACGTCGACAACGAAAGAGGTCCGCGCCGGGCATCCCCGGCGCGGACCTCTTTCGCGTTCCGCTCGGCGTTACGGCGACTCGGGCAGGGGCGTCGCGTCCGGACTGATCAACGCCGTGACGACGCTCCGGACGTCCTCCACCGTCGTGAGATCGGACGTCATCCACTCGAGGTCGCGCACCTGGTCGGCCGGCAGGCCCCAGGGCGCATAGCCGACGCAGTCACCGAACCCCTGGGCCTGTTCCTCCGGCGTCAGCGGGTTGCCGGGGTAGCCCGGGCCGACCTCGAGGGTCCGCACCCACGTGCCGCCGGTGGTGGTGTGCACCTCGACCCGCGACGACGAGTGCCCGGTCAGCTCCGGGTCGAAATGCACCCGAATCCGCGCGAGCATGTCCGATCCGTCCAGCTCGGCGACCCGCTCGGGTTCGAAGTGCTCGAGCAGCGAGGCACCTCGTTCGAGGGCGTTCGCGCAGGTGTACTGGGCGCTGAACTGCGCGTTGACCCGGGGGTTGGTGCCCGGCTCGAACGGCTTGCCGATGAGATTGTGGGCGAACTCGGGCAGGTGGATGTCGACCCGTTCGATGTTCTTCTTGCCGACGGATTCCAGTGCGAGAAGCGCGGATTCGGTGACGCCCTGGGTCAGGCCGCAGCTCGGGTACTTCTTGAAGAAGATGTCTCCCAGCCCGTAGCGGCTGCCGATCTCCTCGACGAACGACTCCGGAGTGCGTTCACCGCGCGCATACAGCCGCGCGTACCCGAACGGTCCCGAAATGTAGTTCGCGGGCCCGGTGAGTCCGGCCTGGGCGAACTGGACGCTCTGCACGGCCGAGGCCGCGGTCCAGCCCTGGATCAACCGCACCGCGAGCGACGCGTCGACGTTGCTCTGGAAGCTCGCTGCACAGCGGTTGAACGAAAGTGCCAGCGCGTTCAGGGTCTGCTCGGCGTCGAGGCCGGCGGCCCGTGCCGCGGCGGCGGTGGCTCCGAGGAGGCCCGCAACTCCGGTCGGGTCGAGGCCGGCGTACTGCTCCTCGGTGAGGTTGAACCGGATGCCCGCCTCGAGCCCGACGGCCAGGGCCGCCAGGAACTCCGAGCCGGTGCACCCACCGCGAAGCTCGGCAGCGGCCAGAGCCGCCGGCACGACCGACGAGCCGAGGTGCAGTCCCGGGACCATCGTGTCGCAGTAGTCGAGAGCGCGCGCCATGGTGCCGTTGAGCAGCGCGGCGCTCTGCGCCGGAAGGGGGTCTCCGTGGACGAGCGAGCGTGCCTCGCCTCGACCGCCCTGGACGACGACCATCTTCCGCAGCTCCGCGATCCCATCCTGCCCGGCCCCGGCGATCGCCGTGCCGCACACCGTGCGCAGAACCTGATGGGCGACGGCGAGCACATCGGAGGGGATGTCGGCGACCACGGTGTCGGCGACGAAGCGGGCCATCAGCTGTTCCGGCGACGCCGGCTGTTCCTCGAGCGGTTCCGGCGTTGTGCGCGTTGCGGTGTCGATACTCATGAAACTCCTCAGTGCTGGGGCAGGGACTTGGACGCGGTCCGCCCCACGGTGGCGACGCTGATCAGACCGACCACGGCGACCAGGATGACCCATCCTGCCGGACTCGTGTCCTGGCCGGTGCGCTGCACCAAGAGTTCCGCGATCAGGGGCGCGGTGCCGCCGGCGGTGATGGTACCCAGGTTGTAGCCCAGCGCGATCCCGGTGTACCGCACGTTGGTGGGGAACAACTCCGCCGCGAGGGCGTAGGTGGGTACCTGGACGAACCCGTTGAAGAACATGTAGACGACGTAGACCGCGATGGCCAGGAGCACGCTGCTCGTGGTGGACAGGATCGAGAACGCCGGCCAGGCCAGGAGAGCGAGGGCGACGTAGCCGACGATCAGAACCGGCTTACGGTCGAACCGGTCGGAGAGCAGACCGGGCAGCGGGAAGGTGACGGTCGCGATCGCGATACCCGCGGCGGCGATCCACGCGATCGCCGTCGGCGAGAGATGTCCCTTGCGCTGCAAGAAGATTCCGAAGTAGGTCAGGCCGATGTACACGGTGCCGTTGAGCGCGACCGACATGCCGAACACGCGGAGCACCGACAGCGGGTGGTTGCGGATCACGGTCGCCAGCGGTCGCTTCTCCACGGCCGGTCCGTCGAGACGCTCCTCGAGTTCCTTGAACTGCGGGCTGTCCTCGAGCCGGAGACGTCCCCACAGGGCGACGGCGGCGAAGATCACGGAGACCAGGAACGGGATTCGCCATCCCCAGGACTGCATCTGCTCGGCGCTCAGGCCCAGCCGGACGGCACCGACGACGGCCGCGGCCACCGCGAAACCGAAGGTCGCACCCATGGCCGTGGAACTTCCGAAGAAGCCGCGGCGCCCGGGAGGCGCGAGTTCGGCGATGTAGGTCGCGGCACCGCCGACCTCACCACCCGCCGCGAAGCCCTGGACCAGGCGGACGATCACGATCGCGACGGTTGCCGCGATGCCGATGTTGGCGTGGGTGGGCAGCAGGCCCATTACGAGGCACGCGGCGGACATGAGCAGCACCGTCGAGACGAGCGCGAAGCGCCGGCCACGACGGTCGCCGAGGATGCCGAAGAACCAGCCGCCGACGGGGCGGACCAGGTACGAGGACGCGAACACGGCCAGCGCCGAGAGGGTTGCGGTGGCCGGGTCCTGCTCGGGGAAGAACAGCGGCGCCAGGGTCAGCGCCAGAAAGCCGTAGACGCTGAAGTCGTAGTACTCGATGACGGTACCGACGCCTCCGGCGAGCGCGGCTCGGCGCGCCATGGCGGGGTTCGCTGTGGTCTTCGCACCCCCCTCCGTTTTCACGCCGTTGTTGTTCACACCTTCTTCGATGAGCTCGCCGCTGGTGGTCATTTTCCTCCTCATGTTCGACCACTAGGTGGTTGATCGGAACCGCAGAGCAGTCCTGTGGTCTGCGTCACGCATGAAACCATGCTGTTGTTGACAAGTCAAGACGATGTTCGTCCATCAGATGGTTTGCAGAAACCACCTAGCGGACCTAGGGTGGCGTCATGACACAGGCAACAGCGGCCGCAGTAGCCGACGGCGGGGTCCGCAGCGTGGCCCGCGCCTTCGATCTGCTCAACGGGTTCGACGCCGAACATCCGGTCCGGACCCTGCGCGAACTCGTCGACATCAGTGGACTGCCCAAGTCCACGGTGGTGCGGCTGCTGGGCACGCTCACGTCGCAGGGCATCATCGCCAGCCCCGGCGAATCGACGAGCTACAGCGTGGGGCCCTCGTTCCTGCGCTGGGTGAAGCTGGCCGAGGCGATGTGGGAGATCGGTCCCGAGGCCCGGCAGTTGATGACGGCCCTGCGCGACAGGTGCGGCGAGACGGTGAACATCTACATCCGCCAGGACCTGCACCGCCTGTCGATCGCGCAGATCGAGGGAACGACCACGGTCCGCAGCGTGGTCCAGGTCGGGGCGCGGTACCCCCTCACGAGCGGGGCCGCGGGCCGGGTACTGCTCGCCGCCTGCCCGGACACGATCCTCGCCGCGCTGGCCGAGCAGAGCGGCGTGAGCGCAGCGGACCTTCGCAGCAGAGCGGCCGGGGACCTCGAAGCCGGCTGCGCGATCACCCACGGAGAGCGGGAACTGGGCGCCTCGGCGGTCGCCGCCCCGATTCTCTCCGCCGACGGCCGTGTCCTCGCCGCGCTCTCGATCAGCGGCCCCACGTCGCGCTTCACCGCCGACCGGGCCGCCCGGTACGTCGACGCCGTAACTGACACCGCCCGGCAGATCAGTGCTGTCGGGCTCGGAACCGTGGAGGCTTTCCTTTGACCACCAACCTGCTCGAGGGCGTGCGCGTCCTCGACATGACCAATGTCCTCGCCGGCCCCTTCGCCGGCTACCAGCTCGCCCTCCTCGGTGCCGACGTCGTCAAGGTCGAGACCGCCGGCAGCGGCGACCTGGCCCGTCAGCTCGGCGCGGACCCAGGGCTGAGCGCCGAATACATGGGTGTCTCCTTCCTCGCCCAGAACTCGGGCAAGCGCTCGGTCACCGTGAACCTCAAGACCGCCGGCGGCAAGGAGGTCTTCGAACGCCTGCTCGCCGACGCGGACGTGCTGCTGGAGAACTTCCGGCCGGGCGTGCTCGAGCGCCTCGGCTTCGGCTGGGACCGCCTGAAGGAGATCAACCCCCGGCTGGTCTACTGCGCGGTGTCCGGGTTCGGCGCCACCGGCCCGCTGCGCGGTCGCCCCGCCTACGACCAGGTGGTCCAGGGCATGTCCGGAATCATGAGCGTCACCGGCGACACCCAGTCGGCGCCGCTGCGGGTCGGTTACCCCGTCTGCGACAGCTTCGGCGGACTCGCCGCGGCGATGGCCGTGTGCGCCGCGATCGTCCGGCAGCGCGCGACCGGACAGGGCGCCTACCTCGACACGTCCATGCTGGACGCCGCGCTCACCTCCATGGGCTGGGTGGTCTCCAATCACCTTGTCACAGGCAAGGAACCGATCCCCATGGGCAACGAGAACATGACCTCGGCCCCGTCGGGCGCCTTCAAGACCGCCGACGGCGTGCTCAACATCGCGGCGAACAAGCAGGAACAGTTCGAGATCCTGTGCCGCGTGCTCGGCCGCGAGGAACTCGTCACCGACCCGCGGTTCGTCACCCGCGAGGACCGCAAGCGCAACCGCGAGATCCTGCGCGACGAACTCGAGATCTCGCTCAAGGAGAAGTCCGCGGCCGAGTGGGACGAGATCCTCCTCGACACCGGCGTCCCGGCGGCACCGGTGGTCCCGGTGTCGGAATCGCTTCGCTCGGAACAGATCCGGCACCGTCAGCTGGTGACCGAAGTGGAGATGCCGGTCGGAGACCTCGGCACCGTCCAGGTTCTCGGACTGCCCACTCACGTCGACGGCAGGGCCGTCGGCCCCGCCACCCGCCCGCCCATCCTGGGCGAGCACACGGACGAGATCCTGGCCGAGATCGGATTCACCGCCGACCAGATCGACAACTTCCGCCAGGAGGGCGCCGTATGACCACCACACCGATTGCAGCAGAACAGGTTTCGCAGACGCACGTCGCCACGTCGGCCGCCCGCACCGCAGCACTCGCGGCGGTGGACTCGCAGAAGACCGCCGACTGGTGGAGCACCGCCGTCTCGGACATCGAACCCGACGTGATCCGGTTCCGCGGATATCCCATCCAGGACCTCATCCGTCACGCCACGTTCGTCGAGACCATCTGGACCATGGTGCGCGGCTCGATGCCGTCCCACGCCGAGGCGGCGCTGCTCGAGAAGGCGCTCGTCGCCGCTGTCGACCACGGACCGCAGGCACCGTCGATCGCGGCCGCCCGGATGGCCGCCACGTGCGGTGTCGGCCTGCACGGCGCGATGTCCACCGGCGTCGGGCTGCTCGGCGACGTCCACGGCGGAGCCGGCCAGCAGTGCGTCGAATTCCTGCAGCGGCTGGTCACGTCCGCCGAGGGCGGCGATCTCGGCGAGGCCGTGGCGGCCGAGGTGGCCTCCTATCGCGAGCGCCGGGCCTACGTCCCCGGCTTCGGTCACCGATTCCACACCCGCGACCCGCGCCGGGATCCGCTCCTCGAGGCCGTCCAGGGGGCCGTCGACGCCGGAGTCGTGTCCGGTCGCTACCTCGCGGCCGCGCTGGAACTGGAGGCACAGCTCTCCGCCGGCCGGGCCCGACCGGTCCCGATGAACATCGACGGTGCGACGGCCGTCATCTACGCCGAGCTCGGCTTCACCGCCGAACTCGCCCGCGGCCTGTTCATCCTGTCCCGGTCGGTCGGCGTTCTCGCCCACAGCTGGGAGGAGTCGCAGAGCGGTCGCCGCATCAAGGGCCCGATGCCGCCGCCGCTGCTCCCGACCTACGTCGGGCACCCCGAGCGTGCCTGGGGAGCCGAAGCGGAGGATGAGAACGGCCGATGAGCATCTCCGACACCGATCCCTTCCGGTCGTTGACGGCGTTGCCGCTCGACGACCCGGCCGGTTCCCCGCTGCACTACTACAGCCTCGCCGCCGCCGAGGCCAACGGCGCCGGACCCATCGGCGAGCTCCCCTGGTCGCTGAAGACGCTCGTCGAAGGGGTTCTGCGCAATCAGGGACATCCCGAGGCGCTGCCCGAGCACGTTCTCGCCCTCACCCGCCGGGACGAGACCGCCGCTGTGCCGTTCTTCCCCGGACGTGTCCTGTTCCAGGACGCCTCCGGCATTCCGGTGCTGGCGGACATCGTTACCCTGCTCGAGCGGGCCGAGAGCGACGGCATCGACGCGTCCGCCTTCCGGCCGTCGTTGCCTCTCGATCTCGTCGTGGACCACGCGCTGGAGGTCGACGAGCACGGGCACGCCTCCGCGGCGGGCCGGAACATCGACCTCGAGTACATGCGTCACCACGACCGCTACCGGTTCCTGCGCTGGGCCCAGGAGCGCATCCCCGGGCTCCGCGTCGTTCCGCCCGGGGTCGGCATCTGTCACCAGCTGAATCTCGAGGTCCTGGCGCCGGTGGTCACCACCACCGAATCCGACGGCCTGCGCGTGGCGGCCCTGGATGCGCTGGTCGGCACCGACTCGCACACCACGATGATCAATGCGCTCGGTGTCACCGGGTGGGGCGTCGGCGGCATCGAGGCCACCGCCGCAGCGCTCGGGCAGGCCCTCATGATCCGGGTACCGCGCGTCGTCGGCGTCGAACTCACCGGCCGTCTCGCGCCGGGTGTCCTCGCCTCCGACCTGGCACTGACCCTGGCGGAACGTCTGCGCGCCGTGAACGTGGTCGGGGCGATCGTCGAATTCCACGGCGACGGACTGGGTTCGCTGTCGGTGCCCGACCGCGCCACGGTCGCCAACATGGCGCCCGAATACGGCGCCACGATGGCGTGGTTCCCCGCGGATCGCCGCACTCTCGACTACCTGTCAACCACCGGTCGCTCGCCCGAGCAGGTCCGTCTGGCCGAGCAGTACCTGACCGCCCAGGGTCTGCTGCACACCGCATCCAGCCCGGTCCCCCGTTTCGAGACGACACTGCGGATCGACCTGAGCAGCATCACGACGACACTGGCCGGTCCGTCGCGACCGCACGAAGCCCTGTCGCTGTCCGAGGTTCCCGCCTCGCGCGGCGAGTCCGGGTCGCACAGCGACGACGGCGCGTCCAGGTCGCGCAGCGGCGATGTCGCCATCGCCGCGATCACCAGTTGCACCAACACGTCCAACCCCCGCGCCCTGGTGACGGCGGGTCTGCTCGCGCGCAACGCCGTCGAGGCCGGTCTCGCTGCGGCGCCGTGGACCAAGACATCGCTGACCCCCGGATCGCGAGCGGCGGCCGACCTCCTGGAATCCAGTGGCCTTCAGGCACACCTCGACCGGCTCGGTTTCCACGTCACCGGATTCGGTTGTGGCACCTGCATGGGTAACTCCGGTCCGCTGCCTCCTGCCCCGGCCGGTTCGGATACGACCCCGGACACCGCCGTGCTGTCGGGCAACCGGAACTTCACCGGCCGAATCCATCCGGACGTCACCCACGCCTACCTCGCCTCCCCTGCGCTGGTCGTGGCCTACGCCCTGGCCGGCAACGTGCGGGTCGATCTGTCGGCCGAGCCTCTCGGTCACGCCGAGGACGGCTCGCCGGTCACCCTCGCCGACCTCTGGCCCGACGAGCAGGAGATCGACGCGCTGCTCGCCGAGCACGAAGCGGCCGCGCTCGGCCGCGGTGCGGATCGGGCGTTGACGACCGACCGCTGGGAACAGCTCGAGTACCCGCACGGCGAGCACTATCGGTGGGACGGAGAAACCGGCAGCATCCGCCGGCCACCGTTCACCGATACCGAGCTGACCGTGCCCGCAATCCACGGAGACCTGCACGCGCGTCCGCTGCTCGTGCTCGGGGACGCCGTGACCACCGACCACATCTCCCCCGTCGCGCGGGTCCTGCCCGATTCGGCGGCGGGACGCTGGCTCGTCGAACGGGGTGTCGACGAACGGGCGCTGGGCACCTTCAGTTCTCGCCGGCTCAACCACGACGTGATGGTCCGGGGTGGTTTCGCGAACACCCGCCTGCACAACTTCCTCGCACCGGATCGGGAGGGCGGCTGGACGCGGATCTCGCCGGAACAGCCGCCGGTGCCGGTCCATGTCGCCGCCGAACACCACCGAGAGCACGGCACACCCGTCGTCGTGGTCGCGGGAGAGCTCTACGGCGCCGGATCCGCCCGCGACTGGGCCGCCAAGGTGACACGGCTGCTCGGCGTTCGGGCCGTTCTCGCCCGCAGCTTCGAACGCATCCACCGGACCAACCTGGTCGCGCTGGGTGTCCTGCCGATCCAGTGGGACGGTCCCGCCCCCGAGGAGTTCGACGGGAGCGAGGAGATCTCCGTGCTCGGCCTGGACGATCTCGGGACGTCCCGCGACGTCGCGGTCCGGGTGACGCGCGCGGGCGAAATCCGGTGGGAGGGCACTGCACTGGCCCGGCTCGACACTCCGCTGGAGTACGAGTGGCTGCGTGCCGGTGGCCTGTTCGGACACCTGCTGGCCACACGGTCGCCGCTGTCGGTCTGACACGCTGTCGGGCCCGAGGAAAGCAAAAGAACGGGGCGCCTCCTTCCGGAGGCGCCCCGTTCTGCTGTGTCGCGAGCTACGTCAGGCGCGAGCCTTCTGCAGGTTCTCGTCGAGGGTGCCGAGGAACTCCTCGGTGGTCTGCCAGCCCTGCTCGGGGCCGACGAGCAGAGCGAGGTCCTTGGTCATCTGGCCGGCTTCGACGGTCTTGATGACGACGTCCTCGAGCTGCTGCGCGAACTCGATCACCTCGGGGGTGTTGTCGAGCTTGCCGCGGTGCTCGAGACCGCGGGTCCAGGCGAAGATCGACGCGATCGGGTTGGTCGACGTCGGCTTGCCCTGCTGGTGCTGACGGTAGTGGCGGGTGACGGTGCCGTGCGCCGCCTCGGCCTCGACGGTCTTGCCGTCCGGGGTCATGAGCACGGAGGTCATCAGGCCGAGCGAGCCGTAGCCCTGCGCGACGGTGTCGGACTGGACGTCGCCGTCGTAGTTCTTGCAGGCCCACACGTAGCCACCCTCCCACTTGAGGGAGGAGGCGACCATGTCGTCGATGAGGCGGTGCTCGTAGGTCAGGCCCGCGGCGTCGAATTCCGCCTTGAACTCTTCCTCGTAGATCCGCTGGAACTCGTCCTTGAACATGCCGTCGTAGGCCTTGAGGATCGTGTTCTTGGTCGACAGGTAGACCGGGTAGTTCTGCTGCAGGCCGTAGGCCAGCGACGCACGCGCGAAGTCCTGGATGGACTTCTTGTAGTTGTACATCCCCATGACGACGCCGCCGTCCTCGGGGATCTTGCACACCTCGTGCTGGATCGGCTCGCTGCCGTCCTCGGGCGTGAAGGTGATCGTGACGGTGCCGGCGCCGGGGACCTTGAAGTCGGTGGCGCGGTACTGGTCGCCGAACGCGTGACGGCCGACGATCACCGGCTTGGTCCAGCCCGGAACCAGGCGGGGCACGTTGGAGATGATGATCGGGGCGCGGAAGATGGTGCCGCCGAGGATGTTTCGGATCGTGCCGTTGGGCGAGCGCCACATCTTCTTGAGGCCGAATTCCTCGACGCGCGCCTCGTCCGGGGTGATCGTGGCGCACTTGACGCCGACGCCGTGCTTCTTGATGGCGTTCGCCGCGTCGATCGTGACCTGATCGTCGGTCGCGTCGCGGTGCTCGATTCCGAGGTCGTAGTACTCGAGATCGACATCCAGGTAAGGGTGGATCAGCTTGTCTTTGATGAACTGCCAGATGATGCGGGTCATCTCGTCGCCGTCGAGTTCGACGACCTTGCCTTCAACCTTGATCTTGGACATGTGCGCTTCGTGTCCTCCTAGGACGTTTCCTCGGCCCGAATCGACCGCACTTTGTGAGTACGGCTTCTCACTGCTCAGGGATCTGAGCATGGACGTGTTCACACGCGCGGGAACACGTGCCAAACAAGACAAGCGTACTGCTATTCGTCGGCAGCGCAAAGCGCGGGTTTCACTACCGGCCGGTAACTTTGTGCTGGTCAGCGGGGCGCACGGCCCGGCTTCCGGCCCGACGGAGCGAGCCGCTAAACTTGCCGTTCAGGTCATGAGTGCCAGCATCGAGCCCCGGCTTGCTGGTCGGCAACCCTCCGGTCAGGGTGGGGTGCTCCGGGTGAGGACCGGGCCGTTCGGCGCACAGGTCGGGCGGCAAGCCTGTACAGGGAGGTAGTGACCATGAGAGTTGTGATCATGAGCTGTCGCGCGTAGATCCGACCCGACCACCCGCCGCCCGCCCAGAAGGACATGATGACCAACACCGCCACCCCCACCGTCGTCGTCGAGGCGGCAGCGTCTTGACGGCGGGCACCGAACGGCGATACGTCGACCTTCCTCCCGAGGACGGCCGTCTCGGCCTGGTCGACATCGGCGCGCTGTCGCTGGAGAACGGTGAGACGCTCCCGAACGTCACGCTCGCGGTGCAGCGCTGGGGAGCCCTCTCCCCCGCCCGCGACAACGTCGTCCTGGTCGAGCACGCCCTCACCGGGGATTCGCACATCACCGGACCTGCCGGACCGGATCACCCCTCACCCGGGTGGTGGACCGGCATGGTCGGGCCGGGCGCCCCCATCGACACCAACCGCTGGTGCGTCGTGGCGTCCAACGTGCTCGGAGGCTGCCGCGGCAGCACCGGTCCGGGCAGCATCGCACCGGACGGCAAGCCGTGGGGGTCACGCTTCCCGCAGATCACCATCCGCGATCAGGTCGCCGCCGAGGCCGCGCTGCTCGACACGCTCGGCATCGAGACCCTCGCCGCCGTCACCGGCGGATCCATGGGTGGCATGCGCACGCTCGAGTGGATCGTGACCCATCCGGACCGGGTCCGGGCCTCGCTGATCCTCGCCGTGGGCGCCCGCGCCACCGCCGACCAGATCGGCACCCAGACCACGCAGATGGCCGTCATCACCGGCGACCCCGACTGGCAGGGCGGCGACTACTACGGCACCGGACGCCGCCCGGACGCGGGACTGGGCATCGCGCGCCGCATCGCGCACCTGACCTACCGCACCGAGGAAGAACTCGACTCCCGCTACGCGAATTCGCCTCAGGCCGACGAGGATCCGTGGCAGGGCGGACGGTACGCCGTGCAGAGCTACCTCGAACACCAGGCCGACAAGCTGGTGTCGCGGTTCGACCCCGGCACCTACGTCGTCCTCACCGAGGCCATGAACCGCCACGACGTCGGGCGTAAACGGGGCGGAGTCCAGGCTGCGCTCGCCGCTTCCCCGGTTCCGACGATCGTCGCGGGCGTCAGCTCCGATCGGCTGTACCCGCTGCGGCTGCAGCAGGAGATCGCCGACGGGCTGCCCAACTGCGACGGTCTGCGGGTCCTCGAATCGCGGGACGGGCACGACGGATTCCTCACCGAGGCCGACGCCGTCGCCAAGCTCCTGGTCGAACTGATGGACCTGGTCGAACGCGGCTAACCGGTTCCGAGAGGGTCGATCGAGACGGCAAGCGCCACGATCGCCCCTCCCACCAGGAGCATCGCCGCGACATCGAATCGTTTGCCGCGCACGGCCAGCACCCCGACCTGCTCGGGCGCCAGCGCCCACCGCAGCACACCCGCGAGGATCACGGCGCCGCCGAACACGAACGCGCCGCGCCGCCACCGGTCCGCGAGCACCAGCACCACCGCGGCGGCGATGACCACGGTCACCGCCACCAACGGCAGGTTCCGGCGGGCGAACCGCATCCAACGGTCCATCCGAGTCGCCTGATTCCGGATCAGAGGCCGGCGAGCTGCTCGGCCCGCTCCACCACGTTCGTGAGCAGGAAAGCACGGGTCAGCGGACCGACACCACCGGGATTCGGCGAAATGAACCCGGCGACCTCGCGCACATCGTCGGCGACGTCTCCGCGCAGACCGTCCGCGGTGCGGGAGACACCCACGTCGAGCACCGCCGCGCCCGGCTTGACCATGTCCGCGGTGATCAGACCGGGCACACCGGCCGCCGCGACGACGATGTCGGCGCGCTCGACCTCGGCCTTCAGATCCTTGGTCCCGGTGTGGCAGAGCGTCACGGTCGCGTTCTCGCTGCGACGGGTGAGCAGCAGGCCGATGGGACGGCCGACGGTGACGCCACGGCCGACGACGACCACGTGGGCGCCGGCGATCGGAACCTCGTAACGGCGCAGCAGGTGCACGATGCCGCGCGGGGTGCAGGGCAGCGCAGCCTCCTTGCCGAGCACGAGGCGGCCGAGGTTCACCGGGTGCAGGCCGTCGGCGTCCTTGTCCGGGTCGATGCGCTCGAGCGCGGCGTTCTCGTCGAGATGCTTGGGCAGCGGAAGCTGCACGATGTAGCCGGTGCACGCGGGATCGGCGTTGAGCTCGTCGATCGCGGCGTGGAGCTGCTCCTGGGTGATGTCGGCGGGCAGGTCCTTGCGGATCGAGGTGATGCCGACCTTCGCGCAGTCGTTGTGCTTACCGCGCACGTACGCAGCCGATCCGGGATCGTCGCCGACGAGGACGGTGCCGAGGCCGGGCGTGATGCCCTTCGCCTTCAGCGCGGCCACACGGGCCTTCAGGTCCTCGAAAATCTCGTCGCGGGTTGCCTTGCCGTCCAGGATCGTCGCAGTCACGACTGCCATTGTCGCAGGTCCGTGTCCCGGTCCTTCAACGGCGGTCGGGCTCGTCGATGTCGAGGCCGTGAGCGCGGGCGTAACCGATCGCCTGCGACTGCTCGATCCGGGTGTGGTCGAGTTCCGCGCTGCGCCACAATGCGGGACCGATGTGGGCGCCGCGCAGGTCCGCGCCGTCCAGTCGGACCCCCACCGGCCGCGCGCCCAGCAGATCCACCGTCCGCAGCACCGCGTACCGCATGTCGGCGCGGGTCAGGTCGGCGTCCCGGAAGATACAGGTGCTCAGGTCCAGGCCACGCAGGTCGGCGCTGCGCAGACTCGCGCGGGTGAAGTCGACGTCGTCGAGGACGAGATGGCGCATCGGGCATTGTTTGAACACCGATCCCACCAGCGAACAGCGCCGGAAGACGCTGTCCGACAGATCGGTCCGGGTGAACGTGCACGATCGGTAGGTGCTGCGCAGGTGGCTGCTTCCCTTCAGGTCTGCATCGGTGAAATCGCAGTCGATGAAGAACGCGTCCTCGATGATCGAGCCGCGCAGATCCGCGTCCCGGAAGCTTCGTCCCGTGACGCGCGCTCCTCTCCACAGGACCTCGGTGTTGTCGCTGCCCATACCTTCATCGTCCACGCCCTACCGGTTCTGGCAAGGCGACGACGACCCGGGACCTGCGGCTCAGCCACGACCGGCCAGTTCCCGCGCCAGCGGGCTCGGAAACTTCACGGTCACCCGATCGCCGCCCACCCATTCGTCGAGCCGGGCGGCCTCCTGCTCGAGTACGGCTCTCCCTTCCGATCCGATGTCCTCGAGCAGATGCAGGCACACCGCCCTGGAGTCGTTCTGCCACCAGGTGCCGACGATCCGGCCGTCCCACCACGCGGTAGGGCCCGCGTTGCCTGCGGTGTCGAACAGTTGCTGCCGGTACGGCCCGAGGTACCAGTCGCGCTCGAACCACCCCATCGTGGTGGGATCCAGTGCCGGCAGCAGCGCACCCCACGGCTCGACGAGCGGCGCCGCCTCGAGGTCGTCGGGGAGCAGATACCCGGTGCGACCGTCGAGATCTACCTCGACCGCGTTCAGTTCGGCGAGTGCCGCGCGCACGGTTTTCAGGGTCGAACCGAGCCACCACTTGATGTCGGTCTCCGTTCCGGGACCGAAAGCACGCAACCACATTTCGACGAGCGTGCGCAGCCCGTCCGCCTCGTCACACGACTCGATCCCGGAGCCCAGCCACGACTCCGTCGTCGCCCAGTTGTGCCGCGACACCCGCCACGAACCGTTGTTCGAGGCCCGCACCACCTTTCCCGACGCCGACAGCACCGTGAGGACACGCGGCCCGAGCGAAACCTCTCCGCCCCAGGACTTTCCGACGCCATACTCCATCGAGCCCCCGAGCAGCGGAATCTCGGCCCGCAGTTCCGTGGACGTCGCTTCCCGACCGTCCGCCAGCGCGTCGAGCACCCGGCCGCTCACCTCGTCCAGCCAGCGTTCGCCGTCCCGGTGCAGCCCCGACGCCTCGGCATCCTTGATCAGCGTCTACGTAAATCTGATACTTCCTGCCACTGACGTGGCAGGCGGTGAAGATCCACGTTCCTCACGGCTACCCACCACACCATCGTGCGATGTTGCGGGCTCGACCGTGTCCCACACCGACGCTTCGGGTGCAGGACAACTCCTCGACTGTGTCACCCCCTCGGACGGTCTCGGGACCGCAATACTGCGGCGGACCCGGCGATGCCGAGGCCTGCGCGGGGTGGGACCGGTCTTGTCCCGGCATTTCCGGACCGGGGCGTGCACCGCGGTCCGGATCTCCACGCTCCCACTGCGGGTGCGGACCGCTCTGCTGCGCCCCACCAACGCCCGTGTGGCGAGGTTCACCGCCGCCACATGATCACGATTCCCACCCACCTTGCACGCCTCGCACCATGCCGTGTGATAGCCACCGGGGCGGGTCAGCGGTTCGTTGCAGCCCGGACACCGTGCCGACGATCCCCGCGCCGGCACCGACACCACCACCACACCCTCGCGCGCCGCGGTGTGGGCCAGGGCATCGACGGTCTTGCGGCGGGCGGACTGCGCCGCCCGATTGTTGTTTCGCCGGCCGCGCCTGCGAGCCTCCAGGGTGGTCAGGTCCTCCACCGCGATCACCGTCGCCTCCGCCGCAGCGGCGTGGTCGGCGACCTGCCGGGCGAAATGAAACGCGAGCTCTCGGTTGATCTTCCCGCGTTTGACACCGATCGCGAGGCGATTGTCCTCGAGGACCGCGATCTTCGCCTCCAGCTCCGCCCGCACCCGGGGCGGTGCGGTCTCGGCGAGCCGGCGCAGCCGCGCGGCCTTGCGGTGCAGGAATTGGCCTTCTGTCTGGAGGCGGGCGAGTGTGATGCCGAGACCACGATCGTCGTAGGTGAAGCCCCGAAAGTCGGAGACCAACCCGTCGCCGGTGTCGGTGACCACGGCGGCGGCGCCGAGGGTGGCCGGTGACCAATCCACCCCCACCGCGACCGTGCCCGCCGCGAGGTCACCGGCGGGGACGGCTTCGGTGGCGGCGCACCGCAGCAGCACACCCCGCCCGTCGAGGGTCAGGGTCGGCAGATGCCACTGTGTGACCGCCCGGCCGTGCAGGTGCGGTGGGAGCGCGGCGGTCAGGCGCACCGACCTCCAGTGCGCCCGCCCCGTCGGGGCGGCGGTGGTGGGCAGTTTCACCGTCAGCACCATGGTGTCGCCGGGGACGGTGAGCCGGGCGAGTTGGGTGTCGGCGGCGGAGAGTCGGGCCATCGGACTTACCTGCGGTGGGGTTTGCAGGTCGGTGATCCGCAGTGGTGTCACCTCCGAGGCCGTCTCGTCGACCCGGCGGGTCCGGGCGAGCAGTTGACGGCGCACGCCCCGCGCGAACCCCGCCGGCACGTACTCCGCAGCAGAATCCGGTGCGGCGATGCGTCCGGTGGCGGGATCGAACCGGGCCGACAGCGCCGCGATCGCCGCATCCCGATACGCCAGGGTCCGCAGGGTCGCGGTGGCCTGGGCGGTGACCACCCGCGTCACCCGCG
>NZ_JALPTB010000039.1 GCF_023218075.1 Rhodococcus sp. HM1 | reverse complement strand
AGGGGGAGGGGAGGGGAGTGTCAGGCGCCGGTGAACTTCGGCGCCCGCTTCTCGGCGAAGGCGCGGGGGCCTTCCTTCGCATCCGCGCTCTTGAACACCGCGGCGCCGAGTTCGGCGTCGATGCGGAACGCCTCTTCCTCGTGCATGCCCTCGGTGTCGCGGATCGTCTTGAGGATCGCCTGGACGGCGAGGGGGCCGTTGGCCGCGATGGTGTCGGCGATCTCGAGGGCCTTGTCGAGCGCTTGACCGTCCGGGACGACGTGACCGATCAGCCCGATCTCCTTCGCCTCGGCTGCCTTCAGGTGGCGGCCCGTGAGCAGGATGTCCGCGGCGATCGTGTAGGGGATCTGCCGGACCAGGCGGACCGCGGAACCGCCGAGCGGGAACAGACCCCACTTCGCCTCGGACACACCGAATTTGGCGCTCTCACCGGCGACGCGGATGTCGGTGCCCTGCAGGATCTCGGTGCCGCCGGCGATCGCGGGGCCCTCGACGGCGGCGATGAGCGGTTTGGTGAGGCGACGGCCCTTGAGCAGGGCGGGCAGCTTCGACAGGTCCCAGCCGCCCCCGGCGAACTTGTCGCCCGGTGCCGACTTGTTCATGTCCTTGAGATCGGCGCCCGCGCAGAACGCGCCGCCCGCACCGGTGAGGATCGCGACCCGGATCTCCGGATCGTTGTCGACGCGGTCCCACGCCTCGGTCATGATCGCCATCATTTCGCCCGACAGGGCGTTGCGGGCCTCGGGTCGGTTCATCGTCACGATGAGCACATGGCCGCGCTGCTCGACGAGGCAGTGCGGCGCACGATCCGAAATGTCCGAAGTTTCGGGTGTGCCGGAGGGCGCGGTAGTGGACACTGACAACTCCTGAGGTGTTGTGAACTGGATCTCATTCAGGTCTTGTCAGAAACGGTAACACGTTCTACTTTGATGGCGTGGCCCTAAACATCGCAGACCTCGTAGAGCACGCAATCGACCTCGTCCCCGACCGCATCGCGCTCTCGGCGGACGGTCGCGAGATCAGCTACGCGCAACTGGAGGAACGAGCCAACCGGCTCGGCCACTACCTGCTCGAACACGGCGTCCAGCCGGGCGACAAGGTGGGCATCTACTCGCGCAACACCATCGAGGCCATCGAGGCCATGGTCGCGGTGTTCAAGATCCGCGCAGTGATGGTCAACGTCAACTACCGGTATGTCGAGAACGAGTTGCAGTACATCTTCGACAACTCGGACATGGTGGCCCTGGTGTACGAGCGCCGCTACGCCGACAGGGTCGCCAACGTGCTGCCGTCCGTCCCGCAACTGAAGACCCTGATCGTGGTCGAGGACGGCACCGATCTCGACCACTCTGCCACCGACGCAGTCGAATACGAGGCCGCGCTCGCCCAGGGTTCGCCCGAGCGCGACTTCGGTGAGCGCAGCCCCGACGACCTGTACATGCTCTACACCGGCGGCACCACCGGTGCCCCGAAGGGCGTCATGTGGCGGCACGAGGACGTGTGGCGCGTGCTCGGCGGCGGCATCAACTTCGCCACCGGCGAATACGTCCAGGACGAGTGGGATCTCGCGAAGCAGGGCGCCGAGACCGCCCCCCTCGTTCGTCTGCCGATCCCGCCGATGATCCACGGCGGCGCGCAGTGGGCCACGCTGCAGGCGCTCTTCGGCGGCGGCAAGGTCGTTCTGCTCGCCGAATTCAGCGGCCACGGCGTGTGGCAGACCATCGACGAGCACAAGGTCAATCTCATCTTCATCACGGGCGACGCGATGGCGCAGCCGATGCTCGACGCCTTCGCCGAAGGAAATCCGGAAACCGGGCAGCCCTACGACGTTTCCACCCTGTTCTTCATCGGATCGAGCGCGGCGCTGTTCTCCCCGGCGCTCAAGGACAAGTTCCTCGACCTGCTGCCGAACCGGGTGATCTCCGATTCCATCGGCTCGTCCGAAACCGGCTTCGGCGGAATCGGATTCGTCACTAAGGGGCAGTCGCACGTCGGTGCGCCCACGGTGAAGATCGACGCGTCCACCGCGGTGCTCGACGAGGACGGCAACCCGGTCGAGCCGGGCTCGGGCAAGATCGGCCTGATCGCCCGTAGCGGTCACATCCCGATCGGCTACTACAAGGACGAGGTCAAGACGAAGGCCACCTTCCGTGAGATCAACGGCGTCCGTTACTCGATCCCCGGCGACTACGCACAGGTCGAGGCGGACGGCAGCGTCACGATGCTCGGCCGCGGCTCGGTCTCCATCAACAGCGGCGGCGAGAAGATCTACCCCGAGGAGGTCGAGGCCGCGCTCAAGTCCCACCCCGACGTGTTCGACGCCCTCGTGGTCGGCGTTCCCGACGAGCGGTGGGGGCAGCGCGTCGCCGCGGTCGTCGCGACCCGCGACGGCGAGCGTCCGTCCGCCAACTCGCTCGCCGACGCGTGCCGCACCCTGATCGCCGGGTACAAGGTGCCGCGCAGCGTCTGGTTCGTCGACGAGATCAAGCGGTCCCCGGCCGGCAAGCCCGACTACCGCTGGGCGCACGAACAGACCGAATCCCGTCCCGCGGACGACGATTACACCAACGGCTCCGCCGCCGAGGCCGGATAGAAGGGACGGCGGATGCAGACCGACCTCAGCAGGAAGTTCGGAATCGACTACCCGATCTTCGGGTTCACCCCGTCCGAGCACGTGGCAGCGGCCATCAGCCGGGCCGGTGGACTCGGTGTCCTGGGATGCGTGCGATTCAACGATCCGGACGAGCTCGACGCGACGCTCACCTGGATGGACGAGAACACCGACGGCAAGCCGTACGGCGTGGACATCGTGATGCCGGCGAAGGTGCCCACCGAGGGCACCGCCGTCGACCTCGACAAGCTCATCCCCGCGGAGCACCGCGCGTTCGTCGACCGCACCCTCACCGAACTGGGAGTCCCGCCGCTCGGGGACGACGCCGAACACGCCACGGGTGTGCTGGGCTGGCTGCACTCGGTGGCGCGTTCGCACGTGGACGTCGCGCTCGCGCATCGTCCGGCGCTGATCGCCAACGCACTCGGTTCCCCGCCGAAGGACGTCATCGACCTCGCGCACGAACACGGCGTGCCGGTGGCCGCGCTCGCCGGTGCCGTCGACCACGCGAGGCGGCACGTCGAGAACGGTGTCGACATCGTCATCGCGCAGGGCTACGAGGCGGGCGGTCATACCGGTGAGATCGCCTCGATGGTGCTGTGGCCGGAAATCGTCGATGCGATCGGTGATTCCGCATCGGTGCTGGCCGCCGGCGGCATCGGCTCCGGCCGTCAGGTCGCGGCGGCACTGGCGCTGGGCGCGTCCGGGGTGTGGATGGGCTCGTACTGGCTGACCACCTCCGAGTACAAGCTCGGCGGAGCGGACAAGGGCCCCACCGCGGTTCAGCGGGCACTGCTCGCCGCGACCTCCGCGGACACCGTTCGCTCGCGGATCTACTCGGGCAAGCCCGCCCGGCTGCTCAAGACCAAGTGGACCGATGCGTGGGCGAAGCCGGATGCACCGGCACCGCTGCCGATGCCGCTGCAGAACATCCTCGTCAGCGAGGCGCACCAGCGGATCTCGGCGGGCAGCGACCCCGAGGTCGTCGCGATGCCCGCGGGACAGATCGTCGGACGCATGAACGAGATCCGGCCGGTGGCCGAGATCATGGCCGAGTTGGTGGCGGAATACGACAAGACCGTCGACCGCCTCGACGCGGCCCGCTAGACCCGGGGGAGGGTGCAGTGCCCGGGACGGTGAATCCGTCCCGGGCACTGATAATTTCCGATGCCGGCGATCAGGTTCGGGGGAGCACTTCGACGACGCCGTGCGCCCCCTTCTCGGCGTCGGTCATCGCGTGCGTGACGAACGGATAGCGACCCGGCTCCGGGAACTCCAGTTCGACGAATCCACCTTGCGCCGGGAACAATCCGAGGGTCTGGGCTCCGCCGGTGCCGGGCCGGAGCCGATACTCGCCCTCGGCCCACACCGTGTCGAACTGCCCACCGACCACGTGGAACGACGTGCCGCGGTCGGGACCGGCGGGCAGCACCCAGATGCGGACGCGTTCGCCGGTGCGGGCCTGCAGCGGAGCGTGATCGTACTGATTCGCATACCCGTTGAACACCACCAGATCCGGTGTTCCGGCAGCGACCTTCGCGGCGTCCACCTCGCCGCCCGGTGCACCGAGATACAACTCGGATTGCACGAGAACGAATTCGCGATCCACCGCAGGCAGATCCGGCGGATCGATGATCACCGCACCGAACATGCCGTTGGCGATGTGCACCGACATCGGCATCGACGAGCAGTGGTACAGCCACATTCCGGCGCGGGTCGCGGTGAACCGGTACGTCAGCGACTCGCCCGGCGCGATCGTGCGCATCGGACCGTCCGGGGCGAGCGCACCGGCGTGGAAGTCGATCGAATGCCCGATCGTCCCGTCGTTGACGAGCGTGATCTCGAAGACGTCACCGATCCGGCCGCGCAGAGTCGGACCGGGTGCGGTGCCGCCGAACGTCCACAGCTTCTGCGTGATTCCCGGAGCCACCTCGCGCTCCACCTCCGAGACCGCCAGCGTCATCCGGTGATCGGGCCGGGCCGCCGGTGCGGTCGCGTCGTGCGGGACGAAGCCGGGTCCGGGGTCGATCGTGAGGCTGCGCGAGACGTCCACGGTGTCCGCGGTCGCGGCCTCGTGTCCGTCGTGCGACACCGGTGCGGCGCCGTCGGCGCGGACCTGCAACGTCATCCCCATCTGACGGTGGCCGGCGACCGAGCACCAGCCGTCGACGGTGCCGCCGATCACCCCGGCATCGAGGACGGCGGACTCCCCGGGAGCGATCCGGCCCGTGCGTCTGCCGTTGGCGAGCACCAGATCGTGCCGATCCTCACCGGAATTGACGAACTCGATCACCAGACGGTCACCCGCCGGGACGTCGAGCACGGCCGGCACGAACCGCATGCCCTCGACGCGCACCTGGACCTCGGTGGTGTGCCCGGTCTCCGCGACCGCCACCGTGTCGATACTCGAAATACCCACGGCCGCCGGGTCGGCCGCGACACCACCGACCGCGGCGAACACCACCACAGCGACCCCTGCGGCCGCGATGCCGAGACGCCGCGCCGCGGGCACCGGTTCGCGCACCGCGGGTGCGGACGGCACGCCCCGCATACGACGGGCCGCCAGCACCGCGCGCACGACCAGCGGCAGGAACGACGCGAACGCCACCAGCACCAGCATCGAGCACACCACGCGGACGAGACTCGGTACCGGCAGCACACACAGCACCAGGCCCACGTTCGCGACCGACAACCGCCAGGGGGCACCGCGTTCGAGTTCGGCCATCGCGGCCTGCACCGCGGCCCGGCCCCCGATGACCACGGGAATCAGGTAGGTGAGGGCGCCGAGCAGCACCTGCGCGACGAACCCCGCGAGCAGCGCCGCGGTCACCGCACCCGCGACCTCGGTGGCCTCGAACGGGGTCGCCGCGGTCGCCAGGCCTATCGCCAGGTACAGCAGGACACCGAACAGCCACAGCACACCGGCCAGCGCCGACAGCGTCGCGAAGTCGCCGGGATGCTTGCGCCGGATCTCGTCGAGGTGCGGCTCCAGCACGTAGCCCGCGGCGACCAGATAGCCCAGGACACCGGCGGCCGTGACGACGGGCAGCCCCGCGACCGCACCGGCGACCCCGACGGCGAGCGCGGCCAGCAGCACCGGCAGACCGCGACGCGCGGCGTCCTCGACACGCTGCGCCATGCGGGTGCGCAGCATCGTCGGCCACAGGGTGACGAGGGTGCCGAGCACGGTGAGGCCCACCCAGCCCAGGACGTTGATGCCCGCGTGCGCGAGGACCATCCGTTCGTGTACTTCGCCGGGCAGTCGCGAATCGGCCATCGCCACACCGATTCCCGCGCCGACCGGCAGCATCGCGGCGGCGGCGACGTAGTAGCGCACGGTGTGCCCGAACCGGGACGGCAACGCCGACCGCAGGCGGCGCAGCAGCGTCGTGCCGTGCCACAGCGCCGCGATCGCCACGACGCATCCGCCGACCAGCACGGCCGGCCACCATCCGGAGATCATCCCGGCGACCACGGCGACCGCACCGGCATTGAACACCAGCAGGCGCGCGGTCTCGGCCCGCCGGGACCCGGTCGGCCGCCGCAGCAGCGCGTCGGTGAAATGACCGCTCCAGATCAGGATCGCGTTGCTCACCGCACCGAGCGCGAGCACGTGCACGAGCAGCCAGCCGGACTGCGGAATCCAGCGGTGCCCGACAGACACGACGACCAGCGCCGCGAGCCACGCGACGACGACCGATCCGGCACGTAGGTGCCAGCTCCCGCGCTCGTTCATGCCGGAACCTCCTGACGTGCGGGCCGCAGCGCGGAGCCGGCGGCGACCACGACGAACGCGAGGATCGCGACGATGCCGAGCGCACCGCCGACCGTGACCGCCCACTCGACGCCGCGCACGTCACCGACCGCGACGCGCAGCAGCAACGACAGGTGCAGCAGCGCCTCCGGTCCGTACATGAGCGGGGTGTACGGCAGCGGGCGCCGCACCACCGCCGGAAGGATCGCCGGGGCGTGCGCCATGATCATCGAGATCACGAACCCGAGCATCACCGAGTGGACGACGGCGTCGTAGCCGGGACCGGAGGGGACGGCGCCGACGAGAAGCCAGGTCAGCGCCGGGACCGCCAGCCAGGCGTATCCGGCGAGCAGGCACACGGCCATGTACCGGGCCAGGCCGGTGGCGCGGACGGTGCGGCGCGCGACGTCGAAGCGCACCAGCCAGGCGACGAGAGCGAGCAGCGAGGCGCCGAGCAGCGGATACCCGGCCGACGGCCACAGCAGTGTGCCGACGGTGCCCGCCACGATCGAGCCCGCGATCACGACCAGCAGGGGTTCGGCGGGGGTTCCCAGTGTCGCGACCCGGGCGAGTTCCAGGCGCTCTCCGGCGATGGTGAGGATCAGGAACGTGCACAGCCACGGGAGCAGTTCGGGGACCGGGACGTGCGCGAGCCACAGCAGTGCGGCTCCGGCCGCGAGGACGGCGCCCCCGGCCTGGACGAGGACCGCGGGGTCCGCGGCTCGCCGCCACAGCGGCACGTAGATCGCGACGAGCGCTACGGTGCCCGCGAGCAGTAGCAATCCCGAAATTGTCTGGGGTGCAGGGGACGCCATCACGATTCCGCCGGCACCGAGCAGAAGTGGAGCGAGATATCCGGCGCGGCGGCCCAGCGCGACCGCGCGTTCGAGCGCGACGACCGTCCCGACGAACCCCAGCACCAGCAGAATTCCGTGGATCTCGGGCAGGCGTGCGGTGTCGACCGGGGCGGGAAGGCCGAGCAGCAACAGTGCGGCGTCGAGGCCGACGAGCAGTGCCAGCCCGCCCGGAACCAGCAGCAGCGCGCGGCGCGGAACGGGATTCATCGCGACGTCCCTTCGTCGGCCGCCCGCTCGTCGGCCGCCCGCTCGTCGAACAGAGTGGGACCAGGGAACGCCGGATCGGGTAGGAACAGCCGGCATGCCCCGGGCTCGGCGAACGGGAGCAGGTCCAATCCCGGTCCGGTCGCGGCACCCAGCTCCTCGAGCACGCCTTCGACGATGCCCAGGTGGACCTGGCACACCACGCTGGGGTAGCGGCGCGCGGCGTCGAGCAGGGGACACTGCCGCAGTGCGATGCCGCCCGCGTGGCCTCCGTCGTGCGGATCGAACCCGAGCCGGGCGAGCAGATCGAGCACCGCTCGGTGCGGATCGGCCGCGTCGCAACCGGATTCGCGCGCGAGCTCGTGACCCCAGTCGCGTCCGGCGGCGCGGGCGTCGGCTTCCGGATCGAGGCTGGTGCGCGCGATGTGTCCGGCGAGGGCGGTGGCGAGTCCCGCGTACTCGCGGCTCGCACTCGTCGGGTCGGCGGCCGGGGTCGGCCGGTACAGCTTGGCGGGCCGGCCGCGTCCGCGGGCGGGTTCGGTGGTGGTTTCCACGAGAGCGTCCGCGACGAGCGCGTCGAGGTGTTCGCGCACCGTGTTGGGGTGCAGACCGAGGCGTTCGGCGATGTCGTTGATCCGGGTGGGGTCGTGGGCGCGGACGTCGTCGAGGACGGTGATCCGCTGCGGCGACAGCGCCGGGAGCGACGCCGTCGCGGGCGTCGGTCGGGGGCCGAGAAGGAGATCACTATTTTCCACGGAAATAACTGTAGTAAATTGACGGGTGATCGGCCACCTGCACAAGGAGAGTGGAAATGACCACCGACAACGTCGTCGTCGCGGCCACTGCGGAGGATGCGCACGCCGTCGACGCCATCAGGAACCATCACGCCGAGATCGCCGGGAGAATCGCGTATCTGACCGATGCGCTGCTCGACGCGGCCGAAAAGAACACAGGCTTCGAGGTCGCGCGGCGCGCCGTCGTCGACTACCTCACCGGCACCCTGTTGCCGCACGCGATCGCCGAGGAGCGGGCTCTCTACCCGGCCGCGGCCCGCCGCGTCGACGCGAAGCTGCTCGTCGAGTCCATGATCGCCGTGCACCGGCGTATCGCGGCGCTCGTCGACAGCATCGAACGCGAGGCGTCCCCGACACGCGCCGCGGCCGCCGCGTATGCGCTGCGCACCATGTTCGATGCGCACCTCGTCGACGAGAACGATCGGATCCTGCCGGTGGTCGCCGCGGACCCGGACGTCTCGCTCGCCGGTGCCGTCGAGGGCATGCACGACCTGCTCGGCGCCCACGACGACCAGGCGTCCGAACAGGGGTGCGGGGGTCACACCTGCACGTGCGGGGAGAAGGACGAACCCGATCCGGTGCTCGACGTGCGCGAGATTCCGCACGCGATCCGGCACGCGACGGTGTTCGGTGCGTTCGACGCGGTCCCCGCCGGCGGCGCACTCGTCCTGGTCGCCCCGCACGACCCGCTTCCGCTGCTGCATCAGCTCGCCGAGCGAACCGGCGGCCGATTGGCTGTCGACTACGAGGAACGCGGACCCGAGGCGTGGCGGTTGCGGCTCACCCGCGCGTGACCGTCACCGGGCGGTGAGGACGGCGAGCAGTTCCTGGATCTCGTCGATGGTCGGGGTGGCGAGGCTGTCCCGGCCGTAGACGAATCCGATGCCCGCGTACACGAGTGTTCCGGCGCGCACGCGGGCGGCGCGCTCGTCGAAACCGAGTTCACGGAAGGCATTTTCGACCACGGCCATGATCCGCTGATCGAGTGCGCGCACGGACTCGGCGACCTTCGGGTCGGTGCGGGCCCACTCCCGCACCGCCACCTCCGCCGCCCAGGCCCGATCGTCGACGAGCATCGTGCCCATCCGCGCCAATCGCTCACGGACGGGCAGCTCTTCGAGGCTGGTCAGCCCTCGGGCGGCGTCGTTCTCCTGCGAGGCGTAGCGGGTGGCGATCGCCTTCATCAGTTGATCGATGTCGTCGAAGTGCCAGTAGAAGCTGCCCTTGGTGACGCCGAGTTCCTTGCAGAGCCGGGAGATCTTCACCGCCGCACGGCCTTCGGTGACGAGAAGCCGCAGTCCGGCCTCGGTCCAATCCTCGAGCGAGAGCCGTTTCCGTCGCTCTGCCGGACGTCCGGTCTCCGACGGCTGGCGCATCACGTCAACCACTCCTTCGTCTGTCTTCGACCGCGTCGAGCCTACACGCCGCCGTGCTCGACCGCGTCGAGGGCGAGAGCGCGTGCGAGAGGATCGCGCGGCAACGCGAAGTGTCCGGCGCAGTTGCCGGGGTCGCGTTCCTGCAGCGTGACGACGGTCGTGCCCGGCATCGACGCACCGGTGGCGGGGACGACGAACCCGTCGCACGTCGAGACGATGTCCGTGTACCGGACACCGTCGGTGACCGGCCCGCGAGCGTAAAGGTCGCGCAACAGGTCGGATCCGTGAATCACCTCGCGGCAGCCCGCACAGACCGGATCGATCACCGGCTTCTCGAGGCTCAGCACCAGGTCGTATGTCCCGATTCGGCGGCTGACTTCCTCTGCGGCGGCGAGTCCACCGATCTCGGTGCCGTCCCAGATCGGGCCGAGCGTCGTCAGCGACCGTACCGACCGCGATCCGTGATCCTGCAGATAACGCTGGACGACGAGACCGCCGACGCCGTGGGCGACGACGTCCACGGTGCCGGCGCCTGCGAGGGCGGCGGCGAGGTCGCGCGCACCGGCATCCACTCCGCGCAGTCCCGCGAACGGCACGGGAACGTCGGCGGGTTCGGGTGCGCCCCAGGTGATCGCCAGGATGCACCGGCCGGCGGTCCCGAGATCGGCGGCCAGTTCGTCCCAGGCACCGGCATCGGATGCGATGTCGTGGACCAGTACGACCGGCGGCGTTGTCGGCTCGGCACACGGGTCTGCTGCCGGGGTCGCGGTGGCCGCGGCGGGGGCGCACAGGCCGGCCGCCGCGGCCAGGATCCATGCCCGGGCGAAAAGTCGTCGCACAGTTCTCCTTCGAGCGTCACCGGGGGAGCGGCGCGACCTCATCGTGCCTGGTCGCAGCGATCTTGACTGAACCATACCCTATGGTACTGTGTGGCTCGGATCACGACCGGCCGCCTTTCCCATTCGTCCGCGCAGGGCTCGTCATGGAAGCTTCTCGATGCGAAAACTCAGTCGCAGAACACTTCTCACGGGAATCACCGTGGGGGCAGGAGTCGGCGCGACCGGACTTCTCACCGGTCGTGCGACCGCCGACGGCCCCGACATCGGCCGGCCCCTGCTGTTCCGTTCCCCGACCCTCGCACCGTTCGTCGACGAACTGCCGGTGCTCGAGCAGGTCGGTGGATCGACGATCGAGATCGACGCCGTCAGCTCCACCCACAGCTTCCACCGCGACCTCCCGCCCGGCGCGACCCTCGCCTACGGCGACGGCTATCTCGGTCCGGTCATCACCGCGCACCGCGGCCAGCCCACCGAGGTCCTGTACCGAAACCGGTTGAGTGTCCATCCTTTCGCTCCCGACTTCGACACCACGCTGCACGGGCTGAGCGAACGCGACCGCGTCGAGATCCCGACCTCGCTGCACCTGCACGGCGGGGTCACCCCGCCCGCGTCCGACGGTCACCCGGAGCTGGTCTCGAGACCCGGTCAGGGCATGACCTACCGCTACCCGAACCGGCAGGAAGCCGGGATGCTGTGGTACCACGACCACGCGATGGCGGTCACCCGGCTCAACGTCTACGCCGGGCTCGCCGGCATCTACCAGCTGCGCGACGAGTTCGACACGGGCGAGGCCGGAAACCCGCTCGGCCTGCCCTCCGGCGAGTTCGACCTGCCGCTGGTGCTGCAGGAGAAGATCGTCAACAGCGACGGTTCGCAGTCCATCCGTTCCACCCCGATCGTGCCGCAGGGTCGTTGGGAGGGCGGCGCCGTCGGAGACGTCGGCGTCGTCAACGGCAAGATCTGGCCCGAGGCTCGCGTCGCGCGGGGTCTCTACCGGCTGCGCCTGCTCAACGCCGCCTCGTTCAGTGTGTGGGACCTGAGTTTCTCCAACGGCATGGTGTTCTGGGTCATCGGCATGGAAGGCGGACTGCTCGACGCACCCGCCGCGACCACCCGGATCCGGCTCTCGCCGGGCGAACGTGCCGACCTGCTCGTCGATTTCGGGTTGCTCGAAGCCGGTTCCACCGTCGAACTCCGCAACACCGAGGACGCCGCCCCCCAGGCCGCGCAGATCGGCGCGGTGCGGATGCCGGTGTTCATGCGCTTCCGGGCGGAGGCGGTGCGCGGATTCGCCGGTCCGGTTCCCGCGACCCTCCGTGGGGGAGCGGGGCAGCCCCACCCCGTGGGTCCGATCCCGCAACCGCAGGTCGTGCGGAACGTGTCGTTGAGCCAGCCGTCGGACGTGCGCCTGCCGCCGTCGATCATGTCGCTCAACAACCTTCGCTTCCACAGCGACGACATCGAGATGCCGCGGCAGGGCACCGTCGAGCAGTGGAACATCGTCAACGCCACCCCGGACCCGCACCCGGTGCACCTGCACCTGGTGACCTTCCGCGTCCTGGGGCGGCAGGCGATCAACACCCTCGCGATGTGCGCGCGCCAGCCGCAGCCGCCGCTCGGGATCAAGTGGACCCCGGACCCGGATCCGTTCGTCGTCGAGCCGCTGCGCGGACCGCAACCGTGGGAGACCGGATTCAAGGACACGGTCATCTGCGACCCGAACTCGGTGACGCGGATCGTGGTTCGATTCCCGACCGCCGAGGAACTCGGCTTCGACCCGGACGCCACCTTCGCCACGGACCTGGTCCAGACCATCGGCGACGTCGATCACGGCCACACCGAGCAGGCAGCCCACCGGGAGCACTCCGACATGCACACGCTGCAGGGCTACGTGTGGCACTGCCACATCCTCGACCACGAAGACCACGACATGATGCTGAAATACCGGACGGTGACATGACTTCCACGACCGAGATCCGCGACCACTTCCAGCGCATCCCGTACGAACCCGCGAACGACGGCCGCGTCGAGATGCATTCCGGACTGAGCCGCCACTACCCGACTCTGCACGCCAATCTGGTGGCGGAAGAAGGATATTCGACCGAAGTAGGGGTGATCATGTGTCATCCCGCATCGAACTTCCTCAGCCATTTCCTGCTGAAGGCGATCGCCGAGCAGGGCATCCCCGCGATGGGGCTCAACACCCGCTACGCGTCGAACGAACCGGCGCTCATCATGGAGCGCGCCGCCTTCGACCTCGGCACCGGGGTGCGCTGGATGGCCGACGAACTCGGCTTCGAGAAGGTCGTGCTGCTCGGGTTCAGCGGCGGCGGCTCGCTCGCCTCCTTCTACCAGTCGCAGGCCGAGAACCCGACCGTCACCGAGACTCCCGCGGGGGATCCGGCGCCCTTCGCGTCGGCCGGGTTGCGGCCCGCCGACGCGCTGATGCTGGTCGGGGCCCACCCCGGCCGGGCGCGGGTGCTGCGGCACTGGATCGACGGTGCCGTCGTCGACGAGGCCGATCCGTACCTCACCGACCCCGACCTCGACCTGTACGCGCGGACCGCGCCGCTCGACCCCGAGTGGGTGCAGCAGTACCGCGACGCGCAGCTGGCCCGCATGCGCCGCATCGACGCCTGGGCGCTCGACCAGCTCGACGACCTGAACCGCACCGGCGCCTCCGACCGCGGCTTCGTGGTGCACCGCACCGTCGCCGACCCGCGCTTCGTCGACCTGACGATCGACCCCAGCGACCGCGAGCTCGGCAGCATGTACGGCGATCCGAAGGCCGCGAACACCGCCGCCGGCGGGCTCGCCCGGTTCGTGACCGTCCGCAGCTGGCTGAGCACGTGGAGTCCCGACCGCACCAACGCCGACGCGCTCACCGACCTGCGGTCGGTGCACGCCCCGACGATGGTCATGAGCCTGCTCGGCGACCAGGCCGCGTTCGCCGAGGACTCGCGGCTCATGCACGCCGCGCTGCCCCGCGACGCCGAACTGATCGAGATGCGCGGCCTCAACCACTATCTGGTGGACCAGCCCGGCGGGCTGAACGACGTCGTCACCCGCCTCGCCGCCTGGATCCGCCGCACCGTCCTCGACGATCGGAACTAGGAGGTCCCGGCATGACCGGCACCATCGCGCGTGAGACACCCGACGAGATCGACCGCTGCCCGTCCGCGTTCCCGTACTGGGAATCCGTTGCGACCGAACGTGTCCAGCGGATGCGGCGACTCGTGTTGAAACTCACCGGTTTCGACATCCTGCCGACCGACGAACAGGCCCGCGCCCTGTGCAACGACCTCTACAGCGGTGACCCCACCGCGGAACGATTCGTCGAGGAGGTCTACCACGGGGAGACCGGGCCGAAGCGGACGCGCGAAATGCTCGAGATCGCCCTCGCCGACGGCATCGACGCGGTGCCCGACGCACCCGAGTCGATGCGCGCGCTGTTCGAGGAGTTCGAAACCGTGCCCGACTGGGTGCAACCGGAACTCGTCGAGCAGGGCGCGGCGATCTGGCGACGCTGGGGCACCATGCTGTTCAGCTTCGCCGGCGCCGAAACCCTCGAGATCTACACCGAGGCCGCGGTCGCGACACCGCTGTCGCTGGCCGGTGGCTACGCCGGGGACAACGCGCTGCGCCGATTCCTCGAAACCTGCCGCTTCTGGATGGACGTGTCCGAACCCGGCGCGCTGCTGACCCCCGGATCGAAGGGCCGCGCCACCGCACTGAAGGTGCGCGTGATGCACGTGTCCGTCCGCTCCCGGGTGGCGAACCATCCCGAGTGGGACCAGTCCAAGTGGGGTCTGCCCATCAGCCAGACCTACATGATGCTCACCCTCATCGCCGGCAGCGTCACCCCCGGCCTGGCGCTGTGGGTGCTCGGGTACCAGACCACCCCGCGGGAGATCCGCGCACTCATCCACTTCCAGAAGTACATGGGCTACCTGCTCGGGGTGCGACTGCGCTGGTACCCGGAAACCATCGGCGACAGCCTGCGGGCACTCGCGACCACCGTGGTGTCCCGCTCGCACGACTCGGGAAAACACGGCAAGGAACTGATCGAGTCGTACCCGCAGGCGTTCGCGCCGCGCGACGGACACCGCGGCCTGACCCGCCTGCGCGAGGCCTACAACTTCCGCATCAACTCCGTGTACTCGGCGATCTACATGGCGCCCGGCACCCGCCGCAAGTACTCGATGCCGAAGGTGCTGCCGTGGTTGATCATTCCGATCGCCCGGTTCCCGCTCATCACCGCGATGGAACTGGCCCGCCGCTTCGTCCCCGGCGTCGCCGAGGTGCACGAGAAGATCATGGTCGCCCACCGCGAGAACTGGTACCGGGCTCAGATGCAGGGACGCGAAGCACAATTCGACGCCAGCGGCGCACTGCGACGCTGACACCGCCCCAGCGGCGCACTGCGACGCTGACACCGCCACTACTGGGGACACCGCCACCACTGGGAAGGGACACTGTGGCTGCACTACAGATCGTCGAGGCCTGGAACGGACCGGGCCGACGCGACGGCGAGATCACGACCGTCGCACCGAGCGACAACGGAGCCCATCCGTCGACCGACAAGCACGCCTTCGAACACTGGTACTTCGACGCACACCTCGACGACGGCCGCATCGTCGTCGCGATGCTGCAGACCCGGGAACTCGTGCACCGCAAGCCCGGTGTGGAGATCCACGTCTACAGCCCGGACGGCAAGCGCCGCGAGGTGGTCCGGCAGTTCACCGACGAGGATCTCGCGGTGTCCACCGAGAAGTGCGACGTGCGGGTCGGAACGAACTTCGCCCGCCTGACCGGCGAGGAGAACGGCCTGCCCGTCTACCGGGTGAAGGTCGCCGAGGGTGATCTCGGGTTCGATCTCACGTTCACCGCCGAGGTACCGCCGTGGATGCCCGGTCGCGGGCAGACCAGCTACAACGACCGCGAGTTCTTCGCCTGGGTCGTCGGCGCGCCCCGCGCGAAGGTCGCCGGCACGGTGACCGTCGACGGCGAGACCACCACCGTCGCCGGCCGCGGCTACCACGACCACAACTGGGGCGTGGGCGACATGAAGCGGATCATCGACAAGTGGTACTGGGGCCGGTTGTACACCGACGACTTCACCCTGGTCTACGCGATGGTGCACACGCAGAAGAAGTACGGCAATCACTGGTCGCAGCCGGTGATGGTCGCGCGCGGTAGCGAGGTGATCGTCAGCAACGGCGAGGTCGAGATGACCGAGGGGCCCACCGTGTTCGACCCCGTCGCCGATCGCACCTACCCGACGTGGCTGCGGATCCGCATCCCGGATGTGCTCGACGTCAGGCTGGACGTCCGCGAGATCGTGCACGCGCACAACCTGCTCGAGGACATTCCACTCGCGGCGAGCCCGCTGATCAAGCCGATCGTCAACCGGCTCATCGGCCGGCCCGGGTACTTCCGGTTCCGTTCCGACTTCTCCCTGTCGGTGTCCGTCGATGGCCTGACCCAGGAGCGGCACGGCTCGACGCTGCACGAGATGGTTGCCCTGACGTGACGGCCGGTTCGGTGGACCTCGACTACCTCCACGGGTTCGGCAACGAACACCACAGCGAGGCGATCGAGGGGGCGCTGCCGTGGGGCCAGAACTCGCCGCAGCGCGCCCCGTACGGGCTCTACGCCGAACAGCATTCCGCGACGGCGTTCACCGAACCACGCGGAATCAACAGGCGCACCTGGACGTACCGGATCATGCCGTCGGCCGCGCACCCCGCGTTCCGGCGCATCGACGACGGGAACTGGGCGTCGGCGCCCCTGACCGGGGGACTGGTGACCCCGAACCGGCTGCGGTGGGATCCGCAGCCGGTCCCCACCGCGGGACGCGACTTCGTCGACGGCGTCACCACCTACGCGGTGAACGGGGACGTCCTCTCCCGCACCGGGATCGCCGTGCACCTGTACGCGATCACCGAGTCGATGACGGACCGGTACTTCGTGAACGCCGACGGCGAGATGCTGTTCGTGCCGCAGGACGGGGAACTGCTGCTGTGCACCGAGTTCGGCCGCCTGGCGGTCGCGCCCGGTGAGATCGCCGTCGTCGGACGTGCCGTGCGGTTCCGGGTCGAGCTGCTCGACGCGGCCGCCACCGGATACGTGTGCGAAAACTACGGTGCCGCATTCGAACTGCCCGAACTCGGACCGATCGGCGCGAACGGCCTCGCGCACGCCCGCGACTTCCTGTACCCGACGGCGTGGTACGAGGACCGTGTCGGCACCTTCGAACTCGTCCAGAAGTTCGGCGGGCACCTGTGGGCCACCGAACTCGGCCACTCGCCGCTCGACGTCGTCGCGTGGCACGGCACGCACGGCGCGTACAAGTACGACATCTCCCGGTTCAACGTCATGACCACCGGCGGCTGGGACCACCCGGACCCGTCGATCTTCACCGTGCTGACCTCGGCCACCCCGATTCCGGGGCAGGCGAACGTGGATTTCGCGGTGTTCCCCGAACGCTGGGTCGTCGGCGAACACACCTTCCGCCCGCCGCACTTCCACCGCAACGTCATGACGGAGTTCATGGGACTCGTTCGTGGCAGGCACGATTCGAAGGCCGAAGGGTTCGTTCCCGGCGGCGCGTCGCTGCACAACCAGTGGGGCGCGCACGGACCGGACCTGGAGACGTTCGAACTCGCGAGTGCCGCGGAACTCGCCCCCGTCAAGCTCGAGAACACCATGTCGTTCATGTTCGAGACCCGGCTGCCGCTGGCCGTCACCGACACCGCCCTCGCGGCGGCCCACCGTCAACCCGACTACGACTCGTCGTGGTCAGGACTCGCTCGTCGTTTCGCTCCGCCCTCACCCTAGGAGTTCAAGATGACCGAAACCACCACTGCCCCCACACCGCATCCCGTCGTGGTGCCGGAACCGTTGCTGCGCATCGGCGGCCGCGCCGTCCCCGCGCGCTCCGGCGCGACCTTCACCTCCGTCAACCCGGCGAACGAGGAACCGGTCGCGCAGATCGCCGCCGGTCGCGCCGAGGACATCGACGCCGCCGTCGACGCCGCCCGGGCCACCTTCGAGGACGGCGCGTGGTCGCAGATGCCCGGCGCCGAACGCGGCCGGATCCTCTCGCGCGCAGCCGATCTCATCGAACAGCACGCACCCGAACTGTCCGCCCTCGAAACCGCCGAGATGGGCAAGCTGTACGCCGACACCGTCGCCGGCGACATCCCCGCCGCGGCGGCCTCGTTCCGGCACTACGCCGGGTGGGCCGACAAGATCGCCGGCGAAGCGATCCTGCTCCCCGACGTGGGACCGCAGCACCGCTTCGGCTACACCCTGCGTCAGCCGCTCGGCGTGGTCGGCGCGATCACCCCGTGGAACAACCCGACGGTCGTCGCCGCGTGGAAGGTCGCCCCCGCGCTGGCCGCCGGGTGCTCGGTCGTCGTCAAGCCCGCCGAGGACGCGTCGCTGTCCACCCTGAAGCTCGCCGACCTGCTCGCCGAGGCGGGCGTGCCGGACGGCGCGTTCAACGTCGTGCCGGGCCTCGGGCCGGAGGCGGGCGCCGCGCTCGCCGCGCACGAGGGCATCGACAAGATCACCTTCACCGGCAGCCCCGCCGTCGGCAAGACCATCACCTCGCTCGCGGGTGAGAAGTTCCGCAAGGTCACCCTCGAGCTCGGCGGCAAGGCGCCCCAGCTGATCTTCCCGGACGCCGACCTCGAGGCGTCGCTGCCGTGGATCGCGATGGGCAACTTCTACCACCAGGGCCAGGTGTGCGCGGCCGGCACCCGCGTCATCGTGCACGAATCGATCGCCGACCAGGTCGTCGAGGGACTCGTCGAGTTCGCCCGCGGAGCCGTCGTCGGTGACCCCTTCGACGCGGCGACGACGCAGGGCACCATCGTCAACCGCAAGCAGCTCGATCGGATCCTCGGCTACATCGAGAAGGGTCGCGCCGAGGGAGCCGAGCTGCTGACCGGCGGCGGGCGGGTCGGCGACCGCGGCTTCTTCGTCGAGCCCACCGTCTTCCGCGGGCACAACGAGCTGACGATCGCCCGCGAGGAGATCTTCGGTCCGGTCGCGACCGTCATCACGTTCAAGACCACCGAGGAGGCCGTGCGGCTGGCGAACACCACCAAGTACGGGCTCAACGCGTTCATCTTCAGCCAGAACCTGTCGACCGTGCACAGCGTGATCCCGCAGCTTCGGGTCGGTACCGTGTGGGTCAACGGCTGGGGTGTTCCCGACCCGAGCCTGCCCTGGGGCGGACGTGAGGCCAGCGGTATCGGGCGTGAACTCGGCCGCAGCGGTCTCGAGGCGTTCACCGAGGAGAAGACGGTACACCTCGGGTACTGACCCGCGAGACGAACGGAATACGGCAGTGACACAGCACGACTCGGCGCAGCAGAACTCGGCGACGCAAGCGGGCGCGCTCGACGGGATCAGGGTGCTCGAACTGGGCACCCTGATCGCCGGGCCGTTCGCCGGGCGGCTGCTCGGCGACATGGGCGCCGACGTCATCAAGATCGAGGACCCGAAGCGTCCCGACCCGCTGCGCACGTGGGGGCAGGGCGAGAAGGACGGGCACCGGTTCTTCTGGACCGTCCACGCCCGCAACAAGCGGTGCGTGACCCTCGATCTGCGGTCGCCCGAGGGACAGGACCTGTTCCGGCGACTGGTCGCCGAGTCGGACGTCATCGTCGAGAACTTCCGTCCCGGCACCCTCGAGAAGTGGGGCCTCGGCTACGACGTGCTGTCCGGGATCAATCCCGGCATCGTGCTGGCCCGCGTCTCCGGTTACGGGCAGACCGGCCCCAAGGCGGGACAGGCGGGATACGCCTCGGTCGCCGAGGCGGAATCCGGGCTGCGGCACCTCAACGGCTACCCGGGCCAGGCCCCGCCGCGGCTGGCGCTGTCCCTCGGGGATTCCCTGGCCGGCATGTTCGCCGTCCAGGGCATCCTCGCGGCGCTCGTCTCCCGCGCACGCACCGGCCGCGGGCAGGTCGTCGACGTCGCGCTCACCGAATCCTGCCTGGCCATCCAGGAATCGGTAATTCCCGACTACGACACCGCCGGTGTGGTGCGTGGACCGTCGGGAACCCGCCTCGAGGGCATCGCCCCGTCCAACCTGTACCGCACCGGCGACGACATGTGGATCGTCATCGCCGCCAACCAGGACACCGTGTTCCGGCGGCTGTGCGCCGCGATGGACCGCCCGGAACTGGCCGACGACGTGCGCTTCGCCGATCACCTCGCGCGCGGCGTGCACCAGGACGAACTCGACGACCTGATCGGCGCGTGGGCGGCGCAGTGGAAGCTCGACGACCTGCTCGAACACCTCGCGGCAAGCGGGGTGGTGGCCGGACCGGTCAACACCGTCGCGGAGGTCGTCGCCGACGAACAGTTCCGCGCGCGCGGCATGCTCGTCGAACACCACGACGAGCGCACCGGCTCCGAGGTTCTCGGTCCCGGCGTCGTCCCGGTGCTCGCCGGAACCCCCGGCGGCGTGCGTCGTGCCGGTGCACCGATCGCCGGCTACGACAACGCCGCGGTGTGGGGCGACCTGCTCGGTCTCACCGAGCAGCAGCAGGCGGAGTTGAAGGCCGCCGGCACCATCTGACCGCCTCGCCTCCCCGGGTGGCAGAAAGCCGTCACCCGGGGAGCGAGTGGACGAAGGGCCTCCCTATTTCGACGCGTCGCAACTAGAGTAGAACACGTTCCAATATGCGACTCGCGTCCTCGAAGGAGTGCCGAATGCACACCCCGCTCTGCGACGAACTCGGAATCGAGTTCCCCATCTTCGCGTTCACCCACTGCCGCGACGTCGTCGTGGCCGTCTCCAAGGCCGGTGGCTTCGGCGTCCTCGGCGCCGTCGGGTTCACGCCCGAGCAGCTCGAAGTGGAGCTGAACTGGATCGACGAGCACATCGGCGACCACCCGTACGGCGTCGACATCGTGATCCCGAACAAGTACGAGGGCATGGACTCGAACCTGTCCGCCGAAGAACTCACGAAGATGCTGCAGTCGATGGTGCCGCAGGAGACTCTCGATTTCGGACGCAAGATCCTCCTGGACCACGGCGTGCCGCTGTCCGAGGACGGTGACGATAACGCGTTGCAGCTCCTCGGCTGGACCGAGGCCACCGCGACCCCTCAGGTCGAGGTCGCGCTGCAGCATCCGAAGGTCACTCTCATCGCCAACGCGCTGGGCACCCCGCCGGCGGACATGATCGCCCACATCCACGACTCCGGCCGCAAGGTCGCCGCGCTGTGCGGCTCGCCGGCGCAGGCCCGCAAGCACGCCGACGCCGGCGTGGACATCATCATCGCGCAGGGCGGCGAGGGTGGCGGCCACTGCGGTGAGGTCGGGTCGATCGTGCTGTGGCCGCAGGTCGTCAAGGAGGTCGCGCCGATCCCGGTGCTGGCCGCCGGCGGCATCGGCAGCGGCCAGCAGATCGCCGCCGCGCTCGCGCTGGGCGCGCAGGGCGCGTGGTCCGGTTCGCAGTGGCTGATGGTCGAGGAAGCGGAGAACACCCCCGTCCAGCAGGCCGCCTACGCGAAGGCCACCAGCCGCGACACCGTGCGCAGCCGCTCGTTCACCGGCAAACCGTGCCGCATGCTGCGGAACGACTGGACCGAGGCATGGGAGAAGGAAGGCAACCCGAAGCCGCTCGGAATGCCGTTGCAGTACATGGTGTCCGGTATGGCGGTGGCCGCCACCCACAAGTACCCGGACGAGACCGTCGACGTCGCGTTCAACCCCGTCGGCCAGGTCGTCGGCCAGCTCACCAAGGTCGAGAAGTCCTCCGCGGTCATCGAACGCTGGGTGCAGGAGTACCTCGAGGCGACCGGCACGCTCGAAAAGTTCAACGAGGCCGCGACCGCCTGATCTCCGCCCGGTGCGGCGCTTTCCGCGCCGCACCGGCGGCTACCCGGTCGGCAGCAGCAGATCCTCCAGCGTCCGCGGCGCGCCGCCCGCGAGATCTCCCTGCACGTACCGTTTTCCGTCCGAGCCCGTGTACACCCCGGTGATCGGATCGTAGGTTCCCGCGACCGCCCCGGCGACACCCTGCTCCGCGGCCTGCTCCCGGCAGGTCTGCACCGTCGCGCCGCGCAGGCCCGGGAATTCGAGGCACGGCAGGTTCCGGGCGCCGCGCACCGCGACCGGATCGTCCGACGGCAGCTTGCAATACAGGTCGGGCGGCGTCTGCGGCACATCGAGTTCGGTGGGGGAGCGGCGCTGTTCGGGCGGCAGGAACCCCTCGATGCACGGCGGCGGGTCGTTGTACGAGTTGACGAAGAACGTGTTCTGCGACGGATTGTCGACGTTCGGCAGGGCCGCGGACTGGGTGGACGCCATGATGGACGGGAACAGCACAAGGATCTGTTCGACGCCCGGGTTGTAGACGGCGGCAACCTGTTCCACCGACACGAGGTTGGCGAGCAGCAGCGGCAGCGTCGGTTCGATGCGCTGGAACCCCGCGCTGACCTCGTCGGCGGCGGGAGCGGCCCGGTCGACGAGCGCCCGCATGTCCGGATCCGCATCGCGCAACGTGCCGGTGGTGCCGGCCAATGCCGACGCCCACTGCCCGATCGCGGACGACGAGTCGATCTGGGTCTGCAGCAGCGGACCGGCGCCGTCGATGAGCGCGCCGGTCTCGTCGGCGTTGTCGGCGCCCTCCCCGGCGACCGCGGTCGCCGAATCCACCAGTGTCCGCAGGTCGTCGCCGGACGCGCCGATCGCGGTGTGCGCCTCGTCGAGCAGGACGGCCAACCGGTCCGCCCCGACCGCCTGCAGGGTGTCGTCGAGCCGATCGATGGCCCGGTCGACCGGTTCGGGCAGGGCCACGCGGTCGCGGGGCAGGACGTCGCCGTCCGCCAGATACGGAGTGTTCGCGTCGTCCGGTACGAGATCGACATAGCGCTCACCGATCGCCGACATGCTGCGGATCTCGGCGGCGGTCGACGCCGGGACGGGCACCGACGAGTCGAGCGACAGGGTGGCTTCGGCGCCGTCATCGGTCATCCGGACCTCGGTGACCCGGCCGATCGTCACGCCCCGATAGGTGACGTTCGCGGTCGGATACAGACCGCCCGCGTCGGCGAGGTCCAGGCGCACCACGTAGCGGCCGATCCCGAGCTGCGCGGGCACCTGCACGAACCACACGCCGACGGCGACGATCGCGGCGATACCGACCGTGAGGAACACGATCAGCCGGTTGCGGACGGACGGCATCATCGGGGAACCCCCAGAAGTTGGGCGAGCAGGCCCATCGGGTCCGGGGCGGACACATCGGTCGGGACGGGCGGGATCGCGGCGGGCGGACCGGTGAGCGCGTTCTCGAACGGGGTGCCGAGCAACAGCGCATTCTCGAGCGTCGGCAACGTCAGGTCCAGGATCACCGTGCCGTTCGCGTAGTCGCCGCGCACGGCATTGCGGTAGGTGTCGATCGGGAACGGGAAGGTGAGCAGGTAGCGGAGCGATTCGGTGAGCGAATCCCCGGCCGCGGTGAGCGAGGCCATCACCGGCTCGAGATCACGCAGATTCGCCACGACATCGTCCCCGGACGCGTCGACGAGGTCGCCGGCGATCCGCCCCAGATCGCCGAGCGACGTCAAGGCCCGCGTCAGATCGTCGCGGCGAGAAGACAATTCGTCCAGTGCCGGGGCGAGCGCATCGGTGGCGTCGGCGAGCGCCTGGTTCTGCGCGGACACCTCGACCGCGAGCGCGTCGAGGGATTCCATCGCCCCCACGATCTGCGCCTTCTGATCGTCGAGACCGGTGAGCGCGACGTCGAGCTGCCCGAGCAGGGCGCGCACCGACTCCTCGCGCCCGGTCAGGGCGAGATTCAGCTCGCGGGAGATCTCCTGGGCCTGGGCCAGGCCACCGCCGCTGAGCACCAGTGACAACGCCGACAGGGTCTGCTCGGTGGTGGGGAACAGCCCGGCGCGCTCGAGGGGGATGACGTCACCGTCCTCCAGTGTGCCGGTGGGCGATTCGGTGAGTGGCGGGGCGAGCTCGAGATGCGCCGACCCGAGCAGGCTCGTCTGCCCGATCTTCGCGGTCGCGTTCGCGGGCAGTGCGGTGCCGCCGTCGAGCACCACCGTCACCACGGCGTGACCGCCGTCGAGCCGGATGTCGTCCACCCGGCCGACCGTGACATCCGCGACCCGGACTCTCGAATTACGTTCGAGGGTAGTGACGTTCGGCATCTCGATATCGACACTGTAGGCGCCGTCGCCGTGGCCGCGGGTACCCGGCAACGTCAGCGAGTTGACCCCGCGCCACTCGCACGCGCTCGTCACCAGGACGAGCGGGACCAGCAGCAGGGCCGCGCGTGCGGTTCTCATCGCCCTCCCGGAAGAAGCAGGTCCTCGAGATCGGAGCCGGAGGACACCGGGACCAGTCCCGGTTCGGTGTACACGAGCTGGTCGGGCAGCGCGCCGACACCCCGGGTCGGATTGATCATGATCGGCGGATAGTCGACGGCGAGCAGGTGCAGGATCGGACCGAGTTGCTGCACACACAGTTCCGACCCGGTGTGCGCGTCGACGTCCTCCGCGGCCGCGAGCGCCGAGCAGATGAACTGCACCGGGTTGGCGAAGTTGGTCAGCGCCAGCGCCGAGACGACCGTGTTGTGGGCGGGCTGGTAGATGCCCTGCAGATTGGACAGCGCGGTCGGAGCGACGTGCAGGACCTGCGCGATTCCGTCCCGCTGGGCCGCGAGCGTCTCGGCGAGTTCGGCGGTCCGGTCGACGGTGCCGCCGATGCGCTCGCGGTTGTCGCGCACGAACCGTTCGACCTCACCGAGAGCGGTGCCGAGCGTGCCCAGCGCGCTGCCCATGTCGTCGCGGTTCGCGTCGAGGATCTGCGTCACCGAGGCCATCCGGTTGTTGAACGCGACGATCTGCCCGCGACTGTCCGACAGTGCGTCGACGAACACCTGCAGGTTGCGGACGACCGCGAACAGGTCGCCGCGACCGTCGGAGACGGTGCGCAACGCCGCCGACAACTCCTCGGCGGTCGCGCGCAGGTCCAGGCCCTGCCCCTCGACGTTGCTCGCGGCGACGTCGAGGACCTCGCCGAGCGGTCCCTGCGGGTCGTCCGGGGCGGGACCGAGTTCGGTGGTCAGTTCGGCGAGCTGCCGGGTCACCTCGTCCCATTCGACGGGCACGGCGGTGCGCTCGATCGGGATGGTCGAACCCGGATCGAGTTGTGGTCCTCCGGTGTAGGCGGGTGCGAGCTGCACGAACCGGGCCGACACGAGGGTGGGCGCGACCACCGCGGCCCTCACGTCGGCGGGCACCGGCCGGTCCGCGTCGATCTCGAACGTGACGCGTACCCGGTCGCCGTCCGGCTCGAGGCGCGTGACGCGGCCGACGTCGACGCCCATCACGCGCACGTCGTCGCCGGGGTACAGGCCACGGGCGGAGGCGAATTCGGCGGTGAACTCGTGCGTGGAGCGCCACGGCACGATCCCGAAGGACACGACGGCGATCACGCCGAGCACCAGGAACGGGATCAGCCAGGGCAGCAGCGGCCGGATGCGGGTCACGGGGTACCTCCGCCGGCGCCGGCGCGTTCGAGCGCGTCGGTCAGGGCCGGTTCGATCAGCTCGGGCGGCAGCAGGTTCTGGATGTAGGAGTTGAAGAACGGGCCCGAGGCGACGGCCTCACCGAGTTCGGTGGCGTACGGGCCGAGCCGCGCGATGGCGAGCGCGATGTTCTCGCGGTTGCGGGTCAGCACGTCGAGCACGGCGTCGACCTGCTCGAGGGTCGGGGCGAGCTGGGTTTCGTTGTCGGCCACGAGGTTCGTCAGCTCGATCGACAGCGCGTTCACGTTGCCGAACAGGGTGTCCAGCGAGCGTTGCCGGGTGTCGAGCTCACGCAGGATCAGCTCGGCGTCGACGATCAGCCCGTCGACCTGCCGGCTGCGTTCGGCCAGCACCGCGGTGATCCGTTCGGCGTTGCCGAGGAGCGCACGCAGCGACTCGTCGCGGGAGGCGACCGTGGTGGACAACCGCTGCACCCCGTCCAGGGCCGCTCCGATGTCGTCCGGGGTCCGGCGCAGCGTGTCCGAGAGCACCCGCATCGATTCGGCGACCTGCTCGGTGTCGATGTCCGCGGCGGTGGTCGCGAGGTCGCCGAGCGCCTCGGTGAGCTCGTAGGGCGCGGTGGTGCGGTCGAGGTCGAAGGTCGTGCCCTCGGCCTCCTCGCCGGGGCCGGCGGGCCGGACCCGTAGCATCCGGGCGCCGAGCGCGGTGGCGGTCGCGATCTCCACGGTGGTGTCGGTGCCCAGCACGACCCGGTCGTCGACGGTGAAGCTCACCCGCACGGCGTCGCCGTCGATCTCGACAGCGGAGACCCGCCCGGCATCCTTTCCCGAAACCTGCACGGCGTCACCGGTGTTCAGCCCGCCTGCGTCGACGAACCGGGCGTGGTAGGTGCGGCCGGTGTCGACGCCCGGCAACGACCCGAAGTTCAGGGCGGCGAGCACGAGCACGACGAGCGCGACCGTTCCGATCACCCCGATGCGGACCTGGTTCATCTCACGGAATCGACGGGTCATGCCGGTGCGCACCTGCCCGTCGTCTGCCCGAACAGCGGTGAGGTGACGGTGTTGCCGCTGGGGTCGCTGAGCTTGATCTGCAGGCCGCACAGGTAGTAGTTGAAGAACCCGCCGTACGCGCCGAGCCGGGTGAGTGCGGCGTAGGCGTCGGGCAGGCGCGTCGCGAGGCTCTCGATGGTGTCGCTGCGCGAGTTGAGCTGCGCGGCAAGATGTCCGGCTTCGACGATGTCGCCGGCCAGGGGGTCGCGCGACACGGTGAGCAGTTGCGCGAGCGAGGAGGCCGACGCGTCGATGTACGCGACGGATTCGGCGACGAGCGCGCCGTCCTGCGCGAGCCGATCCGCGAGTTGCTGTGCGCGGTCGAGGGAGACGTCGAACTCGTCGCGGTGCTCGGCCATGGTCGCGAGTACCGAATTCAGATTCGTGACGACGTCGCCGACGAGACGGTCGCGGTCGGCGATGGTGGAGGTGAGCGACGCGGTGTGCTGCAGGATCGACTCGACCGTGCCGCCCTGACCCTGCAGAACCGAGATGAGATCGGCGGACAGCTGGTTGACCTGTTGCGGATCGAGTGCGCGGAACAGCGGCTTGAAACTGCCGATCAGCACGTCCAGATCGAGGGCTGGGGAGGTGTGGTCGATGTCGATCACGCCACCGGCGCCGAGCGGTGTCGTATCGCCGGGACCGTCGGCCAGTTCCAGGTACCGGTCGCCCACGAGGTTGAGGTACCGGACGGTCGCGCGGGTCGCGCGGGTCGGGGTGTAGACGTCCTCGACGTCCAGTGTCACCGCGATCCGGTTGCCGTCGGTGAACTCGACGGACGTGATGCGGCCGACCTCCACGCCGGCCACGCGCACGAATTGTCCTGTGCGTAGTCCGGATACGTCCTCGAACACCGCGTGGTAGCGCGTGTAGTCCTGGAATCGCATCTGCCCGAACACGACGAACAGCGCGCCGAGGATCGTGAGCATCACCAGCGCGTAGGCCGCCGCGGCGATCGCGGTGCGGGTCACCGGGCGGGCCCCTGCAGGAGTTCGAGGATCGAGCCGGGCACGAACACCGGGCTCGTGTTGCCCGCCTCGAACGGGTTCGCGCCGGTGTTCGCCACCACGTACGGGGCCGGCGACTCGGCGGCGGTGACGACGGGCAGGGCGCCGCACCGCGGTCCGCCGGTCGCCGCGACCACCGGCAGGTTGCGCGGGTACTCGTACGGGTCGGAGCCGAGCAGCAGCGACGAGTTGAGCATCATCGAACTGCCGTTGCCGCCGGAGGCCGGTTCGGCGAGCAACCGGGCCTGGTCGGCGCCTTGGAAGAAGCAGGTCAGCACGGGCGAATACTCCTCGAGCACGGATGCGGTGGGCCGCAGCAGATCGAGCACGCCGACGATCGCCGGTCCGTTCGGTTCGAGCACGCCGACCCCGGTGTCGGTCAGGCCGATCACCGACAGCAGCATCGCGTCGAGATCCTCGGCCCGGTCGACGACGGAGCGGGCGGTGACGGTGAGATTGCCGAGCGAGTCGAGCAGGGCCGGTGCGGCCTCGGTGTAGGTGCCGGCGACGGACCGTGTCGCCGCGAGATCCTCTCCGAGGACATCCGTGCGCGGATTCACCTGGGCGAGAATCGTGCCGGTGTCGTCGAGTGCGGTGCCGAGATCGTCTCCGCGGCCGCGCAGGGCGGTCGCGGCGGCACCGAGCGTCTGGTTCAGTTCGGCCGGGTCGACGGCGTGCAGCACCGACGTCAGGGATTCGAACACCGAGTTCGTCTCGACCGTGACGTTCGCGGCGCGCAGGACCGACCCCTCGCGCAGGTGTTCGCCGGTCGGGTGGACGGGGTCGGTGAGGGAGACGAACTTCGCGCCGAACACGGTGGTCGCGCGTATGTCGGCGCCGACGTCGGCCGGGATACGGGTGGCGTCGCCGGGGAACAGGCTCAGTTCGACGACCGCGCCCGTCGGCGACGGGTGGACCGCGGCCACCGTGCCCACCTGGACGCCGTGCCGCTTGACCAGCGCGCCGGGGTCCAGGACGAGCCCGGCCCGGCCGGTCTCCACGGTCACGGTGACACCGGAAGCGAAGCCGCCCCGGTACGACTGGTGGACGAGCGCGAGGATGCCCACCGCGACCAGGAGGATCGCGGCGACGGCGATGCGGGGCAGGTGGGTGCGCATCGCGCTCACCCCGCCAGATGCAGCTGGCGGCTGCTGCCGTAGAGGGCCAGCGAGATCAACAGGGTCACCGTCACCATCGCGATCAGGGAGAGCCGCACCGCGCGGCCGGTCGCGACGCCGACACCGGACGGACCGCCCTGCGCGGTGTAGCCGTAGTAGCTGTGCACGAGCATGACGATCACCGCCATCACAATCGCCTGACCGAAGGACCACAGCACGTCCGCCGGACGCAGGAACGTCGCGAAATAGTGGTCGTAGACGCCGGGGGACTGGCCGAGAATCGTGACGGTCGCGATGCGGCTGGACAGGAACGCCGCGAGCACCGACAGGGAGTACAGCGGGAGGATGGCGATGAGTCCGGCCAGGATCCGGGTGCCGACGAGATAGGGGACCGACCGGATCGCCATCACCTCGAGCGCGTCGATCTCCTCGCTGATGCGCATGGCGCCGAGCTGGGCGGTGGTGCCGGCGCCGATGGTCGCCGCGAGACCGACACCGGCGACGACGGGCGCGACGACCCGCACGTTGACGTACGCCGACAGGAACCCGGTGAGCGCCTCGACGCCGATGTTCCCGAGCGAGGTGAAGCCCTGCACGGCGACGGTGGCACCGGCGAACAGCGTGAGGAAACCCATGATCGCGACGCTGCCGCCGATCATCGCGAGAAGTCCTGTGCCCAGACCGATCTCGGTGACGACCCGGAACGTCTCGGTGCGGTAGTGGCGGGCGGCCTTCGCCGTGGACAGCAATGCGCCGACGCAGAACACGATCTGCTCGCCGATCGTGTCGATCGCGCGGACGAGACCGCGCCCGGCCCGGCTCGCCGTGTGGGCGGCCCGTCCGTGGCGGAGGCTGATCAGGCTCATCGGTCGGTCACCGCGATTCCGATCGAGGTGAGCAGCATGTTCGCGAGGAACAGGGCGACGAACGCGAACACGACGGTTTCGTTGACGGCCTCGCCGACGCTCTTGGGGCCGCCGGAGACCGACAGGCCCCGGTGGCACGCGATCAACCCGGCGAGCAGGCCGAACACGGCGGCCTTGATCTCGGAGAGCAGCAGCTCGCCGGGGCCGACGAGGAGCGTGACCCCGGCGGCGTACGCACCCGGGTCGACGTTCTGGAGCAGAACCGAGAAGAAGAACCCACCGATCAGGCCGATCGCGCAGACCGCGCCGTTGAGGGTCGCGGCGACCGCGGTCGACGCGAGAGCACGCGGCACGACGAGACGGGACACCGGGTCGATGCCGAGCACTTCGAGTGCGGCGATCTCCTCGCGGATCGTGCGCGAACCGAGGTCGGCGGCGATCGCGGTGGCGCCCGCGCCCGCGACCACCAGCACCGTGACGAGCGGGCCGATCTGGGTGACCGCGCCGAGTCCCGCTCCGGCGCCGGACATGTCGCTCGCGCCGATCTCCACCAGCAGGGAGTTGAGGGTGAAGACCACGAGCACGGTGAACGGGATCGACATGAGGATCGTCGGGACGAGCGAGACGCGCGCGACGAACCAGAACTGGTTCGTGAATTCCCGCCACTGGAACGGGCCCCGGAACACTCCGGTCAGTGCGTCGAGCGACAGCGAGTAGAAGCTACCCAGGGCATGGGCGGCATCGCGCGGTGTCGATCCCATTCGCTCCTCCGCTTCCCCCACGGAACACGCAGCGCGTGCATATCGCCTGAACATACCCGAGGGTATGTAAGGCGGGCAAGGGGTCGCGGAAGTCCGTGTACCTAACCGGTGGTGGCGGTGTCCGATTCGAGTGATTCCGCCAGTTCCTCTGTCAGGAGCCTGAATTCGTTCTCACCGCGCTCGCGTACCCACACCGGATCGGCACAGTGCCAGCGCTCGGCGCTCAGCGATCGGGTGAGCACCTTGAACGTCGCGGTGCGCGGGAAGTCGGTGCAGACGCGGATCAGCGTCGGCACCTGCTTGGGGCCCAGATCGGGCTGGGAATCGAGGAACCGTGCGAACGCGACCGGGTCGAACGCGTTGTCCGCGGACGGGATCACCGCGGTCATCACCCGGTCGCCCACATACCGGTCGGGCACCGCGTAGACGGCGACCTGAGCGAACCCTTTGTAGCGCAGCAACACCCGTTCGATGGGGGCCGCGCCGATGTTCTCGCCGTCCACCCGCAGCCAGCCCGAACTGCGGCCCGCGAAGTACACGAACCCGTCGGCGTCGCGGAACCCGAGGTCGCCGCTGTAGTAGCGACCGTCCCTGACCCGTTCGGCGTCGGCCTCGGGATTCTTGTAGTACCCGGCGAACTGACCGGCACCGCGGACGTTGACCAGTTCGCCGGTGGCCTCGTCGGCGTTGACGATCCGGCCGCGGGAGTCGAACTCGGCCGGAGGGCAAGGCTTCCCGGTCTCCGGATGCAGGATGTGGATGTCCTCGGGCAGTCGGCCGAGCGACCCGGCCGGAGCACCCGGCGTCGCGGGAATCGACACCCCGCCCTCGGTGGAACCGAAGCCGTCGACGACGACCGCGTCGAACCGGCGTCGGAACTCGGCGATCGCGGGCGCGGTGCCCTCGTTGCCGTACATGATGCGCAGTGGGTTGTCGGAATCGTGTGGCGTCTCGGGCGTTGCCACGATGTAGGAGAGCGGCTTGCCCACGTAGTTGGCGTAGGTGACACCGAACTTCCGCAGGTCGGGCAGGAACCCGGACGCGGAGAAACGCCGGCGCAGGGCCACCGCGCACCCGCCGGCCAGCGCGACGGCCCAGCCCGCCATGATGGCGTTCGAGTGGAACAACGGCATCGACAGGTACACCACGTCCTCGGCGCCGAGTCCGAACCGCTGCGCGAGCATCCGGCCCGGTGCCGCGACCTTCGCGTGCGTGCACCGCACGGCCTTCGGGTCGCCGCTCGTGCCGGACGTGAAGATCAGCATGAACAGGTCGTCGGGTGTGACCTCGGCGACCTCGTGGACCCAATCTCGGTGTGGTTCCAGGAGTTCGGCCCAGTCCGGTGAATCGACGTCGATCACCCGGACGTCGCCGAGATCGAGGCCGTCGAGCAGGCCGGCGTGTGCGCGTTCGGTGAACACCACCTGGCAGTCGGCCAGCGCGATGTCGCGGGCGAGGGCATCGCCGCGACGGGTCGTGTTCAGGCCGACCACGACGGACCCGGAGAACGCGGCAGCGCCGAGCAGCAGCGAGAACTCCGGGACGTTGTCCATGAGGATCCCGAAGTGCCGCGGCCGGTCCGGATCGAGCAGGGCGCGCAGCAGCGCGGCCCTGTCGTGGCTGCGCTGCACGTGCTCGCGCCACGACAGGGACGCGTCCTCGAAACGCAGCCCCCGGTCGTCGATCTCGGACATCGCGGTGAGCAGGGCGGTCACCGTGGGTGTTTCCGTCATGGGTGCATCCTCGGGGCAGGCCGGCGCCGGCGTACAGGCGACATCTCGGCGAGCGGGACCGGTCAGGCCGGCGTCGAGGCGAGTTCGGCGCCGAGCGAACGCAGTTGGGTCGTCGCCGAACCGAGCAGGAACTCGTGGTGCTTAGCCGCGAGGAAGTAGCGGTGGACCGGATGATCCTCGTCGAGTCCGACGCCGCCGTGCACGTGCACCGTCGTGTGGGCGACGCGATGCCCGGCGTCGGCGGCCCAGAACGCCGCGGTGCGCAGCTCTCCGGTGTCCGGAAGCCCTGCGGCGATCCGGAATGCGGCCTGCCACAGGGTCAGGCGCACGGCCTTGACGTCGATGTACCCGTCCGCGAGACGCTGGGCGACGGCCTGGAAGCTGCCGATCGGACGGTCGAACTGGATCCGCTCGCGGGCATATTCGGCGGTGAGCTCGAGCGCGCGTTCGAGGACGCCGAACTGGTAGGCGGCGGATCCGAGCAGCGTGCGGTCGCGCAGCCACGCCGCGACCGCGGTGCCGTCCGTGCCGAGCACCCGGTCGGCGCCGACGCGCGTCCCGGCGAACTCGACGATGCCGGCGCTGCCGAAATCGGTGGTGGACTGGCGGGTCACGGTGACCCCGGGCGCGTCGGCGTCGACGAGCAGCACCACGACGCCGGACTCCGAGGCGGCGGGGACCAGGAACAGATCGGCGATCGGCGCCGCATCGACGACGATCTTGGTGCCGTTCAGGATCCAGCCGTCGGCGTCGGCGACGGCCCGGGTGGTGGGCGTGGTCGGATCGTCGTTCAGTTCCTCGGTGAGCGCGGCCGCGAGGACCTTCTCACCGGTCGCCGCCGGTTCACCCCACGCGGCGCGCTGCGCGTCGGTGCCGAATTCGGCGATGGCGGTCGCGGACGCGACGACGGAGGTCGGATACGGCACGGCCGCGACGCCGCGGCCGAGTTCGGCGCAGATGCTGATCTGCTCGAGCGGGCCGAATCCGTCGCCGCCGATCGACTCGGGGACCGCGGCACCGAGAATCCCGGACGACGCGAGCGCGTCCCACAGGGCGTGGTCGATCCGGTCCTCGGCGGCGTCGAGCTCGCGGAGATGCTCGTTGGTGACGACCTCGGTGACGATGTTGCGGGTGAGCCCGGCGAGATCCTGCTGGGCCTCGGTGAGCGTGAAGTCCACTGCGTGGTCCTCTCGTGGTGTGGCGGCTCGGCGGTCAGCGCTTGGCGGGTGGCTGGCCGAGGGCGGTCATGGCGATGATGTCGCGCTGCACCTCGTTGGTGCCGCCGCCGAACGTCAGGATGAGCGAGCTGCGGTGCATGCGTTCGATGCGTCCGCGCAGGAGCACACCGGGGGTGTTCTGCCGCAGGGTCGCCGCGGGACCCAGGATCTCCATGAGCAGCCGGTAGGCCTCGGTCGCGAACTCCGTGCCGAAGACCTTGTTCGCGGATGCGGGTGCCGGACCCAGGGGTGCGGTGCTGGACGCGATCTCCCAGTTCATGAGCTTGAGGTATTCGGCCTTCGCGTGCACCCGGGCGAGGTTGATCTGCACCCATTCCTGGTCGATGACGCGCCGGCCGTCGGGCAGCGTGGTGTTCTGCGCCCACGCCCGGACCTCCTGCAGCGCGGTGAGGATCGGGCCGGCCGAGGTGAGCGCCACGCGTTCGTGGTTGAGCTGGTTGGTGACCAGCGCCCAGCCGCCGTTCTCCTCGCCGACGAGGGCCGACGCCGGGACCCGCACGTCCTGGTAGTAGGTGGCGCTGGTGTCCGGTCCGGCCATGGTGTGCACCGGGGTGTAGGAGAATCCCTCCGCCGTGGTGGGCACGATGAGGACGCTGATGCCCTTGTGCTTCTTGGCATTCGGATCGGTGCGGCACGCGAGCCACACGTAGTCGGCGTAGGCGATGAGGCTGGTCCACATCTTCTGCCCGTTGATGACCCATTCGTCGCCGTCGCGCACGGCGGTGGTGCGCAGCGACGCGAGGTCGGTGCCGGCGCCGGGCTCGGAATAGCCGATGGAGAAGTGCAGTTCACCCGCGGAGATCTTCGGCAGGAAGAACGCCTTCTGCTCGGGGGTGCCGTAGTGCATGATCGTCGGCGCCACCGAGTTTATGGTGAGGAACGGGACCGGAGCACCCGCGACCGCGGCCTCGTCGGTGAAGATCAACTGGTCCATGGCGGAACGGTTCTGGCCGCCGTACTCCTCGGGCCAGCCGAGGGTGAGCCAGCCGTCCTTGCCCATCTGCTGCACCACTTCGCGGTACACGTTTCCGGCGCCGTACTCGCCGGTCGTCGCCGAGAGCGCCTCACGACGCTCCGGCGTCATCAGCTCGGCGAAGTACGCGCGCAACTCCTCGCGCAGCTTCTGCTGCTGCGGGGTATAGGTGATGTCCAACGAACCGCTCCAATCGTCGCCACGGGGACGGGTCCGACAATGTTTCCGAATCATTGCACAGAACTGGAACGCGTTCTAGCCTTACCGGACAGGCTCCGTTCGGGGTGCCGCCGACGGTGTCCGAGAGGCTCGGTGCGAATGGGAAGCGAGGGTTCGGGATGGATATCAAGGTCGACTTCGACCGCTGCGAGGCGAACGGCGTGTGTGTGGGAATCGCGCCGGATCTGTTCGATCTGAACGACGACGACGAACTGACCGTCGTGCACCCGGTGCCGGAGGGTCGCGAGGCGGACGCGCGCGAGGCGATCGCCCAGTGCCCGCGCGCGGCGCTCACGGAGATCTGACGCTCTGCTCTTGCCAGGAATGAGAACGCGTTCTACATTCCGACGGTCCCCGGTTTCATTCGCCGGAGCGTCGGGCCCCGAGTGCGCCTGACATGGCGGCCGGAGGGCCGGTAACGAAGAGGTGGGCCGTCAGGGTCCGCCGCGGTCGCGAGGAGTGCGGTTCATGAGTGTTGACGGCAGCGCCGGTCCCGAGAATGTCACCGACCCCCGTGGGGCAGACCTGACCGGCAAGGTCGCCGTGGTGACCGGCGCCGGTGCGGGACTGGGTCGTGCCGAGGCGGTGGCACTGGCGCAGGCCGGCGCGACGGTGATCGTCAACGACCTCGCCGAGACCGACGAGGTCCAGGACACGCTCGAGCAGATCCGCGCGATCGGCGGCGACGTCGCGTTCGTGCCGGGCAGCGTCGCCGAACGCGCCACCGCCGACGCACTCGTCTCCACCGCGCAGGATCGGTTCGGCAGCCTCGACATCGTCGTCAACAACGCGGGCATCGTGCGGGACCGCATGCTGCCCAACATGTCCGACGAGGAATGGGACGCCGTGATCGCGGTGCACCTGCGCGGACACTTCCTGCTGTGCCGGAACGCGGCCGCCTACTGGCGTGCCAAGTCGAAGGAAGCCGGCGCGCCCGTCTACGCCCGCATCGTCAACACCGCATCCGAGGCGGGCCTGCTCGGTCCCGAGGGGCAGGCCAACTACGGTGCCGCCAAGGCCGGCATCATCTCGCTCACCCTGTCCGCGGCCCGGGGGCTGTCCCGGTACGGCGTGCGTGCCAACGCGATCTGCCCGCGCGGCCGGACCGCCATGACCGAGTCGGTCTTCGGCGCGGCGCCGAACGCCGAGGTCGATCCGCTGTCGCCCGAGCACGTCGGAACGCTCGTGTCTTACCTGGCCTCGCCGGCCGCGGACCGGGTCAACGGCCAGGTCTTCGTCGTCTACGGGCCGATGGTCGCGTTGATGGCGGCCCCCGTCGTCGAGCAGCGTTTCGACGCCGACGTCCGATGGACCCCGGAAGCGCTCGCCCAGGAACTCGGGAGCTACTTCGAGGACCGCGACCCAGCCCGCATGTTCTCGGCTGCCGAACTTCTGAAGCTGTGAGGCTGGTGTGCCTTTTCGGCGCCTGGGGGCGCCGGAAAGGCACACCCGGCCGTTGCTGCTACTCCAGGTGACAGGCACCGTCGTTCTCGGTTAATATTCCGCAGTCCGCCGTCGGCCGGGATAGGGTCGAGATTCGACGTTTTCCGTGCCGTGAACTCGGCTCCAGCACCTCGGTTTTCCTTTGAAACTTGTTCCAGTTTCGGATCCTCCACCGCGGGCGTCCCGGAGTGTGATCGCATCGGTTCCCGGTTCCGCGCCGCTGCCGACCGGAGTTGCGAAGCTCCACGTAAAGCCACTTATCCGACCGGGGTTCCACTCCCGGCTTCCCGAGATTCAGCAACGGTGTACGGCGTCCTCCGGGTCTCCGGTGCGCACCTTTGACAGTGTGAACACGTTCTAGTTAGTATGACGCGGGTCACAGTGCGGCCCGCGTCGGTCCGTGGCCGATCCAACCAACGAACGGAGGGGAGACGTTGGTAGACCTCCTCGAGGTCCCGTTGCGCGCCGTCGGCGGTCTCTTCGCCATGACCGGGGAAACCGCCCGCGCTGCATTCTCCCGGCCGTTCCAACGGCGCGAATTCATCGACCAGGCATGGTTCGTCGCACGGGTGTCGCTTCTGCCGACCGTCCTTGTGGCAGTGCCGTTCACGGTCCTGGTCAGCTTCACCCTCAACATCCTGCTGCGGGAGATCGGTGCCGCCGACCTCAGCGGTGCGGGTGCCGCGCTCGGCGCCGTCACCCAGGTCGGGCCGATGGTCACCGTCCTCATCGTCGCCGGCGCCGGCGCGACCGCGATCTGCGCGGACCTCGCCGCCCGGACGATCCGCGAGGAGATCGACGCGATGCGGGTGCTCGGCATCAATCCGATCCATCGCCTCGTCGTGCCGCGCGTGCTCGCCTCCACCGTGGTCGCGTTGCTGCTCAACGGCCTCGTGTGCTCGATCGGCATCCTCGGCGGTTTCGCGTTCTCGGTGTTCCTGCAGGACGTGAACCCCGGCGCCTTCGTCAACGGCATCACGCTGCTCACCGGCTTCGGCGAGCTGATTATCTCCCAGGTCAAGGCGGGTCTGTTCGGCATGATCGCCGGACTCGTCGCGTCCTATCTCGGACTCAACGTCAAGGGCGGTGCCAAGAGCGTCGGCGACGCCGTCAACCAGACGGTCGTGTTCGCCTTCATGGCACTGTTCGTCGTCAATCTCCTCGTCACGGCCGTCGGCATCAAGCTGACGGCCGGATGAGCGGCTCGGTGGTGGTGTAGATGGCAGTGATTACCGGGCGCTTCCCCCGCGTGCGCCGACGTGTCCGCGCCGCGTCGAACTCGATCGACGGCATCGGCGAACAGGCACTGTTCTTCGGCCGCGCACTCGGCTCCGCGCCGCGCGCGCTGATGCACTATCCGAAGGAGACGGTCCGGCTCGTCGCCGAGATCAGCATGGGCACCGGCGCGCTCGCCGTCATCGGCGGCACGGTCGTGATCGTCGGCTTCCTGACCCTGTTCACCGGCGGCATCATCGCCGTGCAGGGCTTCAGCTCCCTCGGCAACATCGGTGTCGAGGCGCTCACCGGCTTCTTCGCGGCGTTCATCAACGTGCGCATCGCCGCCCCGACCATCGCGGGCATCGGCCTCGCGGCGACCATCGGGGCCGGGTCCACCGCCCAGCTCGGCGCGATGCGGGTTTCCGAGGAGATCGACGCGCTCGAGGTGATGGCGATCCCGTCCGTCCCGTACCTGGTGAGCACGCGGGTGATGGCCGGGATGATCGCGATCGTCCCGCTGTACTCGCTCGCGGTGATCGCCTCGTTCATCGCCAGCCGTTTCGCGACGGTCGTGCTCTACGGCCAGTCCGCCGGCGTGTACGACCACTACTTCCAGACCTTCCTCATCCCCACCGACATCCTGTGGTCGTTCGTGCAAGCCATCGTCATGGCCATCGCGGTGATGCTCATCCACACCTACTACGGCTTCAACGCAAGCGGCGGGCCGGTCGGGGTCGGTGTCGCCGTCGGCAACGCAGTGCGCGCGTCCCTCATCGCCGTCGTCACCGTCACCCTCCTCATCTCGCTCGCGGTCTACGGGATGTCCGGCAACTTCAACCTGTCGGGATAGGCGGCATTCATGGACAGCCCATCGTGGAAGAAGAAACTCGCCGCCCTGGGGATGGTCGGCGGGCTCGCCGTGCTCGTCGTCGCGGCGCTGACGCAGTTCGTCGGCGGCTTCACCGCCACCGTCCCGGTGACCGTGACCTCCGCCCGTTCCGGCCTGGTGATGGAACCCGACGCCAAGGTCAAGTTGCGCGGCGTCGAGGTCGGCCGGGTCTCGTCGATCGAGCACACCCCGGACGGTGCGGTGCTGCAGCTGGCGATGGATCCCGGTCAGTTGCACCTGATTCCGTCGAACGCACAGGTGACCATCGAGTCGACCACCGTGTTCGGCGCGAAGTTCGTCGATCTGGTCGTCCCGGACGATCCGTCGCCGGTGCCGCTGCAGGAAGGCGCGGTCATCGCCGCCGAGAACGTCACCGTCGAGTTCAACACCGTCTTCGAGCACCTCAACGACGTGCTCGCGCAGGTGCAGCCGGAGAAGCTCAACGCCACGCTCGGTGCGATCTCGGAAGGCCTGCGCGGTCGCGGTGACGATCTCGGTGCCGCGCTCGCGGAGGTCGACGACTACCTCGTGACGATGAATCCGTCTCTGCCGCAACTGCAGTACGACCTCCAGGCCGCCGCGGACGTGACCGGTGTCTACGCCGACACCGCACCCGACCTGATGGCCACCGTCGGCAACGCCACCGACGTCGGCAACACCGTCGTCGACGAACAGGACAACCTCGATCTGCTGCTGATGAACGTCATCGGTCTCGCGACCACCGGCCGGGACGTCCTCGGCGAGAACGAGGCCCAGCTGACCACGTCGCTGGACCTCCTGACCCACACGACCACCCTCCTCGGGGAGTACTCGCCCGAGCTGACGTGCTTCATCGTCGGACTCAACGACGGGCGGATCGCGTTCGAGCCGATGGCCGGCACCGGCAAGTACGCGTCGCTGATGCTGAGCACCAGCTTCATGGGCGGCGCCACCATCTACAACCAGGAGCAGGACCTCCCCGTCGTCGGGGCGAGCGGTGGGCCCAACTGCTACGGGCTGCCGAATTTCGACCCCCGTCGCGACGGACACGCACAGTTCGCGGTCGCGAACACCGGTGAAGTGCCCTACAAGCCCTCCACCGAGGCGTGGGTCCGAACCCCGACGATCTTCCGGTACCTGTACGGCGACGACCTTGCGGCAGGGCAGTGACCATGAGACCGACCACCATCAAGTTCACGGCCTTCGCCGTCGCGATGATCCTGATCTTCGCGGGCCTCGCCGTGGTGTTCAGCCAGGCCCGGTTCTCCGGCAGCGAGGGATACCGCGCGACGTTCACCGACGTGTCCGGGCTGAAGCCCGGCGACAAGGTGCGCATCGCGGGTGTTCCCGTGGGATCGGTCGGCAGGGTCGACATCGGTGACGGCAACATCGCCGAGGTCGACTTCGACGTCGACTCGAAATACACGCTGCTGCAGAGCACCCGCGCGACCGTCCGCTACGAGAACCTCGTCGGCGACCGCTACCTCGAGTTGCTGGAAGGTCCCGGCAGCAGCGGCGAGAAGCTGCAGCCGGGCGAGACCATCCCGCTCGACCGGACCGCGCCGGCGCTCGATCTGGATCTGCTGCTCGGCGGATTCAAGCCGTTGCTGAAGGGACTGGATCCGAAGCAGGTCAACGACCTGTCCGGCGCGTTGCTGCAGATCTTCCAGGGACAGGGCGGCACGCTGGTGTCGCTGCTCGGCAACACCAACTCGTTCACCAACTCACTCGCCGACCGGGACCAGCTCATCGGCGACGTCATCGACAACCTCAACACCGTGCTGGGCACGATCGACGAACGCGACGAGCAGTTCGGCGACACCATCGACCGGCTGCACACTCTCGTCGGCGGCCTCGCCGAGGACCGCGACCCCATCGGGGCCGCGCTCCCGCAGTTGTCCGCGGGCACCGCGGATCTCGCGTCGCTGCTGCAGGAAACGCGGCCCGACCTGCAGTCGGTGATCGCCGAGACCAACCGCACGATGACGCAGCTCGAGCTCGGTGAGGACGACATCAATCGCACCCTCGAACGGTTGCCGACGGACTACAAGAAGCTCATCCGTGTCGGTGTGTACGGAAACTTCTTCCAGTTCTTCCTGTGCGCCAACACGTTCAAGTTCTCCGGACCGGACGGGACGACGATCCGTTACACGTCGGCGGAGCAGACGACCGGAAGGTGTGCAAAGGTCGAATGAGCCCTACTCGTGAACGCAATCCAGTCCAGGTCGGTGTCATCGGCCTCGGTGTGTGTGCCGCGATCGTGCTCGCGGGCCTGCAGTACGACCAGCTTCCGTTCATCTCGGGAGGCCTGAACTACTCGGCGCACTTCACCGACGCGGGTGGCCTCGTGCCGGGCGACGACGTCAGCCTCGCCGGTGTCGACGTCGGTACCGTCACCGGCGTCGAGCTCGACGGACAGCAGGTGCTGGTGACCTTCACGGTCCGCGACGGCATCGCCCTCGGCGAGGCGACCGGCGCCGACATCAAGACCAACACGGTCCTCGGCCGCAAGTCCCTGGCGGTGCGGCCGGCCGGTGACGGCGTCCTGCGGCCCGGCACGACGATCCCCGTCGAGCGCACCAACGCGCCGTACTCGCTGCCCGATGCGCTCGGGGACCTCACCACCAGCGTGTCCGAACTCGACACCGACGGCATCAACGAATCGCTCGACGCCCTGTCGCTTGCACTGCAGGACACCCCGCCCGAGATCAGCGGAGCTCTCGAAGGCATGCGGCGGCTTTCCGAATCCATCAACGCGCGCGACGAATCGCTGCAGGAACTTCTCGGCCGCGCCGAGAACGTCACCGGCATCCTCGCCGAACGCAGCGACCGCATCAACGAATTGATCCTCGACGCCAACGATCTGTTCGGTGAACTGAGCCTGCGTCGCGACGCCATCACCGAACTCATCGCGAACGTCTCGGCGGTGTCGCGGCAGCTGACCGGTCTCGTGCAGGACAACCAGGCACAGATGGCGCCGACCCTCGAGACGCTGAACGCGGTCACCGCGAATCTGCAGGCGAACAAGGACAACATCGCCGAAGCACTCGACGGACTCGGCCCCTACATCAGTTCCCTCGGCGAATCCGTCGCCAGCGGACCGTTCTTCAACGCGTACGTCTCGAACATCCTGCCCGCACCGTGGTGGAAGGCGGTCGTCGACGGGTTCGTCGCGCCCGAACTCCTGCAGGAGGACCTGGAGGACGTGATTCCGGACAACCCGCCGTCGATCAAGAAGGATGGCGAATGAGCGACACGACCATCGACAACGGGAAGAAGCCGGGCCGGCCGAAGTGGCTGCTGCCCGCGGTCGCCGCCGCGGTCGCCGCGGCCCTGATCGCCGGCGTCGCCGCGCTCGTGCTGCCGGGCTGGGGCAAGCGCACGATCCACGCCGAATTCGTGTCCACCACAGGACTGTACGAAGGCGACGACGTGCGGGTCCTCGGCGTGCCGGTCGGGAGCATCACCTCCATCGAACCGGGCGTCGACATGTCCCGGGTCACGATGCAGGTCGACGACTCGGTCGACGTCCCCGCCGACGCCCAGGCCGTGATCATCGCGCAGAGCCTCGTCTCGGCACGGTTCATTCAGCTCACCCCCGTGTACTCCGGTGGGGAGACGATCGCCGACGGTGCCACGATTCCGTTGTCGCGCACGGCCTCTCCCGTCGAGTGGGACGAGATCAAGACCGAACTGATGCGGCTGACCGAGGCGCTCGGACCGGAGGATCTCGACCCGCAGGGCTCGCTCGGCCGGTTCATCGACACCGCCGCCGAGAACCTCGAGGGCAACGGCGCCACCGTGCGCGAGGCGCTGCGGGAACTGTCCGAGACGATGCGGACCCTCTCCGACGGCCGCACCGACCTGTTCTCCACCGTCCGCAACCTGCAGGCATTCGTCTCCGTGCTGTCGAAGAGCGACGAGCAGATCGTGCAGTTCGGCGGCCGCCTCGCGTCCGTGTCCGACGTGCTCGCCGCGAGCTCCGACCAGCTCGGAACCTCGCTCACCGACCTGAACATCGCGGTCGGCGACGTGCAGCGGTTCGTCCAGGACAACCGTGACGGACTCACCGAATCCGTCGAGCGCCTCGCCGACGCCACCGAGGTCCTCGCCCGCAAGCGGCCCGAGATCGAACGGGTCCTGCATTCCGGTCCCACGGCGCTGTCGAACTTCTACAACATCTACAAGCCCGCCCAGGGTTCGCTCACCGGGGCCCTCTCGATCAGCAACGGCCGCAACCCCATCGAATGGATGTGCGGCTCGGTGGGTGCGGCGGCCAACGCGACCTCGGATCGCAGCGAGGAACTGTGCCGGCAGCAACTCGGACCCGTGCTCGCCTCCCTGTCGAGCAACTACCTGCCGTACCTGATCAACCCGATCGCCGGCGTGCAGGCGTTCCCGGACCAGCTCTACTACACCGAACCGTGGCTCGAAGAGGCCACGGCCGGACGTGGAATCGCCCCCGAGGAAGCGCCCGCACCGGGCCCGGTCGACGGGCTGCTGTCCGGACTGCCGAGCATCGAGGTGCCCGGCGACCTGGGCTCACTGCTGCAGCCGGGAGGAGGCCGATGACCACGCGCACCGGGCGGCTCACAGCCGTCACCACCTTGGCCATCGCCGCGATGACACTGTCGGCCTGCGAATGGAACGGGCTCAACTCGGTCCCGATGCCGGGCACCGCCGGGCACGGGGACGGCGCCTACCAGGTGCAGATCGAGATGCCGAACGTCACGACGCTGTCCCAGAACTCGCCGGTGCGTGTCGACGACGTCACCGTCGGGAGCATCGCGAACATCGAGGTCGTGGACTGGCACGCGCTGGTGACGGTGGCCCTCGACGGGGACGTCGAACTGCCCGCGAACGCCACCGCCCGCATCGGGCAGACCAGCCTGCTCGGATCGCAGCACCTGGAACTGGCCGAGCCGACCGACGAACCGCCGCAGGGCCGGCTCGAGGACGGCGACGTCATCCCGCTCGAACGCGCCGGTGCCTACCCGACGACCGAGCAGACGCTGTCGTCGCTGTCGGTGGTGCTCAACGGCGGCGGGCTCGCCCAGATCAACGACATCACCACCGAACTGAACGCCGCGCTCGTCGGACGCGAGGATTCGCTGCGCGACCTGATGCCGCGGCTCGACGAACTCGTCGGCACCCTCGACCGGCAGCGCACCGACATCATCTCCGCGATGGAGGGCATGGACCGGCTGGCGTCGACGGTCAACGACCAGACCGACACCCTCGAACGCGCCCTCGACGAACTGCCCGCGGCGCTCGAGGTGCTCTCCGATCAGCGGGGCAATCTGACCGCGGCGCTGACCTCGCTCGGTGAGTTGAGTTCCGTCGCAAGCAGGCTCGTCGAGAACGCCGGTCAGGATCTGGACACGAACCTGCAGGCACTGACCCCGACCCTGCGGGCACTCGCGGATTCGGGCAACTCGCTCACCCAGGTGCTCGGTGTGCTGCTCACCTACCCGTTCCCGCAGGCCGGTATCAACAACATCATCCGAGGCGACTACGCGAACCTCGCCATGACCATCGACCTGACCCTGGATCGTCTCGACCTGAACTTCCTGACCGGAACCCCGCTCGCCGGCCGGCTCGCCGGTCCCGAAGGCATCCTGGGGCAGGACGCCGGACTCGCGGGACAGGCCACCGACCCGTTCCTGGCCCCGCTGCAGCCGCCGGCTCCGCGGACCGGGCCCGGCCCGGCGACCGTGACCGTCCCGGGGCTCGGCGAGTTCACGATCCCCGAACTGCCGCAGCTGGGGGTGCCCGCGCCATGATGCTCTCGAGGTTCGTCCGCATCCAGTTGGTGATCTTCGCGATCCTCACGGTGATCGGACTGGTCGTCATGTCGGCGCAGTACGTCCGGCTGCCGCAGCTTCTCGGGGTCGGCCGCTACACGGTCACCGCGGAGCTGCCGTCGACCGGTGGCCTGTACCGGCATTCGAACGTCACCTATCGGGGAACGAATGTCGGTGTGGTCGATACTGTTTCGCTGACACCTACCGGGGTCGAGGCCGAGATGTCGATCGACAGCGACTACAAGATTCCGGCGGACGTCGACGTCGCGGTGCGCAGCGTGTCGGCGGTCGGCGAGCAGTACATCGACCTGGTGCCGCACGAGAATGCTTCGGACGAAGCGCATCTCGCGGACGGTGACGTGATCCCCGTCGATCGGGCGACCGTGCCGCAGGAGGTCGGGGCACTGCTCGACCAGGCGGATGTGCTGCTCGCGAGCATCAGCGACACGCGCCTGCAGACCGTCGTGGACGAGGCGTTCGATGCGTTCAACGGATCCGGGCCCGATCTGCAGCGACTGATCGACTCGACCCGCCTGTTCGTGCAGGAGGCCAACGCCAACAGCGCTCCCACGAGTCAGCTGCTCGACGAGCTCGGCCCGCTGCTCGACACCCAGGTCGTCAGCAGCGACGCGATCCGTTCCTGGACACGGGACATGGTGACCTTCACCGACCGGCTCCGCGTCAGCGACCCGGATCTGCGGGCGCTGATGGACAAGGGGCCCGGCGCGGCCGCGGAAGCCGAGCAACTGCTGCAGGACCTGAAACCCACCCTGCCGCTGCTGCTCGCGAACCTCGTCAGTGTCGGTGAGGTCGGCGTCGTCTACAACGCCGGCATCGAACAGATCCTGGTGCTGTACCCGCCGATGACCACGGCACTGATCACCGCGGCCGGCAGCGGACCGGCCGAGGACGGTGCGGTCGTCGACTTCCATCTCCAGTTGCACGATCCGCCGCCGTGCCTGGCCGGTTTCCTTCCGCCGGACCAGTGGCGCAGTCCCGCCGACGAGTCCCTGATCGACTCGCCCGGTGACCTGTTCTGCAAACTGCCGCAATCGGATCCGAACACTGTGCGCGGTGCCCGCAACGTTCCCTGCATGGAGTTCCCGGGCCGTCGTGCACCGACGCCGGAAATGTGCCGGACCGGTTACCAGCCCGAGTACACCGACAACCCGTGGATCGGCCCGCCGACGCCGGTGGCATCCGCGAACGACGTCCCTCAGCCCGCGTCGTACTCCGAAGGTTCGGACGCCGCCGCGCCCGCGGGTGTGACCGCGCGCCGGATCGATCCGGCGACCGGCACGTACATTGGTCCGGACGGCACGGTCTACCGCCACACGGGCACGGGGGCAGACACGAGTTTGGAGGCGTACATGAAGGCACAGCAGGGCTGATGACGGACGAGAACACGACATCGGAGAACCCGACCTCCGGGGGCACGTCGGCGGGTCGGGCGTGGACCCGGCCCGTCTCGATCGGCGCGGCGGTCCTGATCGTCGCGCTGATCGCGGCCGGGGTCTGGCTGCTGATCGACCGGCAGTCGAGCAACGAGCGTGACGAACGACGCCAGGCGTACCTGCAGGCCGCGCGGCAGACGGTGCTGAACCTGACCACGATTCACAGCGACACTGCCGACGCCGACGTCCAGCGACTGCTCGACGGGGCCACCGGTGATTTCAAGGCCGAATTCGAAGGCCGCGAAGGCCCGTTCGTGGAGGTCGTGCAGAAGGCCGGGGTCGACACCAACGGGGAAGTGATCGAGGCGGGCATCCAGACCGAGGACGGCGCGTGCACGTCGTCGCTGGTTGCCTCGCGCATGATGGTGTCCAACGCCGGCCAGCCCGAACCCTCGCCGCGTGACTTCCGGTTGCGGGTCACGATCTGCGACGAGGGCGGACGGCTGTTGGCATCGAAGGTGGAGTTCGTACCGTGAGCGACGAGAACCGGACCGAGAAGAACGACGGCAGCGACGAGGCAGTCGTCCTCGAGAAGAGCAGGGAGACCGCCTCCGGCAGTGATACGGCGGAGGCGACCTCCGGCGGCGAGTCCGTGTCTCCCACCGGGAAGAAAGGTGTTCCGCGGGCGCTGGCCGGGGCACTCGTGGCCGTCGCGGTCGTGCTGGCCGCGGTCGTCGGCTGGCTGGCCTACGGCAAGCTCCAGGACAACGCCGCCGAGGTGGCACGCACCGACGCGGTGAAGGCCGCCGAGGAGCAGGCCGTCGCCGTGCTCGCATACAGCTACGACAAGGTCGACGAGCAGGTCGCGGCCGCCGCGGAGGGGCTGACCGGCGACTTCCGCGAGGAATACCTGAACCTGATGAACAACGTGATCGTCCCGGGCGCCAAGGAGAAGTCGATCAGCGTTCAGGCCGTCGTGCAGTCGTCGTCGATCGTCTCGGCCGAGGCCGACCACGCCGTGGCGATGTTGTTCGTCAACACGATCAGTACCAACTCGGAGTTCCCGGAGGCGGTCAGCAGCGCCAGCCGGGTCCGGGTCGAGCTGGAGAACGAGGACGGTCGCTGGCTGGTGAGCCGGCTGGGGCCGATCTGATCGAGGCGCGTGCGGCCGAACCGCCGGAGGTGGGCGGCCGGGTCACACCGGTTCGCCGGCCTCCGCGGGGGCGATCAGCGCCGGACCTGCCGCGCCGCCGTGCGCGAGCGCGTCGAGGAACGCGCGGGCCCAGCGGTCCACGTCGTGCGTGAGGACCTGCCGTCGCAGTGCCCGCATGTGCCGCCGTCCGTCCTCGCGGGACTGTGACAGCGCGGCCTCCATCTGGTCCTTCACGTTCTCCAGATCGTGCGGGTTGCACAGGAAGGCCTGACGCAATTCTGCTGCGGCACCGGTGAATTCGCTCAGAACCAGGGCGCCGCCGAGGTCGCTGCGGCAGGCCACGTACTCCTTCGCGACCAGGTTCATCCCGTCGCGCAGGGGAGTCACGAGCATCACGTCGGCGGCGACGAAGAACGCGATGAGCTCGTCGCGGGGGACCGGGCGGTGGATGTAGTGCACCACCGGCCGGCCGACCTCGGCGTACTCGCCGTTGATGCGGCTGACCATCTTCTCGATCTCGCCGCGCATGTGGATGTAGGACTCGACCCGTTCCCGGCTCGGGGTCGCGAGCTGCACCATCACCGTCTCGGACGGGTCGACGCGACCCTCGGCGATCAGTTCGTGCAGCGCGTCGAGCCGGACGTCGATGCCCTTGGTGTAGTCGAGCCGGTCGACGCCGAGCATGATGCGCTTCGGATTGCCGAGTTCCTTGCGGATCTGCTTGGCGCGGTCGCGGATCGACTTGCGGCGGGACTGTTCGTCGAGTTCACCGGACGCGATGGAGATCGGGAACGCCCCGACCCGGACGGTGCGGAACCCGACCTGGACGACACCGAGCTTCGACCGGACACCGACGTTGCCGCGGGAGGTCTGGTGCCCGGCCAGTCGCCGGGCGAGGTACAGGAAGTTCTGGGCTCCGCCGGGCAGGTGGAAGCCGATCAGATCGGCGCCGAGCAGCCCGTCGACGATCTCGGTGCGCCACGGCATCTGCATGAACAGCTCGACCGGCGGGAACGGAATATGGAGGAAGAAGCCGATCGTCAGATCCGGGCGCAGCATCCGCAGCATCTTCGGAACGAGCTGGAGCTGGTAGTCCTGGATCCAGACGGTCGCACCCTGCGCGGCAGCCTTCGCCGCCGCTTCCGCGAACCGGCGATTGACCTCGACGTAGGCGTTCCACCATTCGCGGTGGTATTCGGGACGGACGATGACGTCGTGGTACAGCGGCCACAACGTGGCGTTCGAGAATCCCTCGTAGTAGTCGGCGATCTCCTGGGCGCTGAGGGGAACCGGGTGCATCACCAGGTCGTCGTCGACGATCGGATCCAGGTCGGCATCGGCGACACCGGCCCAGCCGACCCACGCACCGCGGTGGGTGCGCAGGATCGGCTCGAGCGCGGTGACGAGGCCGCCGGGACTGCGCTTCCATCGGGTCGTGCCGTCCGGAAGGCGTTCGAGGTCGACGGGCAGCCGGTTGGCGACCACAACGAAGTCGGATTCGGTGAGGGTCGGCGAATCGGCTGCGGGCACGGGGCGTCCTCTTCTCTGGCTGGGTGGCTGTCGGAGCGGACGGTCAGGCGGACTTGTCGGTCGGTCCGATGCCGAGCATCGACAGCAGCATGCGGCACTCGTCGGCGTCCTCGGCGTAGGCCGCGACGACGCGCTGCGCCTGGCGGGCAGTCTGTTCGGCTACGGGCTCGAGGTCTTCGTCGGCGATGTCGTTGTCGGTGGTCACGTCGGCGGCCATGGTGTTTCCTCCCGGGAGTGCTGCTCGGCTCGAGCAGGCCATTCGTAGTTCGACTCTAGGAGAACCGGACATGCCCACGCCAGCCGCGACCGCGGCACCGCATGCCGGGGCGAGGTCTGTATCGATAAGGGCCGACGCCGCGCTGCCTCTCGGCTGTGCGCTCACCGCGTTCCTGCGGGGTCGTCGGATGGGCCGTGCCGCACGGTACGGTGGACGCGGCCCGTGCGCTCGTCCCGGCGAGGCCGCCACGCAGCGACGTTTTCGAGGAAGGTCTTCATGCCCATCGCGACGATCAACGGCATCCCGCTGAACTACCAGGTCAAAGGGACCGGAGACCTCGTTGTACTCATCATGGGGACGGGGAGCCCCGGCCGCGTGTGGGACCTGCATCAGGTGCCGGCGCTGGTCAAGGCGGGCTACCGCGTGGCCACGTTCGACAATCGCGGGATCGCTCCGTCGGGGGAGAGCCTCGGCGGAATGACGATCGACGATCTCGTCGCCGACACCGCGGGCCTGATCGAACTGCTCGGCGGACCCGCCTATGTCATCGGAACGTCGATGGGCGCCCGCGTCGCGCAGGAGCTCGCGCTGGCCCGGCCGGACCTGGTGCGCAAGGGGGTCTTCCTGGCCGGTCACGCGCGGATGGATCAGTTCCAGCTCACGCTGACCGAGGGGGAACGCCAGCTGTACGACAACGGCGTCGAACTGCCGCCGAAGTACCGGGCCGCGGTCACCGCGGTGATGAACCTGTCCCCGGCGTCGCTCGTGGACGCGAACGCCGCGCGCGACTGGCTCGACGTGTTCGAGTTCACCGGCGGCAAGATCTCGGCGGGTGTGCGGGCACAGCTTTCGATGGACCGCGAGTTCGATCGACGCGCCGCCTACCGTGCGATCACGGTGCCGTGCCTCGCGGTCGGATTCGCCGACGACCGGATGATTCCGGCGTACCTGTCGAAGGAGGTCGCCGACGCGATCCCGAACGCCGTCTACGAGGAGATTCCCGACGCCGGTCACTACGGGTACCTCGAGCAGCCCGAGGCAGTGAACAAGGTGGTTCTGGACTTCCTGGCCGGCTGAGGCCACACCTTCGCGACCGACGAGCGCGGTGGGATCGAACGTGATCCCGCCGCGCTCAACTTGTTTCGGGACTTTCGTGCCGGGGATCCGGCTGCAGATCGGAGGTCACCACGAGCGGGGCAACTATTGGTAGGCTCACCGAACAAAGGATAGCCTGAGCTATCTTTTTCCGAGTCGATCGAAACCGCCTGCGGCTGTGGCCCCCGAGCACGAAAGATGAGTGATGACCGATCGATACAGCGCGCCCTCCGAGGTTTCGGAGGTGCCGGACTTCCCGCCGGACAACGTCTTCGACATCGTCGGTATCGGATTCGGGCCCGCCAACCTGGCGTTGAGCATCGCGATCGAAGAGCGCAACGCCGCCGAGCCGGATTCGCCGGTCCGGGCGCGTTTCTTCGAGAAGCAGCCGTCGTTCTCCTGGCACCCGGGGATGCTCCTCGAGGGCGCCACGATGCAGATCGCCTTCCCCAAGGACCTGGTCACCTTCCGGAATCCGACCAGTAGCTACAGCTTCTTCTCCTACCTTCACTCGCGCGGCCGGCTCGTCGACTTCGTCAATCACCAGACCTTCTTCCCCACCCGCCACGAGTTCCAGGACTACCTGCAGTGGGCGGCCGGACGAGTCGATGCCGACATCTGCTACGGCACCGAGGTCACCGGCGTCGACGCCGTGCGCGACGGCACCGGCAAGGCGGAACTGTTCGGGGTCCGCACCGCCGAAGGCGAGATCGTCTACGCCCGCAACGTGGTGCTGGGCATCGGCCTGCGGGCCCGGATTCCCGAGTGGGCCAACGAATCCGCGCGCTGCTTCCACAACCACCAGTTCCTCTTCCACCTCGCCGAGATGCCGGCACCGGTGCACCAGCGGTTCGTCGTCGTCGGTGCCGGGCAGTCCGCCGCCGAGGTCGTGCAGTACCTCCACCGCAACTACCCCGACGCCGAAGTGCACAACGTCTTCAACCGCTTCGGATACAGTCCCGCCGACGACAGTCCCTACGCGAACCGCATCTTCGATCCGAGCACCGTCGACGAACTCCACAGCGCTCCCCACGAGGAACGCGCTCGCCTGCTCGAGTTGCACCGCAGCACCAACTACTCGGTCGTCGATCCCGACCTGATCGCCGAGATCTACGCGACCGAATACCGCGAGCGCGTCTCGGGCAAGCGGCGGCTGTTCATGCGCCGAGCCTCGGAGATCACCGGTGTCGAGGAGACGGCGACCGGGATCGAGGTGCAGGTGCGCAGCGGACTCGACGGCCTGACCCACACGCTCATGTGCGACGCCGTCGTCCTCGCCACCGGATTCACCCCGGCGCCGCTGGCCCCGCTGCTCGGCGATCTCGCGCCCGCCGAGACGCCGCTGCGCGAGGTCGACCGCGACTACCGGCTGCCCACGCCCGACGACATCGACGGCGGAATCTATCTGCAGGGCGGCACCGAGAAGACCCACGGCATCACCGCGTCGCTGCTGTCGAACACGGCGATCCGGGCAGGTGAGATCCTCGGTGCAGTGCTGGAACGGCGCAGGGCGAACCTGGCAGGCGGCCATGGGGAGCTGTCGCTCCTTGGTAGGATTCCCGACCAGCACACCTACGCAACAAGTGAGGCGAGATGAGCACGAATCCATTTGATGACGAAGACGGCCGCTTTTACGTCCTCGTGAACGACGAGGAGCAGTACTCGCTGTGGCCGACCTTCGCTGAGGTCCCCCAGGGGTGGCGGGTCGTGTTCGGCGAGGAATCGCGCGCTGCATGCGTCGAGTACGTCGAGCAGAACTGGACCGACATGCGTCCGAAGAGCCTGCGCGACGCCATGGAGGCCGACGAAAAGGCTCGTCAGGCCAACTCCTGACCGTCAGCCATTCCGGAAGTCACGCCGCAAGCGACCGAAGCGCGGCGTGACTTTCGTCGTTTCCGGGCTCGCGTAGCTCCGCGTCCGCCGCGACCTGGTCCGGCGCAGCGACGGCCGGCGCAGTGCACCCGATCGGCGCATACTGCGCGGGTAGCGCGCGGTCCGGGCCATCCACTCGCCGAGTGTGACGCCCGCCGCGAGACCGCAGCCGATCCCGAACGCGGCGAACAGGGCGGTCAACCCGACCAGCAGTTCCGACTGCAGGATCGCGTACAGACCGCGGTACAGCGCCAGGCCGGGCAGCAGCGGTGTGATCCCGGCGACCGCGACGACGAGCGGCGGAGTGTAGGCACGGCGGGCCATCAGGCCACCGGCGAAGCCGACCACCGTCGCCGCGGTCGCCGACGCGATGATCGGGCCGACGCTCAGCCCCAGGGTCAGCTGGTACACCAGGGCACCGGCCGCGCCGCCCAGAGCCGCTGCCGTCAGTGCGCGGCGCTCGGCGTAACAGGCCAGGGCGAAGAACAGCGACGCGGCGGCACCGGCCGCGAACTGCGTCGGCAACTGGGTCAGACCCGTCTGCGCGACGTAGGAGATGACCGGCAGCTCCGCACCCAGCAGGACGGCGACCCGCAGTGTCGTCGCCACACCCGCGATGATTCCGCCGGTCATCATGACCACCTCGAAGAAGCGGGCCGATGCCGTGATGGGCGCGCCCGTGATCGCGTCCTGCACCGAACCGACCAGCGACAGGCCCGACAGCAGCACCGTCACCCCCGCCGCGATGATCAGTCCCGGCGACACCGTTACTCCCAGCGGTTCCCGGAACGCGTACAGCGTGATCGCCGGGGCGGTCGCGATGATGCCGCCGACCAGGTGCTGGAAGAAGAACGGCAGGCCCAGTCCGTTGAGGAACCGGTTGACCCGGTCGATCACCAGCGTCGACACGAACGCGACGGCCGCGACGAGCAGGCCACCGCCGAGCAGTATCCCGATCGACGCCGCCATCGCCGACCAGGCGAAGGTCGCGACCCAGCGGTTGTAGGGGTGCGGAGCCGACGTGATCGCGAGCAGTTCCTCGCGGGCCTGGGCGGGGGAGATCGCGTCCCGTCTGATGCGGCGGGTCAGCCGGTCCACCGCCGCGAGCCGGGTGAAGTCCATCGACCGGTAGTGCACGATCCGCATCGTGCTCGCCGGCGGCATCGTCGGGCCCCGGTGTGCCGACAGCACGATCGAGTTGTAGGTCACGTCCACGTCGCAGCGTGCCAGCCCGTAGGTCGCCGCGACGAACTGCACCTGATCCGAGGTGTCGATCGCGCCGGTGCCGGAGGCGAGGAGGACTTCGCCGACCCGCACCGCGACGTCGAGGGCTTCGGCGACCGTCGCGTCGTCAGTCAGATCGATCGGCTGCAGCGGCGCCGGAGCCTCGGTGACCGCGTCGACGGTTGCCCGTCGATCCAGGACGAGTTTTCCGAGCATTGCGCTCAGCACGTTCACCATCGCGTGCCCCCGGAGATGGGAACCAGGATCGTCGCCGGGGAAACCATGCACCCCACCGTAACCAAACCGGCCGGTGGCGCGAGGGGGCTGTGATGCCTATATGATGATCGCGCTTCACTGCCTCCTTAGCTCAGTGGTAGAGCACTCGCCTTGTAAGCGAAAGGTCGTCGGTTCAATCCCGACAGGGGGCTCCACGATCGGTCGGAGTGCCGATCCGGGCATCAAAACGACATCCGCACACGGCCTGGACGTGTGCGGATGTCTGTTCGTTCTGCGGCTGACGACGCGCGTCAGCCGGGCGGGAGTTCACCCTTTCCGGAAGCGCCACCGCTGCGCAGCCAGCGGCCCGGCAGCTTGCCCGCGAGGTCGCCGAGAGGTCCCACCGCACCGCGCAGCAGTTCCACCGTTTCCTGCAGCAGGTCGATGCTCAGGTGCATCTGCTGGATGCCTGGGGTCAGCTGCGCGAGGGTCTCGGACAGCGACACGATCTGGTCGAGCGGGCCACCCTCGGCGAGCAGTCGTTCGAGCGCGCCGCGTTCGGACAGCAGGACGTCGAGGACACCGCCCTCCGTGAGCGCGCGTTCCACGACACCGCCGGGCTTGATCGCGGTGTCGACAATGCCGCCGGGAGCGAGCAGCCGTTCGACGGCGCCGTCGCGGGCCAGCAGTCGCTCGAGCGGACCGTCGGGTGCGGTGAGCCGATCGAGCAGACCACCCTCGGAGAGCAGGCGGTCGAGGGCACCGTCGTCGGCCAGGACCCGATCCAGCGGGCCGCCGGGCGCGGTGATCCGGTCGAGGGCTCCTCCCGGCACGAGCAGTCTCTCGAGGAGACCGTCGGGGGCGGTGAGCCGGTCGACGGCGCCGCCGGGCGCGAGCAGCCGGTCGAGCGGACCACCCGGTCGCAACGCGTGCCCGAGCGGGCGGTTGTCCGACGCGAGCTCCGACACCTGCTGCAGCAGTCCCAGGGTTCCGCGGGTATCGGTGAGGCCGACCGCGCCGAGCGTCTCGTAGGTGGCCGGGGAGACGGCCACGCGGACCGTGCCGATGACGGACTCCGCGATCCCGAGGGCGGTGTCCGCCGCGGTCAGACCGACCCGGAGCGGGAATGCGAGCGCGGACGCCAGATTCATGCGTTCACTGTAACCACCGGACACACGAGAAAACGGTCTAGTGGAGCGCCTTCAATCCGATGACGCACCCGACGATTCCGAGGATGAGGAGGATCTTGGCCACCGATACGGCCTCACCGCCGGTGACCATCGCGAATCCGACGGTCAGCGCCGCCCCGATCCCGACCCAGACCGCGTACGACGTGCCGACCGGCAACGTGCGCATCGCGTACGCGAGGCCGGCCATGCTGACCAGCAGGGCGACGACGAAGAGGACGGACGGTCCGAGGCGGGTGAATCCGGCCGAGCGGCTGAGCGCGGTGGCCCACACCGCTTCGAGGACACCGGAGAAGACGAGAACGATCCATGCCATGACGAGCTCCGCTGCACCGTCTTGTCGCTGGCCGGGTACGGTGCGCTCGTCCGGGTGTCGATCGACGGTCTGTAGTCTAGCGAACTTTTTCGCGGCGGCCCGAGGTCAGGACGCCCGCAGCGCCGTCGCGGACACTCGCAGCTCGGTGCAGCCGCAGCCACCCGACAGTTCCGAGCAGTCGATGATCAGGCTGTGGCGGACCGACGCGAGGTCGGTGCAGTCGGGGTCGGTGCATTCGATCTCGACAATCGCATGCACCACGAGGGTTCCGTGGCAGTGGTCCAGGTCGGCGAGGCAGGCGGAGCACGACATGCCCTCATTGTTAACACCGGGGTCCGACAGCTGTGTGAGGCGCGCCCGTCACCGCCCGCCCGAGTCCGCAATGCCCGAGTCTGCACTCCCAGCGTTCTCACAGGAAGCAGTCAGCGACCGGACAGCCGCACCCGAGACAATGGGTTACGTGACCGTTCCCGAAGCGCGAATCCTGATCGTCGACGACGAGCCGAACATCGTCGAACTGCTCGCAGTGAGCCTGAAGTTCCAGGGGTTCGAGGTCGCGACCGCGTCGAACGGCACGGAGGGCCTCGACCGGGCCCGCTCCTTCCGTCCGGACGCGGTGATCCTCGACGTGATGATGCCCGGCATGGACGGGTTCGGGATGTTGCGTCGTCTGCGCGCCGACGGCATCGACGCCCCCGTGCTGTTCCTCACCGCGAAGGACTCCGTCGAGGACAAGGTGTCGGGCCTGACGCTCGGTGCGGACGACTACGTCACCAAGCCGTTCAGCCTCGAGGAGGTCATCGCGCGCGTGCGCACGATCCTGCGCCGCGCCGGGAAGGTGTCCGAGGAGGACCGGTCGTCGCGCATCACCTTCGCCGACATCGAACTCGACGACGAGACCCACGAGGTGTGGAAGGCCGGACAGCCGGTGTCGCTCTCGCCCACCGAGTTCACCCTGCTGCGGTACTTCATGATCAACGCGGGCACGGTGCTCAGCAAACCGCGCATCCTCGACCACGTGTGGAACTACGACTTCGGTGGCGAGATGGGGGTCGTCGAGTCGTACGTGTCCTACCTGCGGCGCAAGATCGACACCGGCGACCGGCCGCTCATCCACACGCTGCGTGGCGTCGGATACGTGATGCGCGAGCCGAAGTAGATGCGTCGCCTGCCCGCCCTGCCGCTGCGATTCACCCTCGTCGCCGCGCTGCTCGTGCTGTCGGGGCTCGGGCTGCTCGCGTCCGGGATCGCGGTGACCTCGTCCCTGCAGGGGTCGCTGCTGAGCCGGATCGACCGCGACCTGCACGACGCCGCGCACGGCTGGGCCAGGCCGCTCGGCACCCGTCCGGATCCGCCGCCTCCGGCGGTGGGTCCGGACCGGCCGCCGAGCCTGTTCTACGTGCAGGTCCTGAACCCGGACGGCACGGCGCGGGTCACGATCAACGATCGGTCGGCGGCCCCGGCACTGCCGGGCGCGCCCACGCCGGAACCGGTGACCGTCGGGTCCGTCGGCGGCTCCGGCCCCCGGTGGCGGGTGCTGACCACCTCCAACCCCGACGGCGGCACCACCACCGTCGCGATGAGCCTGGAGGAGATCGGGGAGACGGTCGGGCGACTCGTCGTCCTGCAGCTCGGAATCGGCACCGCGGTGCTGGTCGTGCTGGGCGTCGCCGGCTACTTCGTGGTCCGGCGCAGCCTGCGCCCGCTCCGGGAGGTGGAACGCACCGCGGTCGCGATTGCGGGCGGTGACCTGCACGAACGTGTGCCGGAGCGTGATCCGCGCACCGAGGTGGGGCAATTGTCCGTGGCTCTGAACTCGATGCTCGCGCAGATCCAGTCGGCGTTCGCGGCGACCGCCGCGTCCGAGGAGTCGGCGCGCCGCTCGGAGGAGAAGATGCGCCGGTTCGTCGCCGACGCGGGGCACGAGCTGCGCACCCCGCTGACCACGATCCGCGGGTTCTCCGAGCTGTACCGGCAGGGGGCCAGCCGCGACACGGATCTGCTGATGACCCGGATCGAGAACGAATCGCGCCGCATGGGAGTCCTCGTCGAGGACCTGCTCATGCTGGCCCGTCTCGACGCGCAGCGGCCCCTCGAGCAGAAGCCCGTGGACCTGCTGGCCCTCGCCGCCGACGCCGTGCACGGTGCCCGCGCCGTCGCGCCGGACCGCACGATCGGGCTCGAGGTCATCGACGGACCGGGCACCCCCGAAGTGCTCGGCGACGTGGTGCGACTGCGGCAGGTCGTCGACAATCTCGTCGCCAATGCGCTCACGCACACCCCGGCCGATGCGTCGGTGACCGTGCGGGTCGGCACCGTCGGTGAGGACGCCGTGCTCGAGGTCGCGGACACCGGACCGGGACTTGCCGAAGAGGACCGGGAGCGGGTGTTCGAACGCTTCTACCGGACCGACACCTCGCGGACCCGCGCGTCCGGCGGCAGCGGCCTGGGTCTGTCCATCGTCGCGGCACTGGTCGCCGCGCACGGCGGCACCGTCGACGTCGACAGCGAGGTCGGCAGGGGCGCGACGTTCCGCGTGCTGCTGCCGCGGCGGCAGGTGGACTGACTTCTCGGTAAGTTGCCCGCTACGGTGTCTGCGGAACAGGCCGCACGACGCTGGAGGCAAACCGAGCATGGGCATCACCGACATGGCACGCAGTGCGGCCGGCGCTGCGTTCGGCGCGGCCCGCAACACCTGGTCGTTGTTCGCGGGCGACGGGATCGCGCCGCCGCACCGCACCCCGTCGGTGGTCGTCGGCGACGGCCCGCACCGCACCCTGCGCCGATTCGGCCCGGAGGATGCCGGGGCCCCGGTCCTGCTCGTCACCCCGCTCGCTGCGCCGTCGAGCTGCTACGACCTGATGCCCGACCAGAGCGTGGTGCAGTACCTCGTCGAGCTCGGCCGCAGCGTCTACGTCCTCGACTACGGGCCGATGAACGTCGACGACCGCGACCTCGGATTCGAGGTGTGGATCGACGACATCGTGCCCGAAGCGATCCACCGGGTCTCCGAGCTGAGCGGCAACCGCGAGGTCGACCTCGTCGCATGGAGCCTCGGCGGGACGCTCTGCCTGCTCACCGCCGCCGCGCACCCGGAGCTCCCGATCCGGTCGATCGCCGCGTTCGGCACGCCGATCGACTACGCGCGGATCCCGCTGCTCGCGGTCGCGCGGCTCGCGGGACGATACGTCGGTGATCCCGTCCTGGCCGGGGTGTCACGCGTCCTCGGCGGTGTCCCGGCACCACTCGTGCAGATCGGCTACCGCGCGACCGCTCTCGAGCGGGAACTGTTGCGGCCGTGGTTCATCGCCCTGAACATCGCCGACGCCGACCGACTGGCCCGCATGGAATCGATCGACCGGTTCCAGGCCGGCATGTTCGGTTATCCGGGACGGTTGTTCCACGAGATGGGCATGCGCCTGACCGTCGCCAACGACCTCGCCTCCGGGAAGGCGCGGTTCGGGGAGCGCACGATCGACCTCGCCGCGGTCACCGTTCCGGTGCTCGCGCTGGCCGGAACCGAGGACGTCCTGGCGCCGGTCCCGGCCGTCGAAGCGATCACCGGTGTCCTGCCGAACGCGGCGGTCCGGTTCGCGACCGCGCCCGGCAGTCACCTCGGTCTGCTCACCGGGCCCACCGCGCGCACCACGGCGTGGGTGCACCTGGCGCAGTTCCTGGCCGACCCGCACGGTACGCCGCAGGTCCCGGCGAGCGACCTCGCACCCGAGGTCCGGGACGCTCAGTCCGGGACGTTGGCGCCGTAGCCCAGTTCCCGCAGCGCCGCGCGGATCTTGTCGCGGGCCTCGTCGAGGGCCTCCGGCGACGGGTCGCGCTCGGCCTTCGAGATGTCGAAGTCGCCCAGGTCGTAGGCGGGGAACACGTGCAGGTGCAGGTGCGGAACCTCGAGTCCGGCGATGAGCAGGCCCGCGCGCGGGGAGTCGTACGCTGCGCACACGGCACGGCCGATGATGCGGGCGACGCCGTTGACCTCGGCCCAGAGTTCGTCGTCGACGTTCTGCCAGTGGTCCACCTCCTCGCGGGGGACCACGAGCACGTGGCCCGGGTTGATCGGGTTGATGGTGAGGAACGCGACGACGTCGTCGTCCTGCCACACGAAGCGACCCGGCAGGTCGCCGGCGATGATCATGCTGAATACGGAAGCCATGTCGGGGAGGATAGGCGCCGAGGTATCCGCTGAGCAGACGGACACCCGCCAACGGATAAACCGTCGGCGGATGACTTTCGGCGAGCGGATCCGACGGTCCGCCCGGCTGAAACCGTGGCACCGGGCAGTCCCGTAGTCTGTCCTGCGTGCGCGTACTCGTTATCGGCTCCGGTGCCCGTGAACATGCTCTCGTCCTGGCTCTGTCCCGCGACCCGGGGGTGACCGCGGTCCTCGCCGCACCCGGCAACGCCGGAATCGCTCAGATCGCCGAACAGTTCCCGGTCGACGCCGCCTCCGCCGAGCAGGTCGTCGCGCTCGCGAAGGAACAGAACGTCGACCTCGTCGTGATCGGCCCCGAGGTCCCGCTGGTGCTCGGTGTCGCCGACGCGGTGCGTGCCGCGGGCATCGCATGCTTCGGCCCGTCCGCCGCCGCCGCCCGCATCGAGGGATCGAAGGCGTTCGCCAAGGACGTCATGAACACCGCGGGGGTGCGGACCGCGCACAGCGAGGTCGTCGATTCGCCCGGCGTGCTCGACGAGGCGCTGGATCGCTTCGGTCCGACCTGGGTCGTCAAGGACGACGGACTCGCCGCCGGCAAGGGCGTGGTCGTCACCGCCGATCGCGCCGTCGCGCGCGATCACGCCGCCGAGATCCTCGAGAACGGGCACCCGGTCCTGCTCGAATCGTTCCTCGACGGCCCCGAGGTCTCGCTGTTCTGCCTGGTCGACGGCGAAACCGTCGTTCCGCTGCTGCCGGCCCAGGACCACAAGCGCGTCGGTGACGGGGACACCGGACCCAACACCGGCGGCATGGGCGCGTACACGCCGCTGCCGTGGCTGCCCGCCGAGACCGTCGACGTCATCGTCGAGGAGGTCGTCCGGCCGGTCGCCGCGGAACTCGTGAACCGTGGCTGCGGCTTCTCCGGGCTGCTGTACGCCGGTCTGGCGATCGGCAAGGACGGCCCCGCGGTCGTCGAATTCAACTGCCGCTTCGGCGACCCCGAGACGCAGGCCGTTCTCGCGCTGCTCGAGTCCCCGCTCGGTGAGGCGCTCGCCGCCACCGCCAACGGCACCCTCGCGGAGCTGCCGCCGCTGCGCTGGCGCGACGGTGCTGCCGTGACGGTCGTGCTGGCCGCCGAGTACTACCCGGCCAGCCCCCGCACCGGCGACGTCATCACCGGCGCCGGCGCCGACGCCGAGGGCGTGCTGCACGCCGGCACCAAGCGCAACGAGTCCGGCGCGATCGTCTCGGCCGGTGGCCGGGTGCTCAGCGTGGTCGGTGTGGGTGCCGATCTCAGCGCGGCCCGCGACCAGGCGTACGCGACACTCGCCGGAATCAAGCTGCCCGGTGGGCATTTCCGCACCGACATCGGGCTCGCCGCCGTCGAGGGCCGCATCACCGTCTGACCTGCTGTCCGGGGGCGGGCGGTAACCGATCGTCCGCCACCGGAAGGTGAGGGACTACCGTCGGATCCGTGCGTAACGAATCCCGACGATCGAACATCGAAACCTTCCACGTCATGGATGTGTGGAAGGCCGCGGCCGAACGTCAGCGCACCCACGGCGACGTGCTGTCGCTGGCGGCCGGGCAGCCGTCGACGCCGGCGCCCGCGCCGGTGCTGCGCGCGACCCACCGTGCGATCGACGACGAACTGCTCGGCTACACCGAGACCTTCGGGATCCTGCCGCTGCGCGAGGCGATCGCCGCCTACCACCGCGACCGCTACGGCATCGACGTCGACGCCGACGACGTCGTGGTCACCACCGGATCGTCGGGTGCGTTCACGCTGTTGTTCCTCGCCGCGTTCGACCCCGGTGACACCGTCGTCGTCGCGCGGCCCGGATATCCGGCGTACCGCAACACGCTCGCGGCGCTCGGCTGCAACGTGGTCGAGCTGGACTGCGGTCCGGACACCCGCTACCAGCCGACCGTCGCGATGCTCGAGGCGCTCGACACCCCACCGGCGGGTCTGATCGTCGCGAGCCCCGCCAACCCGACCGGCACCATGATCGAGCCGGAGGAACTGGCCGCGCTCGCCCGCTGGTGCGACGACCACGGTGCCCTGCTGATCTCCGACGAGATCTATCACGGCATCGAGTTCGCCACCCCGGGCACACCGGCCACGTCGACCGCCTGGGCGACGTCCCGCGAATCGGTGGTCGTCGGATCGGTGTCGAAGTACTTCTCGATGACCGGCTGGCGGCTCGGCTGGATTCTGGTGCCGCAGTCGCTGCAGCGCGCGCTGCAACGGCTCGCCTCGAACATGACGGTGTGCCCTCCGGCGATCTCCCAGTACGCGGCGACCGAGGCATTCGGTGCCGAGGCCCGCGCCGAGCTGGACGGGCACGTCGAGCGCTACGCCCGGAACCGGGATCTGCTGCTGGCGGGACTGCCCGCGATGGGGATCACGAAGCTCGCGCCCGCCGACGGCGCGTTCTACGTGTACGCGGACATCGCGCACCTGCTGCGACCCGGTGAGACGTCCACTGCGTGGTGCTCGCGGCTGCTGCACGACACCGGGGTCGCGCTCGCTCCGGGCATCGACTTCGACACCGTCCGCGGCGACGAGACGGTGCGCCTGTCGTTTGCCGGTGCGACCGCCGACATCGAGCAGGCGCTGGACCGCTTGCACGCCTGGCTGCAGCCCTCCTGACGGCACCCCGTGCCCGGGCAGCACACCTAGGGCGATGTCGTGCTTCCGGCCGTTCTCCCCTGGTGGAGCGGCCGAGACTGTCACGATGACAGTGTGACGACAGCTGCCACACCGAAAGGCGAGCGGCGCCGCCAGGCGCTCGTCGAATCGGCAGCCGAGCTCATCCTCGAGGGCGGTATCGACGCCGTCCGTCACCGCGCTGTCGCGAACCGGGCGGGCCTGCCGCTCGCCTCCACGACCTACTACTTCGAATCCCTCGACGAGCTGGTGGTGTGCGCGTTCCAGCACAACTCGTGCCGGGAGTTGGAGGAGATGCGGGCCCGTGTCGAGGAGGTGACCCCGTGCCGCCGCAGTCTCGAGTCGACCGCCGAACTGATCATCGACCTGCTGGTGGGGCCCCGCGGTGTCGGTGAGCTCGAGCGTGAGCAGCTGATCTCCCGGTACGAGCGGTGCGTTGCGACCGCGCGTCACACCGAGCTGCGCGACGTCCAGCTGCACGCTCGGCGGATCGTCGACGAATTGCTCACCGACCTGCTGGAACGCTGCGGCCGCACCGTCGATCCGACGCAGATCCGCAGGCTCGTGGCGGCTGTCGACGGAGCCGTCCTGGGAGCTCTCGGCGAGCTCGACCCCGATCCGCGCGGATTGGCCCGCGGGCTCCTGCTCGACGTCGTCGGGAGCGTCGCGCCGCCTGCCGACACCGATCCGGTGAGTCCCGACCCGTAAACTGTGCGGTTGTGAGCCTGATCCCGAACGTCCTTGCCACCCGTTATGCCAGCCCCGAGCTTCGGGAACTGTGGTCACCGCAGCACAAGATCGTGCTCGAACGGCAGCTGTGGCTGGCGGTGCTGCGGGCACAGGCCGAGCTGGGTATCGACGTTCCGGCCGAGGCTCTGGCCGACTACGAGCGGGTCCTCGAGAACGTGGACCTCGACTCGATCGCCGCTCGCGAGCGCGTCACCCGGCACGACGTGAAGGCTCGCATCGAGGAGTTCAACGCGCTCGCCGGGCACGAGCACGTGCACAAGGGCATGACCAGCCGCGATCTCACCGAGAACGTCGAGCAGCTGCAGGTGCTGCGGTCGCTCGAGCACGTGCACGCGCACGGTGTCGCGATCGCGGCGCGGCTCGCCGAGCGGGCCGCCGAGTACTCCACCGTGGTCATGGCCGGCCGCTCCCACAACGTCGCGGCGCAGGCCACGACCCTCGGCAAGCGGTTCGCGTCGGCCGCCGACGAGTTGCTCATCGCGCTGACGCGGCTGCAGGAGCTCATCGACCGCTACCCGCTGCGCGGCATCAAGGGCCCGATGGGCACCGCCCAGGACATGCTCGACCTGCTCGACGGGGACGCGGGCAAGCTCGAGCAGCTCGAACGGAAGGTCGCCGAGCACCTCGGTTTCTCGCACGTCTTCACCAGCGTCGGCCAGGTGTACCCGCGGTCGCTGGACCACGACGTGCTCTCCGCGCTCGTTCAGGTCGGCGCCGGTCCGTCGTCGCTGGCCCACACGATCCGGCTGATGGCCGGGCACGAGCTGGTCACCGAGGGCTTCCAGCCCGGCCAGGTCGGGTCCTCGGCCATGCCGCACAAGATGAACACGCGTTCGTGCGAGCGCGTCAACGGTCTGCAGGTGGTACTGCGCGGCTACGCGTCGATGGCCGCCGAGCTGGCCGGCGCCCAATGGAACGAGGGCGACGTATTCTGCTCGGTGGTGCGCCGCGTTGCGCTGCCCGACGCGTTCTTCGCCGTCGACGGCCAGACGGAGACGTTCCTGACGGTGCTCGCCGAGTTCGGTGCGTACCCGGCGGTGATCGAGAAGGAACTCAACCGGTACCTGCCGTTCCTCGCCACCACGAAGGTGCTGATGGCGGCGGTGCGTGCCGGGGTCGGGCGGGAAACCGCCCACGAGGTGATCAAGGAACACGCGGTGGCGGTGGCGCTCGCGATGCGCGAGGAGGGGCGCGAACCGGATCTGCTGGATCGCCTCGCCGCCGACGAGCGGCTGCCGCTCGACCGCACGGCGCTCGAGGCCGCGCTCGCCGACCGCTCTGCGTTCGTGGGGGCGGCCGAAGCGCAGGTCGCGTCCGTGGTCGAGAGTGTGAACGACCTCGTCGCGAGGTATCCGGAGGCAGCGAAGTACACGCCGGCTCCGATTCTCTGAGCGCGACGCGCCGAAACGCCCGGGGGGACGTTAGATCGGGTAACAGATAAGACAGGGGAGAGAAATTGTCCGACAAACACGAGAACTCCGGGCGTGTTCGAGACGCGGTGCGCACGCGCGCTGCGCTGCTCGACGCCGCTCAGGAGATCTTCCTCAGGGACGGCTACGCCGCTGCCGCCACCGAGGAGATCGTGGTGCAAGCAGGGGTGACCCGCGGTGCGCTGTACCACCACTTCGCGAACAAGCGCGAGCTGTTCCGGGGTGTTATCGAGCGCATCCAGCTCGAGGCCGAGGAGACCCTGGGGAAGCAGGATCCCGAGACGTCCGAGTGGGAGAGTTTCAGCCGCGCGATCCTGGCGACGTTGGATACGGTGTACGCTCCCGCGACCCGCAGGTTGCTGCTCATCGAGGCACCGGCGGTGCTCGGGTGGACGGAGGTCCGCGAAACCCACCGCCACACGTCGATCCGCCGGATCGAGCATTCGCTGAGGGCGATCGCTCGCGAGAACGGGGATCTGTCGGAACCCTCGCCCGTGATGGCACACCTGTTGCTCGCCGCGATCGAGGAAGCGATGCTCTACCTCGCACACAGCGACGACCCCGTGCGTGACCGCCCGGAGGTCGAAGCGCAGCTGATGCGCCTGCTCGACGTCGTCCGTCCGGTGCCGGTGCGGGGCATCGCGTGAGCGTCTACGTAAATCTGATACTTCCTGCCACTCACGTGGCAGGCGGTGAAGATCCACGTTTCTCACGGCTACCCACCACACCATCGTGCGATGTTGCGGGCTCGACCGTGTCCCACACCGACGCTTCGGGTGCAGGACGAGTCCTCGACTGTGTCACCCC
>NZ_JALPTB010000038.1 GCF_023218075.1 Rhodococcus sp. HM1 | reverse complement strand
CCCCCGGTCCCGGCCCCGGACACCCCGCACTTCCCTGCGAAGCTCGTCGCCACGCTGGCGCTGCTCGCGGCGGTCGCCCCGCTCGCGATCGACATGTATCTGCCGGCGTTCCCCGAGATGGCCGTCGAGTTCGGCACCAGCGCGTCGGCCGTGCAGCTCACCCTCACGACGTTCCTCATCGGCCTGGCCCTCGGCCAGCTCGTGTTCGGGCCGCTCTCGGACCGGTTCGGTCGCCGGCCGCTGCTGCTCGTCGGCACCCTGGTGTGTGCGGTGTTCAGCGCCGCCTCGGCCCTCGCCCCCACCGTCGAGCTGCTCGCCGCGTCACGCTTCCTGCAGGGCTTCGCCGGCGCGGCCGGCATCGTGCTCGGCCGCGCGGTGATCTCCGATCGCGCGCACGGCCCGGCCGCGGCCAAGCTGTTCGGGCTGCTCGTCGTGGTCAACGCCGTCGCCCCCGTCGTCGCCCCGCTGGTCGGGGGCACGGTCGTCACCAATGTCGGCTGGCGCGCCGTGTTCTGGGTGCTGGCCGGGCTGTCACTGCTGATGTTCGCGTGTGTCCTGGCGCTGGTGCCGGAAACCCATCCGAAGGAACGCCGCTCCACCGGTGGTGCGGCCGCGATGCTGGGTGACGCCCGTGCTCTCCTCCGCAACCGCCGGTACGTCGGATACACCCTGGCGTACGCCTTCGCGTTCGGCGTGATGTTCGCCTACATCTCGGCGTCACCGTTCGTGCTGCAGAACATCCACGGTCTCTCGACGGGCTGGTACACCGTCTCGTTCACGGCCAACGCGATCGGCCTGGTGATCTTCAGCGTGGTCAACGGCGCGGTCGCGGGCCGGTTCGGCGAGCGCGCGACGCTGCGCATCGGCCTGACGTTGCTCGCCGTGTTCTCCGTCGTCATGCTGGTCGACGCGCTGGCCGGTCCGGTCCTGTGGGTCACGCTGGTCACGTTGTGGTTGACGATGGGCAGCCTCGGCCTGGTCATCGCGAATGCCACCACCCTGGCGCTCGGCGAGGCGCAGCGCGCCGCGGGCACCGGTTCGGCCATTCTCGGCGCCCTGCAGTTCCTGCTCGCCGCGGCGATCTCGCCGCTCGTCGGCATCGGCGGCGAGGAAACCGCTCTGCCCATGGGGATCGCGATGGTGCTCAGCGCCGCGATCGCCCTGGGTGCGCTCACGCTGACCGGATCGCGCTCGGCCGATCGCACCGCATAACCGCGCGGCCGCACACCCGGCCCGACCGATTCCGTATCGGTCGGGCCGGGTTGCGTTGTGCCCGTTCTACTTCAGCATGCTGCCGGCGTCCACCGTCAGCGGCAGGCCCGTCACGTAGCGGGACTCGTCGGACGCCAGGAACAGCACCGCGTTGCTGATGTCGACCGGGTCGACCCAGCCGACCGGCAGCACGTGCATCAGCTTCGCCACCACCTCCATGTCCTCGGGACCCGGGTTCTCGAGGTCGGGGCGGAACATCTTCATGGTGCCCTCGTTCATGAACATCGGCGTCGAGACGTTCGTCGGGTGCACCGAGTTGACCCGGATCGAGTGCTGGCCGAGTTCGACCGCGAACGTGCGCATCAGACCGACCACACCGTGCTTGGCGGCGATGTAGTGCCCCGTGTGCGGGTACGCCTTGAGCCCGCCCACCGAGCTGGTCAACACGATCGAGCCGCCACGACCGCCCGAGATCAGGTGCGGCACACCGGCCTTCACGGCCTTCCAGACGCCCGACAGGTTGACGCCGATCATGTCGTCCCAGTCGCTCTCACTGGTCTCGTGGAGCGTCTCGCCGCCGTTGCCGATGCCGGCGTTGGCGACGATGATGTCGAGCCTGCCGAGCTGTTCGACGGCGCCGTCCAGCGTCTCCTTCACGGCCTCGTAGTCACGCACATCGACCTGGGCCGTCACGATGCGCCGATCGAGGTTCTTCACCAGTGCGGCCGTCTCGGCCAGGTCCTCCGGAGTGGACGGCGGGATCGGGCTGCCCTCCGTGATCGGTCCGCAGATGTCGATCGCGATGATGTCGGCGCCCTCTTCGGCCAACCGCACCGCGTGGCTGCGCCCCTGACCTCGCGCCGCACCCGTGATGAACGCGACCTTCCCCTCGACCCGTCCGGCCATGGTTTCCTCCCTGCTCTCGACGATGTGCGTATCAGTCCGAATTCGGTTGCTCAGCTGTCCGTTCCGGAACGGTCCCTACGTTCCGCACCCGAGGCCGAGCACGCCGGAAGAAGGCTGCCGTCGAGACGTCGAACACGAGGCCACCCCCTCGGACGTGCGGTTCGCGCGGTGCGGCGAAGTGAGAAAAACTGATCGATCGATCAGGCTGATACAGTGGCCACATGCTTGCATGAGGCGTAGATCACAGTCAAGACCCGAGCGGGTTCATCGCTGCGATCATGCGTCCGACGTGGACCGGAGGTGTTCCGAGTGGGTAGACCACAGGTGAGCGAGGGCAAGGAACCCGGGGCGCGCGAGCGACTGCTCGAGGCGACCGCTCAGATCATGGAGGAGGAAGGCTACGCCGCGGCGACGTCGCGGCGCGTGGCCACGCGGGCCGGTGTGAAGCCGGCGCTGGTGTACTACTACTTCCCCACCATGGACGACCTGTTCCTCGCGGTGCTGCGCTCCGGCGCGGAGACCGTGCTCGAACGTCAGCGCCGGGCACTGTCCGAGGAGGATCCGCTGCGGGCGCTGTGGCGGATCGCCTCCGACACCCGCATGACCCGGCTGCACACCGAATTCATGGCCCTGGCGAACCACCGCAAGGCGATCGGCGCGGAACTGAAGGCGTACGCCGAGCGGGTCCGCGACATCGAGACGACCGCGCTGACCGTCGCGCTGCGCTCGCACGGCGTCGACCTCGACGAGTTTCCGCCCGTCGTGATCGCGATGTTCCTCACCGGTCTCGCCCGCACCATCGTCAACGAGGCGGCCATCGACGTCACGCGCGGACACGACGAGGCCCATCGGTTCATGGAGCGCTACATGGGACGGTTCGAGTCGCTGACCGCCCTCGCCGGACGTACCCGGGCCGCGGACGACACCGACGAACCCCCGAAGATCGAACCCGACGAATCGCCCGGGCCGGTGCCGGATCCGGACTGATCACCCCTTGCCGATCCGGCAAGGGAACTTGCCCTTCCGTCGGGGCGTCACGCACAGTCGGGGCAGTACACGGAAGGACGCCATCATGCCCGACGCATTCGACAGGGAGTTCTGGGAGGACCGCTACCGGGGTCGCTCCACGATCCACCGTCATCCCAATCCCCAGCTCGTCGCCGAGGTCGCGGACCTGCCGCCCGGCCGGGCACTGGACGCCGGATGCGGCGAGGGCGGCGACGCCCTGTGGCTCGCCGCGCGGGGCTGGCACGTGACCGCGGTGGACATCGCCGAGACCGCTCTGGACCGCGCGCGTGCGCACGCCGCCACCGCCGGGGCCGACGTCGCGAACCGGATCGAGTGGGTGCGCGCGGATCTGAGCGAATGGACACCGCCGCGCGGCGGCTACGATCTCGTCTCCTCCCACTACGTGCACGCGCCCGGACCGCGCGAGGAGCTCCTGCGGCGACTGGCCGGCGCGGTCGCGCCGGGGGGAACGCTGCTCGTCGTCGGCCACGACCATCCCGTCCACCCGCACCCCGGAGATCACACGGCACCGGAATCACGGGTCACCACAAGCGAACTCGCGGCCGGTCTGAAACCGGACCTGTGGGAGGGCGTGGTCGCCGAGTCGCGGACCCACACGGTGAACGGACACGACGGACAGGAGTTCGTCATGCACGACGCGGTGCTCCGCGCCGTCCGACGCCCCTGACGCAGGCTCAGCCGCAGAAGCGGTCGGCGGCGGGGTCGTAGGACGGGCGCGCCGCCCGGCGGGCCAGTGTCGCGACCGGGTCGGTGTACACGGCGGACAGCGACGCACCGAGCGCACCGGCGTCGCCGATCCCTTCACCGAACGACGAGAAGGTGAGCGGCAGAGCGGGCAGCGCGCTCGCCCGCGCATAGCTGCGGGCGAGGACCTGCCGACCGGGACGGTAGGCCTCGAGCCCCCGCCCTCCGACCGCGACGACGTCGGGGTTGACGATGTCCCGCATCACCGCGACCGCCCGACCGATCGTCTCGGCTCGCGAATCGAGAAGCGCAGCAGCAGCTTTCGATCCAGATTCGGCGGCGGCATACAGTTCGCCGATACCGCGGGACGCGGCTTCCCAGCCGAGCACGCCGTCGCGGACCGCGGCGTCGAGCAACGTCCGGTCGGCCACGGTCACCTCGAGGCATCCGACCCGGCCGCACGGGCACGGCACGTCCGAACCCGTCGCGAGGTGACCGATCGTGCCAGGGCCGCGACCCGGTGCGGGGATGCGTCCGTCGACGATCCATGCGGCACCGAACGGTTCGTCGACGTGCAGATAGAGATAGCTCGACGGGCTGGGGCGGCCGGCGAGTTCCAGTGCCCACAGTTCCGTTTCGGCCATCGCGTCGACGTGCGGGGTGACCGTGACCGGCACGGGTATCGCGGCGGCCCACGCCGCGTCCGGCACGTCGTCCCAACCGAATCGGCGTGCGCCACCGGCACGGCGCTCGGCGCGGCCGTCCCCGACCACCCCGACCCACAACGCACACCGGGTCGGGTAGGAGAGACGATAACGGTGCAGCGCCGACGCGACGACGGGCAGCGCCGCGTGCGCGGTGGCCGGGGCGTCGAATTCGAGGCAGTCGAGCACCTGCCCGCGAAGATTACCTGCGACACAACGCATTTCGTTCCCGGCGACGTGGACGCCGACGGTGAAGTACGCGTCGGTGTTCAGGTCGAGCGGAATCTGCGGCCGGCCCACCATCCCGCCGGCGGCCAGCTCGGGACGGTCGCGCAGCAGTGAGCGGCCGAGGAGTTCACCGACGATACGGTTGACGGCGGACAACGAGAAGCCGGTGTGCCGCGACAGTTCGCTGCGGGTCGCGGGACCGACCCTGCGCAGCACCCGCAGCACCTGCCCCGCCGGCGTGATCGTCCCGGACGCAGGGTTGCCCGCACGCGGCACGGGCGCGAACGAACGCGCGGTCTGGGTCCGCGTCACGGTCGACGACGTGGCGCGTGCGGCGATCCGGAGTTTCGACGCGTCTGCCATGCCGTCATTGTCGGCGCGGCAGCGCCGTTACTGAACGCTTACGCTCAGCGAGCGCAAAAGGGGATCAGTCCACCAGGGCTCGGACGCTCGGTCCACGAGGGCACGGAACTGCGCGTCGTACAACCGAGTGCCCGAACCGGATCGCTCCGGTTCGGGCCTCTCGCCGTGATGCGGATCAGTAGTTGAACGCCTCTGCCCAGTGCTGCGAGTACTCCGCCTGACGCACCACCTCGGTCAGCGGCATCCGCCAGACCTTGTCGGAGTCGATCGGCGGAAGCTCACGTCCGAGCGCGATCGGCGGCGCGACGTCGGGCCGCACGCTGTAGTCGCCGAGTTCGGTGAACAGTGTCTGGCCGCGCTTGGAGAAGTTGTAGTTCATGAACACCTCGGCCGCCTCCGCGTTCTTCGCCGCGGCGGTCTTGCCCAGGTAGTAGTCGAAGGTGACGAAGCCTTCCTCGGGCACGACGTAGTCGATGGGGGCCTTGTCCTCGGTGGCAGTGACGTTCACCGACGCCGAGCCTGTGGTCGCGACCCCCACCTCACCGCGCGCCAAGGCCGTCAGCTTCTGGCCGGCACCGTCGTAGACGGTCGGCTGCAGAGCCGCGAGCTTGTCCCAGTAGCCGTCCTCGAGCTTCTCCTCGACGAACCAGTTGAGTGCGACGTTCGAACCGCCCGTCGCGCCCTGCGAGATGCCGATCTTGCCGCGCCACTTCTCGTCGAGCAGGTCGGCCCACGAGGTGGGCGCCTCCCCCTCGGGGACGGCGCGGGTGTTGTAACCGAAGGTCTGCACCACGTTCGTGACCCGGGAGAAGTTGCCGTCCTGGATCACGACCTCCTCGAGTTCCTCGGTGCCGGGCACGACGTACGGGTTCCACACGCCGGCATCGGTGAAGCTGTTCACGATGTCGTAGTCGGAGGTGCGGATCACGTCGGCGTTCAGGCGACCGGCGCCCTGCTCGGAGAGCACGCGCTCGGCCAGTCGGGCCGGGACGAGACGCATCAGGTCGACCTTGATGCCGGTGTCACGGGTGAACGCCTCGATGAAGGCCTGCTCGTTGGATTCCTGGTAGCTCGAGTACAGATTCAGCGTCTGCGACTGGGCCGCCTCGTAGGTCTCCTTGTCGGCGATCGTCTCGCCGTCGATGACCAGACCTTCCGAGGTGTCGACCTCGGCCTGGGAGGTGACGCCGTCGGAATCTCCGCCGCCGCACGCTGCGAGTGTCGTGGCGAGGACGACCGACAGAGCGGTGAGCGCTACTTTGCGCGTTTTCATGGTGAGGCCTTTCGTTTCTCGAAAAGTCCGATCAGAGCGAATTGGTTCCGGAGTCCGACGCTTCGGCGAGCTGCTTCTTCTCCCGGTTGCCGGCGAGCTGGGCGAGCACGGCCAGCACGGCGATCACCAGGACGAACAGCACGCTGATGGAGGCCGCGACCGCCGTCTGCCCGTTCTCGAAGTTGTCGAAGACCAGGATCGACAGGATCCGGGTGTCGGAGGTGAACAGGAACAGCGAGGCCGACAGTTCGCGCATCGCCAGCATGAGCAGGAGCAGGAAGGTCGACACGATACCGACGCGCATCAGCGGCACGGTGACGTTGACGATGGCGCGCGACCGGCGGGCACCGAGCATCACGGCACTGTCCTCGAGGTCGCTGTGCAGCTGCAGCATCGACGACGAGATCGAGCGGTAGCCCTGCGGCAGCGCCACGGCGACACAGGCGACGGCGAGGATGATCAGCGTGCCGTAGATCGGGATCGGCAGGCTCAGCCAGGTCCAGAGGATGCCCATGCCGAGCACGATCGACGGGATGGCGAGCGGTGCGGTGGCAATCTGCTCGAGCAGGGCGCCGAGGCGGCTCTTGGTGCGGTAGCGGATGTACGAGGCGGAGAAGCTGATCGTCGTACCGGCGAAGGCGGCGACGATGGCCACGACCACCGAATTCACGAGCGCCTTCTGGAAGTCCGTCGCCGAGGCCACCTTCACGATGTTGTCGAACGACATTCCGCCCTGGAACATCTGGGACATGCTGTACAGATACGGCGAGTCCTGGGTGGCGGCGAGGAACAGCGCACCCATCGGCAGCACGATCGCCAGGAAGAAGTACACCAGCGCGAAGATCGTTGCGGGCCAGCGCCAGCCGCGCAGCGGAACCTGACGCGGACGAGCGCCCTTACCGGTCATCGTCGTGAACTTGCGGCGGTTGACGATCCACTGCTGGCCCATGGTGACGAAGACCAGGCCGAGCGTGAGCAGGATGGCGATACCGGCGGCGGCGTTCGCCTGGGCCGGGGCCGCACCCATGAGCCGGAAGATGTAGGTGGGCAGGGTCTCGATCCCCGCGGGGTTACCGAGCACCGCCGCGACCGGGAAGTTCTCCATGCTCAGCGCGAAGACGAGGATGCCCGAACCGAGCAGCGCCGGCATGGCGAGCGGCAGGGTCACCGTCCGGAACATCGTCTTCAGGGAGGCACCGTGCACGGTCGAGGCCTCTTCGAGATCGGCGTTCATCATCGACAGCGAACTGTGCACGAGCATGAACACGTACGGCGCGTAGAACAGGCCGAGGACGAAGATCAGGCCCGGGATGCTGTAGATGTTGATCGTCATGTCCAGGCCCGTGTCGGCGAGCATGATGTTGACGAATCCGGCACTGGGAGAAGCGAGCAGCGACCAGGCGAGCGCACCGACGAGGGCCGGCACGAACACCGGCGCCATGCCGATGAAGAAGATGAACCGGCGCCAGGGCGCGTCGGTGCGGGCGCAGATGAACGCAAGCGTCGCACCGATCACGAGCGCGATGACCGTCGCTCCGAGGCCGAGGACGAGGGAGTTCACCAGGCCCTCGACCGCGTCGGGACTCGTGAGCACCTTGAGGTTGTCGAGCGTGAGGGCACCGAGACCGCTGTTGCCCGGGCGCGGCACCTCGGTGGCGAGCGCGGCCACGAGCACCAGGATCATCGGCATGATCACCAGCACGGCCAGCACGGCGAGGACCACCAGTGCCGCACTGTTCTTGCGGAGGATTCCCCTGCGCCACAACGGCGCTGCTACCGGGGCCTCCGGTTCGAGGTCGTCGACCGGACGAGTCTCGGGGGGTGTGGCCAGCTGGGTCATGCCGCGACCTCCTGCAGTCGTGCCTGTCGAACCACATCGGCCGGCAGGATCTGGACGTTCTCCGGCGAGACCGAAGCGAAGACGCGATCGCCGATCTCGAAGCGCTCGGTGCCCTTCGTCGGGGCGAAGACGTCGAGCTCGCCTCCGTTGTCGAGGGTGACGGCGTACCGGATGCTCGAACCCTGGAAGCTCGTGACCGCGACGCGGCCCGAGAGCTCGTTGGTGCCACCGCCGGACACGTTCGACAGCACCAGATCCTCGGACCGGATGCACGCCTTGAAGTCGTCGGCGGCGGCGAGGTTGCGCTGCTCGGTGCGGATCACTTCTCCCCCGTCGCGAACGGCCGTGACGTAGCCGTCGGCGCCGACGGTGGCGGTGCAGTCGAAAATGTTGGACACGCCGAGGAAGTGTGCGATCGACGCGCTCGCCGGCTCGTTGTAGATCGCGGTGGGGCCGCCGATCTGCACGATCCGTCCGCCCTGCATGAGCGCGATGCGGTCGGCGAGTGCGAACGCCTCCTGCTGGTCATGCGTGACGTAGACCGTGGTCAGGCCGAGGCTCAGCTGGATCTCACGCAGCTCCACCCGCAGACGGTCGCGCAGGCGGGCGTCGAGGTTCGACAGCGGCTCGTCGAGCATGAGCACCGAGGGACGCATCACGAGCGACCGGGCGAGTGCCACACGCTGCATCTGTCCACCGGAGAGCAGGCTCGCGCCACGCTGCGCGAAGTCCGACAGACCGACGAGCTCGAGTACCTCCGCGACCCGCGACTTGATCTCTGCCGCAGGGAGTTTCTGCAGCTTCAACGAATAGGCGACGTTCTGGAAGACGGTCATGTGCGGCCACACCGCGTACGACTGGAAGACCATGCCGACGTTGCGCTTGTTGGGCGGCAGGTTGATGCCCTTCGCCGCGTCGAAGACGACCGTGTCACCGATGGTGATGCGACCGGCGGTGGGTTCCTCGAGGCCGGCGATGCACCGCATGGTGCTGGTCTTGCCGCACCCCGACTTGCCGAGCAGCACAACCGATTCGCCCTCGTCGATCTCGAGGTTGAGGTTCTCGATGGCCGTGAACTTCCCGTATCGAAGCTGCAGATTCTCGATGGTGATCTTCATGCTGGTTCCTCAGTCGTGTGTGCGGCGGGGGGTCGGGTCCTACTCGAAGTACGTGACGGCTTCGATCAGCACCGGCGAGGTGCCTTCGAAGGCTCGGTGCAGGGCCGCCTTCAGTTCCTCGGCACCGGTGACCCGTTCGCCCTTCACGCCGTAGCCTTCCGCGATCCTGACGAAGTCGATGTCGGGCACGTCGAGTCCCGGGGTCTCGCCCGTGTCCAGAGCACGGGTGAACCGGCGCAACGCACCGTACGTGCCGTTGTTGAGGATGACGAACACCACGGGCACGTCGCGGCGGGCGGCGGTCCACAGTGCGGTGATCCCGAAGTTGGCGGATCCGTCACCGATCGTCGCGACCACGCGACGCTCCGGATGGGCGAGCTGGACGCCGACGGCGGCGGGCAGGCCGAAGCCGAGGCCGCCGGAGGCCGGCGAGTAGAACGAACCCGGTTCGGGGAGTTGCGCGTGCCGCCAGAACGAGTCCGCCGTGGAGGTCGATTCGTTGACGTAGACCACGTCGCGGGGAGCGATCTCGGCGATGGTGGCGAAGACCGTGTCGGGGTGCATCGCGTCGGTGCGATCGGCTCCGCGTGCGAACGTCTCCCGTGCAGGCTCGACCGGAAGGTCGCGGCGGCGGACCCGCTCGGCGAGGACGCGCAGCGTCGCGCCGACCGGAGCGAGGTAGGCCTCGCCGAAGGGAGCGCGGGCGACCTCACCGGTGTCCTCGGACAGGTGCAGCACGCGGGTGCCCTCCGCCAGGAAGGGACCCGGACGGTGGTGGTGGTAGCGGAAGACCGGGGCACCGGCGACGAGCACCACGTCGTGGTCGGCCAGTGCCTCGTGGATGGACATGACGTTGGCGGGCAGCACCCCGCGGAACAGTGGGTGGGTGTTGGGGAAGGGGCACCGTGACGGCGACGGCGCGATCCACACCGCGGCTCCGAGCGATTCCGCGAGCTGCACTGCGAAGCCGTTGGCGCGCTCCGCGTCGACGTCCGGTCCGAGGACCAGGGCGGGCCGGACGGCACCGTCGAGGGCGGCGAGGAGTTCTGCCGTCATCGCCTCGGACGGTTCGGTCGTCGTGGTGACGCGCCGCTCTGCCAGATAGGCGGTGTTGGCCGGGGCCTCGTGCTCCCAGTCGTCGTAGGGCACCGAGACGTAGACCGGGCCGGGCGCGGGCAGGGTAGCCATGTGGACGGCCTGGCTGATGGTGCGGGGCACGTCCTCGGGGCAGGTCGGTTCGGCGCTCCACTTGGTGAGCGGACGGGTCAGGCTCGCCGCGTCGACGTTGGCCAGCATGACCTCCTGCCCGATGGTGTCGCGCACCTGCTGACCCGCGCTGATCACCAGCGGCGAGTGCGAGTACACCGAGTTGGTCAGCACACCCATCCCGTTGCCGGTGCCGGCTGCGGCGTGCAGGTTCACGAAGACCGGTTGTCCGCTCGCCTGCGCGTAGCCGTCCGCCATCGCCACCACGGCACCCTCGTGGAGACCGAGGACGTACTCGAAGTCCTCGGGGAAATCCTTGAGGAACAGAAGTTCGTTCGAACCGGGATTGCCGAACACCGTGGTCATACCGTGCCGGCGCAGCAGGTCGAACGTTACTTCGCGAATTGTGGGCATAGGGAAGATCCCCTCACAGCAGGACGGAGAAGAAGTCGGGGGTCGTGGCGACCACACGAGAGGAGCCTATGTTGCCGCCATCACATAGATCCAATAGATTCTGCCGATCGCATTATTCAATGCATCTATAGTCAAGGGAATGGCGAACAACTACGACCTCGGCATGCTGCGGGTGTTCGTCGCCGTCTACCGCACCCGGAGCGTCACGGCGGCCGCCGAGAGCCTCTTCCTGACCCAGCCGACCGTCAGTTACGCACTGGGCAAGCTGCGCAAGCGTTTCGGCGACGAGCTGTTCGTCCGTCGCCATCAGCAGCTGGTACCCACACGTCTGGCCGACGAACTCTATCCCCGCCTGCGGGAGGTACTCGAGCGTCTCGATGCCGTCATGAACGCCGCCGAGGCGTTCGACCCGGCCGCCACGACCCGGACCTTCCGGTTGGTGCTGTCCGATGTGGGCGTTACGGGACTTCTGCCGAAAATCATGACCGCCCTGTCCGTTCGAGCTCCCCTCGCGAGCGTCGACGTGGTTCCTCTCGCCCTCTCGCACGCGAGCGAGACGCTGCGCCTCGGGGACGCCGACGCGGTGGTGTGTACGCCGGTACTGAACGGGCAGGATCTGCATCGCACGCCACTGTTCACTCAGCCGTACATCGGAGTGCGCCGACCCGACCATCCACGCATCGGACCGACGCCGAGCCTCGAGGAGTTCGAGGCGGAGCGGCACGTGTCGGTCGCGGTCGAAACCGGACATACCGCAGTGGATCTGCGCATCCGGGAACTCGGAATCCACCGCGACGTGGCGGTGACCCTCCCGAGCTTCACCGGTATCGCCGGAGTGCTCGCCTCGACCACCTATCTCGGGTTCGCCCCGCGCGTCTACGCCGAGCGGTCGGCGCGTCTGGGTGAGCTCGGCCTGTACGAATTGCCGTTCGAGGTACCGGAATCGGTGGTGTCGCTGTACACGATCCGGCGCGACCTGCCGTCGCCCGAGATCGACTGGCTGCGCGATCTCGTCGTCGAGACCCTCGGCGACGGTTCGACCCTCGACCCGACGTAACCCATTCGCTCGCCTGTTCGTCATCCGCTACAGCAAAGACCGCAACGGATGACCGGAACGGTAGCGGATGCCGTCGACTGCGGGATACGGCCGACTGCGGGATACGGCCTGTCAGAACTCGCCGGTGGCCGCGAGATCGCGGGAAATCGCTCGCGCCGTGGCGATCACGCGCGGCACGATCTGCTGCGGTTGCGGAATCCGGGACTCCGGGAAGGCCACCGTCACGCTGGCGACGATGGCGCCCTGGGAATCGAGCACCGCCGCGGCGACGGAGGTGCGTCCCGGCAGGCCGTCGTTGCGGGCGATCCCCACCCCGGTCCGGCGGATCTCGGCGAGCTGCGCGCGCAGTTCCGGAACACGCGCTGCCAGTTCCGGATCCGACTCCGAGTCGGCGACCAGCTCCTCCCACGCCTCGGGACAGTAGGCGAGCAGCACCCGCCCACCGCCGGTGCGGTACAACGGGAGCCGGCGCGTGGCACGGGACGAGTTGACGGTCGGTTTGACGCGGGTGATGCGGTCGGAGAAGATCCCGTCCGATCCGTCGCGCACCCCCAGATAGACGGTGCCGCGGGTGGCGACGTGCAGGTCGACGAGATAGGGCTGTGCAAGCTCCCGCAGGCGACGCACCTGCGGCGCACCGATTCCCAGGCTCCAGATCCGCCGTCCCAGCCGGTAGCGGCCGTGGGACAGACGTTCGACGCCCTCCCACCGCACCAACGCCGCAAGCATCCGATGGACCGTGGCCGGCGGGAGCCCCGTGCGGTCGCAGATCCCCGCGACCGTCATCTCGGCGCCGCCGGCGAAACAGTCGAGGATCTCGAAGGCACGACCCAGGACCGACCGTTTGCCGTCGTCGTTGTTGCTCATGGCTCGTCCTGGGGTGGTGCGGGATGTGTACGACAACATCGAATCACATCCCGCACGCACCGTCCCGGACGGACATCTCGTGCACCGTCGATCGTTCTCAGAACGGATACGGCGCGATCTCCGACCTCACTGTGACCCACTGGGTTTCGGTGAAGGCCTCGAAGTTCGCCGCCGGACCGCCGAATCGGGAACCCGTTCCCGACGCGCCGGTTCCGCCCATCGGCGCGTACGCCTCGTCGCCGACGGTCTGCTCGTTGATGTGCAGCTTGCCGCAGTCGATGCGATCGGCCAGCTGCATCGCGAGCCCCACCTCACCGAGGATGCCGACCGACAGTCCGTACTCGCTCGCGTTCACCAGGGCAGCGGCCTCGTCGAGATCGTCGAACGGCACCACCGGGGCGACCGGCCCGAAGATCTCGTCCGTCCACACCCGCATCGACAGGTCGACGTCGGCGAGCACGGTGGGCCGGTAGTACTGCCCGTCGTTGGTGCCACCGGCGCACACCCGCGCCCCGGCGTCGACGGCCTCGCGCACGATCGCGTCGATCGACTTCAGCTGTCGCTCGTCGATGATCGGGCCCAGGTCGACATCGTCGGTGAACGGATCGCCGACCCGCAGCGCATCGGCCTTCGCGGCCAGCTTCGCCACGTACTCGTCGTAGATGTCGCGATGGACGATGTGGCGGCCGGTCGCCATGCAGATCTGGCCCTGGTGCAGGAACGATCCGAAGGCCCCGGCGGAGGCGGCGCGATCGAGGTCCGCACCCGGGAGCACGATCAACGCGTTGTTGCCGCCGAGTTCGAGGTGGGCGCGCTTGAGCAGACGCGATGCGGCTTCCCCCACCCGGCGCCCGGCTGCGGTGGACCCGGTGAACGAGACGACGGCGACCTCCGGCGCTGAGACCACGGCCTCCCCGACGTCGGCGCCCCCGGTGAGCACGTGGAGCACGTCGCCGGGGAGGCGGGCCTCCTCGAAGATCCGCGCGAGAACGACCCCACCGCTCACGGAGGTGCGCGGATCGGGCTTGAGGAGCACGCCGTTGCCCACGGCGAGGGCCGGCGCGACGGACCGGATCGACAGGGTCAGCGGGAAGTTGAACGGTGCGATCACCGACACCACCCCGGCGGGGCGGCGCCGTGAGAACGACCAGCGGTCGCTGTCGGTGGCCAGCACCTCCCCCGACGGATGGGTCGCGAGACCGGCGGCCTCGTAGCATTCCGCACGCGCCGCCGCGAGTTCCCGGCCGGCCTTGAGCCGGGTACCCCCCGACTCGCGGACCAGCCACTCCTCGATCTCCCCGGCGTACTCGGCGAACAGGTCGCCGGCGCGGCGCAGCACAGCGGCCCGGTCGGCGGGTTTCGTCGCGGCCCACGCCCCCTGCGCACGGGCCGCGGCAGTGGCCGCAGCCCGGGCCTGTTCGGCGTCGGCGACACCGATCCGGCCGAGTTCCGCGCCCGTGGCGGCCTCACGGGTGGGCTGTTCTCCTGCGGCGCCGGGGATCCAGCCGCCGCTGTACACCTTGCCGGCCCAGCGGCCGGGATCGAGAAGTTCCATCATGCTCCTTGTGCGCGCCGCGGCGTCGGGTCGGTCAGCGGTTCTTCCATACGGGTGCGCGCTTCTCGAGGAAGGCGCGGACACCCTCGACGCGGTCCTCGCTCAGATACGGATTGGGTCCGACGTTCAGCCGCAGAGCGCTCGGCAGCGGCACGCCCCAGCTCTTGGTGGCCATCTCCTTGTAGCGGCGCAGCGTCACCGGCGAGTTCGCGAGGATCTCGTCGACGTACTTCTGCACCTCGGCCTCGAAGTCCTCACGCGGCACCACACGGTTGATCAGGCCCATCTCCTTGGCCTCCTCCACCGGGATGACCCGGGCGGTGTAGAGCAGGTCCATCGCGATCGCACGGGGCAGCAGGCGCGGCAGCAGCACCGACCCGAGGTTGGCGCCCATGCCGCGGCGCGCCTCGGTGAGACCGATCGTCGCGCCCTCCACGGCGATCCGCACGTCGCTGGACAGCACGATCTCGCAGCCGCCGGCGATGGCGTGGCCGTTGATGGCGGCGATGACGGGCTTGTAGGTCTCGAGCATCACCTCGAACAGTGCCCGGTACAGGCCGGTCATCGGGACGTGGACCTGACGGCCCGAGCGGGCGATGTCGTCCATCTCCTTCATGTCGCCGCCGGCGCAGAAGGCCTTGTCGCCGGTGCCGGTGATGACGACGGCGAAGACGTCCGGGTCCTCCCCCGCCTCCACGAACGCCTCGGTGAGCTGGTGAACGGTGCGGCGCGCCATCGCGTTCCGGCGGTGGGGCCGGTTGATGGTGATCCACGCGACGTGGTCGCGCACCTCGTAGAGGACCTCGTTCGAGTAATCGGGCTCGGCAGCTCCGGCGTTGTCGACGGAACCGACTTCGGTGGTGGTCATGCTCGTTGTTCCTTTCGCGGTCTCGTCAGGCCGGTGCCTGCTCGGTGGCGGCGCGCACGACGCCGTCGGCGATCAGGGCGCGGATCTCGTCCTCGCTGCGCCCGATTGCGGCGAGTACCTCGACGGTGTCCTCGCCGAGGGCGGGCGGGCACTTGGTCAGAGGCGGGTACTGCCCGTCGAAGGTGACCGGCAGGTTGACGACCTCGAGGTCCTCGACGACGGGGTGCGGCAGTGGCTGCAGCATGCCGGTGGCCTTGACCTGCTCGTCGCGGTAGACCATGTCGACCGTGTTCACCGGCGAGTGCGGTACGTTCGCGGCCTTCAGACGCACGAGCAGCTCGTCGAGGGTGAACTGCGAGGTGCGCTCGCCGAGGACGTCCTGGACGAGCTTGCGGTTCTCGACGCGTTCGGGGTTGGTGGTGAAGCCTTCGCGCTCCCCCAGATCCTGCGCGTCGATGGCCTCGAGCAGGCGACGGAAGATGTCGTCGTTGCCGGCCGAGATGAAGATGTGGCCGTCGGCGGTCGGGAAGGCGCCGTAGGGCACCACGCCGCGGAAGCCGGAGCCCAGGCGGCGCGGAGCGGGGTTGCCGGCGGCGATGCCGATCAGCGGCGAGGTGATCCACGTCAGTGCCGTCTGCAGCAGCGAGTTCTGCACGTGGCAGCCCTTGCCCGTCATGTCGCGGCGGCGCAATGCCTCGAGCACGGACATCGCCATCCACATGCCGGTGCCCATGTCGAGCAGGGAGACCGGCACGCGGGCGGGTTCGCCGCCGTCCTCCCCGGTCATCGAGACGATGCCCGAGAACGCCTGCAGCAACGGGTCGTAGGCGGGCTGCATGGCCCGGGGGCCGGTGTGGCCGTAGCCGGACATCTCGCAGTAGATCAGGCGCGGGTTGAGTTCCCGGAGGTACTCCCAGGTGAATCCGGCCTTGGCGAGGGCACCGGGACGCAGGTTCTGGATGAGCACGTCGGCGTCGCGCAGCAGGTCGACGAGAATCTTCTTGCCCTCGTCGGTCTTGTAGTCCAGCACGACGGACTTCTTGTTGCGGTTGAACGACATGAACGCGATCGACTCGCCGTTCCATGCGGGCGGGGCCCACTTGCGGGTGTCGTCCCCGGCCTGTCGCTCGATCTTGATGACCTCGGCGCCGAGATCCCCGAGGATCTGCCCGCCGAACGGCGCGGCGACCGAGGTGCTGATCTCGATCACGCGCAGGCCGGTGAGGGAACCGGGCACCGGTTCCGGGGTGGGAGTGCTCATGCGGATTCTCCTGTTCGGGACGACGCGCCGGTGAGCAGCGTGCCTTCGAAGTCGTCTCGGGCGGCCGAGCGGATCTCGGTCTTCCAGGGCGAGAGCGCGCCCTCGTAGACCTGCGAGCCGAGCCGGAAATGCTGTGCCTGTTCGAAGGTTTCGATGAACGGCATGTCCATCGGGTAGACGTCGCTGCCGTAGGGTCGCGGCCCTGCCTTCGAGACGTGGCCCCACAGTTCGTGGCCGACGATCTCCTCGGCGAGCACGACGGCCTCGACGAGAGCCGCGAGATCGACGCCGGTGTCGATGCCTTCGCTCTCGAGGAAGTGCACGAAGTCCTCAGTGGGGATCATGCGGGTGAGACGGCCGTTGCCGCAGTAGGGGCAGCCGCCGAGTCCGCCGATCGCGGTGTCGACGACGAGGGTGTGCCGCTCGTCGAGTTCGCAGAAGGCGGCGTAGGCGCTCAGCGGCGCCATGCCGCGCGCGTTGTGCAGGTGCACCTGGAAGTGCCAGATCTCGGGCCAGGTCTCGAGAATCCGGCGGATCTGGGAACGCATGGCGGCGGGCGTGTTCCAGCTCATCGGGTCACCGAGGTGGACGCGCGTGACGGGAACGCCTGCGGCGGTCCACTTGTCGATCTGCAGCTGCAGGACCTCCATGCGGCGGTCCTCGCCGATCTCGCCGATCCAGTTCGATCCCCAGCACGCGTTGATGGAGACCTGGGCCTCCTGCGCCCCGCGTTCGACGGCACGGGCGATCACGCCGTCGAGGGCGTCGATCTCGTCCTGCATCGTCCGGGCGGTGTTGCGCTGGACGAAGACGTCGTCGAGGTGGATCTTGGACTGGCCGATCCGCGGGTCCGGCGGGGTGATCTTGGGGGCGAACGACGCACGCCGCTCGACACCCTTCTGGTTGAGGGCCAGGGCGGTGTAGCGCACACCCTCGACCGGGGTGAAACCCTCGACGATCTTCTCGATCTCGGCCATCTGCGGCACCCACTTGGGTGAGACGAACGAGCCGACCACGATGGTCTTCAGGCCCGTGGCGGAGAGGGCGTCCAGCAGCCGGATCTTGTCCTCCACGGGGATGTCCGCGCTCTCGATCTGCATGCCCTCGCGCATGCCCTCCTCGATGATCTCCACGCGTGGGTGCGAGCGTTGGGGGTCGGTCATGCCTGTCGTCCTTCCGTACGGTGTTCCGGCGCCAGGGCCGTCGCCACGTGCTGCAGGGCTCCGCCGCGCGAGGCGGCGACGAGCGCGGTGTGCAGGGCGGAGGCCGCCTCGGCGGTGAGTCCTCCGGTAGCACAGCAGTCGTCGAACTTGTCTCGTAGTTCCGTGTCGCTCAGCGGATTGCGGCCGTCGCCGCGGGTGACGTCCACCCGCTCGGCGTGCCGTTCGCCGTCCTGCGTGACGACCTCGACCACGGAGTAGCCACCCGAGAAGGTCGGTGTCCCGACGGGCGGCTCGGCGCTCTCGGCGATGCTGACCGCGTGCATCAGACGGGTCACCTCGGGGTCGGCGAACGCGTCGTCGGTGAAGTCCGCCAGGAGCACGGCACCGCGCAGCAGGGCGACGGAGACGGCGTACTCGGCGCTGAACTTGGCCGCGGTCGCCGATGCCGGCGGGAACGCGACGAGAGCGCGGGTTCCGCGGGGATGCACGGTGATCCGCACCTCCCGGATGGCGGCACCGGCGAGGCGATCGCGCAGCGCCAGGCCCGCGTCGATACTGCGGTGCGTGCCGTAGCAGGCGGGATACCGCTTGATCCCCCAGTCGGTGGGCCAGGCGTCCAGCCAGTATTCGAGGCGTTCGACGAGCGTCTCGTCCGGATCCCCCAGCGGGGCGAGTTCGGGATCGCCGTAGCGGTCGAAGAAACCGGCCTCGGACTCGAGTTCGTGCGGGTTGGCGGTGAACCCGGCCTCGGCGAGGTCGACGGCGATCACCGCGTCACGGGCCGCGAGCCCGGCGTGCAGCGGCTTGGTCATCGACCCGAAGTTGGGGCGTGAGCCCGCGGCCGTGGAGGCCACGATGCCGAAGGCGTGCCGGGCCGTATCGGGTGTCGCCTCCACCAGCCGCGCGAGGGCGGCGACCGCGGCGAGCCGGCCCACCGTGGAGGTGGTGTGCCAGCCACGGGCGTAGTGGACGTGCTGCGGGAGCAGGTCCGCGACCGCGCGGAAGACCGCGGCGCCGACGTCGTAGGCCTGCAGGAGCCGGCCGGTGCCGAGCCCGCGCTGCTCGGCGACGGCGAACAGCGCGGGGATCAGCACCGTGCTGGGGTGGATGGGCATGCTCGGAGAGATGTCGTCGTAGTCGAGCTGGTGCCCGGCGGTGCCGTTGAGCAGCGCTGCGGTGGCGGCGCTCGCCGTGCGGCCCGTCGTCCATACCGTGGCCCGGCCCGAGGTTCCCTCGCCCGCGGCCCAGTTCTGCAGGATCCGTTCGGCGGGCTCGTGCGCGGAGGCCACGGCCGATGCGACGGTGTCGACCAGGATGCGGCCGAGAAGCTCCTCGTGTTCGCCGCGGGCGGTCTCGTCGCCCGTGGCGAAGGCGGCCAGCACCGAGGTCAGCCCGTCGGTGTCGGTCCGCAGCGGCATGGGTGCACCCATCTGGGATCTCCTAGTAGGACTTCGGCAGGCCGAGCGTGGCGTGCGCGATGCCGGCGAGGACGATGTTGTTCGAGATGGGCGCGGTGGACGGGAGGCGGGCCTCGCGCCACTTGCGCTCGATGCCGTACTCCTCGGCCGCGGCGTAGCCGCCGAAGGTGTCGAAGGCGGCCTGGGCCGCCTGCCAGAGCGCCTGCGAGGCAAGCAGTTTCGCGCCGTTGACCTCGAAGCGGGGGTTCTCACCGGCGGCGTACATCTCGGCGGCGCGCCAGCGCATGAGCGAGGCGGCCTGCAGGTTCGCGTAGGCCTGGGCGATCGGGAACTGGACGCCCTGGTTCATGCCGATGGGACGGCCGAAGACGTGGCGCTCGTTGGCGTACTGGACGGCGCGGTCGATGAGGTGGAAGCCGGCACCGATGTACTCCGAGGTGACGATGATGCGCTCGGAGTTCATGCCGGACAGGATGACCTTGAAACCCTTGTGCTCCTCGCCGATCCGGTTCTCGACCGGCACGCGCAGGTTCTCGATGGCGAGTTCGTTGGTCTCGTGGTTGACCATGGTCTTGATCGGGGTGGCCCGGATGGTGCCGTCCTCGATCGCCTTGCGCAGGTCGACGAGCAGCACGGTGAAGCCGTCGGACGGCTTGGAGGCATCCTCGCGCTTCTTGGTGCGCGTGAGCAGCAGCAGCAGGTCGGAGTGCTGGATGCGGGAGATGAAGATCTTGTTGCCGTTGACGACGTACTCGTCGCCCTCGCGCTGGGCGAAGGTGCGGATTCGGGTGGTGTCGGAGCCGGCGTCGGGCTCGGTGATACCGAAGGACTGCAGGCGCAGTTCGCCGGAGGCGATCTTCGGCAGGAAGCGCTGCTTCTGCTCGTCGTTGCCGTGACGGAGCAGGGCGCCCATGGTGTACATGCCGGCGCGCGCCGCACCGGCGTGGCAGCCGTTGCGTTCGAGCTGCTCGAGAACGACTGCGGCATCGCGGATGTCGGCTCCGCCTCCGCCGTACTCCTCGGGGACGAGCATGCCCATCCAGCCGGTCTCGTAGAGCGTGTCGACGAACTTCTCGGGGTACTCACCGGCGGCGTCGCAGGCACGCCAGTAGTCGTTGTCGAACGGCTCGCACAGCTCGTCGATGGCGCTACGGATGGCGCGCTGCTCTTCCGTGAGACTGAAGGCGGACGATTCGATTACGGTCACGGCGACTCTCCTGCATGTCGTGGGTGTGACGACAGCCAATCCGACGTCGGGGCGACGCAGAAGCCCATCTATCACCCAGTGAAATGGTTCGTGGAAATCGGTGGTCGGGAACTCCCGACGGACGGTAGCCGTGAGAGTAGGACCGTCCGGAGCGGCCGAACAACGCCGACTGTCACTCAGTGATAGATCGTTTTCGGAATCGCAGGAAACGACCGGCCGAGGGTTGACCAGCCATTCCTACGGACCTAATCTGTCCTGCAGAATCGAATTCCTCGATACAGAACATCTCTGTGATCCACCGGAAAGGTTGCCCATGAGCACCTCGGCAGAAATCATCGACGTCCCCCTGCTCATCGTCGGCGGCGGCATCGCAGGCCTGGCCACCGCGCTCGGCCTCGCCCGCAAGGGCCGCCCGGCGCACGTGATCGAGCGCGCCCCCGAGTTCGGCGAGGTCGGCGCCGGCATCCAGCTGGCCCCGAACGCCATGGCCGTCCTCGACAGCCTCGGCGTGATGGACGCGATCATGAAGGACGCGGTCCTCCCCCAAAAGAAGTGCTACATGGACGCCGTGACCGGCGAGGTGATCGGCACCGTCGATCTCGGACCCGAATTCGTCGAGCACTTCGGTTATCCCTACGTCGTCACCCACCGCGCCGATCTGCACGGCGCACTCCTCGAGGGTTGCCGCGCGAGCGATCTCGTCACCTTGGAGACCAACCGCGAGGTTCTCCGCGCCGAGAACCTGCCCGACGGCCGCGCGAAGGTGGTCTGCGCCGACGGCACCGAGTACGTCGCCGACGCTGTGGTCGGCGCCGACGGACTGCGCTCGGCGATCCGCCCGATGATCGTCGAGGACGAGCCCGTCCCCTCCGAGTACGTCGCCTACCGCGGCACCGTGCCCATCGAGATGGTGCCGGCCGACGCCGTGGAGACCCCGATGGTGCTGTGCTGGCTCGGCCCGCACATGCACCTGATCCAGTACCCGCTGCGCGGCGGCAAGCTCTACAACAACGTCGCCGTCTTCCGCTCGGACTTCTACTCCCCCGACCACGACGACTGGGGTACCGAGGAGGAACTCGACGCCCGCTTCGGCCTGTGCTGCGACAAGGTCCGCGAGGCCGGGCAGTACCTCAACCGCGAGATCCGCTGGCCGATGTACGACCGGGAGCCGGTCACCACCTGGACCTCCGGCGCGGTGAGCCTCATCGGCGACGCCGCCCACCCGATGCTCCAGTACCTCGCCCAGGGTGGCGCCCAGTCACTGGACGACTCGCTCGCGATGGTCGAGGCGCTCGTGACCGAGCCGAACATCGAGGCCGCGTTCAAGACCTTCGAGGCGCGACGGGCGCCGCACACCGGCAACATCCAGCGCCTCGCACGGGTCGCGGGTGAGCTGTTCCACATCGACGGGGTCGGTCGCGCGCTGCGCAACTACTCCTTCAAGGACCACAACCCCACCGACTACGAGAACCTCGACTGGATGTTCATGCCGCTGTCGGTGGCCGGCGACACCCGCAACTACCCGTACTGACCTGCATCGTCGCCGGCCGGACGTTCATCCGGCCGGCGACGGGGCTACCGCCCGGAACCGGCCAGCGCGTCGGCGAGTTCGTCGGCCGCCTTCCGGGCGGCGGCGAGCACCTCACCCCAGCGGTCGACACCGATCCGCCCGGTCGGGAAGGTGATACCGATGGCGAAGCCGGATGTGCCCGCACCGGAGATCCCGGCGGAAGCGGCACCTACCGAGACGGCCACCGCACTGACACCCGACTCGACCTCACCGTCCTGCGCGGCGTAACCCCGTTCCCGGATCACCTCGAGCTGGGACTGCAGGGTCTCCCGTTCGGACTCCTGCAGGCCGCTCGGCAGATGAGGCTCGATGTCCCCACCCATCCCGGCGAGCAGCGCCTTACCCATGGCGCTCGAATAGGCCGGCTGCGAATGACCCGACCGGTCGCCCACGCGCAGCAGATGCGGACTCTCCACCGAGAGCAGCGTCAGGGCCCGATCCCCGTCGAGGGTGGCGAGATGCACCGTCTCCTGGGTGAGGGCCACGAGCCGCTCCAGGATCGGCCGGGCCAGGTCGATGACCCGGCCGCGGAAATTCGACAGCCGCTCCATGGTGGGACCGGCCCGGTACATCTTGGACTCCGGATCCTGTTCGGCGAAGCCGTAGTGCGCCAGCATCTGCAACAAGCGGTGCGCGGTGGACGGGGCAATACCCAGCAGGGCGGCGGCATCGCCCACCCGCAGTCCGTCGGGTCGCTCGGCGACCACGAGGAGCAGTCGGAGAGCCTTGTCGACCGAACCGACCGGATATGCCGGTGCGTCTCGACGTGCAGAGTCAGTGGCCATGATTCTTTATAACAGAACGATTCGACCATTTTCCTTGACCAACCGGCTCAACTACCGTACTAATTCCTTATCCAGGAATCTAACTCCGCAATACAGAACAGAGAGGATCGCGCGATGAGTGTCGACACCTCCCGCTCCGACGAGAAGGTGCACGACGCCTTCTACGCCGAACTCGCGGACAATCACTACTCCCCGCTCTGGCAGCTCATGGGCAACCTCGGGCCGGAGGCGAAAACCACTCTGGTACCGCACATCTGGCGCTACGAGCAGGCCCGGAAGCTGATGGTCGAGGCCGGCGAGATCGTCCCGCTCGAAGACGCCCTCCGCCGCGTCCTCGGCTTCCGCAATCCCGGCTGTCTCCCGCACCAGCGCACCGGAGCCACCGATACCCTCTGGTCCGCACTGCAGTTGGTGCTCCCGGGAGAGATCGCCCCGGCCCACCGCCACACGCCGTCCGCACTGCGGTTCATCGTCGAGGGCGACGGCGCCTACACCGTCGTCAACGGTCAACGCGTCCCGATGGACGAGGGTGACTTCCTGCTGACCCCCAACGGGCACTGGCACGAGCACGGCCACACCGGCGAGGGCCCGATGATCTGGCTCGACGGGCTCGACTCCCCGCTGATGTCACGGCTGAACCAGTACGTCATCGAGGAGGACCCCGAATGCCAGGAGGTGGACGCACCGCTCCCCGCCGCCTACGGCAACGGACTGCTCGCCAAGCCCTGGGGTGAGCCCGAAAAGGTCGGTCAGCCACTGGTGTACAAGCTCGCCGACGCGCTCGAGACCATCGAGTACCTGCGTACGCGTGAAGGCGACCCCTTCGACGACATCATCGTCGAGTACCGCAATCCGATCACGGGCGGACCGGTGATGACCACCATCGGGGCCTACCTCCAGCTGATCCGCCCAGGCGTCGACACCCGCGCCCACCGGCACACCCACTCGACCGTCTACCACGTGGTCCGCGGATCCGGATACTCGATCGTCGACGGCCGGCGTATCGACTGGACCAAGGGCGACACCATCGCAATTCCGTTGTGGTACGAGCACTCCCACCACAATCCGACCGGCGAGGACGCAATCCTGTTCTCGTACACCGACAAGCCCGCCATCGATGCGCTCGGACTCGGCCGCATCCGACCCAGCGAGTAGGAATCATGAAGCTCTACGTCTACAACGACTACCGCCTCGGTGTGGAGGCCACGGACGGCACCCTCGTCGACATCACCGATCTCGTCCCCGAGCACACCGAACCGCGCGAGCGCACGAACGCGCTCATCCGCGCCTGGTCGACCGTCTCCGGCGACGTCTCGTCCCGCGTCGCCGCCGGTGGCGGGCAGGCACTGGACTCGGTGACCGTCCGCGCGCCGCAACCCCAGCCGCGCAACCTGTTCGCGGCGCCGGTCAACTACCACAAGCACCAGCAGGAGATGGGTGGGGAGAAGGGCGTCTACACCGATCGCAAGATCCTCGACGTCTCCGTTCGCAAGGGCTTCCTCAAGGCCGTCACGTCCATCGTCGGACCGGACGGCGCGATCGAACTCCCCTACGAGGACCGGCGTTTCGACCACGAGGCCGAGGTCGGCATCATCATCTCGAAGGAGGCGAAGCGGGTTTCGGTCGAGGAGGCACTCGACTACGTCTTCGGATACACCCCGCTGCTCGACATCACCCTGCGCGGCGACGAGGACCGGTCCTGGCGCAAGTCCATGGACACCTTCACCCCCATCGGCCCGTACATCCTCACCGCCGACGAGGTGGAGGACCCGGAGAACCTCGACTTCTGGCTCACCGTGAACGGCGAGATGCGGCAGAAGTCCAACACGTCCTTCCTCATCTGGGGCATCGCCAAGCTGATCTCGGAGTACTCCCAGGTGATCACCCTGCAGCCCGGCGACATCATCGCCACCGGCACCCCCGAGGGCGTCGCTCAGATCGTCCCCGGCGACACCGTCGTGCTCACCATCCCCGCGATCGGCGAGCTGACCATGCCGGTCGTCGCCCGCCCCTGAGTTCGACCGCAGTAGACCCGAACTCCGGGGCATCGTGAGATCCAGCACGTCCGGAGTCCGTGCGTCGGTGGCCCGTTCGGGACATCGAGCGCCTGTCGATCGGAACACGAATCCGACCCGTACGGGCCACCGACGCCTGTTTCACCGCGCCTGCATCGCACCGATCGGGTCGACCTACATCACCCGCGACGCCGCGCCGAGCACCGCCGCCGACCGCAGATCGTTGTCGGGTTCCGAGAATCACAGCGGCACATCGTTGTACGACGACCGCTGCCGGTAAACCGAAGAGCACCGACCGGTTCGGGGGACGGATCGGTGTCATCGACCGCACCCGGATCGATTGCGGCGCAGAACGATTCGATGTCGTCGGCCTACGACCGCGCGAGACCGTCCACGTGCCACGCCATCGAGATCGTCTCCTCGGCACAGAGATACAACCAGCTCTCGGGGACGCCGGCGGGAGACACTCTCGAACCGACGCCGGAGACCACCGCTGTTGTCTGCACCCCGTCATGGCCAGAGGTGTCCCGCTCCGCCCGCGAGGACGGAACGGTTTGTATCAGGCCGCGCCGAAGTCCCCCGCGTTCACTCCACGAGTGCCTTGAACTGCGCGTCGTACAACCGCGTGTAGGCACCGCCCGCGCGGAGCAGATCCTCGTGCGTGCCCTGCTCGACGATGCGCCCGTCCTCCATCACCACGATCCGGTCGGCGTCGCGGATCGTCGAGAGCCGGTGCGCGATGACGAAACTCGTGCGGTCGTCGCGCAGCCGCGCGGTGGCCTGCTGCACGAGCAGTTCGGTGCGGGTGTCGACGGAGCTGGTGGCCTCGTCGAGGATCAGGATGGACGGCTTGGCCACGAAGGCCCGCGCGATCGTGATGAGCTGACGTTCACCGGCGCTGAGGCTGCCCGATTCCTCGTCGATGATCGTGTCGTAGCCGTCGGGCAGGGCACGCACGAAGCGGTCCACGTAGCTCATGCGGGCCGCGGACAGGATCTGGTTCTCGGTGGCGTGCGGGTTGCCGTAGGCGATGTTCTCCCGGATGGTGCCGCCGAACAGCCAGGTGTCCTGCAGCACGATGCCGATCCGCGACCGCAGCTCGGCCCGCGACATCGAGGTGATGTCGACACCGTCGACGAGGATGCGGCCGGAGTTCAGCTCGTAGAACCGCAGGATCAGGTTGATCAGCGTGGTCTTGCCGGCGCCGGTCGGGCCGACGATCGCGACCATCTGTCCCGGTTCGGCGCGCAGCGACAGGTGCTCGATGAGCGGACGATCCGGGTCGTACGAGAACGACACGTCGTCGAATTCGACGCTGCCGTGCCGGCCCCACGGCAGGGTCGGTGCCGGCGACTCGGGGTCCTGCTCGGGCTCGTCGAGGAGTGCGAACACCCGTTCCGCGGACGCGGCGGCGGACTGCAGCAGGTTCACCATCGCACCGATCTGGGCAAGCGGCTGAGCCAGCTGGCGCGAGTACTGGATCAGCGCCTGCACCTCGCCGAGGGTGATGGTGCCCGACGCCACGCGCAGGCCGCCGAGCACGGCGACACCCACGTAGCTGAGGTTGCCGAGGAAGGTCACCAGCGGCATCACGGTGCCGGACACGAACTGTGCGCGGTAGGCGGACCGGAACAGCTCGTCGTTGGTCTCGGCGAAGCTGCGCTCGACGTCGGCGGTGCGCCCGTACGCGGTGACGATCTCGTGGCCGGTGAACACCTCTTCGATCTGGCCGTTGAGTTTGCCGGTCGCTTCCCACTGCGCCGCGAAGTGCGTGCGGGACCGGCGCGCGACCAGGGCCGTCGCGACGACGGACGCGGGCACCATGAACAGCGCCACGAGCGCGAGGAGCGGCGAGATCCACAGCATCATCACGACGAGGCCGATCAGGGTCAGCACGGCCAGCACGAGCTGGCTGATCGATTCCTGCATGCCCGTCGACACGTTGTCGATGTCGTTGCTGACGCGGCTGAGCAGGTCGCCACGCGAGTGGGTGTCGAAGTAGCGCAGCGGCAGGTTGTGGATCTTGCGTTCCACCCGCGACCGCAGATCCCGCACCACCCGCTGGACGATCTCGTTCAGGCCGTACGCGGCCACCCAGATCAGCGCCGACGACAGCAGGTACAGCGCCAGGACGACGAACAGGATCCGGCCGAGGGCGCCGAAGTCGATGCCCTCCCCGGGCACGGCGGCGGTCCCGGACACCATGTCGGCGAACTGGTCGTTGCCCTCGCTGCGCAGCTGCGCGACGGCCTCGTCCTTCGTGAGCCCGGCCGGCAGCTGCAGGCCGATGACACCGTCGAAGATGACGTCGGTGGCGCGCCCGAGCAGCAGCGGCGCGACCGCCTGCGCGATCACGCCGAGGAGCACCATCAGCAGCACGCCGTAGACGATGAAACGCTGCGGGTGCAGCAGCCCGAGGATCCGCTTGATCGACGCGAGTCCGTTCTGCGGCTGGGCCGGGAGGGTCGGGGTCTGGGTGCTCATACGGCGGCCATCCGCTGGGACTCGACGATCTCGATGTACTCCCGGCAGTACGACAGCAGCTCGATGTGGGTGCCGGACCCGACGACCGCTCCGTCGTCGAGCACGATGATCCGGTCGGCGTCCTGCACGGTCGACACCCGCTGGGCGACGATCAGGACGCATGCGTCGCGGGTCTCGGGCACCAGGGCCTCCCGGAGTCGGGCATCGGTGGCGGGGTCGAGCGCGGAGAACGCGTCGTCGAACAGGTAGATCGAGGGCCGGCGGACCAGTGCGCGGGCGATGGCGAGGCGCTGCCGCTGCCCGCCGGAGACGGTGGTGCCGCCCTGCGCGACGACCGTCTCGAGCCGCTCGGGCAGGGCCGCGACGAAGTCCGCGGCCTGCGCGACCTCGAGGGCGTGCCACAGTTCGTCGTCGGTGGCGTCGGGGCGCCCGTACCGCAGGTTCTCGGCGATCGTGCCGGAGAACAGGTACGCCTTCTGCGGCACCACGCCGATCTCGCGGCGCAACGCCGCCGGGTCGATGTTCCGGACGTCGATTCCGCCGACCTCGATCGAACCGGCGGTGACGTCGATCAGCCGCGGGATCAGGCGCATGAGGGTGGTCTTGCCGGACCCCGTGCCGCCGATGATCGCCGTGGTGGTGCCGGGTTCTGCCCGGAACGCGATGTCGTGCAGCACGGGCGCGTCGGCGCCCGGGTAGGAGAAACCGACGCCCTTCAACTCGACGGCGACCGGGCGCGGCAGTGCCGTCACGGCGTTCTCTGCGCACGACACCGACGGCTCGGTGCCGAGGACCTCGAGGATGCGGTCGGCGCAGACGGCCGCGCGCGGGGCCATCAGCGCCACGAACGAGGCCATGAGCACGGCCATGAGGATCTGGGTGACGTAGGTGATCAGCGCGGTCAGCGACCCGACCTCCATCGCGCCGCTGTCGATGCGCTGCCCGCCGAACCACAACACGGCGACGGTGCTGGCGTTCGCGATGAGGATGACGGCCGGGAACAGCACCGCGTTGATCCGCCCGACGCGCAGCGCCGTCATGGTGAGGTCGAGGTTCGCCGCGTCGAATCGGGCGCCCTCGGAGTCCTCGCGGACGAACGCGCGAACCACACGGATGCCGGTGATCTGTTCGCGCAGCACCCGGTTGACGTTGTCGATCTTGGTCTGCATGATCCGGAACGACGGCAGCATCATCGCCATCAGACCCAGGATCGTGAGGATGAGGACGGGGACCGCCACAGCCACGACCACCGAGGTTCCCCGGTCCTCGCGCAGCGCCATGACGATGGCGCCGATCCCCATGATGGGAGCGATGACGACGATGGTGCAGGTCATCATGACGAGCATCTGGATCTGCTGCACGTCGTTGGTGTTGCGGGTGATCAGCGACGCCGCCCCGAACTTGCCGTGCTCGCGGGCGGAGAACTGCCCGACACGGTGGACCAGCGACAGCCGGATGTCGCGTCCCACGGCCATCGCGGTCCGGGCCGCGAAGTAGACGGCGCCGATCGCGCAGGCCACCTCGAACGCCGCGATCACCAGCATGATCGCGCCGGTGCGCATGATGTAGCCGATGTCGCCGCGGGCCACACCGTTGTCGATGATGTCCGCGTTGAGGCTGGGCAGGATCAGCATCGCCACCGTGGACACCAGTTGCAGCACGACGACTGCAACCAGTGCACCACCGTGAGGCGCGAGGAAACGCCGAAGAAGCCTGACCAACATGGGCATCAACCTACCTGGGCGGACACGTCACGCCGTGATCGTTCACGCGTGGACCGTGTCCCGCTCGGACGCCGCGGCCAGTTCGCGGGTGAGCTTCTCGCCCTCGACGTCCACGTTCGGCAGGATCCGGTCCAGCCACTTGGGTAGCCACCAGGCCTTGTCGCCGAGCAGCGCCATGACGGCCGGGATGATGACCATGCGCACCACGAACGCGTCGAAGAACACCGCGGCGGCAAGCGCGAAGCCGATGGACTTGATGAACGCGTTGGGTTCGGCGATGAAGGCCGCGAACACCGAGATCATGATGATCGCCGCGGCGCTCACCACCCGGGCGCCGTGCCGGAAACCGGTCCGGACGGCTTCCTTCGCGGTCGCGCCGTGCACGTAGTCCTCGCGCATGCGGGTGACCAGGAAGACCTGGTAGTCCATCGCCAGGCCGAACACTACGCCGATCAGGAAGATCGGCATGAAGCTGACCAGCGGCTGCGGGTTCGAGATCAGACCGCCCCAGCCTTCCTGGAAGATCGCGACGGTCGCACCGAAGGTCGCCAGGACGCTGAGCAGGAAGCCGAGCGTCGCGGTGAGCGGCACCAGGATCGACCGGAAGACGAGCATCAGCAGGATGAACGCGAGTCCGACCACGACGGCGAGGTACGGGACGAGGGCGCTCTGCAGGGTCTCGGAGACATCGCCTTCGAGGGCGGTCTGTCCGGTGATGCCGTAGGAGATGCCGGTGCGGGCCTCGAGATCCGCCTCGCCGGCGCGCAGGTCGGCGACGAGATCCATGGTGGCGGCCTCGCTGGGGCCGGACTTCGGCGTGACCATGATCTGCGCGGTGTCGCCGGCCTCGTTCACGGCGACGATCTGCGCGTTGACCACCTCGTCGTGCTCGTACAGGTCCTGCACGACCGCACCGAACGCGGCGGGCGCCGACATGTTCGCCTCGCGCGCATCGGCGACGACGAGCAGCGGGCCGTTGCGGCCGGGCCCGAACGCCTCGTCGACGAGGTCGTAGGCCTGGCGGGAGCTGGTCTGCGGATCGCCGGTGGCCTCGGTGGGCAGCGCGAGGCGCAGGTTCAGTGCCGGGACGGCAGCGATACCGAGGATCAGGATCCCGGCGACGAGCGGAATCAGCGGCTTGCGGGTGACCCAGCCGATGTAGCGCTGGGCGGCACCCGGCTTGTCGGTGTCCGCTTCCGGATCGTTCGCCTTCACACCGGGGACGCGTCCCGCGAATGCCTTGTTGCCGAACAGGCCCAGGATCGCCGGCAACAGGGTGATGGCGATGAGCACGGCGATGAACACGGTGAACGCTGCGGCGTAGCCCATGGCGGACAGGAACGGGATACCGACGACGCTGAGCGCGACCAGGGCGACGATCACGGTGAGGCCGGCGAACACCACGGCGGATCCCGCGGTGCCGACCGCGCGTCCGGCCGCTTCGGCGCGGTCGGCGGTGACGGTGATCTCGTGGCGGAACCGGGAGACGATGAACAGCGAGTAGTCGATGGCGACGGCCAGGCCGATCATGATGGCCAGCGTCGGGGTCATCGAGCTCAGGTCGGCGAAGCCGGTGGCGATGGTGATGCCGAGGCTGCCGATGCCGACGCCGATGATCGCGGAGATCAGCGGCAGACCGGCGGCGACGAGCGAACCGAACGTCAGGGCGAGGACGACCGCGGCGACGCCCATGCCGATGAGCTCGGTGAGTCCACCGGGCATTTCGGCTTCGGCTGCGGCGGTGCCGCTGACCTGCACGTTCAGGCCGGCAGACCGGCCGATGTCGGCGGCAGCGGCGATCTGGTCCGTCAGCGCGGTGTCGACGTCGGTGATGCTGCCCTGGAACGGGAGGGTGACGTACCCGACGGTGCGATCGGGGCTGAGCGGTGACAGCGCGGCGGCGTCGGCGAGCGCGGCTTCCTCGGTGCCGCCCTGCTGCCGGGCCGCGGCCTTCATCTGCTCGACGAGGCCCGCGTTCGCGGTGACCGGGTCGACGAGGAGCGCGGGCTGCTGCTCGGGGGTTGCGGTGACCGGGTCGACCTTGGCACCGGGTGCGACGCGGTCGATCCCGCGGACCGCGGCGAGCACCTCGTTCATCGCCGCCATGTTCTGCGGCTCGTCGAGGGTCTGCCCGTCCGGCGCGGCGAACACGTAACGCGCGCTGAGCGCGTTCATCGGGTCGTCGGCGTTCGGGAAACGCTCGGCCATCAGGTCCTGCGTCTGCTGCGCCGGGGTGCCCGGGATGGAGAACGAGTCGGTGGTGGGTCCGGACAGGGTCGCCGCACCCACGCCGAACAGGACGAGGATCGCGATCCAGAGGGACAGGACCGTGCCTTTCCGCCGGTAGGCGAATCTGCCGATCCGATACAGGTAGGTAGCCACAAGGCGCCTTTCTTCGGATGTGTCGCAGGCGGAAAAGCCGACTACGAGATTCCTTGCCGCAATTGCGCGAATGCGGCGCGGATGAGGTCTTCGGGGGATTGCGCGCCGGAGGTTCCGGCGATCCACAGGTCGATGGCCGCACGGATCGCGGCCGCTGCGCAGTAGTTGAGCAGCACGGGGTAGATGTCGGTGCCGGAGTCGTGTCCGCTGCGTTCGGCAATCGCCTCGACCAGCAGCGGTCCCGTCCGCGTCTGCAGCTCGATGCTGCGCGAGACGAGAGACGGGCTCTGCTCGACGAGTTCGAACATCGCGCACAGCTCGTCGAAGTCGTCGATCTCGGCAACGACCTCCAGTGCCGCCGCCTCGATCGCATCCCACACGTGTTCGTCCGACGGCCGGTCGCGCAGCCGCTGGAGCCAGTTCTGCAGCAGAGCGTCGAGGTGCTCGAGGACCGCTTCCTCTTTGCTGGCGAAATAGTTGTGGAAGGTGCGGGTGGAGACGCCGGCTTCGGCGGCGATCGCGTCGGCGGTGACGGCCTCGATGCCCCGAGCCCGGGCGAGACGGGCTGCGGCGGCGCCGAGGGCAGCCCTGGTGGCAGCCTTCTTGCGGTCGCGCAGTCCGAGTTCGGTCACGTCATCCAACGTACAGAACTTGCAGAACTCTGTAACTTTGCAGACTCGTGCAGTTTTATGTGGTTGCCCACACTCGCTGGGCGGCCAGGCGGTAGATCACACCTCGCGGCGGGTCCACGCTCCCGGATCGGCGATGAGCTCGGAGACGAAGCCGGGCAGGTCGTCGTCGACGATGTCGGCGAGCGTGACCTCCTCGAGGACCGCGCGCAGGTTCACCCGGAGCGCGATCCACACATCCCGCAGCCTCTCCGCCGGGCCCGTGTACACGACGTCCTCGGGTCGCTCCCCCCGCACCGACGCCAGCGGGCCCTCGACCGTGCGGATGATGTCCGCGACGGAGATCTCGTCGGCCGGCCGCGCGAGCCAGTAGCCGCCTTCCGGTCCGCGGCGACTGCGCACCAGACCGCCGCGCCGCAGATCCGCCAGCACCGCTTCGAGGAACTTGTGCGGGATGTGCTGCGACTTCGCCAGCCCCTCGGCCTTGGCCGGGGCGTCGCCCGCGGCCGCCAGCTCGAGCAACGTGCGCACGGCGTAATCCACCCTCGCGGTGATGTGCACTGCCGCCCCTCCTCGCCGTTCCCCTCGCGGACGCCACCGGATTTCCTATCCGACCAGGGGGAAAGTATGCCAGGACCGGACGGTCGGAGTCGCGGGCCCGGAACCACCCGGAGTGACCCCTGACACATTTCGGTAGATTGAATGCCTGTCCGCACGACACCGGAGGGCGACATGTGGGAGACCGTGGTCCACTCGTGGGGTTCGCTGCTCGAGCCGCTACAGGATCCGGTGGCGCTCGCGATCCCGGCGTTCCTGCTGTTCCTGATCCTCGAGTGGACCGCCGCCCGCACCCTCGAACACGTCGAACCCGGCGCGGACGGCAGGACCCGCCCGCCGCGCGGCGGCTACGAGTTCCGTGACGCGCGCGCGAGCCTGTCGATGGGGCTGGTGTCCATCGCGACCAGCGCGGTGTGGAAGGTCGTCGCGCTCGTCGGCTACGCGGCGATCTGGGTGTACGTGGCGCCCTGGCACCTGCCCGCCGACGCCTGGTACACGTGGGTGATCCTGCTCGTCGGCGTCGACCTGCTGTTCTACTGGTACCACCGCATCGCGCACCGGGTCCGCATCGTCTGGGCCACCCATCAGGCGCATCACTCGAGCGAATACTTCAACTTCGCGACCGCGCTGCGTCAGAAGTGGAACAACAGCGGCGAGATCCTCATGTGGATCCCGTTGCCGCTGCTCGGCATTCCCCCGTGGATGGTGTTCGTCGGGTTCTCCGTCAACCTCGTCTACCAGTTCATTATCCGAAACACCCGGTTTATATCCACGCAGGTCAGGGGCGTTTCTTCCGTCACGCGGGTTGTGTGGCTAGCTCACACCGTCGTCGGAGATCTCTAGCATTCAGTCCCGGACCACCCACTCACCCAGGACCTGCGACGGGACGCATACGCACTGCGGCATCTCCGCGTATCGGCCCGGTGATGCGGTGATGCCCGCTGCGGCCGGGACTCGCCGATCGAACGAACAGGAACGGTTTGGAATGCCAACCGTGCGATCCGGCTACCTGTGCCCCGACTGCCAGGCTCTAGGTGAGAACAGATCCCTCACGGCAACGCCTCTCATGGTCCCGTCGGATCGTTCGGTCCATAACGATCTGACCCCTCATCGTGCGCGCGGTCGCCGAGGGCATCAACGATTGGTGTGCACCCGGCTTGACCTGTTGCAATACCGGAGTCCACGGCATCGGATGCATCCGGACACGACCTGTCACAACGTAAATTCCGCAGTAACAGCATGATTCACGAATCGTCGGGCAGAACACGCCACCCGCACGAAGTCGACACACGGCGCTACATTGTGGAGTGAGTGCACATGCCTCAGTCCCCGTAGCACGGAGGAACCCATGCCCACGCTCACCCAGAACGAATGTGCCAAGCGGTCACAGAAGCGAATCCGTAAGGAGGCCCGAGCTTTTCGCATCATGCGTGACGAAGCTCTGGGCACCGGCGACCAGGAGATGATGCGCGCCATCATGGCTGCCCTCGTCCGCGCCGAACTGCCTTCCGGCGCATAGAAAAGCCGGTCGAGTCACGGCTACCCGACCGGCTTTCACGGCACCCGAGGAGGGTCAAACCATCATGCCACATAATGATCGACGGGCGCGACGCAAAGCGCAACGCTGCCTCCGAAAAATCAACTGCCACCGCTGCGGTCGACGTTTCGACGGTCGAACCTGGTTCACCCAGCTCGACGAGTACGGGCAGGTCGACCACCATGTCTGCCAAGGATGCACCACCGCAATCGATTACGTGGAAGCAGTAATCCACGACGCTACGACGGTGCACCGCTGGATCATCGACGAGAACGACAACATCCGGACTTTGGGCGTACCGACGAAGCGGTACGAATGGGGACGATCATGACCGTCCCGAATCCGCACCACAAGAAGCAGCACCAAATCGGAACAAACAACACCGCAACAGAATTCATCACCGACCTGGTCCGCATCGGCGCGGCCGTCGTACCCGTGGTGTGGAACGCGCAGACACGCAAATACGACCGGCCCTCGGGCTGGCAGACCTTCACCGTCGCCGACACCCCGCGCCTGATCGCCGCAGCGGAGGACCGACAGGTGGACGGCTGGATGGTCGTGTGCGGCGGTGTCCTCGCGGTCGTCGACATCGATCCGCGCAACGGCGGCGACATCGAACGTGTTCGAAACCTACTGGCGGCACTCGCAGTTCGCGTGTTCGCCGAAGTGGAAACACCGAGTGGCGGCAGGCACCTGTACATCGCCGGACACCCCGATCTCGCCTCGTGGCACCCCACCTCGGGGGAATGGCACGGCGTCGACTTCCAATCGTTCCGCACCAACGTGTGGCTACCCGGAACACGCCGCTACGACAAGGAGTACACCGGGCAGGGATACACGTTGCTGTACAACGACATCGGTGCACTCGGCGACGGCGGCGACCCGGACGGTGCCGAAACCTTCGCGCAGTGGGTGGCCGACCACCGGGCACCCGTCATCGAGCGGTGCGATGCACCGGACTGGAACGGCCAGCCGCCGACCGACCGCGAAACCGCTTACATGGATGCGGCACTGCGCAATGCGGTATCCGAAGTTCGTTCTGCACAGCCCGGTTCGAGGAACAACACGCTGAACGCCGCCGTCTATGGTCTCGCCGGACTGGTCGCCGGTGCCGGACTCGATGCGGATCGGGTGCGCGAGGAGATGACCACGGCTGCCCAATGTTCCGGACTGGAGGACGACGAGATCCGCGCCAGCATCGAATCGGCGCTGCGGGCCGGCGGGAAGCATCCGCGCGCGGTGCCACCCGAACGCGGAACCGGACTGATGGGCACCGGCCGGGACACCGACACCGACGGCACACACGAATTCTGGGACAGCCGACCGGAACTCGGCACGATCCGGGACTGGGCGCGGGCGCGTCTCGCCGCACCGTGGGCGGTGCTCGGTGTCGTGCTGTGCCGGATCGCGTGTTCGGTAGAACCACGAATCGTGTTGCCGCCCATTGTCGGTGGTGACGCGAGCCTCAACCAGTTCGTGGCGTTGACGGCCAGCTCGGGGGGCGGGAAGGGCGCGGCGGTCGCGGTCGCACGGGAGGCGGTCACCTTCGGTACGGCAGCCACCCAGTTCCGCGAAATCCCTTTGGGCAGCGGCGAAGGACTCGTGAAAGCGTATGTCGCCTACAACCGACCCGCACGTTCCTACGAGCGGGTCGATCCGCCCTCGGTGCTGTTCGAGTGCATCGAACTCGACACTCTCACAGCACTGTTCAGCCGGACCGGTGCCACGTTGAATGCGGAACTGCGCAAGGTGTGGTCGGGCGAACTGCTCGGCTACGGATACGCCGGCGAAGGCAAGGCAGGAACGGTTGCGCCGCACAGCTACCGCGCCTGCGTCGTCCTCGGTGTCCAGGACCTCAAGGGCGGTCCCCTGGTCACCGACACGGACGGTGGACTCACACAGCGGTTCCTGTTCCTCGACGCCACCGACCCCGAGGCACCCGACGTGCTGCCGCCGGTGCCGGAGCCACTGAAGTGGATACTGCCGGATTGGTTCCTGCGGTCGTCGGGGCGCGTCGAGATCGGTGTGTCGGAGGGTATCCGTACCGACATCGTCGACGCCCGTCGGGCCGCTCTGCGGGGCACCGACACCACCGACGGACACCGGAATCTGCTCCGCCTCAAAACCGCAGCCACGCTGGGAATCTTCGCCGGCCGGGACACGGTCACCGACGACGATTGGCTGCTGGCCGGTGTGGTGCTGCAGCATTCGGACGGAGTCAAGGCACGGATTCGTGGTGCCATCAATGCAGCGGCCAGTGAACGAAACCGTGCACGCGGCGAAGCCGAGGCGGACCGTGAGGACGTTCGAGCGGAAACATTGCAGCGCAACAGTACACAGCGAGTGACGAGAAACGTGCTCGCGAAACTGCACGCGGTGGGTGACGCCGGAATCACCAGCGCCGATCTGCGTCGGAAGATCGCGGCGCGGGACCGGAAAACCCTGCGGAATGTGCTGGCCGAGATGGTCGATGCGCAGGTCGTGGTGGCCGACGACATCGTCACCAAGAACGGAGATCCTGGTGTCCGATACCGGATTCCGTAGAGGGTGTACGCCCCCCAGGGCCGTTGGGGTGTACGGGGGTACGCGTGTACACCCCAAGCGCGTGCGTACCCCCCATTTTCCCTTCACCAACAAGAATATGAATTTAGTTATGAGTGTGGATAGCAACGCTTTCGGACAGATTTGGTCAACCCCCCTGTACACCCCGTCCACCCGTACACCCCCCGGTGAAGGAGCCGCCGAGATGTCACCGGAAGACGAAGCATTCATACGTTCCACCGGCTTGTCGTGGCCACCACCCGAGGCTGTCATCGAGCGGATTGTGCGGATAATCCAGAACCACCGGGAGGAGTGGGACGCCGCCCTGGAAGCCACGACTCCGCCGGATAATGCACGTCCACAATGCAATCCGACAATCAACTCGAGGGGCCGAACCGGAATCCGACACCCGAAATGCCGCCCCGACAATGCAGCCCGACAACACAACCCGGCAATGGAGTCCAACGATGAAGCCTGACGACAACGAGCGGAACGCGGACGGCATTGCGCGTGGGCTGCAACGGCAGCTCGACCACGAGCGCGACGAGCGGGACGCGCGCCGACGCCGACACACCGACGCGGCCCGCGCGGACGGCACCTACACCCGCCGGTACGGCAGCTACGCGGCGGGCACCTGCGGGCCGGCGACACCGCCCGTGGACGAGAAGACCCGACAGGCCAGAAAAGCCGCCAGGGACGCACTCAGGGCGAGGAACAAGGCACGTGGGCTGCCGCAGGACACCCCCGAGTGCCCGCCGCGCCTGCACCACAGCAACCGCACCGACCGGAAGGAACACGATCATGAACATCCCGAAACACTGCGCCCTGTGCGGACGCCCGTTGCCGCACACCAACTGCAACCAACCAAGCGACCGAAGGGGCCAAAGGTCATGAACACGGACGAGGAAAAACTCTCGATGATCATCGCGGATTCCGTTGCGGCCCTGCCGGAAGGCGAGCGGCAGCGCAGGATCATGTACTGCCAGGTCACAGGTCGGCACGGCTGCACAATCCGGTTCGGCGACGGCGACGACATCGAAGTGTGGTGGGCTGGTTCGCTGCTCGCGGCCATCGATCGTTCGGTGTTCACCGCCGACGGCCGGCCCAACCTGGCCGGAATGTTCGATCCGAGCGAAGTACCCGACACGCCGGAAGGACTCGACGGCTAGACTCGGCGGTCAACTTTCCCTGCAAGACACGCAGTAGCACAATGCATCCGACTGTGGGACAATGCGGGCGAGAGGTCGCCGGCCCGACCCTCGGTACCCCCGAGGACAGGCCCGGACGCCGAACGACGTAGGCACACGCCGGAGCCACTGCGCATTTTGCGCGGAGAGAGCCACCACCTGCCGCCGCGACCCTATCCGAAACACGAAGGGCCGCAGCCATGTCGAAACTGACTCGCACCTCCAGCGCCGACCTCGAGATCCGGGGATCCGACGGTCGTACCGTCGTGGGCATCGCCGTTCCGTTCAGTCAGCCGACCGAAATCCGGGACTATTCCGGGGAATACACCGAAACGTTCCAGCGTGGCGCATTCGAGCGCACCATCCGCGAGCGCGGTTCGAAAGTGAAATTCCTTGTGGCACACGACCGTCTGCGACTGCCGATCGGCAGGGCAACCCTGCTCCGCGAGGACACCTCCGGGCTGTACTCCGAATTCCGGGTCTCCAAAACGGAATCCGGGGACGAAGTCCTCGAGCTGATCCGCGACGGCGCACTCGACGCGCTGAGTATCGGATTCCAGCCGATCCGCGACCTGTGGTCGAACGATCGGCGGTCGGTGACGCGCACCGAGGTGAAACTCGTCGAAGTCAGCGCGGTGTCCTTCCCGGCGTTCGAAGGTGCACAGATACTCGGTGTCCGGCAACGCAATCCGAGAATCATCGACGCCGACAACGTTTCTCGACGGCTGCGGCTCCTCGACCTCTAGAACAGAGACGACATCATGAAGACCAAGACGATAGAACAGATCGACGCACGGCTCGACGAAATCCGCACCGAGGCACGAGGACTCGTCGATACCCACGGCGAGATCCGGGACGGTGATTGCGACCGGTTCGACGCGCTCACCGCCGAGGCGGACCAGCTCAAGGCCGATCGTGCGACGGCGCAGGCGCGGATCGCGCACATGCGGGAACTCGCGGGGAAGCCGGGACACCTCGAACACGGCTCCGATCAGGGTGTGCCCCAACACCGTCCGATCACGCAGCGGGACACCGCACTGCGCACGATCGAACGCAACCACACCGGCGGGTACCTCGGGGACAACGCCGCCGCCACCGCCGAAAACCTCGTCGAACGCAGCGAACAAGCGCAGGACTGGGTGTGCGCGGCCGGATCGCAGGAGTACGCCTCGGCGTTCGCAAAACTCGTCCGCGACACCGACCGTGGGCACATGCTGTGGACCGCGCAGGAACAGGACGCCTTCGGTCGGGCGCAAGTGTGGCAGCGCGCAATGGCGATCGGCAGTGACCCGACCGGCGGGGTGATGGTCCCGCTCTACCTCGATCCCGCAATCATCCTCACGGACAACGGAAGTGTGTCCCCACTGCGGAACATCGCACGGGTCGTGCAGATCACCAGCAACGTGTGGCATGGCGTGTCCAGCGACGGTGCAAGCTCCGAGTGGACCCCGGAAGCCGCCGAGGTCGCCGACGGGTCGCCGACACTCGCGCAGCCGGTCGTACCGGTGCACAAGTACGACTGCTTCGTCGCGTATTCCGTTGAAGCGGAAGGGGACGCGCAGAATCTGCTGGCCGAACTGCAGCGCGCCATCATCGACTCGGTCGGCACGCTGCACAACGAGGCGTACACCACCGGCAGCGGCACCGATCAACCCACCGGTATCGTGACGGCGCTCGCCGCCTCGGACCCGAGTGTCGTTGTGCCGGGGGCGAGTACGAACGCGTACAGTCCCGACGACCCCTACGCGCTGCAGAACGCGCTCGGTGCGCGGTACCAGCCGAACGCACAGTTCACGGCGGCACTGCCGGTCATCAACGCGTACCGCCGGTTCGAAACCGTCAACGGCACATGGCAATTCCCCGAACTGCGGCAGACACCGCCGATGCTGCTGGGGCGTGCCGTCAACGAAAACTCGGTGATGGACGCCGAACTGGACGGACCGGCAGCAGAGGACTACGCGCTCATCTACGGCGACTTCCAGAATTTCGTCATCGCGGACCGGGTCGGCACCACCGTCGAACTCGTACCGCATGTGTTCGGTCCGAACCGCCGACCCACCCTCCAGCGCGGACTGCTCCTGTGGGGGCGCACCGGCTCGGACTCGGTGAACGACAACGCATTCCGCATGCTCTCGGTGAGTTCGTAAAAGTACCCAATGGCATTGGATACTTTGAAGCTTGCCGCATCGGAGGGGCCACCGGCTCGTACACCGGCACGGTCGGCTTCCTTTGTGCGGCGGGGGAATCCCTCACAATCCCAGGGGGATTCGCAGGGTCTGGCGGATCGTTTCGATCGCGGCATCACGACCCTCGAGGGAATCTCGCGGAAGTTTCAAGCCCCTTTGGCTTCCTCGAGATTCCCCCTTTTCGTGTGCGACACAGCCAGTCTCGGACCCTGTCGATACAGTGCACTGCAACACCATTCGATCACAGCACAGCACAGCACAGCATCTGCACGACATGCGCCTCGAACGTGCGACGTGCACACCACCACCAGATTCTGCACTGCATTGCATTGCATTGACACTTGTTGTGCACCAACACTGTTCCGATGTTGCACCACCTCGTGATGTTGCATTGCCTTGCACACCAACACCTTCTGCACTGCACCACCATCACCCCACCAGCAGGAAGGATGGGCAGAGGCGGGTCGGCAGGGTGGAGGCAGGGCAGGGAGGCGAGGGAGGCAGGGCAGGCCGAGGCGCGGCACCGGACCGACCCACGTGCACGCATGGACCGAAAGAGTGTGTGACACACGATGAACGAACATCGAAAGTCTTTGCATTGATTGCAAACAACAACAGTTTCGAACATCAAGATGCACCGTCGAACGCCCGCACCGCGACCGACGCGCGCGCCGGCGGGTCCGCCCGGACCCCGGACCGACCACGAGCCGGTCAACACTGGACCGACACGCCGGACACCCGAGGCCCGAGCAACCCGCACACCACCCGAAAAGAAACGCAGAGATACCTAATACAATCACAGGCACAAGGAATGAGATATGTCCGCGTGGGAAATGCGCAATACCGCGCAGGGAGGGCAGGGAATACCCCGCAGGAAAGGGTAGGGGGGAGTATTTACCTCGAGTAATTACCGCATTCCTGACTGACCCTGCGCTGGGTCTTTCCCCTCTATCCTGCCGAAAAGTGCCGCTGACCTGCGGTTTTGGTGCACTCGCGCGGTGTAGCGCAGCGTGGCTCGCGCATGCCGAATTTGCCGCGTGAATTTTGCGCTCGAAATTGATGTGTTAAATTGCGATACAAACGGTTCAATTAGCCCGGTGAGTTGTATAATTCAGAGCTTCCATTCCAATTTGACGGTGTCTGCTATTTCGTAATTTCGGCGTCCTCGACCGACCGGCAAAATGCGGATGTTCAGCGCCGACCGGATAAGCTCGCGTCGCATCGTCAGCGACAATCCGGGCCACCTTTTTGGAGCATCCGGGCCGGCGATGCTGGCGAGCAGGCTGTTCGGCCGTATGCGCTTTTCCGCCGCCTCGATCCTCGGTGTGTATCGCTCGTCGAGTTTCCCGAGCGCCCGCGCAGTGATCGCAGGTGGCAGCCCCTGGCTGACGACAGCATCTATCTGGGCGTCCAGTTCGGCACGTAGTGCGCTAGCCGTTTCGTATGCCGCGTCGGCGGTGTCGTCGGAGTTCTTAAGTCGCGTCATAAGTTCCGGACCCGCCAGCATCAACACCACTGCTTGTTCCACGTACTCGTCGATCGGCTCGATCTTGCGCTGGAAGTGCCGCGCACCTGCCACGCACGAATACGTGCCCTTGCAATTCTCGTCGGTGCGGTGGCGCAGTCGGTACACCGGTTCCTCGCATACGTCGCATATGGCGATGCCGGACAACAGGTACCGAGGTTCAGGCCCGCGTGTGGTGGTGCGCTTCGGGTCCTTCAGGATCGCGCACACTTGCTCCCAGTCCTGCACGGACAGAATGCCGTCCCACGTGCCCTCACCGGTCACGACGCCTTGATGTGAGCGTAGACCGGCGTTCGACGAACGGAGCAATACCTGCCGTAATTGCTTGCCTGCCCAGGTGTCGCAGCCTGCCGGTGTCGGTACACCCCGCGCGTTGAAGTCGGCAACGATGGCACGCAGGCCCTTCCCTGCCAGCACAGCGGCGGCGGCATCGCGGATGATCTGCGCTTCCGGTTCCTTCGGGACCCGCGCGATGATCCGGCCGGACCGTTCGTCCCGCACCGCGCGGTATCCCCACGGCAACCGACCGTGAGGTTTCCCGGCCGCTAGGTTCGCCGCGTGCGCGCGCATCACTCGGTCGCGGGCCTTATCCGCCTCATACGCCGAATCGACGGCATCGGAGCGCATGGCGCGGCGGTCGCGGCTTTTCGCCGGGTCGTAGATGTCGCCGGACGCGTAGGCGACGAGCACCCCGCGCGCGCGGCACAGGTCGATGATGTCCTCGAGTTCTCGCGGCTGGCGCGTGATGCGGGACGGTTCCCAGCAGACGAGGATGTCGCCGGCGCGCAGGGTGACGAGGAGGTCCCGGTAGCCAGGGCGTGCCTTACCGCCCCACTCGGACGCGCTGATGTCGTTGTCGACCACGACGGCCCGGACCGGCCAACCTTCATCCTCACACAGCCGTCGGCAGTCGTTCTCCTGCTCGGTGACGCTGCGGGCGCGGCCGGTCGTGTCGGCGGAAACGCGGCAGTACAGGACCGCCGTGCGGTCGTCGGTGGTGGTCATGATCAGGTGCTTCTTTCCGGTGGTGTGGTAACGCCCGTCCGAGCACCCACCAGATTACACCGGGGTTATCGGATTGAATACCAGTTCTTCGTCCACACCGAGCGGGTCGGGACGCTCCCCCGGCCGATCGAGTTCGTGTTCAACACACCGTCGCACCACCGGGTGCACCACGGGTGCGATCCCGAATACCTGGACCGCAACTACGCGGGCATGTTCATCGTGTGGGACCGCATGTTCGGCACGTTCCGGCCCGAAACCCACCGGCCCACCTACGGGCTCACCAAGCCGGTGGGCACCTACAACATCTGGGATCTGCAGACCCACGAGTACCGGGCGATCGCGCGGGACTGGCGGTCCGCGTCGTCGTGGCGCGACAAACTCGGCTACGTGTTCGGGCCGCCCGGTTGGGCACCGGCCGACCGATCCGCGGCGGTCAGTTCTTCGCGAAGCTGACCAGGAAGTCGACGCTGCCGCGGTCGTCGACGGTGACGAATCCGAGGCTCGGGGCCTCGACCCCGAAGTCCGACCAGACCACCGGGACACTGCCCGAGGCCACGAGGTCGGCGCCCGAGCGCAGCACCTCGACGTCCACGGTCACCGGCAGCGACCGATCCTTCAGGGTGAGCGTCCCGGCGACCGGCAGCGTCGCGGTCGTCCCGTCGGTCGGCAGTCCCGACAGGTCCACCGGTTCGGCGAGGACGAACGTGGCGGTCGGATAGGTTTCGGTGTTCATGACCCGGCCCCGGAACTGGCCGTCGCGCTGCGAACTGTCGGTGGTGATCCCGGCGACCTGCACGGTCACCTCCGCGGCGGTGAGCTTGTCGGCCTCGATCGTCGCGGATCCGGTGACCTGGTCGGTGCTGCCGACGACGGTGACGTCGGCGCCGCGCAGAATCTCGTGCACGGTGTACCCGGCGGCCGTGCGATTGACCTCCGAGCCGGGCGTGATCGTCCAGGAACCCTCGAGGTCGCCGGTCGCGGCCTCCGCGCCGGACGTCGACACCGCCGCGGCGGGCGCGTCGTCCTCCGCAACGAACGTCCCGTACACCCACGGAGCGACGAAGAAACCGAGCAGCACGATCACGACGACCGCCGCGAGGGACCACCAGAGTTTGCGCATGGCCACGACCCTAATTGCGGTGTCGGCGGTTCGCAGGTTCCGCGCGCGGTGTCAGCTTCCGGATTCTCGGGCCGTGTCGAGATCCGGGCCGCGGCTCCGTCCCAGAATCGAATCGGCGAAACAACTTCGGAGGATGGTTCCCATGACACACGTACGACAGGCACACGTACGACGTTTCGACCACGTCGGCATCACCGTCTCGGACCTGGACGCAGCGACGGCATTCTTCGTGAAACTGGGATTCGAGGTGGAGGGCACCGGATCCGTGGAGGGCGAGTTCCCGGAGACCGTCTGCGGCCTTCCCGGCACGCACTGCAACATCGTGATGCTGCGGCCGCCGGACGGCGGGTGCCGGCTCGAGCTCTCGGCCTTCGTCACGCCCGACCACGTGCCCGGATCGCCGACGGCGATGCCCAACGAACTCGGGCTGCGCAACGTGTCCTTCGAGGTCGGTGACCTGCAGGCGGCCCTCGACGCGATGGCCATGGACGGGTACGGACTCGTCGGCGGCATCGGCACGTACGAGAACAGCGTGCGCATGGCCTACGTGCGGGGACCCGACGGGATCATCGTGTCCCTGTTCGAGCAGCTCCGCTGACGTTCGAGCAGCTCGGCTGACGTGCAGGTGGGTTACTTGGGGGTGCCGGACCGGATGATGCGTTCGAGCGACCGGTACAGCTCGTCGACGTCGTGGACGTTCTCGACGTCCGGGGGCACGTCGATGAGGAGCACCGACTGACCGGGACCCGCGATCGGGCCACCGCTCCCGGAGCCTTCCTCGCTGTCGATGTGGTGGGCGGTCCCGATCACCTGGCCGTCGGGACCGACGATGACGGTGAGCTTCATGGCGGTTCCGTTCTCGTGTCGTCTCATGTCGTGTCACGGACCGGAATGTCGTCGAGCAGGACGATCTCCAGCCGGAACGCCACGGTGATGTTGCTGTCGTTCCGGATCTTGAACTCGTAGAACACTTCCGACGGATGCAGCTCGTTCGGGCCGGCCCGGCACTTGGCGATGTCGTAGGTCACCAGCACGACGCGCTGGGGCGGGACGTCCTTCGGATCCGCGATGAAGAGGACGGGCCCGCGATCGGCGTCGGGTTCGCCGTGCCAGTTCCACGACCAGCACTGAACGGCCCCCGCCCCGATGGTGAAACCCCGGTCGATTCTCAGACGCTGCGGCATCGTGGCCTCCGGTCGGATGCTCGGGAATATTCGATTCGCACCTTCGCCCTGCCCGTTCCGGTCAAGGCGAGGACGTCGGTGATCCGTCCGCGTTCTGTCTCGCGAGAACCGAATGATTCCGGCTGTAGGTGAAGTAGACGACGACGCCGATGACCATCCACACCACGAACCGCAGCCACGTCTCCACCGACAGGTTGATCATCAGCCACACGCACGCGAGCACCGAGAGGATCGGCACCACGGGCACGAAGGGAACCCGGAATCCGCGTTCGAGGTCCGGACGCATGCGCCGCAGCAGGATCACGCCGATCGAGACCAGGACGAACGCGAACAGCGTGCCGATGTTCACCATCTCCTCGAGGGTGCCCAGCGGAATCAGGCCGGCAAGGATCGCGACGACCACCGTCACGACGACGGTCGTGCGGACCGGGGTGCCGTGGCGGCCGGTGTGCGAGAGACGTCGGGGCATGAGGCCGTCGCGGGCCATCGCGAAGAGCACGCGCGTCTGCCCCAGCATGAGCACCATGACGACGGTGGTCAGGCCGGCGAGAGCGCCGATGGAGATGAGGTTCTTCGCCCAGTCCATGCCGTTGAGCGCGAACGCCGTCGCCAGGGTCGACTCGTCCCCGGCGAGTTCGGTGTAGTTCACCATGCCGGTGAGGACGAGACTGACCGCGACGTACAGGACGGTGACGATCGCGAGCGAGCCGAGGATGCCGATCGGCACCGCCTTCTGCGGGTTCCGGGTCTCCTCCGCGGTCGTCGCGACGACGTCGAACCCGATGAACGCGAAGAACACCAGGCTGGCCGCGGCGAGCAGGCCGTACCACCCGAACGTGCTGCCGCCGGCGCCGGTGAAGAACGAGAACAGCGACTGGTGCAGACCCTCACCGGTGTCGCCCGCCTCCGACGGCGGAATGAACGGCGAGTAGTTGTCCGCCTGGATGTAGAACGCGCCGAGGACGACGACGAAGATCACGACCGCGATCTTGATGGAGGTGATCACCAGCGACACCCGCGACGACAGTTTCGTGCCGGTCGCGATGAGCACGCCGATGACGACGGTGATGAGGACGGCGCCCCAGTCCACCTTCACCGACCCGAGCATGAAGGACGACGACAGTCCGCCGATCACCTCACCGAGATACAGCGACCAGCCCTTGGCGACGACCGCCGCGGCCAGCGCGAACTCGAGGATGAGGTCCCAGCCGATGATCCACGCGATGAACTCGCCGAACGTCGCGAACGAGTACGTGTAGGCGCTACCGGCGACCGGCACCGTCGACGCGAACTCGGCGTAGCACAGGGCGGCGAGGGCGCACGCGATCGCGGCGAACACGAAGGCGAGGGACACCGACGGGCCCGCGACATTACCGGCGGTCCGGGCCGTCAAGGTGAAGATGCCGGCACCGATGACGACGGCAACACCGAAGACGATCAGATCCCACGCGGTGAGGTCTTTTCGGAGCTTCGAATCCGGTTCGTCGGTGTCGCGAATGGACTGCTCGACCGATTTGGTGCGGAAGAGTCCGCTCCTGCGTGCGCCGCCGACCTGAGTCATGGCAACTCCTCTCTTGGAGGAAGGTACCGCTGCGGCTACCCCCGTGAGGGGAACTTCATACAGACGCCTACGGTGGTGGACCCGATACCGATCGTTTCGGTTCCTGAAGACGAGGACGCCTCGGACACGATCGGTATCTGATCGTCAACGTGCATGGGCACCTGCTCTGATCGATCTCGATGATCCCCGTGCAGGACGTAGCGGCATCCGGTGGTTCAGAGATCGTCGCCCGGGAAACTCGTCGCGAGGGAACCATGGTCGTCACTTTGCGTCCATCAGAGGGGTGCTTCCCTCATGGACACCAGGAGATTCAATAGTCGGCAATGGCCGCAGCCACCCCACCCAGCACTATTGCAACCGAAACCGACGCAACAGGCACCATTCCGAGACCTTCGATTCCATTGTGTAGTGCGTCTTCATTTCCAAGGGTGCGGTCGCGACGCCAGCCGACAACGCACACGAGCATGGTCATCAACGCGGACGCCAGCACCGCTACCGCAGTACCCCCACCCCGCTCCGCCGGCTCATGCAGCAACAAGACGGTTACGCAGAGTGCCGAGAACGATGTTCGCCGCCAGGACAACGCGGTGCGCTCAGCCTGCAACGCCGGATCGCGGCTCGATGAATCGATCATGAGAACAGGGTCGTGACACTCACGACCACAGCGATAACGCCGACACCCCCAGCCAGGACCGGAACCAGCAGCGAACCGGGGAGGGGTGAATCACGCCTCATTGCACGCCGTACCGAGGCCCACCGGAAGTATGCACCTCCCGCAACAGCGATCGCGAACACTATGCAGCCCAACACCAGTAGGTTGGATCCTTCGCCCTCCCGGGGCGATGCTCCGAGACGGTCGACTGCGACTCCCCCAGCCAGGAGCCCGAGGGCGGTGCGAATCCAGGCCAGGAAGGTCCGCTCATTGGCGAGGGTGAACCGATAGTCCGGCTCGCATTCGTCGGCTGCGGGTGTTCGTCGTAGCAATTTGATAGCCATTTTCGCTTTCAGTGATGCCCTGTTGAGAGGCGACACGGCTGGGGATCCTGCCGATAGAATTTGCCGGTGAAAACGCCTCGATTGCTGGATGGCCGACTCAAACTGCGTCATCTGGTCCTGGTCGATGCGCTCAGTCGTCAGGGCAGTGTGGTCGCAGCAGCGGCGGAACTTCACATAACCCAGCCGGTCGCGACCCGCAGCCTCCACGAACTCGAGGACATCCTCGGCGTGCCTCTGTTTGTCCGCGGTCCCCGTGGCGTCACCGCCACCGTATTCGGTGAGGCCTTCACGGGGCACGCGCGTGCCGTGCTCGCCCAGTTGACGCAGGCCGGACGTCACGTGGCTGAGCTCGCGGACGCCAGCCGCGGCACCGTGGTCGTCGGGACTCATCTTGCCGGTTCGAATGTACTTCTCCCACGGTCTATTGCAGCGATCAAGGCGGAGAATCCCTTCCTCAATGTCGTAGTCAGGGAAGGCACACCGACCGCCCTATTGGTTGAACTCGAGGCCGGAAGGATCGATCTTATCGTGGGGAGACTCACTGCACCGTCGGATGAAAATGCGGTGCGCCGCAAGCTCTACGACGAGTCCATCGACATCGTCGCTCGGTCTTCGCATCCCCTCATGGGCCGCTCCGACCTTGCTCTGCCCGAGTTGTCCGACTATCCGTGGATTCTTCCTGGGGTTGAAACCGCGTTGCGGCGCGAACTCGAGGAGTTCTTCGCACGCCATGCGATGCCGCTGCCTCCCAATCGCGTGGAGACCACGTCCTTCCTGACGATCCGCCAACTTCTGCTCGATACAGATGTACTCGCAGCGCTGCCGAGTTTGATCGTTCAGGATGACCCCAGGATCACCCGGCTGCCGGTTCCCCTGGATTTCGTCGGGCACAGCGTAGGGGTCACCTTGGCGGCAACGCGCACGCTGAACCCCTCGGCCGACTCACTGGTCGAGAAGATGCAGCAGGTTGCCGCCGAGATGACCCCCCCTACCGATACTCCGGGCTAGACAAGGCCGAGGAAGTTCTCAGCATTTCCACGCAAGATCTGCTGGCGCACAGCAGAAGTGAGGAACTCGCTCTTGCGCACCACCTCGCCTACCGGGCGTTCACCCAAAGGATACGGGTAGTCGCTGCCGACCATGACCCGGTCCGCTCCGACGGTGTCGACGAGCAACCGCAGTGCCCGTTCGTCGAAGACGACGGAATCGACGTAGAAGCGACCGAGGTAATGCGAGGGCGGGAAGTCTGAGGTTCCGATGATGTCGTTCCGACGGTGCCACGCATTCTCCATCCGGCCGAGCCAGAACGCGAACGATCCGCCTCCGTGCGCGAAGCAGATCTTCAACCGATCATCGATCTTGTCGAATACACCACCGAGAATCAATGCCAGGATGGACAGGTGCGTTTCGGCGGGCATCGCGGTGAGCCACTGGGCCATCCACCTATCGAGACGTGGGGAGTTGCTCATGTCCCAGGGATGGACGAAGACGGGCACGTCCAGCGCGGCGCAGTGTTGCAGGAAGGTGACCACCCCAGCGCTGTCGAGATCGAGGTCGCCCACGTGGTTTCCGATTTCCACCCCGCGATGGCCGTTCTCGACGCAGCGTTCAAGTTCACGGCAGGCAGCGTCCGGGTCCTGCAAAGGCACCTGACAGAAGGGAATCAGCCTGTCCGCGGCGGGAGCGATGATATCGAGTGCCAGGTCATTGAAGATCCGAGCGATCCGGGTCGCTTCCTCGCCGCTACGGCCGTAGTTGAAGAACACCGGGGTCGGCGAGACCACCTGCGCCTGCACCCCGTCGGCGTCCATGTCCCGCAGCCGCGTGTGCGCGCTCCAGCAATCGTCCTGAATCCGCCGAAACTCTCTGGTGCCCATCATGATCATTGCGTCGGTCTCCGACTCGATCCGCAACCAAGGCGCATCCGGTCCCGCATCTGCGGTGAGATCTCCCCACCCCTTCGGCACGAAATGGGTATGGACGTCGATCATTCCGCTCATGATCAGCCTTTCCCGGGATGCCGAGCACCGCAATTGGCGCAGACTCGTGCTTGTTCGTCGTCGTAGAACTCGGTGAAGACAGGCGGAAGGTCCTCGACGAGGTTCCGGACCTGCAGTTCAACCTCATGGATCAGCGCGTTGCATTCGAGGCAGTACCACTGAAACTTTTCGAGGGTGCCTTCCTGTCGAACTCGCTCGATGACCAACCCGATCGATCCTGTATCCGGACGCTGCGGTGAGTGCGGCAGATTTCCTGGCAGAAGCCATGTTTCGCCTTCGCGGATGTGCACGGTCTCCGGTCCACTATCGGTCATGACGTTCACATGGATGTCGCCTCTGAGCTGATAGAACCACTCCTCGTACGGATCGAGATGGTAGTCGGTGCGCTGGTTCGGCCCGCCGACGATCTGGATAATGAGATCGCTGCCCATTGCCATGGTCTGGTTGTTCACCGGCGGTTTCAGTAGGTGATCATGCTCGGCGATCCACTTCTCGAGATTGATGGTCTTCGGGATACTGCTCATGACGTGATCTCCATGATTCGGTTCTGTTGACGATCGGCCGGCACGTAGGCGACACCTTGCATCTCGATGAGCAGATGCGGGTGCGGTAGTTGGTGAACGGCCACGGTGGTACGCGTTGGCCCGGTCTCATCGAACAATTCGGCATAAACCTCGTTGTAGCCGGCAAAGTCGTTCATCGAGACCAGATACGAGGTGACCTGGACCAGATCGGACAGTTCGCCACCCATCTCCTTCAAGATGGCACGTATGGTTTCGATGACTGCACGTGTCTGGGCCCGGATATCGAGGGTCGTGGTTCCCATCTCATCGACCTCGACGCCGACGAACGTATTGTCGGGTCGCCGCGAACTGGTACCGGAGACGTAGACGAAATCGCCGACAACCTTGACGTGCGGAAACCGGCCTCGCGGGGCGGCCAACCGGTCGATTACCTTGGCACTGGTCATTTCGTTCCTTTCACGCTGACACCACCGAGGCCGACGATGTGACACATTGCGGTATCGGCGGTCATCGGGACAGCCGCGGCGGCCGCCCCGGCCAGGATCACCTGGCCTGCTCGCAGCGCGATCGTCCGGCGCCTGGCCATGTCGACCAGCGCATGCAGGGCCCGGACCGGATTTCCCAGAATGGCCGCGGTGGAACCCAGCGCGATGCGCTCTCCCATTTCGAGGCGCACTGTACGGTTGTTGACCTCCTCGATCGGCCGCCACTGCCCGATCGCGAAGCCGGCGGCGGAGGTGTTGTCCGCCACCACGTCGGTGTAGGTGAAGCGAAAGTCCCGGTATCGCGAATCGATAATCTCCATGGCCGGGGCGACAGCGTCCACGCAGGACTCGATGTCTACGGACGGATCGGCCAGATCGACATCGCGAGCGAGCCGATAGGCGATCTCGGGTTCGATCTTCGGGTGGATGAATCGGGCCAGGTCGACGTCATCGCCATCGCCGATCTGCATGGCATCGGTCAGCTGTCCAACGATGACGTCGGAGATACCCATCTGTGCCATCTTCGCCTTACTGGTGAACCCCAGCTTTACTCCAATAATCGACTCTCCTCTACCGAGACGGCGGCTGACCACGCCGTTCTGGATTCGGTAAGCATCATCGATGTCGATCTCGTGACTGTCCGCGAGACTCCGCGTGTCGCTCACCGTTTGCTGAGCGCAATCGAGTCGATCGATGAGCCGGTCGGTATCGATCATGTCGAGCAGCATTACGCCTCACCACCTGTCGAGTCGGCCGAATTCTGCGACAGCAGACCCAGCGCGATGTGTTCGTCGAGATTTACCGATGGCACCTCGAAGAATCCGGCTACCGCTGTCTTACCCAGGAACTCTCGCACTGGTGCCGGTGGCGTCCGCGCCTCGATCAGGCGCCTGGCCGCGACCTCGACGGTTGTATCGAATCCCCTTGCCATAGTCACAGCTGCACACACACATTCGTCGGTTCGGTGTAGAAATGGAGGGACGACTCGCCGCCCTCTCGACCGACACCGGACAGACCGATTCCGCCGAACGGCGAGCGAAGTTCGCGGGTGAACCAGGTGTTGACCCAGGAGATCCCGACGCGCATCTTCTGCGCGACCCGGTGCCCACGGCGGAGGTCGTCGGTCCACACCGAGGCTGCGAGACCATATTTCGAGTCGTTGGCCAGCGCGATCGCTTCCTCTTCGGTGTCGAACGGGATGAGCGCCGCCACCGGACCGAAGATTTCCTCGCGCACCACCCGGTCGGTGTTGGTCAGGCCGGTCCACAGAGTCGGCTCGACCCAGGAACCGCCGGCCAGCCCTGGCCCGAGGTCGGGGATTCCACCGCCCGTGAGGGTCTTCGCCCCTGCTTGCTCGGCAAGTGCGAAGTAGCCGAGCACTTTCTCGCGATGCGTCTGTGAGATGAGGGGGCCGGTGGTAGTGGCTGCCGCGGTGGGCATGCCGAGCCGGAGCTGTTCGGCCCGCTCGGCCAATCCGGCCGCGAGCTCATCGAAGATACCCCGCTGCACGTACACCCGTTCGGTGCACAGGCACACCTGCCCGGTGTTGGTGAATACCGATTTCGTCAGCCCGGTCAACGCCTCGTCGAGGTCGACGTCGTCGAAGACTATGGCGGCGTTTTTCCCGCCCAGCTCAAATGATACCGGAATCACCTGCGGAGCAACGGTTTTCATCACCTGCGAGCCGGTAGCGGAAGAACCGGTGAATGTTACCCCGTCGATCCCGGGATGCCTGGTCAGGAATTCTCCCGCGGAGTCGCCGCCGAATCCGTGCACGACGTTGTAAACCCCACGGGGAAAACCGACCTCGTCCAATACCTCGGCGAGAAGAGTCGCCGTGGACGGTGTTTCCTCGCTAGGTTTGACGATTACCGCGTTGCCACAGGCCAACGCCGGTGCAACCTTCCAGGTCAGCAACAGCAGCGGCAAGTTCCACGGCACGATCACAGCGACGACACCGAGCGGTTTGCGCACCGCATAATTCAGGGCCTGTCGTCCACCGGCGAGATCGGTGATGAACGATTCCTGACCGGCGGCCGCTGCCACGTCGGCGAAGGTCCGGAAATTGGTCAGCGCCCGAGAAACGTCGAGTTCGCGAGCCTGAGTGATGGGCTTTCCGGTGTCTGCGATCTCCGCGGCGACGAACTCCTCGAACCTCTCCTCGATGCGGTCGGCAGCGCGGCGCAACAGTTCTGCGCGGTCACGCACCGGTGTTTCTGCCCAACCATTGTCGAGGGCTCGGCGTGCGGCGGTCACGGCTCGGTCGACGAGCGATGCGTCTGCCTCGTGGACGCGGGCGAAAACCTGTCCGGTGGCCGGGTCGGCCTTCGCGAAGCCGCGGTCGGGGTCGGGGTCGACGAAATGCCCGTCGACGTAATTGCGGATCCACCGCTCGGTCTCCGCCGTCGGTGCAGTTGGTGCGGTCATGCACTCAACTGTTGCCGGGCAATTGTCGCCGATCAAATGCATGTTCCGCACCGAGCTATACCCACTGTGCATATCGGATCGTTCGCCGGTAGCTGACCACGACAAAGGAGTTGGGCCGATGCCGGTCCGAGTTGCACTACGCCGAAACAGACTCGACCGCGGCCTCATTCGACGAATCGTGAGCTTGGCTGCCAGCTGAGCCGCGCCCTGACCTGTCGATATGCTCTGACGGCATACATGTGAGCAAGATGCGCATTCGCTTCGTCGTCCACCCGACAGCATTCTCAAAGGCACAACGAACAGCAACGGCCACATGGTGGTCGTCCCACGGAGGTGTATGAGATGTCCTCGGTATCGGGTGCCAGTGCCGGCACTACCGAACAGGTCCAGCAGAAGATGCCGATCCGAAAGGTGGCGTGGGCCTCCGCGATCGGCTCCACCATCGAGTGGTACGACTTCTTTCTCTACGGCACCGCCGCCGCCCTGGTCTTCGACGCACAGTTCTTTCCGGCGCTCAACCCCACTGTCGGCACGATCGCCGCATTCAGCACTCTTACAGTAGGTTTCCTCGCCCGTCCGCTCGGCGGAGTAATCTTCGGCCACTTCGGGGACAAGGTCGGGCGCCGCAACACCCTTATCGTCTCGCTGCTGTTGATGGGTGTGGCAACGACGCTGATCGGTGCACTTCCCACATATGCCCAATTCGGTATCTGGGCACCGATCCTGCTGGTGACACTGCGACTCGTCCAGGGCATCGGCCTCGGCGGCGAATGGGGTGGTGCAGTGGTTCTCACCCTCGAACATGCACCGAAGGCACGGCGAGGATTCTACGGCTCGTTCCCACAATTGGGCACACCGGCCGGCCTCATCCTCGCCAATGGCGCCTTCCTCGGCGCCAATGCCCTGATCGGCCAAGAGGGCTTCACGACGTGGGGATGGCGAATTCCGTTCCTTCTCAGCATCATTCTGGTCGCTGTTGGGCTGTATCTTCGACTCCACATCCAGGAGAGCCCCGAGTTCGTGACCATGTCCAAGAAGGACAAGCCGAAGCGAGCACCGGTGGCGACCGTGGTCACCGCGCATTGGAAGTCTGTCCTGCACGCCACTCTCGTGATCGTCGGTAACAGCACAGCTGCCTACATCTTCATGGTGTATGTGCTCTCGTATGGCGCCAAGACCCAGGGCCTCGACAAGTCATTCATGCTGGCCTGTGTGATCGGCGGATCCGCGATCTGGCTTGTCTCCGTGCCGTTCTGGGCCAGCCTCACAGACAGGTTCGGATTGCGCTCGCTCTTCGTCTACGGCTCTGTGATCCGCTTGCTCTGGTGCCTGGTGTTCTTCCCGGTGGTCAACACCGGCAGCGAGCCGTTGATCCTGGTCTTCATGCTGTCGATGGGACTGGTGTTGTCGATGACCAACGCCCCGATCGGGACATTGACCGCCAGCTTCTTTCCAGTAGACGTCCGTTACTCCGGCACCTCCGTCGCATACCAGATCGGTTCGCTCCTCGGTGGCGGAGTCACCCCACTGATTGCCGCAACTCTGTTCGCCACGACCAGCTCGTCGTGGTCGATCACCGGATACGTGCTGGTCATCTCTGTCCTCAGCCTCCTCGCCTCGCTGGCCATCCCTCGCAACACCGGCCACGACACAGACACCGCATCCGCCCGCCCCTCCCACGCAGCGGCGCACTGACTGTCCTCCCACAACACTCCACATCGAAGGAAGAAACATGGAACTGGTCATCCTCGGCAGCTCCGGCGGCCCCCAGCCCAACGGCAAGCGCTCGGCTCCCGCCACGGCGATCGTGCGCGGCGACGACATTCACGTCATCGACTGCGGCAACGGCGTAGCTCGCCAACTGGTGTCCGCCGGCCTGCGACTGCGGGATCTCAAATCGGTGCTCGTGACCCACCATCACGTCGACCACAATGCCGACCTCGGTGCACTGTTGCATTTGGCCTGGACCGCAGGATTGGTCACCCCGGTCGACGTTTACGGCCCACCTCCGCTCACCGAGATGCTTGAACTGATCCGAGCAGTCGGACGGCCCGACATCGAGCACCGCGAGAGCCTCGGGCGCCCGAAACTGTCCGGACTCATGCGCGGCCACGAGATCGCCTCTCCCGGAGTTGTCGTCTCCACGCCTGATATGACGATCACCGCCGGCACAGCCCTCCACCCGCCGATGCCCTCCCTCGCTTACCGAATCGATGCCGACGGATCATCGGTGGTGGTGTCCGGGGACACCGCCCCCTCAGAGCAGATCACGGAGTTGGCGACCGGAGCCGACGTCCTAGTCCACGAGGTGTACTCCCCCGAACATCTCGGACGACTCCTCAGCGGCACCAACGCCGATGTAGACGAACTGCGCCGCCATTTCGCGCGCGCTCACACCGATGCAGAAAGCGCAGGCAGGATCGCCAAGGAAGCCGGAGTCCGCACTCTCGTGCTGTGGCACCTCATCCCCTACGACCTCACCGAAGACGACTGGATTCGCCAAGCCGCGCGGCACTTCGACGGGGAGATCATTGTGGCCCACGATCTCGTGCGCATTCCCTGCTGATCCCGGACAGGCATGGCTGTGCCTGCCCCATGCTCGTAGTACGACCCGAGAGGCAGTGATGATCCGCGCGAACCTCCAACCAGTCCACAGTGACACCTGGTCCTGGCGATTGCGCGCACTGTGCCGTTCGATGGGCTACCTGTTCTTTGCGCCGGAGGACGAGCCGAAAGGTCCCCAGGTACGACGGGAGCGGGAGGCCAAACGCATTTGCTACCAATGCCCGGTTCTCAACCAGTGTCGAACGTATGCGCTCTCGACCCGAGAGCCCTACGGGGTCTGGGGCGGAACCACCGAACGCGACCGTCGGCGAACGTCTCACACCATCGGCGTCGCTACCCGACAGACCGGCTGAAGGAGCCCGGCCATGTCCCGCAACATCTGATGTGTAGCACCCTTTTGCCGAGGGGCGAGGTGAGGCGCCGTCGGGAGCGATCCCGGCGGCGCCTTTTTCGACCCGATCGGCCTGCTTCTGTTCACCGCAGGCCTCATCACCGCGATGCTGCCGTTCTCTCTCGGAGACGCCACCGCCGCGAGCGCACCGAAGCGTTTACTGTGGTCCCGCTGCGACTTCCGGCAGCGGTCCCTACCCCGCGACAGTGGAAACTCATACAGCCGATCTCGAGCTCGATCCGCCGTCCGGCATCACCAGGACATCCGTGCCGGCGAAGCGCAGTACGTGCTGGGCGACGCTGCCGAGCATCGCGTATTCGAGTGCGGAACGCTCCCCGGTCCCGACGACGATCAGCTCGGCGCGGTACTCGTCGGCGATTTCCGGGATTCTCGTGGCGGCATGACCGGATTCGATGCGGCTGTCGGCAGGTTCGGGGATCAGCGTCGAGGCGAAGTCGTCGAGGTGGGAGCGGGCCTGCTCGGTGCTCACGTGCCGCAGCTGCGCCAATCCCACGTCGTCGGCGCCGTGCATTCGCATCAGCTGTTCGCCCATGACGACCGACACGTGCACGAGGATGTGGTCGGCGTCGGGTGTCCACGCTGCCGCGACGCGGGCGGCCGCCGTGGATGCGGGAGTGGTGTCCACGGCCAGGAGAACGGTCCGGTAGGGGCCGTCGGACGGATTCCGGACCACCAGCACCGGCGTGGCGCTGGTTCCGACGAGTCGTTCGGCGGTGCTTCCCAGCAACGCGATGGGCAGCCGCCCACCGTGCGCGCCGACGACCAGGAGGTCGGCGTCGCACTCACCGGCGACGGCGCCGACGACGGAGACGATGTCACCGGCCCGGACCACGCCGTCGACCTGTGTGTCCCCGACCGCTGTGTCATTGAGCGCTGTGTCGCCGACGCATCGGTACAGATGCTCCGCCAGGAGTGCATTCGCCCGCCGCAGCTTTTCCGGTCCGGCGGAGGCCGGCACATACACCGCGGTGAGCTGTGCGTGATGCTCGCGGGCGAGCTGCGCGGCGCGGCGGACCGCGTGCGTCGCACCGTCGGACAGGTCGGTGGCGACCAGGATGTGCCGAAGGGATGACGTCTCCATAGCTTCTACAGCCCCTCACGTCCGGCGTGGATGCGACGAATTGCCCACTTCTCCGCTTCGGCGACGAAGAAGACCGTCAGTCCGACGCCGAGCACCTTCGCCCACTCCACCGGAGTGAGGCCCGAGGATCCGAACAACACATTTACCAAATGGCGCTGCGGTTAGCACTCCACCGCAGCGCCGCAGCCTCAGCTTCCACGCTACTTTCGGACCCCCTCGATATAGTTCGAACATGCTTTCGATGGGGGTGCGAGAAGGCGAGGTCGGGGCGCGGCTGTCCGCCCTCGACGAGGCTGTCGACGGCCTGCTCGAAGACGACCTCACCGGCTTGTCGAACGACGACCTGGTCGAGTTCCTCCAGCGCTTCGAAACCGTCCTGCGCAAGGCCGCAGCCGTCGGCCATCGAATGATTGTCGAGACCGTCGAACGACGGGTCCCGGAGGACCTCGGGTGCCGCTCGATCAACGACTTCCTCATCGGCACGCTGCGGATCTCCGCGGCCGACGCGACCCGGCGGGTCAAAGGCGCGAAGAAGGTCGGCACCTGGCATTCCCTCGACGGCGAGGACCTGGAACCGGAACTGCCCGCCACCGCTGCCGCGGCGCGCTCTGGCGCGATCGGACCGGATCATGTCGCGGCCGTGGCGAAGGTGATGCGGAAGGTCCCGCACGGGGTCGGATTCGACGAGATCACCGTCGCCGAAAAGATCCTCGCGGACGCGGCCTGCTCGGTGACCCCCGACGATCTCGTGAAACTCGGCGCGCATCTGCTCGCGTATCTGAATCCGGACGGGGACGTGCCGGACGAGAAGGAACGCAAGCGGCGCCGGGGTCTGCGGATCGGCAAACAAGGAACGGATCTCATGACCCCGATCTCCGGGCTCCTCGACCCGGAAACCCGGGCGCTGCTCGAACCGGTGCTGGCGAAACTCGCCCGGCCCGGCATGAACAACCCGGACGACCCCGAATCACCCTCCGGTGACGTCGAATCCGAGACCCTCGACCGCGACGCGCTGGCGAAGGCCGCGGCCCGCGACACCCGCACCGCCGTGCAACGCAACCACGACGCGTTGAAAGTCGCCCTGCGGCAGATCTTGTCGGCGGGTGTGCTCGGCAGCCACCGCGGGCTGCCGGTGACCGCGATCCTGACCATGACCGTCAAACAGCTCGAAGAGGAGTCCGGCATCGTGACCACCGCCTCCGGCGGTCTGGTGCCGATCCGCGACGCGCTGCGGATGGCCGAGAACGCCCATCCGGTTCTGGCGATTTTCGATCACCACGGCCGGCCCCTGCACCTCGGCCGCGCCAAACGCTTGGCGTCGGCCGATCAACGCCTCGCATTGATCGCCGCCTCCGGTGGCTGCACCCGCCCCGGCTGCGACGCCCCCGCGACACTCACCGCGGTGCACCACATCAGAGAGTGGAGGGACGGCGGGCTCACCGACATCACCAACGAGGATCTCGCCTGCGACGCGTGTCATGCGCTGGTGCACGACGGGCCCGGTGGCTGGGAAACACGCGTCGCGTCGGCCGACTCCGAGCACCCGGGGCGTACCGAATGGATCCCGCCGCCGCACATCGATCCCGAGCAGAGACCGCGGGTCAATCACCGCCATCACCTCGGTGATCTGTTGTCGGCGGCGTTGGCGCACTACCGGGCCCGCCGCGAGACCGAGCTGCGCGAGCACCGGCGTCGATGGATGCGGGAACCGGTTGCGGATGCTAGCGGTGGCGAGGTTCCGTAACGGATCGCCGGCTCAACGAATCAACCCGTACGGACAATCCCGACTCGTTTCGGAACGACCCGTGTGGGTACCGACTCTCCTACGGCATGAACGGAAGGCGAGTGAATCCGCATGGACTCCCAGGCACGTCGCCCTACACAGCACGGCCGCAACATCGTCGCCGGGATTCTGCTCGGACTCGGTACCGTGGCGTTCCTCGACGAGGCGGTCTTCCACCAGCTGCTGCACTGGCACCACTTCTACGACAAGTCCACCTCCGATGCGGGACTTGTCTCGGACGGGCTCTTCCACGCGTTCAGCTGGTTCGCGACCGTCGCAGCCCTGATGCTGGTCTTCGGGCTGGCGCGCGACGGCACCTTCCGAGTTTCGGCCTTCGCCGCCGGCTGGCTGACCGGAGCCGGGTTCTTCCAGCTCTACGACGGCCTGTTCCAACACAAGGTGCTGGGTCTCCACCAGATCCGCTACGACGTGAACCTGACGCCCTACGACCTCGTATGGAACATCGTCGCCGCCCTTCTCTTGGCCGCCGGCATCGCGTTGTGGGTCGTGACTGCACGACGTGCCCGCCGCTCCGACGTCCCCTCTGACGCATGAACCACCACGCGGGCAGCGCCTTCCTCGGTCCGGGCGAATGGGTGACCGTCCTGCTGATTGTCGGCGCGGTCGCCGCCTATCTGCTCGCAGTCCGCCGGCTGCGGCGCCGCGAGGTCTGCTGGCCGGTGAAACGGACGTCGGCGTGGGTTGCCGGATGGGCCTCGGTGGGCGTGGCACTCGTCGGTCCCATCGCCGATCGCGCCCACGACGACTTCGTCGCCCACATGGCCGCGCATGTCCTTCTGGGCATGCTCGGTCCACTGCTCCTCGTGCTGGCGGCACCGGTCACCCTTGCTCTGCGACTACTCCCCGTTCCCGCGGCCCGGCTCCTGGCACGGGCGTTGGCATCGCCCCCGTTCGCGGTACCGACCAACCCGTTCGTCGCCGGCGTACTCGACATCGGCGGGCTGTGGGTGCTCTACCGCACCGGCCTGTACGCGGCGACGCACACCGAACCGGCACTCCATGTCCTGGTGCACGCGCACGTCCTGGCCGCCGGGTATCTCTTCACCTTCGCCGTGCTGGGTGGACCGGATCCCGCCCCACACCGCGCCTCACCACCGTGGCGCGCCGGGGCGCTCGTACTGGCGATCGCAGCGCACAACATCCTCGCGAAGGTCATCTATGCCGATCCACCCGACGGTGTGCCCGTCGAACAGGCTCGCGCGGGTGCCGAACTGATGTACTACGTCGGGGCACCGGTGGAGATCGCGCTGCTCGTACTGGTGTGCCGCCCCTGGCTCCTGCCGCGTACCCGTGCGCGAGACAGTGCCCGATCTGTGCCCGAAGCCGGTTCCCTCCCGCACTGACGGGACGAAAAAAGTCCCCCACCTGCGTGAACAGGTGGGGGACTCTTGGCGGTGGCGGAGGGATTTGAACCCTCGGACGGGGGTTACCCGTCACACGCTTTCGAGGCGTGCTCCTTAGGCCGCTCGGACACGCCACCGCTAAAAGACTTTACCGGATCGCGTCGCTGAGTTGAAATCGGCTGGTCAGAGCCCTAGGCAAGGTCTCGGTGGGTGCGGAAGAAGTCCTCGAGGACCCCCGCGCATTCGGCCTCGAGAACACCACCGCGCACCGCGGGCCGATGTGTGAGGCGACGGTCGCGCACCACGTCCCACAGCGACCCGACCGCGCCGGTCTTCGGTTCCCACGCCCCGAACACGACCCGGCCGACCCGGGCGAGCACGATCGCGCCCGCGCACATCGTGCACGGCTCGAGCGTCACGGCCAGGGTCGCGCCCTCGAGCCGCCACCCGTCGCCGTACACACGCGCGGCCTCCCGCAACGCGAGAATCTCGGCGTGGGCGGTCGGATCACCGGTCGCCTCCCGCGAGTTCGCCGCCCGCGCCAGCTCGGTGCCGTCGGCCGCGAAGACCACCGCACCCACCGGGACGTCCCCGGCGGATGCCGTTTTCGCGGCCTCGAGCGCGACCCGGATCAGTTCCTCGTCGTCCCGCAGACCCATCTACTTCTGCAGCTTGTCCAAGGTGGAGGACAACACGTCGTCGAACCCGCAGCGCTGCGCGATCTCCTCGATCTGCTCGTCCGGATACAGCTCCGTCTCCGACAGGATCACCGCCAGGACCGGCTCGGGCAGACCCATGTCGGCGAGGATCGCCAGGTCCCCCTCTTCCCACGGCTCGACCTCGTCCAGCTCGTCCGGGTCGATGTCGGGAATCTCGATGTTGAGTGCCTCGAGCACGTCGGCGGCGATGTCGTAGTCCACCGCCATCGTCGCGTCGGACAACAGCAACTGCGTCCCCGCCGGAGCCGGACGCACAATCACGAAGAACTCGTCGTCCACGTTGAGCAGACCGAAGACCGCGCCGGAGCTCCGCAGCTCTCGCAGCTCCGTCTCCGCCGTCGCCAAACTCGTCAACGCAGCAGAAGTCAGGGCCCGGCACTTCCACCGGCCTTCCTCCCGCGTGACAGCGACGGCGAAGCCGTCCAGGTCCTCCGACGAAGCACCGGATGCCCCGGATGTTGTCACCGAAGGGCTCTTGTCCCCTACACGCTGTGCAGCCATGCGCGCAACGGTAGTCGGCCCGGTCCCGTGAATGAAGTCCGATGGCGAATGTGCCAACCTGATGCGGTGTCCAGTGCAGTTTCCGCCCCGCCCGTCTGCGTGCTCGGCCTCGGCCTGATCGGCGGTTCGCTGCTGCGTGCCGCCGTCGCCGCGGGCCGCGAAGCCTGGGGATACAACCGTTCGTCCGGTGCCGTCGACGCCGCGATCGCCGACGGCTTCGACGCCTCCACCGACCTGCCCACGGTGCTGCGCCGCGCGGCCGCTTCCGACGCGCTGGTCGTCGTCGCGGTGCCGATGCCTGTGGTCGACTCGGTACTCGCCGCGGTCGCCGAGCACGCCCCGAACGTCGCGCTGACCGACGTGGTGAGCGTGAAGTCCGCGGTCGCCGCGGCAGTCGCGGCACGGGGACTGTCCGCACGCTTCGTCGGCGGGCATCCCATGGCCGGGACCGCCGAATCCGGATGGGACGCCGGCACCGCCGATCTCTTCCGCGACGCCGTGTGGGTGGTGACCGTCGACGACGGAGCCGACCCCGACGTGTGGCAACAGGTCGCTGGACTCGCCCTCGACTGCGGTTCGGTGGTCGTGCCCGCCGAATCCGGGGAACACGACGCCGCGGTCGCGCGGATCTCGCATCTGCCGCACATCCTCGCCGAAGCCCTCGCCCTCGCCGGGGCCGGTGGCGGCGACCTCGCGCTGGCGCTGGCGGCCGGTTCCTTCCGCGACGGCACCCGCATCGCCGGGACCGCGCCCGCGCTCGTCGACGCGATGTGCGAGGGCAACGCGACCGCCGTGCTCGCGGCGCTCGACGAAACCCTTGAGGTTCTGCGCAACGCCCGCGAGCAGCTCGCCGACGGCCGCACCGGCGACCTCACGTCCGCGGGCCACGCGGCCCGGCTGCGCTACGAGCAGCGCGAACGCAAGCCCATCACCGGGATCGTCCCCGGCGACGACAACTGGATCGAGCAGCTGCGCGACGCCGGGCGTCGCGGCGGGGTGTGGACGTCGTGAACCTGCGCGACACCGCGTCGGCCCTGGCCAAGCGCGACCTCACCGCGACCGACCACGTCCGGCAGGTCCTCGCCGAACTCGACGCCCTCGACGGCACGCCCTGGGGCAACATCGTCGCCGCCCGCAACGACGCGGCCGCGCTCGAATCCGCGGCACGCGCCGACGCGGAGCTCGACGCCGGCAGCTGGATCGGCCCGCTGCACGGCGTCGCCGTCGCGATCAAGGACAACATCGACGTCGCGGGAATGCCGACACGCTGCGGCAGCGCCGTCCTCGCCGACGCACCCCCGGCCCGCCGGGATGCCCGGATCGTCGCGCAACTGCGGGAGGCCGGGGCGATCGTCGTCGCCAAGACGCACCTGCACGAGTTCGCCTACGGCCCCACCGGTCTGGTCAATGCGGCCGGTCCGGCCTCGCACCCGCACGATCCGGCGCTGATCAGTGGCGGTTCGTCGTCGGGCTCGGCGGTGCTGGTCGGCAAGGGCATCGTGCCGCTCGCGCTCGGCACCGACACCGGGTGCAGTGTCCGCACACCCGCTGCGCTGTGCGGGATCGTCGGGCTTAAGCCGAGCAGCGGCGCTCTGCCGTTGGACGGCGTGTTCCCGCTGTCCACCACGTTCGACCACATCGGCCTGCTCACCGGCGACGTCCTCGACGCCGGTCTGGCGTGGGGTGCGCTGCCCGGGGTCGCGCACCTGCGCACCCCGGTGTCGGGACTGCGCGTGGGCGTACTGCGCGGCGGCATCTGGGACATCGACGACGCCGAGGTCGCCGCGGCGCTCGACACCGCCTGCCGCACCCTCCGCGATCTCGGGGCCGAGGTCGTGGACACGACACTGCCCGAGACGGACGAGATGCTCGGCGCGTATCCGATCGTCACCGGATCCGAGGCGTACGAAACGCATCAACGGTGGTTCGAGGACGACCCCGGCAGATATTGCCCGCCGACGGCGGCACTTCTGGCCGCGCAGGCCGACCGGCCCGCCTCCGAATACCTGCGGGCGCTGCGCGCGGCCGAACGCCTGCGCGGCGAGGTGCTGCGGCGACTGCGCCGAACCGAACGACTCGACGCCCTGCTCACCGTCACCACCGGGGTGCGGTCGGCGCCGGTGGACAGCGACCCCGCCGAGCTGCGTGCTCCCCTGCTGCAGCGCTGCATCCCGTTCAACGTGCTCGGGGTCCCTGCACTGTCCGTACCGGCCCCGGACGGCCACGATCACCCCGTCGGCCTGCAGGTCGTCGGACTGACGAGCGGGCCCGGCGGACACGGCAGCCATCCCGGCGAGTCCACGGCGCTCGCGCTCGCCCTGGCCGTCGAGGGCACACCGGACGATCAGATGCGTTCGGCGAGCCCGTGATAGTCGACGACGAAACCGTCCGCGTCGACCGTGACGGTCGAACTCGATACCGGTGACATGACGTGGATGCCGTCGGCGGCGCTGCTGTAGATGAGCGTCGCCTCCTCGACGCTGAGATCGAGCAGGTTCACGTACACGACGGGAACCTCGAGATCGTCCGCGCCGGACTGCAATGCGTACCGCCGGATCGGCAGCGCATTGAAGAACGGGCTGAGGATCACGTCGACGTCGAGTGCACCACCGAACGCAGACCGCTGATGCTGCGTCCCGTTGTCGACCATCCAGATTCCCTCACCGGACCGGCTGATCGACATGTGCTTCTCACCCGAGGCCAGCGTCGTGCGCACCGACAACCTGCGGGTGACACCGTTCTCGTCGGTCACGAGGTCGTAGGACGCACTGAAGGCCGGATGCTCGGCGCACGCACCCCCGACGATACGGCCGGACGACTTGATGCGACTACCGCTCAACTGCACACGGACCGATTCCATACGCGGCGCATCGACCGCCCGCCACGTCAGAATCGCGGGCCAGGTCGATGCGCTGCTCGCCGCAGTGCTCGCGGCATCAGGGGCTGGCATGCTCACGGTGTCTACCGTAAGCGACGAACGGCACGTAAGTGGCCTCGGCGCTCGATTCGAAACCACTCCCTGTTCACACGGCCGGAACAATCGGTTCGTCACGGTCCCGGCCGGCGAGCCGATTCGAGAACACGGCCAGGGCCGCGGCACCCACGGCAACATTGAGCAGGGCCCCGAACTCTGCGACCGCGAAGTCGACGACCTCGACGAACAGCACCGTGATCAGGGCCGCCGCACTGAACACCGGCAGCGCCCACCCGCGCCGCCCCCACAGCCCGGTCAACCCGACCACGCACAGCAGCGTCGTCACCGTGACCCCCACGAACTGGAACCACACCGTGAGGTCGCGGTCGCTGCCGTTCAGATCGTCGGCGAGGGTGACCACCGCGTGGACGAGCATCAGCCCGGAGAAGACCGTCAGTGTCACCGCCGCGGCCCACGTGCCACGATCACCGCGCAGGGCGGGCGGCACCATCCGTTTCACGCCGGCACCGACCCGCGACCGACGGTCGTCGCGGTCGCGGCAGCGGGCCAGCAACCGCTCGATTTCGTCGGCCGCTTCCGGGTCCGCGCCACCTGCCCGCGCGGACCTCAACTGCGCGTTCGCGCGGGCCCGCTCGGCGGGTGTGAGCCCGCGCATCACCCCGTCCACCGCGGTCGAGGCGGCGTTCGCCAGATCCTCCCGGGCCGTGACCGGCCGGAACCCGTGGATCGCACGGTTGGCGAGCAGCAACAGCAGCACCACGACGTACATGATCGCGACGGAGGGCCGGTAGAAGTAGTCGTTCGTCTTGGTGAGGAACTTGCCGATCTCGTCGAGGAACAACCCGAAGCCGATGCCTCCGGCGACGATCCCGAACGCGTGCGGACTGCGCCCCAGATAGGTGAGCAGCCCGCACAATGCCACGACCATCAGCAACCCGCCCCACAGCGAATGCGCGATGTGCAGGGTCGCGCCCCCGACCTGCGGATACCCCGTCAGATGCAGGTACAGACGCACCAGCAGGATCGTCGTGACGGCGACGATCACCAAACCTTCGATGCGCGACGAGGCGCTCGCGTCACGCAGCAACCGCGACGCGGACCTGTCGCGGAGTCGGACCTCGTCCATGATCGACGAGCGTAGCCGCGACACGAGACGAGCGAGGACGATGCGCGCGGTGCGGGGTCTGGGGCCGCTGTCTGGCCTAGAGTCGCCTCATGCGCACCGTGTGGACAGTTCCTCCGAACATCGCCCAGACGCTTCTGGAATCGCCCGAGATCCAGATGTTTCTGACCAGCAACGAGCTGCCCGAGACGGCGGACGACCCTCGGCAGCGGCTCGCGGAGTTCACACACGCACTCGGTGCCCTCAGCCGCAACATCGGACGCACCTTCGGATCCGTCGACGCCGCCAACCGGGAGCTGTTCGGAGGTTCCGCGGGAACCGTCCCGGTGGCGCTGCGGCTGACCGTCCTGCGGGCGATCGTCACCGAGGTCGACGACCGCACCCCGACTCCCGATCCGCTGCCGGACACCGTCGTCGATCAGCTCGGCGCCTACGTGTACGCGCTGTTCGATCCTCGGGACCGCACCGTGCTGCACATCGGCAGCGGTCGCGGAAACCGCATCTTCGCGCTCACCTGGGCGGCGCTCGGTGAGACGCACAAACTCACCGCTGCGGGCGAGAGCGCACCCCAGAGCACCCCCGAGATCGACGCGGCGCTGCGTCGCATCCGCGGCGTGTACGACTCGGGATACGCGGTGGAGCATTTCGTCGTCGCCGACCATCTGCTTCCCGCCGCGGACGGCGATCACGCCGCCGGCGCAACCGCGCAGGCGGTGGTCGCCGCGTTGGGTCTGCTCGAATCGCATCGCGGTGAATTCGTACTGACGAATCTTGCCGGGACCACCGGCGACTCGGAGGCGGATCGGGTTGCGCGACCGATCGCCGAACTCGTCCGTCAGTACTCGGCGAAGGCCGCACCGGAGTTGCCGACGCCGTGCGTCGTCCTGCGGATCACGGAGGCGAAATCGGCATCGCCGGAGCAGGTCCGGGATCTCGCCGATCGACCGTGGCCGGCCGGTACCGCAGCACGCCGTGTCGACGGACTGCCGATTCTCGTGGTCGCCGACAACATCGTCCGCGGCGCATACCGGGCGACGGGCTGGGAAGCCGCCTCGCGCACCGAGGAGAACGGCGGCACGATCCTGTATCGCTTCCTCGGGGAGTCCGATCCGGAACTCGAGAAGATGTTCGTCGACACCCGGGTGACCCCGGATCGGTTGGGTCTCAAGCGCTGGCCGTCGCACGGATGGGCTCCGCGTCTGACAAAGGCGATGCCGCGCCCCACTCCCCGGCCGCGTCCCTGAAAAACCCTTCGGCCCGAGCGTGCATTGTCCGCTCGGGCCGAAGTCCATCCCGCCTCACCGGCTGACAGGGTCACCTACCGGCAGACGTCAGGATCGGCGCGTGCAGGTCGTAGTAGTGCACGTCGCCCAGCAACCGCATCTCCTCCTCGAACAACGGCCGCAGATCGTCGGGAATCTCGATCCGCTCGTGTGCGCGGGCCTCTTCCTCGGACGAGAAGTACACGGTTTCGACGTAGCCGTCGTCGCCGTACGCCGCGAGCGTCCCACCGAGGATCTCCGGGCGCAGTTCGTGCACCCGATCGGCCCCTTCCGCGAGCACCTCCCGCATCCGCGGCAGGTCGTCGCAATGGCCCTCCATAACCTGCACGAAACCTGCCTCGTCCGATCCGCCGCCCATCCACGTGTCGACGTCCCGGCAATCGTGGACCGTGATCGGGCCGTCGAAGCACCGCTCGACCTCTGCCCACCACTCACCCTGTTCCGGGCGATCGCTGTTGCGGCGGGCCATCTCCTCGGACTCGAATCGCACGACGGAGACCCAGGTGCCGTCGTCGCCGAAACCCGAAGTGCTGCCCAGATATCCGGGTGCCCCCGGTAGAAGTTCGCGGGTCCACCGTTCCATGCAGTCCAGCAGCGCGTCCCGATCACGCACCGTCCCCTGCCACACCTGAATGAACATCACCACTGCCTCACCGAGCTGTTCTCGATGGCCTGGCAGCAACCGTCCACCACCGGCATCGCCGGCGGCCGGCAGCCTCGACCACCGCAGATTCAATGATTCGCCTGCGGGGCCCGGCAGACAACCGTCTTGCTGTCCCGGTTTCCGCATGGTGACGACGTTCGTGGCTCTTCGAACTTCGAAATACCTCGAAAATATTGTGCTGCAATAGAGCTTGACCGCAGCCGCCGACGGCCGAGACACCAGCGCGGTGCCGGCAGCGCGCCGCTGACTTCCCGTCGCGCGGTTGACTCCGGCTGGACGGGAGTTGCCATGACCGACGCTCAACCACGCTACGACGACCTGCGTGCCCTCTACCTCAACTGCACGCTCAAACGCTCGCCCGAGGTGAGCAATACCCAGGGCTTGATCGATGTCAGCACCGCCATCATGAACGCCCAAGGAGTGTCGGTCGAAGTTATCCGGCCCGTCGACCACGACATCGCCACCGGCGTGTGGCCCGACATGACCGAACACGGCTGGGCAAGCGACGAGTGGCCACAGATCTTCGAGAAGGTGCTCGCCGCCGACATCCTGGTGCTCGCCGGTCCGATCTGGTTGGGCGACAACAGCTCGATCACCAAGCAGGTGATCGAGCGGCTCTACGGCGGCTCCCACCTGCTCAACGACGCCGGACAATATCTGTACTACGGACGGGTCGGCGGTTGCCTGATCACCGGCAACGAAGACGGCGTCAAACACTGCGCCAGCAACATTCTGTACTCCCTGCAGCACATCGGATACACCATCCCGCCGCAGGCCGACGCCGGCTGGATCGGGGAGGCCGGCCCGGGTCCGTCCTACCTCGACCCGGGCTCGGGCGGGCCGGAGAACGACTTCACCAACCGCAACACCACTTTCATGACGTGGAACCCGAGTTGGCTCACGTTTTCGGGATGATTGACGGCTCACGTCTGTGACCTGCTGGTTCTCGTCGGGATCGGTCTGATTTCACGCACTAACGGCGCTGGTTCTAGGCTCGGCGAGTGGTGTTTGTC
>NZ_JALPTB010000037.1 GCF_023218075.1 Rhodococcus sp. HM1 | reverse complement strand
TCGTTCGACTTGCATGTGTTAAGCACGCCGCCAGCGTTCGTCCTGAGCCAGGATCAAACTCTCCGTTAAAGACTCACGATTCCCCCGAAGGGGTAATCAGTCATAGACATCGAGCCAAATCACTAGCATAAAAACTCAAACTAGCAAACACTGGACCACCACAGACGGAAGAATGTGATGTCCAGCAACAACCACCCACATAAATGTGAAGTGGTCGCACCAAAAAAAATTTGGCACTGACATTCATCGGCACACTGTTGAGTTCTCAAAGAACACGCACACACCATCGCTTACGAATCTTGCATTCGCTCGTTCAGGGGTGACTTGTTCGTCGCCGCCAAGGCTTTCAGCTTCCGGCGCGGACACCAACCTTACCAGAAGGTTTGTGTCGGGGGAAATCGTTCAGGCGCCTTCGTCCAACCTCGTTGTCCCGGTCCCTCAGGTCCGGGTCGGTGTCCGTGTCGCTCTGACCTGGAATAAGTTACGGGAGGATCAAGTCGTTTCCAAATCGCCTGGTCACGAGGTTAGTGCGCCGCGTTTTACCTGGTCACGGCCGGTCGTCGGACGCGGTCCGCGCCGATCTCGTCCGGGTGACCCGCAGCACACCGTCAGGTATCGGTCCCGACCCGTTCGATTCCGCCGCCGAGCTCCTTGATGATCTCCACGAACCGCGGATAGCCGCGATCGATGTGGTAGACGTCGTGGACCTCGGTCACCCCGTCCGCGCACAGGCCGGCGAGGACGAGACCCGCACCTGCCCGGATGTCGGACGACCAGACCGGCGCACTCGACAGTTCCTCGACTCCCCGAACCACTGCGTGATGACCATCGGTCCGCGCATCGGCGCCGAGCCGAACCATCTCCTCGACGAACCGGAACCGCGCTTCGAACACGTTCTCGGTGATCATCGACGTTCCGTCGGCGACCGCGGCGAGCCCGATCGCCATGGGCTGCAGGTCGGTCGGGAATCCCGGATAGGGCAATGTCGCGAAGTTGACCGCCCGGGGCCGGTCGTTCTGGACGACCCTGAAGCCGTCGACCTCGGGGGTGACCGCGGCGCCGGCCGCGCGCAATTTGTCGAGCACGAGTGCGAGGTGCTTGGGATTGACGCCGCGAACCCGGACGTCTCCCTGCGTCATGGCGGCGGCGATCCCCCACGTCGCGGCAACGATCCGGTCACCGATGCAGCGGTGCGTCGTCGGCTCCAACGAAGGGACACCCGTGATCCGCAGCGTCGTCGTTCCTGCCCCGCTGATCCGGGCACCCATCTGCACGAGCATGTTGCACAGATCGACGATCTCCGGTTCCCGGGCGGCGTTGTCGATGGTGGTCTCACCCTTCGCCAGCACCGCCGCCATCAGTATGTTCTCGGTGGCACCCACCGACGGGAACGCCAGGCGAATGGTGGCGCCGTGCAGGTCGTCGGCCTCGGCGACGACGCAGCCGTGTTCGATCGTGCTGTGCGCACCCAGAAGACGCAGGCCGGTCTGGTGCATGTCCAGCGGACGGGAACCGATCGCGTCACCGCCCGGTAGTGCGACGACGGCCCGTCGGCAGCGTGCGACGAGCGGCCCGAGCACACATACCGATGCGCGGAACTGCCGAACCGCCGCGAAATCTGCCCGGTACTGCGGCTGCGCGGGCGTCGTGATGCGAACCTCGTCGCCTTCGAGCTCGACGACACAACCCAGTCCGCGGAGGACCTCCGCCATCAGGGGAACGTCGAGAATATCGGGGCAATTCGTGATGACGGTGGTGCCTTCGGCGAGCAACGCGGCGGCCATCAGCTTCAGAACACTGTTCTTGGCGCCACCGACGACGACCTCACCTACGAGCCGGCTACCACCGGTGACGAGAAAGCGTTCACTCACAACGCCACAGCGTAACGAGGCCTCCGGGATACCACCCGAGCCGGTACCGTGACGGCCATGGCTGTCCACCTCACCAGGATCTACACCCGCACCGGCGACGACGGAACGACCGGGCTCAGTGACTTTTCCCGAGTATCGAAGAACGACCCGCGACTGATTGCGTATGCGGACTGCGACGAGGCGAACGCCGCGATCGGCGTCGCGCTTGCACTGGGTGATGCGCCCGAGCGTTTCGTGCCCGTCCTGCGGCAGATCCAGAACGATCTGTTCGACGCGGGCGCGGATCTGTCGACTCCGATTGTCGAGAACCCGAAGTATCCGCCGCTGCGGATCACCCAGGCCTACATCGATCGCCTCGAAGGATGGTGCGACGAGTTCAACGAGGAACTCGAGCCGCTGAACTCCTTCATTCTTCCCGGGGGCACTCCCCTGGCGGCGTTGCTGCACACCGCCCGCACCGTCACGCGGCGGGCGGAACGCTCGGCGTGGGCGGCTGTGGATGCGCATCCGGACGACACGAACGTGCTGCCGGCGAAGTATCTGAACCGGCTGTCCGACCTGCTGTTCATTCTGGGCCGGCTCGCGAACCCGGACGGCGACGTCCTGTGGAAGCCGGGCGCCGGCGCCTGACCTGCTCGTGCGCGGTTTCGGTAGCTGCTGCTACCAAAACCGCGCACCGGGGGTCAGGTGTTGGGGCGGCGGCGCTGCGACCGATTCGACGGACGGGACTCGACCCAGGACAGGAACGCCGTCAGCGCTCCGGTGTCGAAGGCGACCTCGAAGACGTCGGTGCCGTCGGCCAGCTCGAGGATCACGATGTCCTCGGTCATGATGTCGTACTCGTTGCCCTCCGGCTTGCGACGTTCGCGCACCTCGACGCCTCGGCGGGTGATCCGGGAATCCGGCCCGAGACGGAGACTGGAGAGCTTGTAGAAGACGAGATTGTTCTCGCCGTACCGGATGATGCCGTGCCGCCAGCCGTTGCCGGCGTTGTTGGGCAGGACCCGCAGGATCGCGGCGGTTCCACCGCCGCGGAGTTTGCGAAGACGGTACAGAAAAGCCGCGACGGCGCCCGCGAGCAGCACAACAAGAATGACTAGAACGATCATTCCTATTGTCACTGCTCGTGGCTCCGTCGCGGCTTCTCGTAGTTCTTCTCGATCAGGCGCGCTCGACGGCCCGCAGGCGACCCTTGGCCGCTGCGATCTCTGCCTCGTCCTGGCTCTCGGCGAGGACCGCCTTGGCGGCCTCCACGTCGATGTCCTGAACGAGGTCCGCGTCCTCGGCGAGCACGGTCACCGACGTGGCGGTCACCGAGAGGAAACCGCCGTGCACGGCAGCGACGATGCGCTCACCGTCGACGGTCGTGACGGCAACGACGCCGCCCTCGACGAGCTGGCCGAGAACCGGCTCGTGTCCGGGCATGATGCCGATCTCGCCTTCGGTGGTCTGCGCGGAGACCAGCTTCGCCGAACCCGACCACACACGCTGCTCGACGGCAACGATGTCAACGGTCATCTCAGCCATGTCGGACTACTTTCCGGCGATCTTCTTGGCTGCGGCCTCGACGTCGTCGAGTCCACCGCAGCTGTTGAAGGCCTGCTCCGGAAGGTGGTCGAACTCGCCCTTGCAGACGCGGTCGAACGCCTCGATGGTGTCGCGCAGCGGCACGACCGAACCGGGCTCACCGGTGAACTTCTCGGCGACGATGAAGTTCTGGCCGAGGAACTTCTGCAGGCGACGGGCGCGGCCGACGAGGACCTTGTCCTCTTCGGAGAGCTCGTCCATACCGAGGATGGCGATGATGTCCTGCAGTTCCTTGTACTTCTGCAGGATCCGCTTGACCTCGTTGGCGACGCGGAAGTGCTCGGCACCGACGATGCCGGGCTCCAGGATGCGCGAGGTCGACGTCAGCGGGTCCACAGCGGGGTAGATACCCATCTGCGAGATCGGACGCGAGAGCTCGGTGGTCGCATCGAGGTGCGCGAAGGTCGTGGCCGGCGCCGGGTCGGTGTAGTCGTCGGCGGGGACGTAGATCGCCTGCAGCGAGGTGATCGAACGACCACGGGTCGAGGTGATGCGCTCCTGCAGCTCACCCATCTCGTCGGCCAGCGTCGGCTGGTAACCCACGGCCGAAGGCATACGACCGAGCAGGGTCGAAACCTCGGAACCGGCCTGGGTGAACCGGAAGATGTTGTCGATGAACAGCAGCACGTCCTGGCCCTGGACATCGCGGAAGTACTCCGCCATGGTCAGCGCGGACAGGGCAACGCGCATACGCGTTCCCGGCGGCTCGTCCATCTGGCCGAACACGAGGGCCGTGTCCTGGAGAACGCCCATCTCCTCCATCTCGAGGTGGAGGTCGGTGCCCTCACGGGTGCGCTCGCCGACGCCGGCGAACACCGAGGTGCCGGAGAACTCACGCGCGATACGGGTGATCATCTCCTGAATCAGAACGGTCTTGCCGACACCGGCGCCACCGAACAGACCGATCTTGCCGCCCTTGACGTACGGGGTCAGCAGGTCGATGACCTTGATACCGGTCTCGAGGATCTCGGTCTTGCCCTCGAGCTGGTCGAAGGCCGGGGGCTTGCGGTGGATGCCCCACTGCTCGCCGTCGCGGCCGGTGCCCGGCGCGTCGAGGCAGTCACCGAGGGCGTTGAACACGTGGCCCTTGACGACGTCACCGACGGGAACGGAGATCGGGCGACCGGTGTCGACGACGGAGGTGCCGCGCACCAGGCCGTCGGTCGGCTGCATCGAGATCGTGCGGACCAGGTTGTCACCCAGGTGCTGCGCGACCTCGAGGGTCAGGGTCTTCGCCACGGTCGGCAGAGTGACCTCTGCGTGGAGGGCGTTGAACAGCTCGGGCACGGCGCCACGCGGGAATTCCACGTCGACGACGGCGCCGATGACGCGGACGACGCGCCCGGCAAGGGCCGACGCCGCACCGGCGTTGTTGTCGGTTACTGCTGCGGTCATTGTGGTTCAGTCACTTCCTGCACTCGAGGCGAGCGCACCGGCACCGCCGACGATCTCGCTGATTTCCTGGGTGATCTGGGCCTGGCGGGCCTGGTTGGCCTGTCGGCTGAGTGTGTTCACCAGTTCCGTGGCGTTGTCCGTCGCGGCCTTCATGGCGGTACGGCGAGCGGCCGACTCGGAAGCGGCCGCGTCCAGCAGCGACGCGAAGATACGCGTGCTGATGTACTTCGGCAGCAGTGCCGCGAGCAGCGTCCCGGCCTCCGGCTCGAAGTTGTACCCGGCACGCGGTCCTTCGTTGCCCGACGCGCGGTGGCCGTCGGACAGCATGTCCTCGCCGAGGTCGATCTCGTCCTCGGTGATGCTCACCTCGAGCGGCGCCATACGGCGGACCTCGGGGGTCTGCGTCAGCATCGACACGAAACGCGTGTAGACGATGTGCAGTTCGTCGACGCCCTCGATGGTGCCCACACCGTTCGGGTCGGGAACCTCGGAACCGGACCCAGCCATGAACAGCTCCACCAGGTGGCGGCTGGCCTTCGCGGCGTCCGCGTAGCGCGGAGCCTGCGAGAAGCCGGTCCACGCACCCGCGACCGGGCGCTCACGGAAGGTGTAGTAGGCCAGGCCCTTGCCGCCCAGCACGTACAGCACCGGCTCCTTGCCCTCGCTGATGAGCAGCTGACGCAGCTCTTCGGCTTCCTTGAGGACGTTGGAGTTGTAACCACCGCACATACCGCGGTCGCTGGTCACGACCAGCACGGCGGCACGCTTGGGGTTCTCGCGCTCGTTGAGCAGGGGGTGATCCAACGACGCCGACGCGCTCGCCAGCTCCGAGAGGACCTTGGTGATCTCCTCGGAGTACGGCTTCGACGCGGCAACCCGAGCCTGGGCCTTGGTGATGCGCGAAGTCGCGATCAGTTCCTGCGCCTTGGTGATCTTCTTGGTCGAGTTGACCGACTTGATCCGCGAGCGCAGCTCACGCAAGCTAGCCATTCGTCGATCACACTCCCTTCACTGGACGCTCGGTCATGGTCTCCCCGCTCACTTGCGAACGGTGGTGCGCTTGACGGAGACCTGCTCCTGCTCGACCTCTTCGGCGCCCAGCGGGGCGGCCTCGGCCTCGTTCACGACGCGGCTGCCGTCGGAGGCGATGAAGCCCTCCTTGAACTTGGCGGTCGCGGCGTGCAGGGCCTCGATCGACTCGTCGGACAGCGCCTTGCCGCCGGCGATCTGCTCGTAGACGCCTGCGGCGCTGCGGTGCAGATCCTCCAGGAGCTCGGTCTCGAAGCGACGCACGTCCTCGACCGGAACGGAGTCGAAGACACCCTCACCGGCGAGGAAGATCGAGACGATCTGGTCCTCGACGGCGATCGGCGCGTACTGGTCCTGCTTGAGCAGCTCGACGAGACGCTGACCGCGCTCGAGCTGAGCCTTCGACGCGGCATCGAGGTCCGACGCGAAGGCGGCGAAGCCTTCGAGCTCACGGAACTGCGCGAGCTCCAGACGCAGCGAACCGGACACCTTCTTCATGCCCTTGGTCTGGGCGGCGCCACCGACTCGGGAAACCGAGATACCGACGTTGATGGCGGGGCGGACACCCTTGTTGAACAGGTCGGACTCGAGGAAGACCTGGCCGTCGGTGATCGAGATGACGTTCGTCGGGATGTAGGCCGACACGTCGTTGGCCTTCGTCTCGATGATCGGCAGCGCGGTCAGCGAACCGCCGCCGAGCTCGTCGGACAGCTTCGCCGAACGCTCCAGCAGACGGGAGTGCAGGTAGAACACGTCACCGGGGTAGGCCTCACGTCCCGGCGGGCGACGCAGCAGCAGCGAGATGGCGCGGTACGCCTCGGCCTGCTTGGTCAGGTCGTCGAACACGACGAGGACGTGCTTGCCCTGGTACATCCAGTGCTGGCCGATGGCCGAACCGGTGTAGGGGGCCAGCCACTTGAAGCCGGCGGAGTCGGAGGCCGGAGCCGCGACGATGGTGGTGTACTCCATCGCGCCGTTCTCCTCGAGGGCCTGCTTGACACCCGCGATGGTCGAACCCTTCTGGCCGATCGCGACGTAGATGCAGCGGACCTGCTGCTTCGGGTCGCCGGTCGCCCAGTTGGCCTTCTGGTTGAGGATCGCGTCGATGCAGACCGCGGTCTTACCGGTCTTGCGGTCGCCGATGACGAGCTGACGCTGGCCGCGGCCGATCGGGGTCATCGCGTCGATGGCCTTGATGCCGGTCTGCAGCGGCTCCTCGACCGGCTGGCGCTGCAGCACGGTCGCGGCCTGCAGCTCGAGGGCGCGGTTCTCGGTGGACTCGATCTCGCCGAGGCCGTCGATCGGCTGACCCAGCGGGTTCACGACGCGGCCGAGGTAGCCGTCGCCGACCGGCACCGACAGAACGTCGCCGGTCCGCGTGACTTCCTGGCCCTCAGCAATGTCCTGGAAGTCGCCGAGGATAACGGCGCCGATCTCGGTGGCCTCGAGGTTGAGGGCCACGCCCAGCACGCCACCGGGGAATTCCAGCAGCTCGTTGGCCATCGCCGACGGGAGGCCGCTGATGTGCGCGATGCCGTCACTGGTGTCGACGACCACGCCGACCTCCTCGCGGGAGGCCTCCGGGGAGTAGCTCGCGGTGTAATTGTCAATCGCGCTACGGATCTCGTCGGAGGAGATCGTCAGCTCCGCCATGTTCTTCCTGCTCTCGGTATCTGGTCTTCGAAAAGATCTCTAGGTGTGTGTTCGGTAGTGGACTACGTGAGGTTCTTCCGCACGGCCGCAAGTCGTCCCGCAGCTGTGCCGTCGATGACCTCGTCGCCCACCCGGACGACCAATCCACTGAGGAGCTCGGGATCGACCTCGACGTGGACCGTCACAGGCTTCCCGTAGGTGCGGGTCAGAATCGCGCTGAGGCGCTCGGTCTGAGCCTGGCTGAGGGGGGCGGCGCTGCGCACGTGGGCGACCGCGCGGTCCCGCTGAGTTGCAGCGAGAGCGGACAGCTCGTCGAACGTGTCGGCCGGGGCCTTCTTCAGGCGCCCGACGGCCTGAACTGCCAGAGCCTCGGTGACCGCCGTGCACTTGCCGTACAGCAGGCGCGAGAGGAGCTCGCGCTTGGCCTGCACGGGGGTGCTGCGGTCGGAGAGAGCCTGCTCGAGTTCCCCGCTGCCGGCGACGATCCGTCCGAGCCGGAACAGCTCGTCCTCGACCGTGTCCAGCTGGTTCTGGTCTTCCGCCGCCTTCAGCAGGGCCTCGCGGCCGAGCTGAACGAGCGAGTTGGTCAGGTCGGACTGCGCCGACCAGTCCTGGCCCACCGCGGCCTTGACGGTCGCCAGGGCCGCGGCCGAAACCTTGCCCCCGAAGACCTGCTCGGCCAGCGCCTGGCGAGCTGCCGCCGGGGTCGAGGCGTCCGCCAGCGCACCGCGAAGGGTGCGCTGGCCGTCGAGCACCTCGACCACCGAGAACAGATCGGAGCCGGCCTGTGCCGCAGCGGCAGTCGCGGCACCCGCACCAGCGGATGCGGTGCTCGACGCCAAGGCGTCCTGCAGCGCGGATCGCGTATGAGCGAGTGCCTCACGGCTTGCTGCGTACATGGTGCTCACTTTCCGGATGCAGAGTCAGCGCTGAGGGATTCGAGCTCGCTGAGGAAGCGGTCGATGGAACCGGCACGCTTGACGTCATCGGAGAGAGCCTCACCGATGATCTTCTCGGACAGGTCGACGGCGGTGCGGCCGAGATCGCCACGGAGTTCGGTCACGATCTGCTGACGCTGGGCCTGCAGCTGAGCGTGGCCGGCAGCGACGATGCGGTCGCTCTCCTCCTGGGCCTGCGCCTTCATGTCGGCGATGATCTGCTGGCCCTGGGCACGGGCCTCTTCGCGGATCTGCGCCGCTTCGGTACGGGCCTCGGCGAGCTGCGCGCGGTACTGCTCGAGCGCGGCAGCGGCTTCCGCCTGTGCCTCCTCCGCCTTCTTGATGCCGCCTTCGATCTGCTCCGATCGCTCGTCGAGGACCTTCTGGAACAGCGGAAGCACGTACTTCCAGAAGACGAGACCGACGATGATCAGGGCGACGAGCGACCAAACGATGTCGTACGTCGCGGGCAGGAGCGGATTATGGGTCTCCGCCTCCTCCGCGAGCAACAGGATGCTGTCAGCCATGGTCGCGACGATCAGAAGATGAAGCCGGCAACGATGCCGATCAGCGCGAGGGCCTCGGTGAATGCGATACCGAGGAACATGGTGGTGCGCAGCTGTCCGGCCATCTCGGGCTGGCGGGCCATGCCCTCGATCGCCTTACCGACGACGATGCCGATGCCGACGCCCGGGCCGATGGCGGCGAGGCCGTAGCCGACGGCACCGAGACCCCTGAAGGTGGTCTCTTCCTGCGCGAGGATCTCGACTGCCTGAAGCGCAACGCTCATTGGTGTTCCATTCCCTTTCTAGTGGCTCGGCCCCGGGGATCGGCAACCGAGTCAGTCTGTGGTGTTGTGTGGTGGTGCAGTTCGGCTAGTGCTCTTCGGCGTGCAACGCGAGGTCGATGTAGACCGCGGTCAGCAGCGAGAAGATGTAGGCCTGCAGGACGATGACCAGCAACTCGAAGAAGGTGAACGCGACGCCACCGATCACCGAGCCGATACCGAACAGCTTCATCGCGCCCTCGGACGAGAAGAAGAAGAACTGGGTCGCGCTGAAGAACAGCACCAGCATGATGTGGCCGGCCAGCATGTTGGCCATGAGACGGATGGTCAGCGTGAACGGCCGCAGCAGGAAGGTCGAAACGAACTCGATCGGGATGACGAGGATGTGGAGCGCGGGCGGCAGGTTCGGGATGACGATGCTGCTCTTGACGTAGCGGAAGAAGCCGTACTTCTTGATGCCCACGTAGTTGAAGACGACGTACGCGAGCAGGGCCAGCACGAGAGGCATGCCGATGCGCGCGTTCGACGAGATGTTGAGGAACGGAATGATCGAGGTCAGGTTCAGCCCGGCGACGAGGAAGAAGATCGTCACGAGAACCGGGAGGAAGCGACGGCCCTGTTCCTTACCGAGGATGTCCTCGGCGATGTTGATCCGAACGAAGTCGATCATGATCTCGGCGACGTTCTGCACGCCGCGCGGAACGATCTTCGGGCTGCGCATAGCGAACGCGAAGAACGCCGCAAGCAGGACGGCGACGACGACGCGGATGAGCATCAGCCGGTCCATTTCGAAGGGGGTGCCCTCGAACAGGACTGCTGGTGGAAAGAAATCGGCTAGTGACGGCGCGTGGAATTCTCCGGCTGCCAAGGTGGTGACGCTCAGCGCTCTCTCCCGTAGTCGGCCGCAGGCATTGCCGTCTGCGGTTCGATCGGACATTGACGATCCAACAAGTCGACAAGGTCGGCTCGCGTATTCGCCAGCTGCTGTGGGCGATCGGATCGGCCCCGCGTCTGTCGGTGTCGGCGACTCTCGTCGACTCGGCGGCCATTTGAACACGACCGCCTGCAAAGATACAACCGCGACGGTCCCTCAGGACTACCGGCTGGTCGCAACTCGCTTGGCATTACCCTAGCAACACATCTACGACAACGCGTAGGGGGGTAGAGACGCTGTAGGGAATTGACAAGTGCAACTACTCCCGTTCGTCGTTCCCCGCATTACCCGAATCGGGCACAACGTACAGCGCCCGCTGCGACACCACGCCGTACGTTTCCGCGCCCAGCACGATCACCAGAGCGAACACGATCGTCAGGACCAGCGCACCCTTGCTGTAGAAGTCCAGGGGCTTGAGCAGGGCCATCACCACGATCGCCAGGATCAGCTTGAGCAGCCACGTGCCCAGCAGCACCGCCCCGGCGGTCGTCGCGGGCAGGCGCGAGGTGAGCAGCACCCCGAGCGCCGTGAACAGGATGAACCCGCCGCCGACGGCCGCGCCGATCAAGGCACCCCACAGGCCCGGCATTCCCGCGACGAGCACGGAGATCACGGCGGACACCACCGTCAGGGCGACCAACCCGAGCGCGCCGTACCGGACGGCCGCGCGCATCGGCGCCGACGGATCGGGCAGGGCGGGAAGTGGCTGAGCAGGCTGATCGGAAGAGGTCACGGGTATCAAGCCTAACCGACCTCGCCGTCGCCTCCCCCGGCCCCGTGGACCGGATCGGGGCCGTCACCGTGAGCCTCGGCGTCACTGTGACGCAGTGCCGGCACCGCGGTGACGACGAGCGCGAACACCAATCCCGCCGCGGTGAGCAGCACCACCGCGCGGCGATCGATGAGGGCGGATCCGACCGCGCCGAACGCGAGAACGCCGACCCACAGGTAGATGAGCAGCACGACGCGCCGATGCGAGTGACCGATCTGCAGCAGACGGTGGTGCAGGTGCATCTTGTCCGGGCTGAACGGGCTGACGCCCGCCCGGGTGCGCCGCACGATGGCGAGCAGCAGGTCCAGGATCGGGATGAACATGACGGCGCCGACCAGGAGCAGCGGCGACAGCAGACCGAGCAGGTCGCGGGTGCCGTACGCGGCCAGCGGGATCCTGCCGGAGGCGCTCGTGGACACCGCGGCGAGCATGAGTCCGATGAGCATCGATCCCGAGTCGCCCATGAAGATCCGGGCCGGCTGGAAGTTGTGCGGCAGGAAGCCCAGGCACGCACCGGCCAGGGCCGCGGCGATCAGCGCCGGCGGGTAGGCGCTGACGTCGCCGCCCTGATCGTGCAGCAGCCCCACGGAGAACAGGCAGATCGCGACGGCAGCGATGAGCCCGATACCTGCGGCGAGACCGTCGAGACCGTCGACGAAGTTCATCGCGTTGATCATCACCGCCGCGACCGCGACCGTGACGAGACCGCCCTGCAGTTGGTCGAGAACCAGGGTGTTGCCGCTGAACGGATCGAAGATGACGATCCAGCTCACCCCCATCACCGCGAGCACCCCCGCGGCGGTGACCTGACCGACGAACTTCGTCAGCGCGTCGAGACCCCAGCGGTCGTCGATGATGCCGACGACGACGATGATCGACCCTGCCACGAGCGCCGCGCTCATGTCGGATGTGTATTCGAATCCCCGTGTCAGCGCGGGCAATTGCTGTGCGAAGACCAAACCGGCGACGAGCCCGAGATACATGCCGACGCCACCGAGCCGGGGCGTCGGAATCACGTGTACGTCGCGTTCGCGGGGTGCCGCGACGGCACCGAACCGGATCGCGGCGATCCGGACGAGCCCGGTCGCGAGGAACGTCACGACAGCGGCGGTGAGCAGCACCAGCAGCAGTTCGCGGAGAGGCACACCGGCGCCGCGGCCCGACTGGGCCAGCACCAGGGCAGTGTCGACGGAAGTCACCTACGCAGGTCCCTGCCCGTCACTCCCCGCCGGGGCGCAGACGGGCCGGGTCCTCGCCCAGCACCTCCGCGATGTCCTCGATCGGCACGGCGCCCTCGCGGAGGATGCGCGGACGGTCCGAGGTCATGTCGACGATGGTCGAGGCGACCGCGTGCTCCGACGGTCCGCCGTCGAGGTAGACGCTCACCGAGGCGCCGAGCTGCCGGCGGGCGTCCTCGACGACCGCGGCGGGCGGCTGCCCGGAGACGTTCGCGCTCGAGACGGCGAGCGGGCCGACATCGCGCAGCAGTTCGAGGATCACCGGGTGCAGCGGCATCCGCAGCATCACCGTGCCGCGGGTGTTTCCGAGATCCCAGGCGAGTGACGGCGCCTGGGGCACCACGAGGCTGAGCCCGCCCGGCCAGAACGCCCGGATGAGTTCCCGGGCCTCGGGACGGACCGTGCTGACCAGGCCGTCGATGGTGTTCCATGAGCCGACGAGCACCGGGACCGGCATGTCCCTCCCGCGACCTTTCGCGCGCAGCAGACTCGCCACCGCGTCGCCGTCGAAGGCGTCGGCGGCGATTCCGTAGACGGTGTCGGTCGGCACCACGACGAGCCTGCCCGCCTTGAGGGCACCACGTGCCGCGTTGATGCCTGCTGATCGGGAATCCGGCTTACTGCAGTCGTAGACGGTGCTCACGCGACCATCCTTCCATCCGCGATTGCGTGCCCGACGTCACCCTGTTCCGTCACGCGTCCGCTCCGGTTCCCTTGGCTGCACGGGAGCGTTGCGCCTCGACGTCCGTGGGCACCCGCATCGCGACGACGAATCGCGGCCGCCCCGCCAGATCGGGGTGTTCGGCGACCTCGCCGAACACCCGGCGCTGGGCGAACAGCTCTGCGGTCTGCGCGCCGTTGGTGTCGTCGTGTTCGACGGCGACGGCCCCTCCGATGCGCAACCAGCGCGCGATGTTGGAGACCATCGGCTTGATGACCGACAACCCGTCGGGGCCACCGAAGAGCGCGGAGTGGGGGTCGTGGTCGATGACCTCGGGCTCGAGTTCGGCGCCTTCGGGAATGTAGGGCGGGTTCGCGACGATCAAGTCGACGCCGCCTTCGAGTTCGGTGAGCAGCTCGCGGTCGGTGACGTCACCCTGGTGCAACACGATCGGGGTGTCGCCCTGCGACGCCCGGTACTCGGCGTTCCGCCGGGCCCACGCGAGCGCCTTCGGCTCGAGCTCGACCGCGTGGACGACCGCGTCCGGCCGGGCGTGCGCGATCGCCAGTGCCAGCGCACCGGAACCGGTACACAGGTCGAGCACGACCGGGGACCGTCGCGGGTAGCTCTCGAGGAACGCCAGTGCCCAGCCGAGCAGCAGTTCCGTCTCGGGACGCGGCACGAACACTCCGGGTCCCACGGCGAGGTCGATCTCCCCCATCGCCGAGGTCCCGGTGATGTATTGCAGCGGGATTCGCTTGGCGCGCTGGGCGATCATCGCCCGGTAGGCATCGACCATCGCAGCATCGACCAACGGCACCAGGCCCAGCCTGGTCCGTTCGATTCCGAGCAGGTGCGCGGCGAGCAGTTCGGCGTCCGCGCGGGGGCTCGGCACACCCGCTTCCTCGAGCACCGACACCGCCTCGATGATGGCCAGGCGCAGAGGTTGACGATTCACGGCGTACAGACTGCCATGCCGGTCACGATCGGAGAACGGACAGGTCGGGGTCGGCACGACCGTAACCGTTCCGGGTCGACCCTCGGACCCGCCGGGCAGGGGTAGCAGCAGGCCGGTCGGCGGCGGATTGAAGAACGTGTCGGGCGGGAAACAGAACAGTGACCGATACCTTCGGGTCGGTTCTGTCGACGGAAAGGATTTCTCGTGAAGACACGGACTGTTCGCGGATTGACGATTCTCGCTGCTACCGGCGCCGCCGCGCTCACGGCACCCGCACTCTCGGGTGCCGTGCCCATCGATGTCCAGCCGATCCCGATCGGATGCCCCGCGGGAATCGGGCCGGTGGACACCGAGACGGTCGTCGACGAAGAGGATGTCGCGACCGACGAGATCGAGTACGAGATCGAGCAGGACGGCAGCGGCGGTGGCCAGGTCGCCTGGCTCAACATGTCGACGCTGCAGCAGGGCACAGACGCGTTCCCGGGTCCGGTGGACGACGAGGAACCCGCCGTCGTCGTCGAGACGGGAGAAGGCCTCGTGGTGAGCGCCGTGTGGGGCACCCACGAGAACGCCGACGGCGAGTCCTGCTTCCTGCTTCCGGGCTTCGACCTCAGCGACGTTCCTGCCACGCCTCGTCCCGCAACCGAATAGGCCGTGGCCGATCCGGCCTCACCGCAGACGACGATCCGAGCCCGGCTTCGACCGTTATTCCGCGGCGAGCCGGGCTTCGCGGTCGGCCTGCCCCAGCGCGTCCAGCAGAGCGTCGAGGTCGCCGTCGAGCACGGCGTCGAGGTTGTGCGCCTTGAACCCGATCCGGTGATCGGTGATGCGGTTCTCGGGGAAGTTGTAGGTGCGGATGCGCTCGGACCGGTCGACGGTACGGACCTGGCTGGCACGGTCCGCGGACGCCTCGGCCTCGGCGGCCTCTTCGGCGGCGGCCTGCAGGCGGGCCGCGAGAACCTGCATGGCGCGAGCCTTGTTCTGCAGCTGCGAGCGCTCGTTCTGGCAGGTCACGACGATTCCGGTGGGCAGGTGGGTGATGCGCACGGCCGAGTCGGTGGTGTTGACACCCTGGCCGCCCTTGCCCGATGAGCGATACACGTCGATACGCAGATCGTTTTCGTCGATCTGCACTTCCTCGACCTCGTCCGGCTCGGGGTAGATGAACACGCCCGCGGCGGACGTGTGGACCCGGCCCTGCGATTCGGTGACCGGCACGCGCTGCACGCGGTGCACGCCACCTTCGAACTTCAGGCGTGACCACACGCCGTCGCGCACGTCGGTCTTCGACTTGATCGACAGCGTCGCGTCCTTGTAGCCACCGAGATCGGAGTAGGTGGCACCGAGGACCTCGACACGCCAGCCGGCACGCTCGGCGTACCGGGTGTACATGCGGGCCAGATCCGCCGCGAACAGAGCGGATTCCTCGCCGCCCTCCCCCGACTTCACCTCGAGGACGACGTCGTCGCCGTCGTGCGGGTCGCGCGGAGCGAGCAGGTCGGTGAGCGTCTTCTCGAGTTCGGCGACGGTCTCTTCGAGTCCGGGGACCTCCGCGGCGAACGCGGAATCGTCCGACGCCAGCTCACGGGCCGCCTCGAGATCTTCGCGGGCGGTCTTCAGCTTCGTGTAGGTCGCCATGACCGGGGCGAGCTCGGCAAAACGCTTGCCGACGCGGCGCGCCGCCGCCGGGTCGTTGTGCAGTGCCGGATCGGACAACTGCTGTTCCAGACCCGCGTGTTCGGCCAGGATGTCGTCGACGGCCGACGGCTTGGTCTGCCCCGCCATGGGTTCGCTCCACTCTGTCTGTCGTGCTGTTCGTGTGTCGGTGCACGCGAACGGGAAAAGCCTGTGAAAACACCGACGCCCGGTCTGTGACGATGACAGAACCGGGCGTCGGCAGGGCTGCTAGCTGTCGGCAGCGGCCTTCTTCGGGGCGCGCTTGCCGTAGCGAGCCTCGAAGCGGGCAACGCGTCCGCCCGTGTCGAGGATCTTCTGCTTGCCCGTGTAGAACGGGTGGCACTGCGAGCAAACTTCGACCGTGATCCGGCCGGACTCGGCGGTGCTGCGCGTCTCGAACGTGTTCCCGCAACCGCAGACGACGGTCGTCGCCACGTAGTTCGGGTGGATTCCTGCCTTCATGGTGTCCCTTTCGATGGCCGCCGGGTCGCCTTCGCCGTTCGAAGACGTGAACCGGGACCGGACTCAGCTGTTCGATTATGCCAAACGCCTGCCCGGGGAAAAAATTCCCCGGGCCGCGCTTCTAGTCCTCGAGCGCCCCGGGCGCGGTCTTGGCGACCTGCAGGAGGAACTCGACGTTGCTCTTGGACTTCTTGAGCCGGTCGATGAGCAGATCGATCGCCTGGTGCGAATCGAGTCCGGAGAGCACGCGGCGCAGCTTGTGCACCACCGCGAACTCGTCGGGGCTCATGAGCAGCTCGTCCTTGCGGGTACCCGACGGATTGACATCCACCGCCGGGAACACACGGCGCTCGGCGATCTTGCGGTCGAGCTTGAGCTCGGCGTTGCCGGTGCCCTTGAACTCTTCGAAGATCACGGTGTCGCCGGTCGAACCGGTCTCCACCATCGCGGTCGCGATGATGGTGAGCGAACCGCCGTTCTCGATGTTGCGGGCAGCACCGAGGAACCGCTTCGGCGGGTACAGCGCGGTCGAGTCGACACCACCGGACAGGATGCGTCCCGATGCCGGCGAGCTGTTGTTGTACGCGCGCCCGAGACGGGTGATCGAGTCGAGCAGCACCACGACGTCCCGGCCCTGCTCGACCAGGCGCTTCGCCCGCTCGATGGCGAGCTCGGCGACCGAGGTGTGGTCTGACGGCGGACGGTCGAACGTCGAGGCGATGACCTCGCCCTTCACCGAACGCTGCATGTCGGTGACCTCTTCGGGACGCTCGTCGACGAGAACGACCATGAGGTAGCACTCGGGGTTGTTCGTCGAGATCGCGTTCGCGATGTCCTGCAGCACCGTGGTCTTACCGGCCTTCGGCGGCGAGACGATGAGTGCACGCTGGCCCTTGCCGATCGGCATGATCAGGTCGATCACGCGGGTGGTGAGCACATTCGGCGTGGTCTCGAGACGCAGCCGCTGGTTCGGGTACAGCGGGGTGAGCTTGTTGAACTCGGGGCGACGCTTCGCCGCCTCGACCTCACCGCCGTTGACCGAGTCCAGACGCACCAGCGGGTTGAACTTCTGCCGCTGGTTGCTCTGCTCGCCCTCGCGCGGGACCCGGACGGCACCGGTGATCGCGTCACCGCGGCGCAGGCCGTTCTTGCGCACCATGTTCATCGACACGTACACGTCGTTGGGGCCGGCCAGGTAGCCGGAGGTCCGCACGAACGCGTAGTTGTCGAGGACGTCGAGGATGCCTGCGACGGGCTGCAGGACGTCGTCCTCGCGGATCTCGGGCTCGCGCGAATCGGTGCCGGTCGCCTCACCGCGGTCACGTCCACGACGGCGCTCACGGAAGCGACGACCCCGGCGGCCGCGGCCGCCTTCCTCGTCCTCGCCACCGCGGTTGTCGCGGTCCTGGCGCGGGCCCTGGCCGCGATCCTCGCGCTGGGCACGGTCGCCCTGGTCGCGCTGAGGCCGCTGGCGGCCGTCGCCCTCGCCCTTGTCCTCGCCGCGTCCACCCTGCTCGGGGGCCTGCTCCGGGGCCGGAGCCTCGGTCTTCCGATCCTGCTCACCCTGTTCGGTGGCCTGCTCGGCACCACGGCGACCGCGACGCTGACGACCGCGGCGGGGGGCTTCGACCTCGCCGTCACCCTGCGGACGCTCGCCGGCCTCGACCTGGGTCTTCGGCTGCTCGGCAGCCTCGGCCTTCGGCTGCTCGGCAGCTTCGGCCTTCGGCTGCTCGGCCTTCGGCTCGTTGTCGGCGCTTTCCGGTGCGGCCGTACGCGTCCGGCGCGTCCGCGCCGGTCGTGTGGTCTCGGCGGGCGCCTCGGACACCGCCGCCTTGTCTGCGGCCGGAGCGCTCGACACGCCCCCGCCCTGGCGTTCCTTGATCGCGGCGATCAGGTCGCCTTTACGCATCCCGGAGGTGCCCTTGATGCCGAGTTCGGACGCGAGGGCCCGCAGCTCGGCGAGCACCATGCCCGAGAGGCCGGCGCCGCGACGCCCAGCGGCGCGCGGCGAAGAGGTCTGCGAAGAATCGTCCGCCTGCTCCCCCGCGGATGACCCCGGGACGTCGAGAACAGGCGTAGCGATCAGATCCGTATCGGTCACGGAGATCCTTTCCTTCCCTCACTCGCGCCACGCAGAGTCGAGGGTTCGTTCCCACAGATCAGCTCGTGCACCGATCCGGGATTTGCCTAACTGTTCACAGGATCGAACGGTCGGCACGTCCGCTATCACGCCATCCCCCGGCAGTTACAGTCCCTTGACCCCTGGAACGAGGACATGTGAGGGTCGGTCAGGATCTGGCGCTCCGATGGAGCTGGAGACAATATCCTGAAGAGCCGACGGCTGAAACGCACGACGTGCGGACAAAGCACAGGATAGCGACGAACTGTACGTTGAGCAAGAACGCGATCCCGCCCCGGCGTGTTCCCGGCCCCGCAAGGAGGCTCAGATCACCTCGACCCCGCCGGCGACCTCGAGTTCGAGGACCGTCAGGTCGTCCGCTTCCGCCGCAGCGCGCAGTTCGGCGGGGAACGGCTCGGTCGTCAGCGCCAGCACGGTGGGTCCGGCTCCGGACACCGTAGCGGCGATTCCCGCCTCGCGGAGCCGCGCGATCCACTTGGTGGTGAGCGGCAGCGCCGGAGCCCGCTGCCCCTGGTGCAGCATGTCCTCGGTCGCGGGCATCAGCAGGTCGGGACGCTGGGTCAGCGCGACCACCGCCAGTGCGGCGCGGCTGACGTTGAACGACGCGTCGCGATGCGGCACGAGATCGGGCAGCAGTCCGCGGGTGTGCGCGGTCGACGAGCGGACCGACGGGACCAGCACGACGACCTTGATCGCCGGGTCCACGGCCAGCTTCACGGCCCGGTAGACACGCTGCTCGGCGTCGACACCGGCTTCGCTCCACGATACGACGGCACCGCCGAGGACGCTCGCCGACGCGTTGTCCGGGTGCCCCTCGAACTCGGAGGAGAGCTGCACGAGCTGCGCGTCGTCCAGTGCCCGCTCCGGCGCGACCTTGCGCACCAGGCCGTTCGCCGCGGCGAGCCCGCCGACGACGGCGGACGCCGAGGACCCCAGACCCCGCGAATGGGGAATGACGTTGCGGCACACGATCTCCAGGCCGTCGGCCCACACACCCGCGGCTTCGAGGCCACGTTCGACCGCACGCACCACCAGGTGGGTGGGGCCCCACGGCACCTCCTCGGCGCCCTCCCCTTCGACGCGGACGTCGAGACCGGATCCGGTTGTGGTGACGGTGATCTCGTCGTACAACCCGAGAGCGAGACCGAGCGAGTCGAATCCGGGCCCCAGATTCGCACTCGACGCGGGAACCCGGGCCGTCACCGAGATCCCTACCGGCAGAGTCTGCGTCATGTCGTGATTCCCAACAGAGGAGGGCGAGGCGGTCACTGTGTCTGCTCGAGGACTAGGCCAGTTCGAGCGCCGAGGCCACAGCGACGGGGTCGACCGGGATCGGCTGCACCACGGGAACGTCGCGCAGGGCGGTGTCCGGGTCCTTGAGGCCGTTGCCGGTGACGGTGCACACAACCCGGAGGCCGCGCGGCAGCCAGCCCTCCTTGCTCGCGGCGAGCAGACCCGCGATCGACGCCGCCGACGCCGGCTCGACGAAGATCGACTCGGACTTCGCGAGCAGGTGGTACGCCTCGAGGATCTCCTCGTCGGTGGCGGCACGGAACGCGCCGTCCGACTCCTCCTTCGCGGCGACCGCACCGTTCCACGACGCGGGAGCGCCGATCCGGATCGCGGTGGCGATGGTCTCGGGATCCTTGACCGGGTGGCCGAGCACGAGCGGGGCCGCACCGGCGGCCTGCACACCGAGCATGCGGGGACGGCGGGTGCTCACGCCGTCGGCGAAGTACTCGGAGTAGCCCTTCCAGTACGCGGTGATGTTGCCCGCGTTGCCCACCGGGAGCACGTGCACGTCGGGAGCGTCGCCGAGCGCGTCGACGATCTCGAACGCGGCGGTCTTCTGTCCCTCGATACGGACCGGGTTGACGGAGTTGACCAGGCCGATCGTCGGGAACTCGGCGGTCGTCTTGCGGGCCAGCTCGAGGCAGTCGTCGAAGTTGCCCTCGACCTGGACGATCCGGGCGCCGTGCATGACGGCCTGGGCGAGCTTGCCCATGGCGATCTTGCCCTGCGGCACGAGCACCGCGCAGCCGATTCCCGCGCGGGACGCGTACGCGGCAGCCGACGCAGAGGTGTTGCCGGTGGAGGCGCACAGCACCGCCTGCTTGCCGGTCGCCAGCGCCTCGGTGACGGCCATCGTCATGCCGCGGTCCTTGAAGGAACCGGTGGGGTTGAGCCCCTCGACCTTGACGTGGACCTCGCAGCCGGTGATCTCGGACAGGCGGGGTGCCGGGAGCAGCGGCGTACCACCCTCGCGCAGCGTCACCGTCTTCCAGCCCTCACCGATCGGCAGTCGAGAACGGTACGCCTCGATCAGGCCGGGCCACGGGGTGTGCACGGGGGTGATGTTCTTCTCGGCCGCGCTCATTCGGCGGATCCCTCCAGTCTCAGGACACTGGTCACAGCAGTTACGGATTCGAGTTCATCGAGTGCTGCGACGGTACTCGACAACGCTTCGTCGGTGGCGCGGTGCGTGAGCACCACCAGGCGCGCACCGTTCCCGGCGCCTTCCTGGCGCACGGCGGAAATGCTGACCCCGCGCTTGGCGAACTCGGCGGCCACGGCGGAGAGCACACCTGCCCGGTCCGCGACCTGCAGGTTCACGTAGTAGCGGGTCATGATCTCGCTCATCGGCGCGATCTCGAGATCGGCGTACTTCGATTCGCGGGGACCGCGACCGCCCTGCACGCGGTTGCGCGCGGCCATCACCAGGTCGCCCATCACCGCGGACGCGGTGGGAGCGCCGCCGGCACCCTGGCCGTAGAACATCAGGCGGCCCGACGCCTCCGCCTCGACGACGACGGCGTTGAACGCGCCGGACACGCTCGCGAGGGGATGCTCCCGCGGAACCAGCGCGGGGTAGACCCGCGCCGAAACCTTGTCCTTGCCGTCCTCGGTGGTGATGCGCTCGCAGATCGCGAGGAGCTTGACGGTGCAGTTCAGCGCGCGAGCGGACGTCAGGTCGGCGGCGGTGATCTTCGAGATGCCCTCGCGGTACACGTCGGCGGCGGTGACGCGGGTGTGGAAGGCGATGGACGCGAGGATCGCGGCCTTGGACGCGGCGTCGAAGCCCTCGACGTCCGCGGTCGGATCGGCCTCGGCGTAACCGAGCCGGCCCGCCTCGGCGAGCGCCTCGGCGTAGTCGGCTCCGGTCTCGTCCATCGCCGACAGGATGTAGTTGGTGGTGCCGTTGACGATGCCGATGACGCGGTTGACGCGGTCGCCGGCCAGGGACTGGGTCAGCGGGCGGATCACCGGGATCGCACCGGCGACGGCGGCCTCGAAGTACAGGTCGACGTGCTTGGCCTCGGCGGCCTCCGCGAGTTCACCGGTGTACTCGGCGAGCAGCGCCTTGTTCGCCGTGACCACGGACTTGCCGGCGTCGAGCGCGGTCCGCACGAGCTTGCGGGGCAGGTCGATGCCGCCGATGACCTCGACGACGATGTCGACGTCGTCGCGCGCGATCAGTCCCTCCGCGTCGGTGGTCAGCAGCTCGACCGGGATGCCGCGGTCCTCGGAGACGGTGCGCACGGCGACACCGCGCAGCTCCAGCGGCGCACCGATGCGTGCCTCGAGATCGGCTGCGTCGTCCCGGATGATGCGGACGACCTCGGCGCCCACGGTGCCGTGGCCGAGCACCGCCACGCCGACGGGACGCGGCGCCTGACTGGTCCCCGTTTCGGTCGTCACTCCGTAACCTCCAAGCTGAGCAGATCTTCCACGGTTTCCCGACGCAGGATGACGCGGGAAACGCCGTCCTTGACCGCCACGACGGCGGGACGGGCCAGCAGGTTGTACCTGCTGGACATCGAATAGCAGTATGCACCGGTCGCGGCGACGGCCAGCAAATCCCCGGCTTGGACGTCCTCGGGCATCCAGGTGTCGCGGATCACGATGTCACCGCTCTCACAGTGCTTGCCGACGACTCGCGAGACGACCGGATCCGCGTCGCTGACGCGGGAGACCAACCGGGCCTCGTACTCCGCCTGGTACAGGGAGGTGCGGATGTTGTCGCTCATGCCGCCGTCGACGCTGATGTAGCGGCGGCTGTGACCCGCGGCGACCGCGACGTCCTTGATCGTGCCGACCTCGTAGAGGGTGATCGTGCCCGGTCCGGCGATGGCGCGGCCCGGCTCGACCGCGAGGGTCGGGGTGGGCAGTCCCGCCAGCGCGGATTCGGTGCGCACGATGTCGAGGAGCTTCGCGGCGAGTTCCTCGACCGGCGGCGGATCGTCGCTCGGCACGTACGAGATGCCGAGTCCACCGCCGAGGTCGACGATGTTCAGCTGGGACGTCTTGTCCACACCGAACTCGGCGACGATGTCGCGGAGCAGGCCGATCACGCGGTGTGCGGCCAGTTCGAAGCCGTCGACGTCGAAGATCTGCGAGCCGATGTGGCTGTGCAGGCCGACCAGCCGGAGGTTGGCGGTCTCGAAGACCCGGCGCACCGCGGACATCGCAACCCCTCCGGCGAGCGAGAGACCGAACTTCTGGTCCTCGTGCGCGGTGGAGATGAACTCATGGGTGTGCGCCTCGACACCGACGGTGACCCGGATCAGCACATCCTGCACGACCCCGGCTTCCCCGGCGATCGCGTCGAGCCGGTCGATCTCGGCCATCGAGTCGAGCACGATGTGCCCGACGCCGGCCGCGACCGCGGTGCGCAGTTCGGCGACGGACTTGTTGTTGCCGTGCATCGCGATCTTCTCGGCGGGGAACCCGGCGTGCAGTGCGACCGCGAGTTCACCGCCGGAGGCGACGTCGAGGCACAGGCCCTCCTGCTGCACCCAGCGGGCGACCTCGGTGCACAGGAACGCCTTGGAGGCGTAGTGCACCTTGGTGTCGGGCCCGAACGCCGCGGCGATGTCGCGACACCGGGACCGGAAGTCGTCCTCGTCGATCACGAACAGCGGGGTGCCGTACTTCTCGGCGAGTTCGGTGACGGGAACCCCGGCGATGCGGACGGCGCCGTCGTCGCCGCGGCTCGTGCCGCGCGGCCACACCTGCCGGTGCAGCGCGTTCAGTTCCTCGTGGGTGGTGGGCCGTTCGGGCAGGCCCGGTGCGTGCGGGATCTCCGCGTGCCGCGGACCGGCGGGGTGCGCGTTCACATCCGCTCCGGAGCGCTGACGCCGAGCAGGCCGAGGCCGTTGGCGAGAACCTGACGGGCCGCTGCGCACAGCGCGAGCCGCGCGGTGTGCAGGTCTCCGGGCTCCTCGTCGCCCTGCGGGAGGATGCGGCACGCGTCGTAGAACCGGTGGTAGGCGCCGGCGAGTTCTTCGAGGTAGCGTGCGACCCGGTGCGGTTCGCGCAGTTCCGCGGCCTTCGCGACGACGCGCGGGTACTCGCCGATGGTGCGGATCAGGTCGCCCTCGCGGTCGTGGGTGAGCAGCGCGAGGTTCGCGCCCTCGGCGCTGAGACCGAGGTCGGCGGCGTTGCGCGCGATCGACGAGAGGCGGGCGTGCGCGTACTGCACGTAGTAGACCGGGTTCTCGTTGCCGGCCGACGCCCACAGCTCGAGGTCGATGTCGATGCTCTGGTCGACCGACGAGCGCACGAGCGCGTAGCGGGCGGCGTCGACACCGATCGCCTCGACGAGGTCGTCGAGGGTGATGACGGTGCCGGCACGCTTGCTCATCTTCACGGCCTGGCCGTCGCGCACGAGGTTGACCATCTGGCCGATCATGACCTCGACGGTGTCGGGGTCGTCACCGAATGCGGCCGCGGCGGCCTTGAGCCGGCCGATGTAGCCGTGGTGGTCGGCGCCGAGCATGTAGATGCACAGGTCGAAGCCGCGCGAGCGCTTGTCCTGGAAGTACGCGATGTCGCCGGCGATGTAGGCGGCGTTGCCGTCGGACTTGATGACGACGCGGTCCTTGTCGTCGCCGAAGTCGGTGCTCTTGAGCCACCACGCGCCGTCGGCGTTGTACAGGTTGCCGGAGCCCTTGAGCGTCTCGACGGCCTTGTCGACCGCGCCGGATTCGAACAGCGAGTTCTCGTGGAAGTACACGTCGAAGTCGACGCCGAACTCGTGCAGCGTGCGCTTGATGTGCGCGAACATCAGGTCGACGCCGATGGACCGGAACGTCTCGTGCCGCTCGGCCTCGGGCAGGTCGAGCGCGCCGGGCGCACGCTTCTGCACCTCGGCGGCGATGTCGACGATGTAGTCGCCGGCATAGCCGTCCTCGGGGGCCGGTTCGCCCTCGGCCGCGGCGATCAGCGACCGCGTGAAGCGGTCGATCTGCGCGCCGTGGTCGTTGAAGTAGTACTCGCGGGTGACCTCGGCGCCCTGCGTCGACAGGATCCGGCCGAGCGCGTCGCCGACCGCGGCCCAGCGGGTGCCACCGAGGTGGATCGGGCCGGTCGGGTTCGCGGACACGAACTCGAGGTTGATCTTGCGGCCGGCGAGCGCATCGGAGTTGCCGTACGCCGAGAGCTCGGTGAGCACCTTCGCGACGATCGCGCCCTGCGCGTCGGCCGCGAGGCGGATGTTGAGGAAGCCCGGTCCCGCGACCTCGGCCGATTCGATGCCGTCGGCGGCGGTGAGCGCTTCGGCGAGCCAGGTTGCGAGCTCGCGCGGGTTCACACCGGCCTTCTTCGCGACCTGCATCGCCACGTTGGTCGCATAGTCGCCGTGCTCCGGGTTCCGGGGCCGCTCGACGGTGAGGGTCTCGGGCAGGACGGACACGTCGAGGTCACGCTCGGCGAGCACCCTCGCAGCGGTTCCGTGGAGCAATTCGGCAAGGTCGGCAGGAGTCACAGGAGTTCATCCTATTGGCTGGCCCCTGCGAGCACCGACGGTGCCCCACAGGAGCGCGCCCGTACAGTTGTGGGGGCACGCGGCCCGGGGCCGCGGTCTCGTTGTCCATCCGATGTTGTCCATCCGATCGAAAGAGCTACCAGCGATGCCCAGCGGTTCGGTTAACGGTGGTTCCGGCAAGAAGTCCGGCGCCAAGTCCGCGAAGGCCATTTCGGCCGCCGCGAAGAAGAGCGGCGGGGGCCGCGGACTTCCCAAGCAGCGTCAGATCCCGTGGATGGTGATCGGTGGCGTCGTCGCGGTCGTCGCGCTGATCGCCGTGATCGCCGTCAGCATCGTCCCGAAGTACCAGGATCAGCAGAAGCTGGCTGCGTGGACGCCGTCCGAATCGAATCAGGATCCGTCGACCGCGCTCGAGGGCATCGTCACGGTCGACTATCCCGCCGGGCAGCACATCGATTCCACCCAGCGGGTCGCCTACGACCACACCCCGCCGTTCGGCGGTCCGCACGACTCGATCTGGGCCACGTGCACGGGCGTCGTCTACCCGGAGGCGATCCGTACGGAGAACGCGGTGCATTCGCTCGAGCACGGTGCGGTGTGGATCACGTACAACCCGGACCTGGTCGACGCCGCGGGGGTCGAGACGCTCAGCGCGAAGGTCGACGGCAAGTCCTACACCATGATGTCGCCGTATCCGGGCCAGGCTTCGCCGATCTCGCTGCAGTCGTGGGGCCACCAGCTCACGGTGGATTCCGCCGACGACGAGCGGATCGACCAGTTCATCGCCTCGCTGCGTCAGAACCGGTACACCTACCCGGAGGTCGGTGCGAGCTGCGCGACGATCCCCGGCTCGTACGATCCGGCGAACCCGCCGCCGTTCGATCCGTCGGCTCCCGGCCCGGACGCCGTGCCGATGACCGGCGGAACGGTCGACTCCGCCGAGGTCCAGACGGACATGCAGGCTCCGGCGGGTAGCTGACCATGAGCGACGGTTTCTCGCAGGGTTCGGGACAGCGCCGAATCCTCGTGGCACTCGGGATCATTGCTGCGCTCGCGATCGGTTTCCTGGTCGGTTTCCTGATCCCGCGCGGGGATGCGCAGGAGGTTCCGGCGGCCGATTCCGTGGCCGTCGGTTTCTCCCAGGACATGAGCGTGCACCACAACCAGGCGATCGAGATGGCGTCGATCGCGCTGACCCGTTCGACGGATCAGCGGGTGCAGAACCTGGCGTACGACATCCTCACGACCCAGCAGAACCAGGTCGGGCAGATGCAGGGCTGGCTGACGCTGTGGAATCAGGCGCCGTTGCCCCCCGGTGAGTACATGACGTGGATGAGCGACGACAGCGAGACCATGCACGACGGTCACGCCGCGGGTCACGGTTCGTCCGCCGCGGCGGTCCCGATGCCGGGCATGGCGACCTCGCAGGAACTGGCGGCGCTGCGGGCCGCGTCGGGTCCGGAACTCGACGTGCTGTTCCTGCAGTTGATGCTGCGGCACCACCAGGGCGGGTTGCCGATGATGGAGTACGGCGCCGAGCACGGCGAGGTCGCCGCGGTGCGGACGCTGGCGCAGACGATGGTCGATACGCAGACCGGCGAGTCGGAGTTGATGACGGCGATGCTCGCCGAGCGCGGCGCACAGCCCCTGCCGATGAACTGACCCCCGATCCGGGCCGAAAAACCCGCGCTGACCAGGCGATGTGGCGTATGGGCAACAATGCGCTAGGCTAACTCCGCACCGCCGGTCAGCTGGTGGGCCCGGATTGCCCTCGTAGCTCAGGGGATAGAGCGCTTGCCTCCGGAGCAAGAAGTCGCAGGTTCGAATCCTGCCGAGGGCACCACGAGCAGTAGGCCCCGCTTCGAATTCGAAGCGGGGCCTACTGCTTTTCGTAATTTTCGGGCTGGTCGCCGGTCCCTATCCTGTGGTCGCCGCGAGCGGGCCCATGTCGAAGTAGTCCCGCCACGCGGCGATCTTCCCGTCGGCCACCTCGAACGAGCCCATGACGGGGACCTCGACCGTGCGCCCGTTGACGGTCAGCACGTCGGTGCGCTCGTTGAGGACGAGGTTGTCGCTCGCGAGCTGGCGATGGATGCGGAAGTCGATACCGCCGAACGTCGCGACCATCCCGGCGAAGTACTCCTCGATGGCGGCACGGCCGTGGACCTCCTCCAGCGGAATGTTGTGGTACACGGCGTCGTCGGTGAAGTACGCAGCGAGCGCGGCCGGATCCGGTTCCGCCCAGGCGGCGCAGAATTCGGTGACGAGCTGGTCGGGCGTCATCGCCTGCCTCTCCGTTGCAGTCCGATCGAGTGTCACACGCGGACGAACCGCGCCGGATCGGTTCCGGGGACGCGGCGGGCGCGCCCCCGCTCGATGAGGTGGCGGATGTGCGCCGAGCCTTCGGACATGGCCATCTGCTTGCCGCGCGGCGGTGTCTCGTCCCACGGCCGGTACCACGTCATGCGTTCGGTGGCCTGCCACAGCGTCAGCTCCTCGTCCCCGAACGACTCGTAGAGATCGTCGAGGCGACGTTCGTGGTGTTCGACGAGCGCCTCCGTCCGGGCTGCGAGGTCGTCGATGGGCTGCCGGTGCGCGGGCAGGGTGCGGCGGGCGGGCAGAGTCGCGACGGCGCGCAGCGAGTCGAGGAACTCCCCCAGCGCGTCGCGTTCGGCCACGGGGAAGTCGAATTCGCCGACGTGCGGGGTGGTCTTGGCGAGCACGTGGTCGCCGCTGAAGAGGATGCCGTGTTCCTCGATGAAGAAGCACGCGTGGCCCGGGGTGTGGCCGGGGGTGAACACGGTTCGCAGGGTGCGTCCGGCGAGCGGGATGATCTCGTCGGTCTTCAACACCCGGTCCGGTTTCTCGTCCGGGACGCCGTCGCGATCACGGCCGGCGGCGAGGAATTCCTCGATGTACTCGGCGGGCGCCCCGGCCTTGACCCACTGGTCGAGTTCCCGGTTCGTCCAGTCGTGGCCGGCCATCATGTGTCCGAGCTGTTCGAAGTCCGCTTCGTGCATGCCGACCCAGCATCCGGACGCTTCGCGGATGCGGCCGGTGAGGCCGACGTGGTCGGGATGGAAGTGTGTGACGACCACCCCTTCGACGTCGGTCACCGACAGTCCGGCCGATGCGAGCCCGGCCTGCAGCGCATTCCAGGAGGTGTCGTTGTTCCACCCCACGTCCACGAGGATCACGCCGCGTTGGGACTCGACTGCGTAGACCTGGGTGTCGCCGACCGGCAGGTCCGCGACGGGAACGGGGATCGCGTGGATGCCGTCCCCGATGTCCCGGGCCTCGTTGAACTGTTCCATATTTGCGCCTCCGAAATCTGCACTACTGCATCTTCTTTCTTCGAAGCTAGCGCAAAAGGTTCAACTATTCTTCGGACAGGGGCTCGATGATCGCGAGAATCGAACGGATCTCCCCCGCCGGGATGTCGAAGTGCTCGGTGATCGACACCGTCATATCGGCACCACTGCCGGTATCTATCTCGAGCAGGAAGCGCGCAACGACGTTGTTGCCCCACTCGTGGAACGTCAGATTCCGCACCCGGCGGAGCGGCCGGTACTCCGGGCCGTGCTCGAGCCGGTACCGGATCTCGGCCCCGGTGTCGCCGGTTCGCTGCCCGTTCTCCACCCGCCAGGCATCGGCGGCCAGGCGGACGTGGGACGCATCGTGGCTGATCAGCGACCGGATGTAGGCCCGAGCCATCGCGACCCGGGGGCTGTCGGTCGGCGCGGTCGCGTGCTCGGCGACGGCCGCCATGAGCGTCGGCGCCCAGTCCGGCCGGCAGATCACCAGATCCGGCAGATAGGGGTGGGGGCGGTTGTATTCGAGTTCCGAGCCGTCGATCCGCGCGCAGAACAATCCGGCCGCCTGCGCGACGGCGACGGGGGCCGCCGAGTCCCACTCCCACTGGCCACCGGCGTGAACATAGGCGTCGACCTCGCCGCGGAGCACCGCCATCGCCTTCGCGCCCGCCGAACCCATGCGCACGAGGTCGGCACCGACGGCGCGGGCCACCGCACCGGCGAACTCCGGCGGGCGGCTACCGCTGACCACGATGCGGGGACGTCCCTCGCCGAGCGGACGCCGTTCGACGACGGGCGCCTCGTCGGTGCTGTACACGGCGCCGAGGCCCGGCTGGGCGACCGCCCCGGCGGTCAGGCCGCGACCGGCCTCCCACAACGCGACGTGCACGGCCCAGTCGGTGTGGCCGAGCATCCCGTATTCCTTCGACCCGTCGAGCGGGTCGATGATCCATACCCGCTCGGCGTCGACGCGCGCCGGATCGTCCGCGGATTCCTCGGACAGCACGGCGTCGCCGGGACGGTGCTCGGCCAGCATTTCGAGGATGAGCACGTTCGCGTCGTGGTCACCGCGGCGGCCGAGTTCGCGCCCGCTCAGGGCGTCGGCCTCGGCGGCTCGAACGGTCAGCAACAGTTCTCCTGCCGCCGTGGCGATCTCGGCGGCGAGAGCAGCATCGTCTGTCATGGCATCAACACTTCCATGATCCGGGCGGCCTGCGCGACCGGATCGCCGTCGGAGGGGCGGAGCACCAGGTCGGGGTTCTGTGGCGGTTCGTACGGATCGTCGACGCCGGTGAAGCCGCTGATCTCCCCGGCCCGGGCCCGGGCGTACATGCCCTTGGGGTCGCGGGCCTCGCAGTCGGCGAGCGGGGTGTCGACGAACACCTCGACGAACGGGATGCCGGCGTCGGCGTGCTGCTGCCGGATCCGGTCGCGGTCGGCTCGGTAGGGGCTGATCAGCGAGCAGATCGCGACGAGGCCGGCGTCGGCCATCAACTGGGCGACGGCCCCGACGCGGCGCACGTTCTCGGCGCGGTCCTCGGGTCCGAATCCGAGGTCGGAGTTGAGTCCGTGGCGCAGATTGTCGCCGTCCAGGCGATAGGCGGGAATTCCCGCCGCGAGCAGCTTTCGTTCGAGTTCCGCTGCGACCGTGGACTTTCCGGATGCGGACAGCCCGGTCAGCCACACCGTCCTGCCCGTGGTGGCGCGGTCGGCGCGGACGACCTCGGCGGGGTGCCACACGGCGCCCGTCTCGGCGAGGGTGGGTCCGGTGATCATGCCGGCGGCGACGGTGTTGCCGGTGGCCTCGTCGACGAGGACGAAGCTGCCGGTGGTGCGGTTGCGCCGGTACGGATCGGACAGCAGCGGCTGCTGAGTGCGCAGCTGTACGCGCCCGATCTCGTTGAGGCTCAGCGTGGTTGCGGTCTCGTCGCGGTGCAGCGTGTTGACGTCGAGCCGGTAGTCGAGCCGCACAGGCCGGGCATGGACCGCCTTCGTGGTGTGCAGCAGGGTGTAGCGGGTGTCCGGATCGAGGCTCGAGCGTTCGGTGAGCCAGCAGACCATGGCATCGATGTCGGTGCCGACCAGCGGCCGGTTGTTGGGCCGGCACAGCATGTCCCCACGGCCGAGGTCGAGTTCGTCCGCGAGTTCGACGCACACGGCGACGTCGGCGAACGCATGCTCGAGCGGTTCTCCGCCGGGACCCCAGATGCGCTCGACGCGGGTACCGAACCCGGACGGCAGTGCGACCACCTCGTCGCCGGGTTTGAACACGCCGCTGGCGACGGTGCCCGCGTAGCCGCGGAAGTCGCCGGTGCCCGCGTAGCCGCGGAAGTCGCCGGTGCCCGCGTAGCCGCGGAAGTCGCCGGTGCCCGCGTAGCGGCGGAATTCGCCACTGCGGCGGATGACGTACTGCACCGGCAGGCGCGCGTCGATGAGGTTGTGGTCGGACCCGATGTGCACCTGTTCGAGGTGATGCAGCAGCGAAGTCCCTTCGTACCACCGCATGTTCGCGGTGCGGCTGACGACGTTGTCGCCCTGCAGCGCCGAGATCGGCACGAAGTACAGGTCGTGGATCTCCAGTTTGGCTGCGAAGAGCCGGAATTCGTCGCAGATCTCCTCGAACCGTTCCTGCGACCAGTCCACCAGATCCATCTTGTTCACACACAGCACCAGGTGCGGCACCCCGAGCAGACTCGCCAGGAAGGCATGCCGCCGAGTCTGTTCGAGGATGCCCTTGCGGGCGTCGACCAGGATCAGCGCGAGGTCGGCGGTCGAGGCGCCGGTGACCATGTTGCGGGTGTACTGCTCGTGTCCCGGCGTATCGGCGATGACGAAGCTGCGGTGCGGCGTCGCGAAGTAGCGGTACGCGACGTCGATGGTGATGCCCTGTTCCCGTTCCGCGCGCAGGCCGTCGGTGAGCAGCGCCAGATCGGTCTGTTCGGCGCCGCGGTCCCGGCTGGTACGGGCCACGGCCTCGAGTTGATCCTCGAAGACGGCCTTGGAATCGAACAGCAGCCGGCCGATCAGCGTGGACTTGCCGTCGTCGACACTGCCGGCGGTCGCGATGCGCAGCAGTCGGGACATCAGAAGTACCCCTCCTTCTTGCGGTCTTCCATGCCCGCCTCGGAGATCCGGTCGTCGGCGCGGGTGGCGCCGCGTTCGGTGACGCGGCTGGCGGCGACCTCGGCGACCACCTGTTCGGCGGTGGCTGCGGTGGATTCGACGCAGCCGGTGCAGGTGGCGTCGCCGACGGTGCGGAAGCGCACGAGCGCCTCGCGCGGCTGCTCTCCGGGCTGCAGAGCGAGAAACCTTGTGTGCGCCAGGAGCATGCCGTCGCGTTCGACGACGGGCCGGCGGTGCGCGTAGTACAGCGCCGGCAGGTCGATGTTCTCGTCGCGCAGGTACGACCAGATGTCGAGTTCGGTCCAGTTCGACAGAGGGAAGACGCGGATGTGCTCGCCCTTGCGGTGCCGCCCGTTGTACAGGTGCCACAGTTCGGGTCGCTGCGCCTTGGGATCCCACTGGCCGAACCGGTCGCGGAAGCTGAAGATGCGTTCCTTGGCGCGGGCCTTCTCCTCGTCGCGGCGGGCGCCCCCGAAGACCGCGTCGAAGCCGCCTTCGCGCAGGGCACGCAGCAGAGTGCCGGTCTGCAACCGGTTGCGGCCGCCGTGCGGACCGGTGTCCTCGACGGCACGGCCGGCGTCGATGTCGTCCTGGACGGACGCGACGATCAGACGCAGGCCGAGTCGCTCGACGACCCGGTCGCGGAATTCGACGACCTCGTCGAAGTTGTGGCCGGTGTCGATGTGCAGGACCGGGAAGGGCAGCGGCGCGGGCCAGACCGCCTTGGCGGCGAGGTGGAGCATCACCGCCGAATCCTTGCCGCCCGAGAACAGCAGCACGGGCCGCTCGAAGGTCGCCGCGACCTCCCGGAAGATGTGCACGGATTCGGCTTCGAGCGCGCGGAGGGGCGGCAACTCGTAGGACGGTGGTCGAAACGGCTGCGCCGTGGTCATCGAGGTACTCCCCACCCGGGATGTCGGTCCAAATATGTACCGATTCGGTCGAAGTCGGACTATCGAAACGATAGAACGAGTTTCAATTCGGGGTCAACGGTTTGGGGAGACCCGGAGCGGCGGTCAGCGCTCCGGACGTCGCCCGCCGAGCTCCGCGGTGATCGCGTCGGCCGCCTCGACGAGCGCCGCGCCGCGCCGCGCGATCTCCGCGGCGTCGATCTCGGCCTCGACGTGCAGCGCGAGGACCAGCGATTGGTGTCCGTCCGGGTCGTAGGCGGGCGCGGCGATCAGGTTCACCGCGAGCGGTTCACCGGCCGGGGCCTCCTCCGGGAACAGGACGCGCTCGCCCGGACTGGACACCAGCTCCCCGAGCAGTTCGCGCAGTTCCGGCGCCAGGTCGTGCGCGACCACGCCGGCCATCAGCGCGTACAGCCGCCGCCCGCCCCGGGTGAGCGATTCGACGAGGTATCCCGTGCGCCGGCACCGGTCGACCACGCGCTGCAGATGCGGGCGGTCGAGCCGTACCGGCAGGGTCGGCTCGCGGCGCAGCCATTGTTCGAGGCGCCGGTCGGTGTCCCACAGCACGTACATCAGGCCGACGGGCGGCGCGAACGGGTACACCTCCCCCACCCGCGCGCTCGCCGTCGCACCCCGGGGTCCCACCACGTCGAGCACCGCGATGCGGTCGCCGACCACGGCGGAGGCGGTGCAGGCGGCGTCGAACCGGGCGCTGAGCCGGGCGAGATGCCGGTGCGCGACCGGACCGGCCGCGAAGCCGCGCTGCGCCGCGCGCCCGGCGACGATCAGGGCGGGGCCGAGCCCGTAGGTCTTGTCGACCGGGTCGCGCATGAGATAGCCCGCGTCGGCGAGCGCGGTGAGGATGCCGAGGCAGGTGGGTTTGCTCAGGCCCAGCTCGCGGGCGAGCTCGGAGAGGCCGAACCGGACGCCGGGGTGCGCGACGAGGTGGTCGAGGACCTGCACGACCCGTTCGGTCGGCGGCGAGCGCCGGGCGGACCCGGCAGCGTCCCCGCTCGGCGCGGTGGAATCGCTGAGACGAACCATTGACCACTTCCTGTAACACGTTCTATCGTCGGTCCAACCAGACCTTACCGCAGCGGTACATATTTGGACCACAGGGAGATCGATGTGATCACCGATCCGCTCACCGCGGCGATCGCCGAGGCCGAGAAACTCGTCGCCACCGCGCCGCACGTCCGCACCGACCAGGATCTCGCCGAGGGCTACGGCTACCTCGCCGGGGGAATCGCCGCGTGCGTGCACGCCGCCTGGGCCCACAGCAGCACCCACCCGGTCCTCATCACCGGCACCGGTCCCTACACCAAGATGGGCCTGGACAACCCCGACACCCTGTACTGGGGTGCGGCCGTGCGCGACGACGCCGAGTACGTGGTCTCCGGACGCCGCGGCACGACCTGCGACCTGAGCTTCCAGGTGCTCGCCGGCAACTACACCGACGCCGACGTGCCCGGCAACGTCACCGCCTTCGACGACCGTGCGATCCACATCGAGGACGACGGCACGTTCGAGGTGCGATTCGGCCCCGGCCCCGCCGATCCGGAGCGCAACTACTTCACCCTCGCGCCCGGATCGTCGCAGCTCGTCATCCGGGAGGTGTACAACGACTGGTCGCAGCGACGCGGCACCGTCCGCATCGACCGGGTCGACACGCTCGGCACCCCCGCGGCCGAACCGACGCAGGAGGACGCCGTCAAACGCTACGAGCGCGCCGGACGTGCGCTCGTCTCGCGGGTGAAGACGTGGCTGCAGTTCCCCGAGTGGTTCTACCTGAAGCTGCCGGTCAACACCGTGACCGCACCGCGCCGCACCCCCGGAGGCCTGGACACGCAGTACTCGTCCGTCGGGCACTACGAACTCGCCGACGACGAGGCGATGATCCTCACCGTGCCCGCGTCCGACGCCCCCTACCTGGGGTTCCAGATCGGCAGCCTCTGGTACATCTCGCTGGACTACATCCACCACCAGACGTCGCTGAACAACACTCAGGCCCAGGTGGATCCGGACGGCAAGGTCCGCATCGTGATCTCGAACCGCAACCCCGGCATCACCAACTGGATCGAGACGCTCGGCCGCAGCCGCGGCATCCTGCAGTTCCGCTGGCAGCGCATCGACCGCGAGCTCACGTCCGCGGACGGTCCGACGGCGCAGGTGGTTCCGTTCGACAAGATCGCCGAGTCGCTGCCGTTCCACGAGTCCAACCGCATCACCCCCGAGGCGTGGTCCCGGCGGATCGCGGCGCGCCAGACCGCGATCGCCGATCGGATGCAGGCGTGAGCGCGCCGGCGGGGTTGCTGCACGACCGGGTGGTCGTGATCTCCGGCGTCGGGCCCGGCCTCGGGCACACCCTCGCGGTCCGGTGCGCCGAACATGGAGCCGACGTCGTGCTGGCAGCCCGCACCCGCGAGCGGCTCGACGAGGTCGCCGCGGAGGTCACCGCGCTGGGCCGGCGCGCCTTGGGAGTGCCCACCGACATCACCGACGACGAGTCCGCGGCCGCATTGGTCGCCGCGGCCGCCGAGGAATTCGGCGCCGTGCACGTGCTGGTCAACAACGCCTTCTCGGTCCCGTCGATGAAGCCGTTGGCGCGCACCGACTTCCAACACATCCGGGACAGCGTGGAACTGTCCGTGCTCGGCGCGCTGCGCTTGACCCAGTTGTTCACCCCCGCCCTCGCCGAGGCGAAAGGTGCAGTGGTGAACATCAATTCGATGGTGGTGCGGCACTCCCAGGAACAGTACGGCAGTTACAAGATCGCGAAGTCGGCGTTGCTGTCGATGTCGCAGTCGCTGGCGACCGAACTCGGCCCCCAGGGAATCCGCGTCAATTCTGTTGCTCCCGGCTACATCTGGGGCCCGATTCTCCGGAGCTACTTCGAGCACCAGGCCGGTAAGTACGGCACCACCGTCGAGCAGATCTACGAGCACACCGCAGCCGCCAGCGACCTGCGTCGCCTGCCCACCACCGAGGAGATCGCCGACGCGGTGATCTTCCTGGCCTCGCCGATGGCATCGGCGATCACCGGGCAGTGCCTCGACGTCAACTGCGGCGAATTCCACCATTGAGCCGTGTGCCTTTGTGGCGGCGGGAGCCGCCACAAAGGCACACGGGGACGGAGTCCACCATGTCCGAACGCACCACGGTCGGCAGCGCCGAATCCCTGCACGAGTCCGCAACCCGGATCACCGGGCTGACCGACTTCGGCAGCGACGACTACCGCGAGGCCCTCGACGTCCTGCTCGAGTCGTACGCCCGCGACGAGAAACTGACGCCGCTCGGCAGCAAGATGTCGCGGGTGTTCCTGCGCGGCGCCCTCGTCGCGCGCCTGCTGTCCGAGGCCGCCTGGAAGCAGCATCCCGAGCACGCCGACGTCGAGATCACCCGCCCGATCTTCGTCACCGGGCTGCCCCGCACCGGCACCACCGCGCTGCACCGGCTGCTCACCGCCGACCCGGCCCATCAGGGGCTCGAGATGTGGCTGACGGAGATGCCCCAGCCGCGGCCGCCGCGGGACACGTGGGCGGACAATCCGGTGTTCGCCGGGATCGAGGCCGGGTTCGCGCAGCACCACATCGAGCATCCGGAGTTCATGGGTGTGCACTACATGTCCGCCGGTGAGGTCGAGGAATGCTGGCAGCTGCTGCGTCAGTCCTTCCGGTCCGTGTCGTACGAGTGCCTCGCGCACCTGCCCACCTACTCCCGGTGGCTCGCCACCCAGGACTGGACGAGCGCCTACGAACGGCACCGCCGCAACCTGCAGCTCATCGGCCTGCCCGACGCCGACAAGCGCTGGGTGCTGAAGAACCCGAGTCACCTGTTCGCGCTCGACGAGTTGCTCACCGTGTACCCGGACGCGCTCGTCGTCGTCACCCATCGCGACCCGCGCACCGTCATCCCGTCGGTGTGCAGCCTCACCGCGCAGGCCTCGGAGGGGTGGTCGGAGGTCTTCGTCGGCGACACGATCGGCCGCAGCCAGCTCGACCTGTGGGCGCGCGGTTTCGAGAAGTTCACCGAGGTCCGGGCCCGGCACGACCGGGCCCGGTTCGTCGACGTCGCCTACCGCGACTTCGTCGAGGACCCGATCGGCACGATCGGGTCCCTCTACGACCGCTTCGAGATCGGTCTCAGCGCCGAGGCCGAAGCGGCGATGGTGGCCCTGCACACCGAAAGCCGCCAGGGCGACCGCAAACCCGCGCATCGCTACACCCTCGCGGAGTTCGGGCTCACCGTCGAAGACGTCGACGAACGCTTTCCCGACTACGCCTTCCGCTGACCATCCGCGGGCACGAAACATGCGGTGGCACCCCATGGTTGGTGATCACCGTCGGAACAGCGGTCGTTTCGGGTCCCGGTGCCGGCCGTTCGAGCCCTCACTGCCCCGAAATCACCGTCCGCGACACCCGCGGAATCGATTTCGGACGGTGTCCGCTATCCGCTGAGGCGTTCCGTCGTGGGATGATCGACGTATGCCTGCACCGCTACCGCTCGACCCCATCGCCGAAGCCCACCGCCAGTGGATCGACCACGGCTGGGGTGAGGTCGCGGACGGCATGGCCGTGGTGACGTCGCTGATGCGGGCCCAGCAGATCCTCATGGCGCGGGTCGAAGAGGTGCTCAAACCGTTCGGCCTCACCTTCGCGCGCTACGAACTGCTGACGTTGCTGCACTTCACGCGCCAGGGCGCCCTGCCGATGGCCAAGGCCAGCGCGCGGCTGCAGGTGCACCCGACCAGCGTCACCAACGCGGTGGACCGGCTCGAATCGGCGGGACTGGTGCGCCGGACCCCGCACCCGAGCGACCGCCGCGCGACGCTGGTCGAACTCACCGACGAGGGTCGCGCGCTGGCGATCGCCGCGACCGAGAAGCTCAACACCGAGGTGTTCTCGCGACCCGGCATTCCCGACGATCAGCTCGAGCCGCTGCTGCGCATCCTGGCCGGGATGCGGCACGACGCCGGGGACTTCGACACCGGGGGTGCGCCGACCAAGTGGTGACGGCGCCACCTCCGATCACGAAAACGACTGCAGGGCCGCCCCTTCCGGGTCGGCCCTGCAGTCGTATCACGCTCAGGCGTGCTTGAATTCCGGCGCGCGCTTCTCGATGAACGCGGCCATGCCTTCCTTCTGGTCGGCGGTGGCGAACGTCGAATGGAACAGGCGCCGTTCGAACTTCACGCCCTCGGCGAGGGTCGTCTCGAACGCGCGGTTGACCGCTTCCTTCGCCATGATCGCCGCGGACAGCGACATCGACGCGATGGTGGTGGCGGTCTCGAGCGCGACGTCGAGCAGCTCGGCGGCCGGCACGATACGCGAAACCAGGCCGGCGCGTTCGGCTTCCTCGGCGTCCATGTTGCGTCCGGTCAGGCACATGTCCATGGCCTTCGCCTTGCCGACGGCGCGGGTCAGGCGCTGCGAACCGCCGATGCCCGGGATGACGCCCAGCTTGATCTCGGGCTGCCCGAACTTCGCGGTGTCCGACGCAATGATGAAGTCGCACAGCATCGCCAGCTCACAGCCGCCGCCCAGCGCGTAGCCGGAGACCGCGGCGATGATCGGGGTGCGGGCGGACGAGATCTTGTCCCAGTCGGAGAAGAAGTCCTCGCCGTACGCCTCGGAGTAGGTCTTCGGCGCCATCTCCTTGATGTCGGCGCCGGCGGCGAACGCCTTCTCCGAGCCGGTGATGACGATCGCGCCGATCTCGCGGTCGGCGTCGAGTTCCTCGACGGCCGCGACCACTTCGCGCATCAGCTGGCTGTTGAGCGCGTTGAGCGCCTTGGGCCGGTTGAGCGTGATGAGTCCCACGCGACCCTTGCGGTCGAGCAGGATGGTCTCGAAATCGGTCACTGGTTGTCCTCTGCATTCGAACGGGCACGGATGTCGGTGATGATGGCGGAGAAGTCGAGTCCGCCACCGCCACCGGTGTTGAACCGATGGTAGAGCTCGGCCGCGCGCAGCCCGAGTTCGCCCTCCACTCCGTTGGCCCGCAGCGCGTTCGCGGCCAGCCCGAGGTCCTTGTCCATGAGCGCTGCCGCGAAGCCCGGCTGGTAGTCGTTGTTCGCCGGGGTCGTCGGGACCGGTCCGGGGACCGGGCAGTTGCTGGTCAGCGCCCAGCACTGGCCGGATGCGTTGGACGCGACGTCGAACAGCGCCTGGTTGCTCAGGCCCAGCTTCTCGCCGAGCACGAACGCCTCGCTGATCGCGATCATCGACACGCCGAGGATCATGTTGTTGCAGATCTTCGCGGCCTGTCCGACACCGGAGCCGCCGCAGTGCACGACCTTCTTGCCCATGACGTCGAGCAGCGGCTGCGCGGTGGCGAAGTCCTCCTCGGAACCGCCGACCATGAACGCCAGCGTGCCGGCGGCGGCACCCGCCACACCGCCGGAGACGGGGGCGTCGATGGCGCGGTGTCCGGCCTTGTGGGCGCGTTCGGCCGCTTCGCGGGCATCGGCGACGTCGATGGTGGAGCTGTCGATGAACAGGGTGTTCGGCTTGGCGGCGGGCAGGATCTCGTCGTAGAGATCGAGCACGAGCTTGCCGTTGGGCAGCATGGTGATGACGACATCGGCGTCGCGCACGGCCTCGACGGCGGAGGCCACGACGGTCACGCCGTCCTTGGTCGCCTGTTCCTGGGCGGCGGGTACCGGGTCGAACCCGGTGACCGAGTAGCCGGCCTTGACGAGGTTCGCGGCCATCGGCCCGCCCATGTGGCCGAGACCGAGGAACGCGACGGTGGGGAGAGCACTCATGTCATTCTCCTTGGGAGGCGGCGAGGCCGAGTTCGAGCTCGCCGAGCGGCTGGAAGTAGGCATCGACGTCGACGGAGGTCACGTCGGCGAGGGTTGCCGGCGACCACTGCGGGTTGCGGTCCTTGTCGACGACCTGGGCGCGGATGCCCTCGACGAGGTCGTGCGACTTCAGCGACGCGAGCGACACCCGGTATTCCTCGTCGAGCACCTGCTCGAGGCTGCCGGCCTGCCGGGCCTGCCGCAGCGAGCGCAGCGTGACCTTCAGCGCGACCGGCGACTTGCCGAGGATCTGCTCGGCGGTGGCCTGCGCTTCGGGAAGGTCGGAGGCCTGCAGGCGTTCGACGATCTCCTCGACGGTGTCCGCGGAGTAGGCGGCGTCGATCCACGACTGCTGTGCGAGCAGTTCGGATTCCGGTGCAGTCCCGGAGTATTCGGCGATCGCGTCGTCGAGCCCGGCGCTTCCGATCGCGGCGACGAACTTGTCGAGCGACTCGGACGGGACGAAGTGGTCGGCGAAGCCGAGGGCGATCGCGTCACCCGCCTTCAGCCGGCCGGTGGTGAGCGCGATGTGGGTGCCGAGTTCGCCGGGGGCACGCGAGAGCAGGTAGGTGCCGCCGACGTCGGGGACGAAGCCGATGCCGACCTCGGGCATGGCGATGGTGGAGCGTTCGGTGACGATCCGCACGTTGCCGTGGGCGGAGATGCCGACGCCGCCGCCCATCACGATGCCGTCCATGATCGCCACGTAGGGCTTCGGGTAGCGGCCGATCGCGGCGTTGAGGATGTACTCGTCGCGCCAGAACTCCTGCGATCCGGTGCCGCCGTCCTTGGCGTCGTGGTAGATCGAGACGATGTCGCCGCCGGCGCACAGCCCCCGCTCCCCCGCCCCGGACACGACGACGGCCCGGATCGAGTCGTCGTCGGCCCATGCGGAGAGATTTTCGGCGATGGTACGGACCATGCCGTGGTTGAGAGCGTTGATCGCCTTGGGGCGATTGAGGGTCAGACGGCCGACGCCGTTCGACACCTCGACGAGAACTTCCGGTTCCTGCCCGGTCATGCCGCTCCTGTCTGCGCCGCGGCCACCACGCTGCGCGCGACGACCACCCGCATGATCTCGTTGGTTCCTTCCAGGATCTGGTGCACACGCAGATCCCGCACGATCTTCTCGATACCGTACTCGGCGAGATAGCCGTAGCCACCGTGCAGCTGCAACGCCTCGTTCGCGGCCTCGAAACCGGCGTCGGTCGCGAAACGCTTTGCCATCGCGCACAGTTCGACGACGTCGTCGGCGCCCCGGTCGAGCGCGTCCGCCGCCCGCCACAGCAGCGTCCGGGCAGCCTCGAGTTCGGTGCGCATGTCCGCGAGGCGGAACTGCAGCGCCGGGGAGTCGAGGAGCCGGTCGCCGAACGCCTTGCGTTCGGCGAGGTAGGCGACGGTGCGGTCGAGGGCGGTCTGGCCGCCGCCGACCGAGCACGCGGCGATGTTGAGGCGGCCGCCGTTGAGGCCCTGCATCGCGATGCGGAAGCCGCCGCCCTCGGCGCCGAGCAGGTTCTCCGCCGGTACCCGCGCGCCTTCGAGGATGACCTGGCGGGTGGGCTGGGCGTTCCAGCCCATCTTCTTCTCGTTCGCGCCGAACGACAGACCCGGCGTGTCCTTCGGGACGATGAACGCCGAGATGCCGCGCGGGCCGGGTTCTCCGGTCCGCGCCATCACGACGTACACGTCGGACGTGCCGGCGCCGGAGATGAACTGCTTGACGCCGGTCAGCACGTAGTCGTCACCGTCGCGGACGGCCTTGGTGCTCAAGGCCGCCGCGTCCGAGCCTGCGCCCGGTTCGGTGAGGCAGTAGCTGCCGAACTGTTCCATCGAGCACAGCCCCGGCACCCAGCGGCGCCGCTGATCGTCGTTGCCGAACTTGTCGATCATCCACGTGACCATGTTGTGGATGGACATGTACGCGGCGATCGACGGGCAGCCCTTGGCGAGTTCCTCGAAGATCCGCACCGAGTCGAGTCGACGCAGTCCGGAGCCGCCCACGTCCTCGCGGACGTAGATGCCGCCCATGCCGAGTGCCGCGGCCTTGCGCATCACGTCGACCGGGAAATGCTTGGCCTGGTCCCATTCCACTGCGTTCGGTGCCAGGTACTCGGTGGCGAAGTCGCGGGCGGTGTCGCGGATCGCCCGGTCGTCGTCGGTGAGGGTGAACATGCTGATCCTGTCTGGGGTCTGTCGTCCGGTCCGGTCCGAGGCGCTCAGTCCATCGTGGGGATGACGAAGTGGTCGGTGTCGCTCACGTGGGCACCCTCGAGGTCGCCCTCCTTGACGCCGGACGGCCAGCGCTGCGTGATCGTCTTGGTCTTGGTGTAGAAGCGGAAGGCGTCGGGACCGTGCTGGTTGAGGTCGCCGAAGCCGGAGGCCTTCCAGCCGCCGAAGGTGTAGTAGGCGATCGGGACCGGGATCGGGACGTTGACGCCGACCATGCCGACCTGGACACGGGTGGCGAAGTCGCGGGCGGTGTCGCCGTCGCGGGTGAAGATGGCGACGCCGTTGCCGTACTCGTGCTCGGTCGGCAGACGCAGCGCGTCCTCGTAGTCGCGGGCGCGCACGACGGTGAGCACCGGGCCGAAGATCTCCTCGCGGTAGATCGACATGTCGGTGGTGACCTTGTCGAACAGGGTCGCACCGGAGAAGAAGCCGTTCTCGTTGCCCTCGAGGACGAAGCCGCGGCCGTCGACGACGAGCTCGGCGCCTTCCTCGACACCCTTGGCGATGTAGTCGTGGACGCGGTCGCGGGCGGCGGCGGTCACGAGCGGACCGAAGTCGGCCTTCTCGTCGAAGCTGGTGCCGATGCGCAGCTCGGCGATGCGGTCCTGGAGCTTGGCGACGAGGCGGTCGGCGGTCTCCTCGCCGACCGGGACGGCGACGGACAGCGCCATGCAGCGCTCACCGGCCGAGCCGTAGGCGGCACCGACGAGTGCGTCCGCGACCTGGTCGAGGTCGGCGTCGGGCATGATGATCGCGTGGTTCTTCGCGCCGCCGAAGCACTGCGCGCGCTTGCCGTTCTTCGCGGCGGTCTCGTAGATGTACTGCGCGATCGGGGTCGAGCCGACGAAGCCGAGGGCCTTGACACGCGGATCGTTGAGCAGGACGTCGACGGATTCCTTGTCGCCGTTGACGACGTTGAAGACACCGGCGGGCAGGCCGGCCTCGATGAACAGCTCCGCGAGGCGCAGCGGCACCGAGGGGTCGCGCTCGGACGGCTTGAGGACGAACGCGTTGCCGCAGGCGAGGGCCGGGGCGGCCTTCCACAGCGGGATCATCGCGGGGAAGTTGAACGGGGTGATGCCGGCGACGACACCGAGGGGCTGGCGCATCGAGTAGACGTCGATGCCGGTGCCGGCGGACTCGGTGTATTCACCCTTGAGCAGGTGCGGGGCGCCGAGAGCGACCTCGACGACCTCGAGGCCGCGCTGGACGTCACCCTTGGCGTCGGGGATGGTCTTGCCGTGCTCGCTCGACAGCAGCCGCGCGAGTTCGTCCATGTTGTCCTGCGCGAGCTGCAGGAACCGCATCAGCACCCGGACGCGCTTCTGCGGGTTCCACGACGCCCATTCCTTCTGGGCCTCTTCGGCGTTGGCGATGGCGGCCTCGACCTCGCTCTGGGTGGCGAGCGGGACGCGTGCCTGCACCGCGCCGGTGTTGGGGTCGAAGACGTCCCCGAATCGCCCGGACGTCCCGGCGACGTGCTTGCCGCCGATGAAGTGGGTGAGTTCACGAATGCTCATTGTCGCGAGTCCTTTGCTGATCGACGGTTCGGACACAGGGCGCCGAAAGCGGGCCCCTCGAAGTCTGTGTCCATCCTATAGTTGGAAGTCCATGTATGTCTACCGTCACATCCCGTCGGTCCCCCCGCGACGCCGCGTCACCCCCAGGCAACGCCGCGTCATCGCAGGCGGCGGTACAGATCCTCCAGGTCGGACACCGCGCGGATGACGACGGCCTCGTCCGTGCCGCCCGCGCGCAGCGCACGCCGCAGCAGCATCGGGTCCAGGTCCTCGAGCGCCGGGCGGAACCGCTCCATCGGCAGTTCCGGCAGTTCCGTGTCGTCGCCGTAGAAGTCGTCGGCGGGCGGCTCCGACGCATCGACCTCGCCGATCAGCCGCTCGAGACCCACGCCCCGGAGGGTGAGCACGGCCAGCGGGTGTTCGTCGACGTGCTCGGCCAGCAGATACGCCACCGCCGCAGCGTGCTTGCAGGGCCAGCCGTCGTCGGGGCACGTGCAGTCGAAGTCGAGTTCTCCGGCGCGCCGCGGCAGCAGCAGCGGCCCCAGCTCCTCCGGCAGCGCCCCGGCCGCGAGCCGCGCGAGCATCCCGGGCGCCGAACGCACCTGCTCGACCAGTTCGGCGATCGCCTCGTCGTCGAGGGTGCGGACCGTGACGGTCGCGGTGAACGGGCGCAGCTGGCTGCCCTGCACGTCGCCGACGACCGCGCCCGGTTCGAGCCGCATCGAGAGCACCTGACCCGAGCGCGCGTAGGTGCGGCCGCGGGTCAGCCGGCCCTTGTCGGCGACCTGCTCCATCGCACCGATCAGTTCCTTCGACCACCAGCTGCGCCCGATCGCACCGCGTTTGGTGCGGGCCTCGATGCCGCCGTCGACGCGGATCGGTGTGCCGTATCTGCGGAAATTGTTTCGCGCCATGGTCATTCACCCACCGCGTCGTCGCTCAGGGTCAACAGGGCGTGGAGCTGGTCGGTGGACAGCTCGGTGATCCAGCTCTCCCCCACACCGACCGCGAGGTCCGCGAGTTCCTGTTTGCCGGTGAGCATCTCGTCGATCCGTTCCTCGACGGTGCCGACGCAGACGAGCTTGCGCACCTGCACGTCGCGACGCTGGCCGATCCGGAACGCCCGGTCGGTGGCTTGGTTCTCCACCGCAGGATTCCACCATCGATCCAGGTGCACAACGTGATTGGCCGCGGTCAGATTGAGTCCGGTTCCACCGGCCTTGAGCGAGAGCAGCATGATCGGCGGCCCGTCCGGTTCCTGGAACCCGGTGACCATCGCGTCGCGGCGGGTCTTGGACACCCCGCCGTGCAGGAAGGGCACCTGCGTGGAGAACCGCTCGGCGAGATAGGGGGCGATGAGCTCCCCGAACTCGCGGAACTGGGTGAACAGCAGGACCTTCTCGCCGTCGGCGAGCACCGATTCGACGATGTCCTCGACCAAGCCGAGCTTGCCGGAGCGGTGACGGCCGCGGCGCAGCACCGGCGATCCGTCGGCGAGATAGTGCGCCGGATGGTTGCACACCTGCTTGAGCCGGGTCAGCGCCGCGAGGACCGCGCCCTTGCGGGCCATCCCCTCCTTCTCCTTGATCTTGCGCATCATGTCGTCGACGACCGCCCGGTACAGCGCGGCCTGCTCCGCGGTGAGGTTCGCGCGCACGGTCTGCTCGAACTTCTCCGGCAGGTCGGCGATCACGTCCGGGTCGGTCTTGACGCGCCGCAGCACGAACGGGGCGGTCAGCGCCCGCAGCCGGGCCGCGGCCGCCGCGTCGCGTTCGCGTTCGATGGGCACCGCGAACCGGGCACGGAACGACGCGGGCGACCCCAGCAGCCGCGGATTCGCGAAGTCGAGGATCGACCGCAGTTCTTCGAGCCGGTTCTCCACGGGTGTGCCGGTCAACGCGATGCGATGCGAGGCCGCAACCGACCGCACCGCGCGCGACTGCGCGGTATTCGCGTTCTTCACGTGCTGCGCCTCGTCGAGCACCACCCGATGCCAGGTCAGAGCCCGCACGTGCGCCAGGTCGCGGGCGACGATCGCGTAGGTGGTGATGACCAGGTCGCTGTCGTCGACCACCGCGGCCAGGTCGTCGTCACGCAACCGGCCCGACCCGTGGTGGACGTGGACGCGCAGGCCGGGCGCGAATTTCGCGGCCTCGCGCTGCCAGTTGCCGACCACCGACATCGGGCACACCAGCAGCGTCGGCCGGACCGGGCCGCGGGTGCGTTCGTGCACCAGCAACGCCAGCACCTGCACGGTCTTGCCCAGGCCCATGTCGTCGGCGAGCACCGCACCGAGCCCGAGCCCGCTCATGAACGCCAGCCAGTCCAGGCCGCGCTGCTGGTAGGGCCGCAGGGTCGCGTGCAGGCCGGGCGGGGCCGGGACCGGTTCCGGGTGCGCCTGCCCGTCGAGCAGGGTCGCGACCCACCCGGAGGCGCTGATGTCGGTGACCTCGGCGGGCGGCACGTCGTCGCCTGTGAACTGCGCGAACAACGAGCCGAGGGTGGTGTCCTGTCCGGAATTGCGGGTCACGTAGCGGGCGGCCTGGGCCAGTGCGGCGGCGTCCGCCTTGACCCACTTGCCGCGCAACTTGACCAGGTCGCTGTTGGCGGCGACGAGCTGTTCCATCTCGGCCGCGCTGAGCAGCATGTCGCCCACCGCGAGCTGCCATTCGTACGAGACGATCGCGTTCATGCCGACCGCGCTCTCCTCGGCCGCGACCGGGGCGGCGGCGGACTCGACACGCAGCCGCAGCGACGGTTCGACCGTCGCCCACGCGCGCGGGAGCAGCAGGGCCACCCCGGCGTCCTGCAGGGCACGCGCGCCGTGCTCGACGAGATCGACGACGACGGGCGTGGGCAGCAGCAGATCCAGGCTGTCGGGGTCGCGGGGCACGTCCTGCAGCCGCGGGTAGGCCTTCAGCGCGGCGCCGAGCTTGCGGATGCCGATCTGCAGCAGTTCCGCGTCGGTGCCGCCGATCGGCACCGGTGCCGGGGCCTGACCCTCCGATCGCAGGCACACCTCGAGCCGCCACAGGGCGTCCGCGGGATCATCGGCCTCGTCGGGTTCGACGAGCCGCAGCACCAGGTCGGGTTCGTTGCCGGACAGGCTCGCGCGCCACTCGTCGAGCGCGTCGGCCATGCGCTGGGTGCCGGCGTGGTGCGGCGTGCCCTCGGTCAGCGCCGCGATCAGCGGATGCAGCGAGGTGCCGGACCCGAGCATCGCCCGGGTGATCGGGTCGGTGAGCTCGGTGCACAGGTTCTCGAGCAGCCGCGACGGATTGCCCAGCTGCCGCTGCACCGGCGGCATCGCGGCGACCAGTTCGGCCTTCCACGCGCGGGTCCGTTCCCCGCCGAGCAGCTGCCAGCGCACCCACCACTGTTTCTCGGCGCGATGCATCTGCGGTGCGACGCGGCCTGCCTGGGCCCAGCGTTCGATGCCTCGGGCGACGTGCGCGAGGAAACGCAGGTCCCCCGACACGCCGTCGGGCCGGCGCGGCAGATCCAGCAGGAGCTGGGCAGCATCCGGAGGTGCCACGGCGACCGCGGGCAGGGTGCGCGACTCCTCGTCCCCGGGCAAGGTCAGCTCGACGCGATGCCGGAACGGGCGGTCGATCCAGCGCCGCAGCGCCGACGGCAGCACGTCGTCGTCGGGCGGGGCCGAGGGGTCGCGCCACAACAACAGACCCGATCCCGGTGACCAGACCCCGTGCAACATGCCCACCATGGTGCCAGGCGAGTGCGCCTCCGGCGCCGGTGTGTCTTTGTGGCGGTCAGGGCCGCCACAAAGACACACCGGCGGCGGAGCCGCCCTAGGCTGAGCGCATGCCCCTCGCCTACGGTTTCGCCGAATACGGCGGCCCCGAAACCCAGCAGTTCCTCGACCCCGACGTCCCCGTACCGGGTCCCGGGCAGTTGCTGGTGGCGGTGCACGCGGCGGGCGTGAATCCGGCTGATTGGAAGGTCCGGGCGGGCACCCGCAAGGACACGGTGCCGGTCACGCTGCCGGCCGTGCTGGGCCGGGAGGTGTCCGGTGTCGTCACCGCTGTCGGCGACCGCGTCGACGGCTTCGCGGTCGGGGACGCGGTGTTCGGCGCGACCGCGACCGGGTTCGGTGGATACGCCGAGTACACGCTGCTCAACGCGCACAGCGCCGCCCACAAACCTGAGCAGGTGGGTTTCGCCGCCGCCGCGACCGTCGCGGTGGCCCTGGGCACCGCGTTCGACATCGTCGACGCGCTCGCGATCTCGGAGGAGGACACCGTGCTCGTGATCGGCGCCGGCGGGGGCGTCGGATCCGCCGCGACCCAGCTCGCGCGGACACGCGGCGCGACCGTGCTCGGGGTCGCGTCGGCCGGCAAACGGGACCTGGTGGAAGGCAACGGCGCCACCTGGATCGAATCCGGCGACGACACGGCGACCCGTGTCTCCGGCGTCACCGCGATCGTCGACCTGGTCGGCGGCGCGACCCTCCGGACGTTCGCCGCAGCCGCTCCCGGAGCCCGCATCGTCAGCGTCGCCGATCCGGCCGGAGCAGCGGAACTGGGTGGTTCCGGAGTGGAGCGGCGGCGCACCACCGAGGTGTTCGCGGCCGTTGCGGCTCTCGTCGCGGACGGCACCGTGGACCCGCACATCGAGCGGACGTTCCCGCTGCGGGAGGCCGGTGCGGCGCTCGCCGTCGTCGAAGGTGGCCACGCCCGCGGCAAGGTCGTCATCGTGGTTCGCTGAGCGCACCCGCGGATCGGACGCGCAGCGGGAACGACACTGGGACACTGGTGACCAGGTCCCTCACCAGGAGTCCGCCATGACGATTCTGATCCAGGTCCTCGAGCAGACCTACAGCTCCAACACCCCCTGGGAACAGGTCAAGTACGCGTTCGTCGATTCCGGTCATGTCACCACCCTGCGGCTGGACGGCCAGTGCGGGGTGTGGCTCGACGGCACCAAACACGGCGAATCCCATCGCCTGGCCGCGACCGTGAGTCCCGAGCAGGCGATCTTCTTCCTGCTCACCGTGTTCGACCGGATCGCCCAGTGCAAGCAGAGCGGCGGATCGTGGATCATCGGGCACGACGGCCGAACGGTCTCGTCCATCCACGCCGCCCGGTTTCCGATGACCGTCGACGGATGAGCACCCGGGGCTGATCGATCTCGGTTGTCGGTGCCGGCTGCGACGATCGGCCGGTGCGCGGGGGCAGGGGCGTCTGGGTCGTGGTGGTGGCGGTCGCGATCGTCGCGTCGTTGGGGTGGGAACGAACCGGACCCCCTGGGCCGGCCGCGCCCGGCAGCCCGTCCCGCGAAGACCTCGGGCGGTTGCTCGCCGGCGTCGAGGTGGTGTTCCGGCGCCCGCACGTACCGGGATATCAGCGTGGCTGCGACACCGGCGAGGCGTGCGTCTTCGGACCGGCCTGGTCGGACGACCATCCCGGTCGCGGTGGGCACGACGGCTGCGACACCCGCAACAACGTGCTCGCGCGCGACCTGCGCGAGGCGACGTTCCGTCCCGGCACGGGCGATTGTGTCGTGCTGTCCGGAACCCTCGACGACCCGTACACGGGAGAACGAATCCGGTTCCGGCGCAGCGACGCCCGGGCGGTGCACGTCGACCACATATTTCCCTTGGCAGCGGCGTGGGATCTCGGCGCCGCGACGTGGCCACCGCAGCTGCGCCGGCAGTTCGCCAACGACATCGACTTCAACCTCGTCGCCGTGGACGGCGAGGCCAACGAGGACAAACGCGACCGCACTCCCGCCGACTGGCTGCCGCCCGCTTCGAGCACCCGCTGCTGGTTCGCGGGCAAGTATCTGACGGTCGCGGTGCGGTACGGACTGCCGGTGACCGCGGCCGACCACCGCGCCCTCACCGACGCGGCCGCGACCTGCCCCGATGCGAATCAGCTTTCGCCGATGACGCCGAACGCGCCGTGATCGCCGGAAGGACACACACGCCGCCGAGCGATCGGGTCCGAGCTGTCCACAGGGTCGGCGTACGGTGTCCGTCCGTCTTCAGTGCCGCTCGACTGCCCCGATGTCCCGGCGCCCGTTCATCAGCTTTTCCAACAGCATGATCAGGAGCTGGCGTTCGATCGGGGTGAGCAGAGATGCCCACTCGTGTTCGCGCCGATTGTGATCTGCGAATGCCTTCGTGATGACCGCAGTGCCTTCGGAGGTCAGGCTGAGCGTCGCACCCCGCCCGTCTTCAGGATCGTCCTGCCGATCGATCAGGCCGGCTTTGCGCAAACTGGCCACCAGACTGGACACCGTCGGCCTGGGCATCGAGGACAAACTCGCCACCATGTGCGGACTCAGCGGTCCCGCCACCCACAGGACGAACAGCACTCGGAATGTCGAGTCCGTTTGGTGAAGCGGTCGCAGTGTCTGGACCTCGAGGTCGTAGATCACGGTCCGGGTGGCCCGGTTCAGCGACATGACGAGGCGGCTTGCCTCCATGTCCACACCATCGACGTGGCTGGGGATCAGCCCCTGCGCACGGTCGACCAGGCTCCAATAGTCCGCCACATCGCTGTTGGGGACGTTCGATGAGTCGTTGGGCACGTGGACACACTAGCCGCATGTAGTTCGACATGACCAGAAACTGATTCGGGTTCGAACTTGATTCGGCCGCGGTTCCAGCCGGATGAGCTACTGGGCGGCGACCGCCGACCTGCCAATTTGGGACCGATTACCAGCTAAAAGAGTCCATCACTCCCTATGCCTCGGCAGAGCGGGGGATGTAGACATCCATTCGGTCGTCTTGACATCCGGATGTATGTAATTCAGACTCGTATCACTTTATGTGACCTGCGACTCAGTGAAGTCGCGCCATGACGCCCACCACCGAGTCCCCGTCCGGGAAGCCGGTGCGCCCCAGCCAGCGCGCGAAGAGGAAGAAGTACGCAATGTATTACGAATGGCAGCAATTCGATCCGTCACCGGTCCCCGATACCGCCGAGAGCAGTCGAGTTCACGACGTGGCCGTGATCGGTGGAGGACCGGTCGGTCTTGCCACGGCGATCGCACTGCAGCGACGGGGAATCGACGCGGTCGTTCTCGAGGCCCGTACCCAACTCTCGGACGGAAGCCGCGCGCTCACCCTCAATCGAGAGAGCCTGCATTTCCTCGACACCATCGGTGTGAGCGAGGACTTCATGAAGCTCGCACAGCCGCGCAGCCGCAGCATCGTGTTCCATGGCAGCACCGAACTGTGGCGTACCGAGTACGAAACCGAACTGCACGAGCGCTTTCCCCAGCTGGCGCTCCTGCAGCAATGCTGGCTGGAGCACGTGCTGTTGGACAACCTCCGAGCCCGTGCGCCTCACGCGATCCGGTGGGGCCACACCGTTACGGGCATAGACGATCTCGGTGACAAGGTGCGCATCGACGTCGACGCGCACGGGAGCAACTACCAGCTTCGAGCCCGCTACGTGATCGGTGCCGACGGGGCTCGGGGCGTCACCCGACGCCTCCTCGGCCTTCGATACGAGGACGTAGTCCCTCGCCGCAGCGCCGATGCCCGTTTCATCATCTGCGACTTCTCCATGGACTACGACCTGCCGCCGGGCCGCCGGCTCTTCATCGGACCGGATTACGCACCCGATTCCGTGGCGATCCTGCACTCTCAGCCGTTCGACGTCTGGCGCCTCGACTACCAGGTGCCCGAAGGCACGGATCCCGAAGCAGCTGCCACGCCCGAGACAGCCGAAACCCGTGTCCGCGAACACCTGTCGATGATGGGTATCGACGCGGAACCGACGATTCTGTGGGTCACCACCTACCGGGCTCTGGGACGCACTCTTCCCCGCTACCGGCAGGGCCGGGTGCTGTTCGCGGGGGACGCCGCGCATCAGTCCCCGATCTTCGGAGGACGCGGCCTGAACATGGGATTCGGCGACGTCAATGCCCTGGCCTGGCGCCTGCCTTTCGCACTGGCCGGCGACGACACCCCACTCGACGAGTATTCCGCCGAGCGGACCCATGTCGTCAGCCGCACCCTCGACGCCCTGACACCGGTGTCCCTGTTCATGACCAGCGCCGACGAAGCCTCCCGCACGCTCCGTCGTGAGGTGATGTCTCTGCTTCCCGAGGCCCCTGCCCTGCGGGAACTCATCGACGGCCATGCCGCCGCACACATCTCGGACTTCCCCGTGGACGCTGCGGACAGCGGCGTCGTCGGTCGCCCGCTCAGCGAGCTTCGCGTCACCACGCAGACGGGCGAGGAACGGTATCTCACCGAACTTCTGCCCCCGCACCACTTCCGTATCGAACGACTCTCCGACTCGAGCGACGACGCCGGCACCGCCACGCTGCTGCTCCGCGACGAGGGATCGAAGTCTCCCATCGCCGACACCCACGAGTCGGCGGCGACGCATGTCGTAATTGCGTCCGAAGACGCGGTGCGCGAACGTCTGGGACTGACCGCCGTCGGTGATGCTCTGGTCGGCCGACCCGATCGGGTCGTGTACGTCCGGGACAGCGCCGCGGTCGCTCCCGTCGATGACCGCCCGCACTCGGCTCTGCAGCGAGTGTTCGTCGAACTGTCCGACTCGATGTCCGCCCTCGGGGTGGACGGCTTCCGTACCGCTGCTGCCCGAGACAGCCTGCGTGCCGCAGCCCTCGAAGGAGCAGCCTCGTGACGCTGCCGAGCTCCGTCTCCGACTTCGACCGTCTCCGAATGGGATTCGACTTCCAGGAGTTGACTCTCTTCGGGTCCCTCTCCACGCGGGCTCGTCGCGATCCCGACCGGGTCTTCCTGACCGATCTGGACACCGGCGCCGAGTACACCTACACCCGGCTTGTCGAGGAGGCCGACCTCTATGCCCGCTGGTTCACCGCACGCGGCGTGTCCCAGGGTGCACACGTCGCTGTGCAATTGCCCAACAGCGTCACGCACATCCTCGTCTACATCGCACTCAGCCGCCTCGGAGCGGTCGCGGTGCCCCTCAACACCCAGGCCGCCGGCGACCTTCTCGCCTACTACCTCAGCAATTCCGATGCATCGATGCTCGTCCACGACGCATCGAACGCCGACTCTGCCCGCGTTGCGCAGGAGGCCGGCCTGACGGCGGTCGGGTTCGCAGGTCCGTGGAGCGAGACCGCAGTCGACGGGATCACCCACGCCGCGATCTGCGACGAGGCCGCCTCCACTGCGCCGCTGCCGCCGCACGAAGTCGATCCGACCGGCCTGGGCTACATCAACTACACGTCCGGCACGACGGGACCGTCCAAAGGCGTGATGATGCCGCACATCCGCGCGATGCTGTGGGGCTTCAGCCACGCCGTGTCGTTCGGATATCGTGCCGACGACCGGGTATACATCTGCCTTCCGTTGTTCCACGTCAACGCTTTTCAGGGAGCACTGCACTGCGCGATCGGCGCGGGCTCCCAGGTCTTCCTCCGTCGGCGGTTCTCCGCGTCCAAGTTCTGGGACGACGTGCGCACCGCTCGCATCACCGCCACGAACCTGCTCGGTTCCATGGCCGCGATCCTGTGGAAGAAAGACCCTCGGCCGACGGACGCGGACAATTCCCTTCGCATGGTGATGACCGTGCCGATCCCCGCCTACGCCACGGACTTCGAACGCCGGTTCGGGTTGCGTTTCACCTCCGGCTACAGTCTCACCGACTACGGCCCGAGCCATGCGTACACCCTTGCCGATCCGTCGGAGAAGCTCGGCTCGGCCGGGCGGCTCCGCCCCGGGATGGAGGCCCGGATCGTGGACACCCACGATCTCGAGGTCCCCCCGGACACGAAGGGGGAACTGGTCATCCGGTCCACCGTTCCGTGGAACGACTCCAGCGGGTATTACGGGATGCCGGAAGCCACCGTGCAGAGTCGGCGCAATGGATGGTTCCACACCGGCGACCTGTGCCGCATCGATGCCGACGGCTACATGTGGTTCGAGGACCGGCTCAAGGATGTGATCCGTCGGCGCGGAGAGAACATCTCCGCCTTCGAGCTCGAAGGGATGGTCTCGAAGATCGACGGCGTGCGCGACGTCGCCGCGATCGCGGTTCCGTCCGAACTCGAAGAAGACGAGATCGCGCTGTTCCTCGAACTCGAGGACAGCAGCCCCGAGGCCCTGGCGTCCCTGCAGAAGGAATGTGAGGAGGCACTGCCCCGCTACATGCGGCCGGAGTTCTACGTGCACGTCGACACCTTGCCACGCAACGCCAGCCACAAGATCGAGAAATACAAGCTGCGGGACCGGTACGCGAGTGCCGCCGCATTGGAGCCCCACCGGAGGACGCAGTGACGAGCACGATCTGGACCCACGGTCGGCGTGTCCCCGGCATCACCCCGGACACCGCCGACTACTGGACCGGCGGAGCAACCGGCCGGTTGCGTATCCAGCACTGCTCCGCGTGCGAGCAGTGGCAGCACCCGCCGAGCCCCGTCTGCCGACGGTGCCGCACGGCCACCCATCTGGCATCCGACGCTGTCAGCGGACACGGCCGCGTCGCATCGTGGACCACCAACGAGCAGCCCTGGTTTCCCGGCCAGCCGGTGCCTTTTCGTGTCGGATACGTCGAACTGGTCGAACAACCCGGCCTGTACGTCTTCGGAGGTCTGATCGGCGGCGCCGATATCGACGACCCCACCGACAAGCCCGTCGTCACCCGCTTCCAGCAGCAGGGTGAGGCGTGGCTGCCCGTTTTCGAGATCACGGACGAGGAGTGACGCCGGTGCATGCCGAACGAAACGTAGCCATCACCGGTATCGGTTTGTCCGAGGTGGGGCGCCGCACCACCGCGAGCGCCCTGTCCCTGACCGTGGACGCGGCCCTGGCCGCGATCACCGACGCCGGGCTCACGGTCGACGACATCGACGGCATCTCGACCTATCCGGGAGCCGCGAACACCGGCGGCGGGTTCGCTCCCGTCGGCGCACAGGACCTGCGTCTTGCGCTGGGACTGAACGTCAACTGGTACTCGGCCGCCGCCCTGGACTCGCCGAGCCAGTTCAGCGCGATCGTCAATGCGATCGGTGCACTGTCCGCAGGGCTCGCCCGTCACGTCCTGGTCTTCCGCACCGTGACCGAGGCACAGTCCCGGGCGCGGGACAAGCAGGCGCAGAGTTGGGCCGGATCATCCGGGGAGATCCACGGCTTCTGGGAATGGACCGCACCGTACGGTGTCGAATCCCCCGTGCCTTGGTACGCGACCTACGCACAGCGGTACATGTACGAGCACAAGCTGACCCACGAACAGCTCGGTGCCATCGCCGTGAACGCCCGTACGAATGCGGCGGGCAACCCCTCGGCCGTCTACCGCGAACCGCTCACGCTCGACGACTACCTCGACAGCCGCATCGTGTCCTGGCCCCTACGCCTCTACGATTGCGACGTCCCGGTCGACGGATCGGTCGCTTTCGTGCTCTCCCGACTCGACGACGCCCGGCACATGACCAATCCACCGCTACGATTCGAGGCCGTCGGCACCGCGATGGGGGCCGGCGGATTGCGTGACCCTCTCGACCTGACCTCGTTCGGGGCCGAGAAGGCGGCTGCGATGCTCTGGGATCGGTCCCGGATTTCTCGTCGTGACGTGCGCGTGGCGCAGATCTACGACGGCATGAGCATCCTGACGGTGCACTGGCTCGAGGCTCTGGGCTTCTGCGCCAAGGGCGAGGTCGGGGCGTTCGTCGAAGGTGGCACGAATATCGGATTGAACGGAGAACTACCGATGAACACCGGTGGCGGCCAACTCTCGGCCGGGCGCTTGCACGGACTGGGACATCTCCACGAGGCCTGTGTCCAACTGTGGGGACGCGGAGGATCGCGGCAGGTCGGCCGAGAGCCGGACGTCGCCGCAGTAAGCATGGGCGCCTACGGCCTCGGCTGTGCACTGCTGATGAGAGAGGACTGACGATGCCGAATCTGTTCGATCCCATCGACCTCGGCCCGTTGTCCCTTGCCAATCGAATCGTCATCCCTCCCATGTGTCAGTACAGTGCCCGCGACGGACTGGCCACCGACTGGCACCTGATCCACATCGGCAGCCTGGCCCTGTCCGGCGCGGCACTACTGATCATGGAAGCGACCGCGGTCTCCGAGGAAGGACGGATTACGCCGGACTGCCTCGGCCTGTGGCGCGACGACCAGTCCGAAGCCCTTGCAGCACTGGTGAAAACAGCACGATCCCACTCGTCGATCCGGCTCGGTATCCAGCTGTCGCACGCCGGTCGCAAGGCTTCCAGCCACAGCCCGCGAACCGGCGGATCGGGCCCCCTGGAAGCGACCGAGGGCTGGCCGACGATCGGTCCGAGCGCCGTTCCGGTGTCCGAGCGGTGGCCCGTTCCGACGCCACTGACCGTGGACGATATGGACCGCGTGGTCGAGCACTATGTCGCCGCCGCGAATCGAGCCGTCGATGCCGGGTTCGACCTGATCGAACTGCACGGTGCTCACGGATATCTGCTCAGCTCCTTCCTTTCCCCGTTGGCGAATCAGCGAACCGACGAGTTCGGCGGTGACTACGACAACCGTGCACGCTTCCCCCTACGGGTCTTCGACGCCGTGCGCGCAGCCGTACCGCACACGGTGGCACTCGGTGTGCGCGTCAACGGAACCGACTGGGCAGAAGGGGGAATCACCCCCGACGAGGCATGCCGCTTCGCAGTCGACCTCGAACAGCGTGGGGCCGATTTCATCCACGTCAGCAGTGGCGGGAACGCGCGCGGTGACATCCCGCTCGGCCCCGGCTATCAGATCCCGCCGGCGCGGGTCATCCGCCGGCACGTGAACCTCCCGGTCATCGGCGTCGGCCTGATCAGCAGCCCGGTCCTCGCCGACGAGTTGATCGCGGACGGCAGCGTGGACCTGGTCGGAATCGGCCGAGGCCACCTGCACAATCCGCACTGGACCTGGTCGGCGGCGGAAGTTCTGGGCCATCGCCTCGATGTGCCGTACCAGTACGCCCGGGCCAGAACCAGCACGTTCGAACCCCCGAAGTCATGGCAACATCTCGGCCGCCAGGAGGTACAGCCCACCACGTGAACAGACTGTCGGGGCTTACAGAAATTCTTCGCGCCACGGCGCGACGCGAACCGAACACCTTGAAAGCCCAACGCATCCTTCCCCTTTCAACGAAGTGGACTTTCACATGACCTTTCTCCAAATCGCCTCTGTGGTGATACTCCTCGGATCGTTCATCGTCGCATCGGTGTGGACGATCAACATGGGACTGCTGCTCCTGGTCGGCGGCACCGCGATCGCATACTTCAGCGGAATCTCGCTGGATGTCGTCGCAGAGTCGTTTCCCAGTGAGACCTTCATCCTGATCGTCGGGATCACGTACTTCTTCGCAGTGGTCGAGTCGAGCAAGACGATGGACTTCATCGTCGACGGGCTACTGCGCCTGCTGCGCGGTTCGATCGCCCTGGTGCCTCCACTGCTGTTCGTGCTCTCGGCCGCGGCGACCGCGATCGGTGCCTATCCGCCGGCCGTGGCCGCTCTCGTCATCCCGGTTGCGATGCGACTGGCCAGGGACTACAACATCAGCCGGTTCCTCGTGACGATCATGGTCGTGCACGGCATCCTTGCAGGCAATTTCGGCCCATTGGCGACTCCCGCGGTCTTCACCGCAAAGCAACTCACCGAAGCCGGACTCGAGCCGATCACCCTCCAGCTGTTCGTGAGCCATGTGGCGATCAACGGTCTCGTCGCCGTCATCGCCTACTTCCTGTTCGGTGGTGCGAAGCTGGTGCGTGCCGGCCGGATGTCGGTGGCGCAGCCGGCGTTGGCCACGGTGGGCGGCGGGCCGGTGTCCGGATCCGCAGGTGGCTCCGCCGATACTCCGGACATCGACGACCCGTCCTCCGCTGCAGGCCGGGGCACAGGACACGGACGGCCGAACGCCTACCAGATCGCCACGCTGATCGCGCTCACCACCTTGCTCGTCGCGTCGCTCGGTTTCGGCATGGACATCGGGTTCAGTGCGTTGGCACTGGGTCTGCTGCTGACACTCCTCTTCGAGCGCAAGCAGAACACCTTCATCAACGCCATGCCCTGGGGCGTCATGCTGATGCTCGCCGGTGTCCTGATCTACATCGGCATTCTGACCGAGATCGGCACGATCGACGCGATCAACGACTCGCTGTCCAGCATCGGCTCCGCGTCCGGCGCCGTCCTCGCCCTGTCCTGGCTCAGCGGCATCATCTCGGCGTTCGCCTCGTCGATCACCGTCATCGGCGCCACCTTGCAGCTCGCCCTCCCGCTCGTCTCGGGTGACATGAGCACCCTGTCTGTGGTCGGCCCGGTCACCGTGTCCACCACGATCGTCGACGCGAGCCCCCTGGGCATCATCGGAGCCCTCGCTCTGGCGACGGCCGAGCCCGAAGCTCGTCCGAAGTTGCTGCGCTCGATGTTGCTGTGGGCCGGCACGATGGTTCTCCTCGGTCCCCCGCTGGCGTGGCTGCTGCTGACCGTTCTGTGAACCGCACAGCCGACGAGCAGGAAAGCCGACAAGGAGAATTCGGATGAACACCCAGATCCCGTGCCCGACCCAGGTGTCGACCGACGACGTCGTCGCCGTGCACCAGCTCTACGGACGCCAAAGTCACGCCATCGACTCCGGTCGGGCCGAGGATTGGGCTGCCACGTTCACCGTGGACGGGGAATTCCTCTCGCCGAGCTATCCCGCTCCCGCCCGCGGAGCCGACGAGCTGGTCGCGTTCGCCGAACGGTTCCATGCCGACTGCCGAGCACGTGGTGAAGTCCTGCGTCACGTGCTCGGCACGGTGGAGGTTCGACCGGCAGGCCCGGGCACACTGCACTCTCGGGCATACCTGCAGATCGTCGGCACCCCCGCAGGTGATTCGGTTCGACTGCACCGAATCACCGTGCTGGAGGACGAACTCGAGATGACCGCGGCCGGATGGAAGATCCGACGCCGTACCGTGCATCCCGACCGGTGAAACCACCGCCGCCCAGACGGGATCCGTTGCCACGACGGTCACGGCAGTACAGGCGGAGGCAAGTGCCACGTCGGCCGTCGACAGCGCCAGCTCGATAGCTCAGTGCCGCCTCACCATTCACCGTGCGGGCCGAACCACTCCGGTTCGGCCCGCACGGTGTTTCACGTGACGGCCACGGGTTCGGCCCCGTCAACCACTCCCGTCGCTGCTGCAGCCCGACACTGTCATCGCGAGTCCTTCGGGTTCGGCGCCAGCTGCGCAGCCCGGCCCTGCAGGTAGCGCTGTTCGGGAACGCTCGCCGTCAGCCTGGCCGCGTCGAGGTACGCCGCGCGCGCCGCGGCCGCCTCACCCGCCATCTCCAGCAGGTGCGCCCGGACCGCGACCGCCCGATGGTTGCCGGCGAGCCGCCGGTCGTCCGCCACCGTCGCGAGGAGATCCAGGCCGGCGCGGGGGCCGTCGAGCATGCCCACAGCGGCCGCTCGGTTCACCGTGACCATCGGGTTGGGTGCGACGTGCGACAGCACCCGGTACAGCGCGACGATCTGCGCCCAGTCGGTGTCCTCGGCGCGGTCGGCCTCCGCGTGCAGCGCGGCGATCGCGGCCTGCAGTTGGTACGGCCCGGGCGGGGCGGCGCTGAGCGCGGCGGTGACCAGCGCGATTCCCTCGTCGATCTGCTTCCGGTCCCAGCGGGTCCGGTCCTGTTCGGTGAGGGGAATCAGCGCGCCGGACGGGTCGGTCCGGGCGTCGCGGTGGGCATCGGTGAGCAGCATGAGCGCGAGCAGGCCGGTGGTGTCGGCGTCCTCGGGCAACAGCGCGTGCAGCAGGCGGGTCAGGCGGATCGCTTCGGCGCTGAGTTCGTGGGAGGTCAGGTCGGGTCCGCCGGAGCTGGTGTAGCCCTCGTTGAAGATCAGATAGAGCACGTGGCGAACCGCCTGCAACCGTGCGGCGCGGTCGGCCGCAGCGGGCAGGGTGAAGATCGCGCCGGCGTCGCGGATCGCCTGTTTGGCGCGGGTGATGCGCCGGGTCATCGTCGCCTCCGGCACCAGGAACGCCCGCGCGATGGACACGGTGTCGAGCCCCCCGACCGCGCGCAGGGTCAGCGCGATCTGTGAGGACGGTGACAGCGCCGGATGGCAGCACAGGAACAGCAGCGTCAACGTGTCGTCGCCGTCGTGCCCCACGTCGGCGAGATCGATGACGGACCGGTCCGATTCCATTGCCGCCCAGGAATGTTCGCGGTCGCGGCGGGCACTGTCGCTGCGCCACTCGTCGGTGAGCCGCCGCTGCGCGACTGTGATCAGCCAGCCGCGCGGATTCGACGGCACACCCTCCGCCGGCCACTGCCGGTGCGCCGCGAGCAGCGCCTCCTGCACCGCGTCCTCGCACGCGTCGAACTGTCCGTGCCGCGCCGCGAGGTACCCGAGGACCTGCGGCGCGAGGGTGCGCAGCAGGTCCTGCGGGTCGCTCACATCTCGGCCCCGCCGTCGTGCATCACGGCCCGGACCTCCATCGCCCCGCCGTAGCGCACGTCGGGCCAGCGCGCGGCGATCTCCACGGCGCGGTCCCGGCTGTCGACATCGACCTCGACGTAGCCGCAGAACTGTTCCTTGCTCTCCATGAACGGCCCGTCGGTGACGGTGTGCGCGGTGGTCGTCCCCTGCCGCACGGTGCGGGCGGTCGACGGGTCGGTCAATGCCTGTCCGCCGACGAGTTCACCGGATTCGGTGAGTTCGGCCATGATCGCGTCGACCTCCGCGAACAGTTCCTCCCGCGCGTTGTCGCTCAGGTCCTCGACGAAGTCGGGACGGTTGTAGATCAACAGCATGTATTTCACGGTCGTCTCCTCTGCCGTGCCCCCGGATGGGGCTTCACCCCTGAAGTCGGATCTGCGGAGCAGATCCGGACATCGCGGATCGCGCATTTCTGTTCGCCGATGTCCGGACGACGTCGCGGTCTCCGACTTCACTGTGACACGGGAACGATTTCCACCGGACGATTCGAAGGAGTTCGACGATGGCACGGCTTCGGGTACAGAATTTCGCGATCACGGTCGACGGTTGCTCCGCCGGGCCGGATCAGAGCCTGCAGAACCCCGGCGGGATCGGCGGGGAACGGATCCTCGGGTGGGTGCACGAGACCCGGTCGTTCCACCGGTCGTTCGGGAAGGACGGCGGAGAGACCGGGATCGACGACGACTTCATGGCCCGCGGGATCGACGGGATCGGCGCAACGATCATGGGCCGCAACATGTTCGGTCCCATCCGCGGAAGGTGGGAGGACAGCGACGAGTGGTCGGGCTGGTGGGGCGACGAACCGCCGTTCCATCACCCGGTTTTCGTGCTCACCCACCATCCCCGCGATCCGATCACCCTGGGCGGCGGCACCGTCTTCCACTTCGTCACCGGCGGCATCGAGGACGCGCTCGCACAGGCCGTCGAGGCCGCCGGCGGCGCGGACGTGCGGGTCGGGGGCGGTCCCGCGACCGTCCGGCAGTATCTGCGCGCGGGGCTGGTCGACGAGATGCACCTGGCGATCGTGCCGGTGCTGCTCGGCCGCGGCGAGCGCGTGTTCGACGACGATGTGCTCACCACCGATCTCGAGTGCGTCGAGTTCGTCGCGTCCCCCTCCGTCGCCCATGCCCGATTCGTCCGCGTCGGAAGCGCCCCTTATGACGGTTGATGTACCGATATTTCTGTACACCGATCGTCATCTCCGGCGCGGACGGAGTACCTGGCGGTGTGCGACGGGTTTAGGTTGGAGGTCATGGCTCCGCGGATCAACAAGGACACCCGGCTGTGCATCTCCCTGTCGGGCCGGCCCAGCAACATCGGCACCCGATTCCACAACTATCTGTACGACGAACTCGGCCTGGACTACGTGTACAAGGCGTTCGCGCCCACCGACATCGAGGCCGCGGTCACGGGTATCCGCGGGCTCGGCATCCGGGGTGCTGGGGTGTCGATGCCGTTCAAGGAAAAGGTGATCCCGCTCGTCGACGTGATGCACGAGTCGGCCCGCGCGATCGATTCGGTCAACACCATCGTCAACGAGGAAGGGGTGCTGCACGCCTACAACACCGACTTCCAGGCGGTGCTGGACCTGCTCCGCGACCACGGCGTCGATCCGGCTCTGTCGGTCGCGGTCGCGGGCAGCGGCGGCATGGCCAAGGCGGTGGTCGCGGCGGTCCGGGAACACGGCTTCACCGACGTCACCGTCATCGCGCGGAACGAGGCCGCCGGGACCGCACTCGCCGACCGGTACGGATACGTGTGGCGAGCCGACCTCGGCGACTCCTCCCCCGCCGTGCTGATCAACGCGACCCCGATCGGGATGGCGGGCGGTCCCGAAGCCGACGCACTGCCGTTCCCCTCCGCCGCGGTCGAGGCCGCGACGGTGGTCTTCGACGTGGTCGCGATGCCGCCCGAGACACCGCTGATCCGGGCGGGACGCGCCCACGGTCACACGGTCATCACCGGCGCCGAGGTGATAGCGCTGCAGGCGGCGCTGCAGTTCGCGCTGTACACGGGCGTGACCCCGACACCCGACCAGGTGCGCCGCGCGTCGGAGTTCTCCCGCTCCTGACGTTGCCGATCACGGCCGGTCGCGCAGTTCCTCGGCCTTCGCGAGCAGAACCGCGCGCTCCCGTTCGTTGCCGGTCAGCCGCGCAGCCTCGAGCAGCTCGGCGCGGGCTTCGTCGATGCGGCCCAACTGCCGGAGCAGCTCGCCGCGCACACTCGGCAACAGGTGGTAGCCGGCGAGTTCGCCGTCGGCGACGAGCTTGTCGACGTATTCCAGCGCGGGCGCCGGGCCGTACGCCATGGACACGGCCGCGGCGCGGTTGAGTTCGACCACCGGCGACGGCGCTACCTGCCCGAGCGCCTCGTAGAGAAGCACGATCGTCTCCCAATCGGTGTCCTCGAAAGTGGCTGCGCGCGCGTGACACTCGGCGATCGCCGCCTGCAGGGCATACGGTCCGCGACCCCGGCCGACCGCGTCGGCGCGGGCGAGGGCCGCGACGCCGCGGGTGATCTGGGCGCGATCCCAGCGCGTGCGGTCCTGGTCGGCCAGCAGGATCGGTTCTCCCGTCGGCGTGGTGCGGGCGCCGAAGCGAGCCGCCGTGAGTTCCATCAGGGCGACGAGCCCGTGGGCTTCGGGTTCCTGCGGCACGAGTTCGGCGAGGATCCGGGCCAGCCGCAACGCCTCCGCCCCGAGATCCGTCCGCATCCATTCGGATCCCGAGGTCGCGGCGTATCCCTCGTTGAACACCAGGTAGAGCACGTTGAGGACGGCGCCCAGCCGGTTCGCGAACTCCGCGCGCGGCGGCACCTCGAACGGGACCTTGGCCGCGGTGAGGGTCTTCTTGGCACGCACGATGCGTTGCTGCACCGTCGCGGTGGGGATCATGAAGGCGCGGGCGATCTCCTCGGTGGTCAGGCCGCCGACCACCCGGAGCGTCAACGCGACCTGCGCTTTGCGGCCCAGCACCGGGTGGCACGCGATGAACATCAGCCGGAGCACGTCGTCGTCGATGCGATCGGGATCCCAGGCCTCGTCGTCGAAGCGCGACGCGTCGAGGTCGCGCGCGATCGCCGCGTAGCGCTCGTCGAGCAGGTCCCGGCGCCGCCACCCGTCGATCGCCCGGCGTTTGGCGACGGCGGTCAGCCAGGCCGCGGGGTTGCGGGGAACCCCACCGGCCGGCCACTGCTCGAGGGCTTCGAGCAGCGCCTGGCCGGCGAGGTCCTCGGCGAGATCGAGGTCGCCGACGATACGGGTCAGCGCTGCAACGATTCTCGCCGATTCGATGCGCCACACCGCCTCGACGGCCCGGCGTGCGCGTTCTGCGTCGGCGTTTTCGCCCACGGCTCAGCCGCTGATCGGACGGTCCGTGCCCAGCTGCTCGCGCCAAGCTGCTTGCTTCCGGATGTACTCGTTGCTCTGGTCGAAGTCCTCGAGTTCGTTGACCCGGCGCACTTCGAGTTTGCTGCCCGGACCCAGCGGGCAGCGTCTCGCCCATTCGGCTGCCTCTTCCTTCGAGGCGGTCTGGATGATCCAGAAGCCGGAGAACAGTTCCTTCGTCTCGCCGTAGGGGCCGTCCGACACGAGCGGAGGATCGGAGTCGAAGTCGACGACGAATCCTTCCTCGGGGTCGGACAGCCCGTCTCCGGCGAGCAAAACACCCGCCTTGATGAGCTCTTCGTTGTATCGGCCCATCGCGTTGACGATTTCCGTGAAATCCGCTTCCTTCGACGCTGCGAGGGCCTGGTCGGTGACTCGCAGGATCAGCATGTACTTCATGAGGTTCTCCTCCGTCACGGGACCGCATCTCCGGTCCGTTCACGTACACGTCGAGCAGCGCGGCCGGCGATCGACACTTCGCGGAGAATTTCTCGGCTCCGTGGGCCGGCGGCATCGACCGTAGTCGGATCCACGGACGAGGAGGGCCGAATTCAGATCGTCCGAGCCTCCTCGAGCAGATCGAGAACCTCGCCCGCCACGGCGGTGGCGATCCGCATCTCGGCACGTGTCGCGTCGCGGGTCGTGGGATTCTGCAGACCGAAGTTGTTGACCCACGCGACCGTCCGGGCGGATTGGAACATCAACGTCGTGGTCCGCTCGGCGCCGAGCAGATCGCCGACGAACCAGCCGGTGAAGAACGGTCCGAGGTCGGTGCCGTACACGGCCTTGAACTCTTCGGCGATGCGCGGTGCGGCGGCGACGAGGGCGTTCCCGAAAGTGTAGAAATCGCGGGTGTGTTCGGGACCGGATCCGATGGTGACGAGCGCTTCGGGGAAGTCGGTGACGAGATGTGCGACGATCGCCGCGGTCAGCACCCGGCCGGGACTGCGATCGCACTGCTCGGTGAGCGCGAACGCGTCGGCCCAGTGCGGCGCCGGGGTTCCGCCGGTGACGTACTCGTGCAGGTTCGCGACGTACAGGCGCACGACCTCGACGGCAAGATCGCTCGCCCACTGCTCGTCGTCGTAGATGCCGGCGTTGAGCGTCGGACCGGTCAGCTCGAGGATCTCGTCGAACGCCAGCACGAACGTGCCGCGATAGTCGCCACTGTGGACGAGCAGCTCGCGCAGCTGCGCGATGCGGTCGCGCGCGGCGTCGAACGAGTCGATACCGGCGGGATCGGTGACCTCGGCGAGGCGGGCCTGTTCGAATCCGGAGGCCGCGGGCACGCACTGCGACGAGACAGGGGCACCCGTATCCGCGGCGCCTGCGGCGGGAGCAACCAGGGCACAACCGAATGCGAGAACTACGGCCGATGTCGCGAATCCAGTCAATTTACGCATCCTAAAAAAATACAAATTTTTAGACCCTAAGCAAGTACCAATTTATAAATCCTAAGAAAATAAATATGCACCGAGAATGCCTCTATTTGTCCGCCGTGGCGGTGCACGAGCGGACGCCGCGGCCCGGGCTGCGGCAGAATCCCGTCGGTGACCACCGACTCGCAGACACCGGTTCCGCTCTCCCAGCCGATCGGCGCCGGAATCGTCACGGCCCTGGTCGGATTCACCAGTTCGTTCGCGGTCGTGCTCACCGGCCTGCACGGAGTGGGCGCATCGGGGCCGGAGGCCGCATCGGGCCTGCTCACGCTGTGCGTGACACAGGGCGTCGGCATCCTGTGGCTGGCACGGCGCTACCGCACCCCGATCACCCTGGCCTGGTCGACGCCGGGCGCCGCCCTGCTCGCCGGGACCGGTGCGGTCGCCGGGGGCTGGCCCGCCGCGGTCGGCGCGTTCGTCGCGGTCGGGCTGGCCGTTGTGCTGACCGGACTCTCGCCCCACCTGGGGCGCCTGATCGCGGCGATCCCGACGTCGCTGGCGCAGGCCATGCTCGCCGGTGTCCTGGTGCCGTTGTGCCTGGCCCCGGTGACCTCTCTGACCGCCGACCCCGCGGCGATCGCCCCGGTCGCGCTGACCTGGCTGATCGTGCTGCGACGACGCCCGCGGTGGGCGGTCCCGGCCGCATTCGCCGCGGCCGCGGTCGTGATCGCGATCGACCTGGCGCGCTCGGGAACTCGTCCGGCGCCGACGGATCTGCTGCCCTCGGTAACGTTCACCGCACCGGCGTGGACCTGGCAGGCGCTGCTCGGCATCGCGTTGCCCCTGTACATCGTGACGATGGCCTCGCAGAACATCCCCGGAACCGCGGTGCTGTCGTCGTTCGGCTACCGAACGCCCTGGCGCGCAGCGATGACGGTGACCGGGCTCGGCACGGTGCTCGGCGCCCCGTCCGGCGGGCACGCCATCAACCTGGCGGCGATCAGCGCTGCCCTGTCGGCGGCGCCCGAGGCCGACCCGGACCCGAACCGCCGCTGGGTGGCGGCGTGGACGGCCGGCTGGTCGTACCTGGCACTCGCCCTGCTGTCCACCGCGGTGGCGACACTGGTGGCGCTCGCCCCGGCCGGGGTCGTCGAAACGGTTGCCGGGCTTGCACTACTGGCCACCCTGGGCAGCGCGCTCGCATCCTCGTTGCGCGACACCGACGGTCGTGAAGCCGCGGTCGTGACGTTCCTGGTCGCGGCGTCGGGGCTGAGCGCCTTCGGCATCGGAGCGGCCTTCTGGGCGCTGGTGGCGGGTCTCGCGGTGCGCGCGGTCCTGTCGTTCGAACAGTCGAATTCGGGTACAGGAAAGGTTGTGGAGCGGTAACGATTCGGCCCGAGCAAGCCTCGACGGTCTCTCTTCAGGTGAAGTTCGATGCTTCCTGACACAATGATCTAGTGACCAACCGCCAGCCGACGACTCCCGACGCGCAGCCCGACCCGGCCCGCTTCCCGGCGCTGTGGCCGATGCAGACACGTTGGGCGGACAACGACCACTACGGCCACGTCAACAACGTCACCTACTACTCGTACTTCGATTCCGCGGTCAACGGCTGGCTCATGGCGACGACCGGCGTGGACATCCGCGAGCTCGACGCCATCGGTGTGGTCGCCGAAACCTCCTGCCGCTACATCGCGGAACTCTCGTTCCCCGACCGATTGCAGGTGGGCATCGACGTCGACCGCCTCGGCAAACGCAGCATCACCTACCAACTGGCGATCTTCCGCGAGGGCCCGGACGGCGCGCTGACAGCGGCAGCGACCGGGCGTTTCGTGCACGTCTACGTCGACGCGCGCACACGCAGACCGGTACCGATTCCGGACGAGATCCGCAAGGCCGTGATGCAGCTGGTCAAGGGCGCGCCGGAACGACCGGCACCCTGAACCGCAGCCCTTACCAAGCATCCGCTTGGCAGGGTATTCATTTACCGGATTAGACTTCGTCGGGACTGTGCAGTTCCATCCAGAGGAAGTGATCCGAAGACATGCGCGATGCAGTGATCGTCGAGGCTGTACGTACCCCCATCGGCAAGCGCGGCGGCGGCCTGTCCGGCGTCCACGCCGTCGAACTCTCCGCCCACATCCTCCGCACCATCGCGGAGCGGACCGGAATCGACCCCGCCCTCGTCGACGACGTGCACTGGGGCACCGTCCAGTCGGTGGGCATGCAGTCCGGCAACATCGGCCGCATGGCCGTGCTCGGCGCCGGCTGGCCCGAATCCGTCCCCGGCTTCACCATCGACCGGCAGTGCGGCTCCTCCCAGCAGGCCATCTCGACCGCCGCGGCCGCCGTGATCTCCGGCCAGGCCGACCTCATCGTCGCCGGTGGCGTCGAGATCATGTCCGCGATCCCGCTCGGCTCGTCCTCCCCCGAGGGCACCGGCCCGATGGGCGGCCCGGCCCGCGACCGCTACTCCGAGGAGCTCACCGCTCCCGGCTTCAACGGCCGCTTCAACCAGGGCGTCGGCGCCGAGATCATCGCCCGGCAGTGGGGTCTTTCCCGCACCGAACTCGACGAATACTCGGTGCAGTCGCACGAGCGCGCCGCCCGCGCGCAGGACGAGGGCCTGTTCGCCGACGAGACCGCCCCGGTCACCCTGCCCGACGGCACCGTGATCGACACCGACGAGGGCGTGCGCCGCGGTTCGACCGTCGAGAAGCTCGCCGGGCTCAAGGCTCCGTTCCTAGAGAACGGCGTCGTCACCGCCGGTAACGCCTCGCAGATCTCCGACGGCGCGTCCGGCGTCCTCGTCACCACCTCGGAGAAGGCGAAGGCCCTGGGCCTCACCCCGCTCGCGCGCGTCCACACCGCCGTCGTGACCGGCGACGATCCGGTCAAGATGCTCACCGGCCCCATCCCGGCGACCGCGCTGGCGCTGAAGAAGTCGGGTCTGACGATCGACGACATCGACGCCTTCGAGGTGAACGAGGCGTTCGCGTCGGTGCCGCTGGCGTGGCTGCGCGAGACGGGTGCCTCGATCGAGAAGCTGAACCCGCTCGGCGGTGCGATCGCGCTCGGTCACCCGCTCGGTGGCTCCGGTGGCCGTCTGGCCGCGACGCTGATCCACCACCTGCGTCGCACCGGTGGTCGCTACGGTCTGCAGACCATGTGCGAGGGCGGCGGCACCGCAAACGCCACCATCTACGAGATCCTCTAACCGCGGAACGGTCTGTGGGCGGCGGCAGGGCCCAGCAGCGCCGCCGCCCCGGCCACCAGCGCGTCGCGCCGGTGCGCGTAGTCGTAGCCGCCGCAGAATTCGCGGTAGTCGACGTCGAATCCTTTCGCGCGCAAGAGGTCCCGAGCCTCGCGATTCTCCTCGATCAGCCGCGGTTCGAGTTCGCCCGCGGTCATCCAGAATCTCGAGCCGTGCGTCGCGAGGTCGTCGAGTTGCCGCTGCACGGACTGCGCCGTCTCGTCGGGTTGCCCGGGCATACCGGGTCGCGGCCACCAGAACGACCCGGACAGGCTCACCGCACCACCGAAATGCTGCGGAGCGTGCAGCGCCGCGTAGGTGGCGGCGAGCCCGCCGTAGCTCGATCCACCCACCAGGACGGAATCCGCCGCGCCGGTCGCATTCCACTCCGCCCGCAGCCACGGCAGGAGGTCGCCGGTGAGCGCTTCGAGAAATTCTGCGCTGCAGGGAAGTTCGCGTGATCGCGTCGCGGGATCGATGCTGTCGATCATCACCACCAGCGGAACACGCACGCCGCGTTCGGCGAGCAGGTCGAAGGCCAGCGCGTGCGGGATCTCCACCGCCGCAACCTTGCCGTCGAACACCACGAGGACGGGACGGTCGGCCGCGGCGAGTCCGGGAGGCTCACAACAGTCGACGAGAAGTCTGATACTCCGTAATACTCTCCGATTCTTCCTGTTGTTCTGCTGCGTTTCCCGGAAAGGGCGGGATCGGCACGCACCGCAGGGCCGGTCACCGCATCGGCGCAGACCCGACCCGGTCGTGACGCGGACCGCACCGAATCTGTCGGTGCCCGACGCTACGGTCGACGCCGCAGTCGAGCACGACGAGATGTTCCCGGCAGGAACCGATCGACGACGACACGGGGCGGGGGGTGAACGGATGAGCAACACCGCACCGATGGGCCGGCGCCCGTTCGCGTTCACCACCCGCCCCCATCGTGCGGTCGACGACAGCACCGGCGAGCCGATCGGACTCGACGACCTCGATATTCGCATCGCATGGCTGCTCGACCTGATCACCGGCGCCGAAACCGAACTGCTCACCCGACTGTGGCACCCGGACACCTTCGACACCCTGGCCGCCGGCCGTGACCGCGACGGCCGGGCACTGCCCCAGC